>CALOEN010000067.1:0-40559 GCA_942492335.1 uncultured beta proteobacterium | reverse complement strand
AACCCAGCGGCACATCGATCATCGACGTGACCGACATTGCGCATCCGCGTTATCTGCATCACATTCCCGGTGATGGCGGTGGCGCGCAGATGGTGCGTGTATGCATGGGCAGCGATCTTCCGAGGGCAGACCGCGGCAAAGTCTATCTGCTGCGCACGCTGGGCCATTCCGCGCACGAGATCTGGGACGTCACGCGGCCTGAACAACCCGTGCGCCTGGTTACGGTGGCCCGGGATTCCCACGACACGCACAAGAACTGGTGGGAATGCGATACCGGCATCGCCTACCTGGTGTCAGGCGCGGCCGGCTGGCGCACCAGCCGCATGACCCGAATTTTCGATCTGAGCAATCCGGCGCGACCGGTGTTCATTCGCAATTTCGGGTTGCCGGGGCAGCAGCCCGCCGCCAGCGGCGGGGTGCCAACCGGTTTGCACGGGCCGATTTCCACCGGACCCAAAGGAAATCGAGTCTATTTCGGATACGGGACGAACAGCGGTGGCATCCTGCAGATCGTCGATCGCGGCAAGCTCCTGAAGGGCGCGCAGGAACCGACACCGGAAAATTTATTGCGCCCGCAGATCGGCCGCTTCGACCTGCCGCCGGATTACGGTGCGCATACCGCGTTTCCCGTGACGGGTATGGAAGTCGCCGGCGCCAGGCGCAATTTCGTCGTCGTTACCAATGAAGCGCTGAGCGACGGCTGCGGTGGTCCGCGCCAGAAAGTATGGATGATAGACGTCACCGACGAGGCGCGGCCGAAAGTGGCATCGACCTGGGAACTCGACGACAAGACCGGCAATTTCTGCGCGCGGCCCGGGCGGGTGGGCGCGCATTCGTCGCATGAGAGCTTCACGCCGATTTATTATCGACGCATCATGTTCATCGCCCACTTCAACGCCGGTGTGCGCACGCTCGATATCCGCGACCCGTACCAGATGAAAGAGATTGCGTACTACGTGCCGGCGAACGGCGGCCGTACGGTGACGACCAACAATGTCGAAGTCGACGAGCGCGGCTACATCTATATTGTCGACCGTCACGGCGGCGGCATGCATATTCTCGAACTGACCGGCGCCGCGAGGAAAGTCGCGAATTTCCACTGAGGCAGCGCGCGGCAGTATTGTGTTCATGACGGACGCGGTAGAATTCAGCGATGCTGAAGATAAAATCGAAGAAAAATAAATGTGAAATCGCGCTTCTGGTCGATGAGGAAGCAGGCAACCGTTTGCAGTCCGGCCGCTTCGTGCCCGACCGCGGCAGCATGGAAGCGCACATACTCAAATGCCTGCAACATAATTACAGTAACGTCGCCGTTGTTCCCTTCAGTCCCGGTGTGACCGATACCATAGCGGCGTTGCGCGCGTTAAAGCCCGGCATCGTGTTCAACGCAACGGAATGGGTCGATGGCGATCGTTGTCTCGACGCGGCAATCACCGGTCTCCTCGATATCCTCAAACTAAAATACACCGGCACCGGGCCGGTGGGAATGCAGTTGGCGCGCGACAAGGCGCTGTCGAAAACCATAGCAGCGACACTCGACGTGGACGTGCCGCGCCATTTTTGCTGAACCCGGGCGATCGCGTGCGCAGCGACGGGGCCGCGTTCCCGCTGATCGTGAAGCCGCAGTTCGGCGACGGCTCGGACGAGATCCGGCGCAATTCGGTAGTGGCGAACGAACGCCAACTGCGCGAGCGGGTGAGAGTCATGCGCGGTCGCAGCCGGGCGCCGCTGGTGTGCGAGGATTTCATACCGGGGCGGGATCTTTACGTGGCTTTGCTCGGCAACCGGCCGCAGGTGATGCCGGCGGTGGAACTCGTGATCGGGAAAAAAGGCGCATCAGCGCCGCAGTTCGCCACTTTCCAGCTCAAGAACGATGGTGCCTACCGCACCCGCTGGCGCATACGCTGGCGCAAAGCGCGGCTGAATATTGCAACGGAGAAGAAGATCATCGACGCCAGCCGCCGCATGTTTCACGCGCTCAGCCTGCGCGATTACGGCCGTATCGATTTTCGCCTCACGCCCGACAACCGGCTGGTGTTTATCGAAGCCAACCCCAATCCCGACCTGCATCCCCACGCCATGGGCAACAACCTGTGTTTTTCCGGGGTGAAACACACGGACCTGATCGTCGCCATCGTCGAAGCGGCGCGGCGCCGCGCAGCATAATAATAACCATATAAACAGCTACTTACGATATATTAGTGAATTCAGGCCGTGTCAGATTTGGGTTGATTTTCATGCCAGCGCCTGAGCCAGCCCGCATTACCGCCGAGTTCGACTAAATCCTGCAGGGAGTCGGGAACGGGCGGGTATTCGCGCCTGATGTCGCGCGTATGGTTGATGAAAAAACCGTTCCTGAAATCGATTTCGAGTTCGTCGCCGGTGTCGCAGATATCGGTCGCGTTGACGCAATCGGTCATCACGCGCAGCCCGCAGCCCAGCGCGGCGCGATAGGCGAGAAACGGCATGGACTCGCACACCAGGCCCAGACCCAGCGCCTGCATCGCGATATAGCCGTTCATCTTGGGGCCCATGCCGAAGTCGCGGCCGGTGACGATGATGTCGCCCGGTTTGCAGCGCTGATGAAACCCCGGATCGGTTTCCTCGAACAAGTGAGGGACGATGTCCCTGGCGTTGAAATAGCGCCCGGCGATGATCCAGCCGGGAACGACGCCGCCGGCGTGGGGCACGTCGTGGCCGAGCTTGTAGCAGCGGCCTTTGAGCAGCCATTGAAATTCAGTACTCATGTTGAAACCTAAAATATATAGCCACAGAGGACACAGAGATCACAGAGAGAATCACCATTAAAGGTCAGTGAGTTGTAAAAGTAATTCGAAAAGGTATTTCTATTTATTATCAGGACATTTTTATGGCTGTCTGGAAATTGGAGTTTTTTCTCTGTGGACTCTGTGATCTCTGTGGCTAAATAGTTCTTGAATCAGTGATCTTGCCGGCAACAGCCGAAGCCGCCACTGTGGCGGGGCTGCCGAGATAAAGCTCGGCATCTTTCGCGCCGAAGCGGCCATGGTTGTTGTTGGCTGCGGTGGAGATCGATACTTCGCCCGAGTGCACCGGGCCGATCACGGCGTCATTGCACGGTCCGCAGCCCGCCGGCAGCAGCACTGCACCTGCTTCCACGAATACCTGCGTCAGGCCTTCGCGTGCCATGCGCCTGACCGATTCCTCCGAGCCCGGCGCCACGAACAGACGAACGTGCGGTGCGATGCGCTTACCCTCGAGTATGGCCGCTGCCTGCAACAAGTCGTCATACATGCCCGAGCCGCACGAGCCGATGAAGGCGTGATCGATGCGCTTGCCGGAAACCTGGGCCAGATCCACCGCGTTTTGCACGCCGCCAGGCAGCGCGATCTGCGGTTCGAGCGTGCTCACGTCGATCTTGAGATCGGCTTCATACTGCGCGTCGGCGTCAGCATAGACTGGTGTGTAAGGCTGCCGGGCGCGGACTTTGGCGTGATCGAGAATTTCCTGCGAGGGTGGAAAGAACACGCCGTAAGCGCGCATTTCGGTGGGGCTGGAGCACAGCGCGGCGCGTGCAGCGAGACTGAACTGGTCGAGATCGCCCGCGTATTCGAGCACACGGTAATCGAGTTCGGCTTCAAGTGCACCTTGAGCGAGCAGGGAGGCGATGTAAAAGCCGAGGTCGCGCGCATGCACGCCGGGCTGGAGTTTCCCGATGAGCTTCAGGCGCACCGATTGCGGCACCATCACCCAGTTGGTGCCGGTGGCGAGCACGCGAGAGATTTCCGAGCCCATGCGAAAGCCGAACGCACCGATGGCGCCGGCGTTGGTGGCGTGGCGGTCGTTGTCGAAATAAAACATGCCGGGCAGCAGCATGCCGGATTCCATCGGGAAAATATGGCCGTGGCCGCCACGGCCGACATCGAAGAAATTTTTCACGTCCCATAGACGCGCCGCCTCGCGGTTGAACGCACCGCGCTCGGCCGCGCGCGCACTGCCGTAAATTACATCGTGGTCGGTGACCATTATCACTTTGTCGGGAGCGGCAAGCCGGCTGATGCCGATGGCGTCCAGTTCGCGCTTGGCACCCATCACCACGCCATCGTGGATCATGATGAAATCAGGATCGGGGAAGACGACGTCGCCGGGCCGCACTGTGGCCTTGCCGCTTTTGTGCGCGAGGATTTTCTCGGCCGCTGTCATGCCCATGGATTATTCCTCATGCGGCGACGGCCTCGTTCAGCCTGGCTTCGATAAATTCGATCTGCGTGTACCTCATCTGGCTGCTGGCGTAAATCCAGAACAGCGTAATGCAGGAAACAACCACGCCGATGACGAACAGATCTCCACCGGGTTCCGCGCTGGAAAATTTTTGGAAGGCGCCGATCAGGGTAAAGCCCAGTCCCATTGCCAGCAGGCCGATGAACTGTATCTTCGAGTGGGTCTTGTAATGCAGCCTGCCCTCGATGACGGTGCCTTCAGGGCACGGGCGCAACTCGCCCTTGAATTCCACCACATCCCCGGCGATTCCCAGCGTGGTGGTTTTCCATACTCTGATGTGATCACCGTTTAGAAAACCCGCCAGCCGGTCCGGCATGCTGAATTGTTTGATCAGAAGCATCTCCCGCAGCCTTGCTTCACTCCGGGTCGTCGTGGCGGGGCCCGCCACGCGGAGCGCCTGCTGCCAGAATATGAATGGTTCCATTACGTGTTTCCTCGTGGATCTGCGCCAATAATTGTCATCAAGGATATCAATGAAATTATAAAAAACATAATATAAACAGCAAGTTATGATATTTCTTCGCCTTGTGGCCAAGACCGCACTCATGCAGCGCGATCTCAGAATACCGTTACAACCTCATATGCGATGATGCCATCAGTGCTTGGGCGCCTGCTGCTGTTCCTGCTGCAGCGCCGTGATGACGCGCTGGCGCTTTTCCTCGACTTCCCTGGCAAATCCCGGAAGTTTCTGCTCGATCAGGCCGATGCCCAGGCCGAGCTTGAGCAGCGCGACGGCAAAAGTCGCAGAAAGGTCGTCGAGGTCCGGGCTGACTTTGGCAAGCTGTATCGCCTCTATGGTTTCATCAAAAAGCTGCTTGATGGCCCCGTTCAGTTCATCGTCGAAAAGTTCGGACATGCGGGACCTCGCCAGGATGAAAACTCGTATTCTAACGCGCTACGCGGATTCCTCTCCCCGCAGCCTTCTTCGGAGGCTACAATGGTTTTTTTTGAAACACCGGCAGGCGACTCGTGCGAACAATGACTCAAGCGGTTATGGCGCTGTTGGCGATGGTTTGCGCGTTGTCAGCCGCGCAGGCTCAGAACTATCCGCGCCGCACGGTCCGCATTGTCGTGCCGATAGCGCCTGGCGGCGCCACCGATATCCTGAGTCGCCTGATCGCGCAGAAGCTCTACGAGTCATGGGGATATGTGGTGCAAATCGACAACCGGCCCGGCGCAAGCGGCATTATCGGCAGCGAGCTGGTGGCAAAAGCGCCACCCGACGGTTATACGCTGCTGATGGCTTTCACCTCGCATGTCACCAATCCCAGCATGCAACCCCGGCTGCCGTACGATACGTTGGCCGATTTCTCAGCGGTATCGATGGTTGCCGTGGTACCCAGCGTGCTGGTCGTGCATCCGTCGTTGCCGGTGCGCTCGGTTCGGGATCTGATCGCGTTCGCCAAAAAGCGGCCGGGGGAACTCGACTATGCCTCATCCGGCACCGGCACCGCCACGCACCTGGCGGCGATGATGTTCAGCACCATGACCGGCGTCATCATGGAGCATGTGCCGTACCGCGGGGGCGCGCCGGCGCTCAACGATCTGCTCGGCGGCCAGGTGTCCCTGATGTTCGGCAACATTGCATCCAGCATGGCGTTTATCCGCGATGGCCGCTTGCGCCCGCTGGCGGTAACCAGCACCCGGCGAGTCGCCACGCTGCCGCAGTTGCCGACCATGGTCGAAGCGGGGTTGCCGGGCTATGAAGCGCTGGCGTGGTTTGCTTTGCTCGCACCGGCACGAACGCCGGGGCAGGTGATCAACAAGCTCAACTCGGAAGTCGTCGCAATCCTGCAGCATCCCGATATGAAGGATAGGCTGCAAGGGCTGGGTGTCGAAGTCATGCCAAGCAGTCCTGCCGCACTGGACAATTACATCCGGGCTGAAATCTTGAAATGGGAAAAGGTAGTCAAACGACTGGGCTTCAAGCCGACATGATGGGCGTGCGTCCGGATGATGATTATTGCTGTGCTTTTCGGGCCAGTACTTCCGGATTCAGGAGGTTGACGGGTTTGCCGGCGACATAGGCGAGCAGGTTGTCGAAAGCTTCGCCGAAATATAGTTCGTAAGTATCACGCTCTATCCATGCACTGTGTGGAGTGCACAACGTGTTGTCGAGCATGAGCAGAGGATGGTCGCCGCCCAGCACCGGTTCGTTCTCATAGACATCGACAGCCGCGTAGCCCGGGCGGCCTTTCGTCAGGGCGTTAGCCAGCGCATCGGGTGCGATCAGTTCGGCGCGCGCGGTGTTGACGACAAGCGCCATCGGCTTCATGCGCGCGAGGTCGGTTTCGGTCACGATGCCGCGCGTGTCGGCGGTGAGCCGCAGCATCAGGCTCAGCACGTCGGATTGCTCGAACAGTTCATTCTTGCTCACAGCGACGTCGTAGCCCGCCGCCCGGGCGCGCGCCAGCGTTGTCTCCCGGCCCCACACCAGAACGCGCATGCCGAAACTGGCGCCGGTTGCGGCAATCAGGCTGCCGATCTTGCCCAGTCCATAAAGGCCCAGCGTGCGCCCGTGCAGTCCCAGGCTGAATGACGACCGCCACAAGCCGCGTTTCATCAGCGCGGTCTCTTCAGGTATGCGGCGCAAGGCCGCCAGAATCAGGGTCCAGGTGTGTTCGGAAACCGTATGGGGCGAGGCATGAGTGCCGGTAGTGACGGCGATGCCGCGCTCGGTGCAGGCGTTGACGTCGACATGGTGGGCGCTGCGGCCGGTCTGGCTGATCAATTTCAGATGCGGCAGTTCTGCGAGCAGCTCGCGCGTGTAGCGCGTGCGCTCGCGTATGGGCACGATAATCTCGGCGTCGCGCAGATTGCGCGCCAGCGTGTCGAAGGCCGGTGTCGCGTCGCGAAAAACACGCACATCGTGGCCGGCAAGCTTGCGAAAGCAATCGAGTTGCGCGACCAGGCCGTGGTAATCGTCAGGAATGGCGATGATCATGATGACGCCAGTGTATCACCCGTGCACAGCAGGAAAATACGGGGCCGGGTTCAGGCGCAGGGAAAATTTCCCAGGGAACGGCGCTGCCGCCCGCGATATGTCAAAATCGGTTTTCTCCCACGATTAACAGCAAGGAGCAAGACATGGATCTCGGATTGCGCGGTAAAGTGGCCGCAGTCACCGGCGGCAGTGAAGGCATAGGGCGCGCGACGGTGCTGCGTCTCATCGAAGAGGGCGTCAAGGTTGCGATTTGCGCGCGGCGCGCCGAAGTGCTCAACGCGTTTGCCGCGGAAATCAAAAAAGCCGGCGGCGACGTGCTGCCGGTGCTGGCCGATGCCGCGAAAGAGGGCGACATGGAGCGGTTCATCGCCGAGACGGTCAAGCATTATGGCCGCGTCGATATCGTGGTCAACAATGCCGGGGGCACCGGCCAGGACCCATTTGATAAAGTGACGGATGAGGCGTGGCAGCACGATCTCACCATTAAATTGTTTGCACATATCCGCACCGCGCGCGCTGCGATTCCGCACATGAAAAAGCAAGGCGGCGGGCGCATCATCAGTCTCAACATGGTCGCCGCCAGGCAGCCCGCCGCCGGCACGTTTCCGACCACCATCAGCCGTGCTGCCGGGCTGGCGCTTGCCAAGGCGCTGTCCAAGGAACTTGCCCCTGACAATATTCTGGTCAACGCCGTGGCGGTGGGCAAGATCAAGTCCATGCAGCAGGAGCGCCGCGCCGCGCGCACCGGGATCAGCGTCGAGGAGCATTATGCCAAGACCGGCAAGACGATACCGATGGGCCGCGTGGGTGAGGCCGCAGAGGTGGCCAACGTGATCGCGTTTCTCGCCTCGGATGCGGCGAGTTATGTCACCGGGTGCTGCATCAACGTCGACGGTGGTCTGTCTGGCGTTCTGTAGCACGCCCCATCCTTGACTGAACCCCTCCCTCAACCCCTGCGCTACATCGTCGCGGCGTGGCTGTTCGTCGCGGTGGTGGCGCTGGTGGTATTCAATGGCATCGTACCGCAATATCCCGCCTGGCTGACCGGCGTCATTGCGTGGGTGGCTTGTGCGCTGTTGTGGCCGCGCCTCTCGCGCACCCAGGTGCGCATCGTACTGGCACTGTTGGCATTCGGCGCTGCCGGCGTGGTCTGGGGTATGACTAGCGGCAAAACCGGATTGATACAGCGCGCGCTGGCGCAAAACATCCCGCTGGTCGGCATGCTGATCGCGGTCTCGTTCCTGCAACTGATCAGCACCACGCGTAGCGCAGAAGGCGAGCCGGCCAACGTCGGACGTTTTGCGTTGCTGCGGACTCTGGTGGGCGTGCATTTGTTCGGCGCCGTGATCAACTTCTCGGCAGTGGCGATATTCGCAGACCGCCTGGCAGTGCGTGGCCGGCTCACGCTGGAGCAGGCGATGGGCCTGTCTCAGGCGTTCATCATCGGCGCGCTGTGGTCGCCGTTCTACGGCGCAATGGCGGTGGCGCTGACAGCGGCGCCGGGCGCGAGCATTACCCGGCTGATGGCCATGGGCTTTCCGATCACGGTCGCGGCGCTGGCATTGACCTGGTTAACGTTGTCATCGCGGCGTTTCGGTTTTGCCGGCACTTTCGTGGGCTATCCGGTGCGCTTCGAGGCGTTGTGGGTACCGGCGGTGCTGGCTGCGGGCGTGCTCACGGTGCATGAAATCTGGCCGGCATGGTCGGTGCTGGCGGTGATTGCCGCGCTGGCGCCACTGGTGACCACGGTCACGCTGTTGTTCCGCGAAGGCAATCGCACAGTCGCATCCATGCACCGCCTGGTCAGCGTTCGTCTGCCCGAGATGTGCGGCGAGATGTCTTTGTTCCTGGCCGCCGGCGTGTTGTCAGCCGGCATGGCGGGCATGATTGCGGCCCTCGATCTAAGTGTGCCCTTTACGCACTATGGCGGCACCGAGGCGAGCATGGTGCTGGTGGCAATCACGCTGCTGGCCTGGGTGGGTTTTCATCCCGTCATCCTGGTGTCGGTGGTGGGGCCGTGGCTGGCGCCGCTCGATCCCGATCCCAACCTGCTGGCGATGACCTTTCTCATGACCTGGGGCATCGGCCTGGTCGGGTGCCCGATGTCCAACACCATGCTGGCGATGCAGGGCCGGTATCACGCGCCGTTCCGGGACCTGCTGCGCAACAACCGCATCTTCAGCTTCAAGATGTCGGTGTTGTGCGTGGTCATGATCAATATCTACGCCCGCATTGCGACTTAGTTTTTCCTCTCAGAATTTTTCGACGTACGGCCGCAGTTCGAGTTCGAGCGTCCATGCGCTCGGCGGCTGCAGATGAAGCTGATAATAGGTTTCAGCGATCGCATCCGGATCGAGCACCGCATCTTCGCCGCGCTCGGCCACGCTGCGACCGGGCCGGTCGCTTTCAATCTGGCCGTCGATGACGATATGGGCCACGTGTACGCCCTGCTGCTGAAATTCCCGCGCCATGCTCTGCGCCAGCGCCCGCAAGCCGAATTTTCCGACGGCGAGGTTGTGGAACATTGCGCCGCCGCGCAGTGACGCAGTGGCGCCGGTGAATATCATCGTGCCGCGATGCGTGCCGCTGGTTTTGACGCCGAGCATGGCGCGCACCGCTTCGCGCCCGACCAGGAAACCGCCGAGGCACGCGGTTTTCCAGCAGCGCTCGAATTCCTCCGCGGTGGTGTCGAGTATGCCCTTGCGCACGAAGGCGCCGGCATTGAACACCACCAGACGCGGTGCGCTGAAATCCCGGGCGACGTCCGCAAACAATGTTGTGACGGCGCGTTCGTCAGTTGCGTCGCAGGCGTAGGTCCGTGCTTTGCCGCCCAGCTCCGCAGCAAGGCCCGTGAGTTTATCGGGACTGCGCGCAGCCATCGCTACGTTCATCCCGCCGCGGGCGAAGCGGCGTGCCAGCGCAGTCCCGAGTCCGGGACCGACACCAACGATGACTGCGGTTTCCTGTGTCATTATTTATGGCCTATAACAAAAATAAATTAGCCACAGAGAGCACAGAGCTCACAGAGAGAATCAAAAACCTATCTAAAATAAAAGAATACGAAGCCTGTCTCATGAACTGTTTTTCTCTGTGGTCTCTGTGGTCTCTGTGGCTTAATCTGTCCTGTTCTTTTTGAAATTCACGCTTAAAGGCGGCAGAGAATTTCCGCGCCTTTTGCGAGCGTTTCTTCGGACTTGGCAAAACAGAAGCGCAATACTTTGTGTGCCGGCGGTTCGCGGTAGAACACGGAAACCGGAATCGCCGCGACGCCGTGTTCACGGGTCAGGCGGATCGCCAGATCGGTGTCTTTCTCATCGCTGATCGCGTCGTAGCGCAGGTTCTGAAAGAAGGTGCCGCGCGAGGGCAGGGGCTGGAAGCGCGACGCCGCGACGCCTTCCAGAAAGAAGTCACGCTTTTTCTGGTAGAAGGCGGCAAGCGCCAGATAGGCGTCCCGGTTTTTCATGTATTCGGCAAGCGCGTATTGGACGGGAGCATTGGTAACGAAAGCATTGAACTGGTGCACCTTGCGGAATTCCGCCATCAGTTCTTTGGGCGCCAGCACGTAGCCGGTCTTCCAGCCGGTAATATGGTAGGTCTTGCCGAAGGAAGAGACGACGAAACTGCGTTCGGCCAGCCCGGGAAAGCACGCGACACTCTGGTGCTTGTGCCCGTCGAACACGATGTGCTCGTAGACTTCGTCGCTGACCACAACGATGTCCGTGTTGCGCAGCATGCCTTCGAGCATGCGTAGATCTTCGGCCGAGAGCACGCTCGCCGTTGGATTGTTCGGTGTGTTGATAATGATCATGCGCGTCTTCGGCGTGATCGCATTTTGTACTTCCTGCCAGTTGATGCTGTAGTCGGGGAACCGCAGTTGCACGTAGACCGGAACGCCGCCATTGACTTCAACCGCGGGCGCGTAGCTGTCATAGGCTGGCTCGAACAGGAGGACCTCGTCGCCCGGGCGGATCAGCGTCGTGACCGCGGTGAAAATGCCGTAAGTTGCGCCCGGCACCACCGTGATTTCGTGTTCCGGGTCGTAGGTCACGCCATAAAGCGACCCGGTTTTTTCAGCGAGCGCCTCGCGCAACGGTGCAACGCCGGCCATGGGCGGATACTGGTTGAGACCGGCGTTGATATACTTTGTGAGCAGCGCCCGCAGTTCGGGTGCGCAGTCGAAATCGGGGAAACCCTGCGACAAGTTGATCGCCTTGTGCTCGGCGGCCAGCCGCGACATCACGGTGAATATCGTGGTGCCGACTTGGGGCAGCTTGGACTGGATGGTGCTGGAAAATATGGGCATCGGGTGGCGGGCTGACCGGTTATCGGTTCTGTTGCAAGGGGTTTATTCTATCAGGCTGTCAGCGGGCGGCGCTGCGTTCGCCGCGTGCCGACAATGCTCTGAAATCCTCGACATAGTCCTCCAGCCGGTGCGCGGCGAGGGCACGCTGATGCGGCGTCAGCAGCCGGTACGCCTCGACAAAGAACTGCACGCGCTGGTCCCACCACAGGCCGAGCTGGCGGTTGTATTCCGGCGCGCGGCTCTGCTCCCAGTTGAGCAGCCAGTGGCGCAATTTTGTAGTGAACTCGGCCTTGTTGCCGCGCAGTTCCAGTAACTTGAGAAACTCGCGCTGGCGCCGCAAACGGTCCTGCTGCCGCAAGTCTTCGATCAGCGGCAGGCCATCGAGCATGGCGGTGAGTATCTGCTCCTGCTCATAACCGAGGCTGCCTACCCAGTCTTTGAATTGCTTCAGGGTGCGGGTGGCGCGTGCCTGCTTTCTTTCTTCCTGACCGTCCTCCAGCCTGTGTTCACGGATAAATTTGCGGTTGTCCTTGTCCCATTGGCGCTGCAGGACATCCAGTTGCGCCGGCGTCAGGGTGGCCAGCAGGTCCGCGGCGTCGGAGGCGCCGCGGCTGACAATGAGGCGGTAACGTGATTTCAGGCCATCGACAAACCAGATCACGTCTTCGCGCTGCAAGCCTTTTTGCAGCCTGCTTCTCGCAGCCTCGAGAAAGTCGGCATATTCCGGCAACTGCTCGTAGCGATGCCATTCATGAAGCCGCTCGAAACGCACAAGAAATTCATGCCGTTGCTGGCCGTCCAGGTCGAAATACTCGCTGGCATTCCATGCCGCGAGGGTGTCGGCCTGGCCGTAGCCGACGCGGATCATGCTGCAGCCGGTGAGCGCGGCAAGCAGAAACACCAGCAGAATCGCCAGGCTTGCGGTTGATTTCAGCCGATCACTCATCAAAGGACTTTCAATGGATCGCCACGCTTGAACCGGATATGCCGGCGCTTTCCCGGCATCTGCAGTCATGGCGGAAAGAAGGCGCTACAGCTTATCGAGATAGTCGACCATACGGCGGCGCAGCACCTGATCCGGCAACCGCCCGGTGCCCGCCTGCAGATTGTCTTTGAGATGTACCACCCGGCTGGTCCCGGGAATTGCGCAGGTCACCGCCGGGTGCGACAGGATGTATTTGAGAAAATATTGCGCCCAGCTTGTACAGTTGAACTCGGCCGCCCACTGTGGCAAGGGCTTGCCCCTGACTTTGCCGAACAATCCGCCTTGCGAGAATGGGCGATTGACCAGGACCGCGGTGCCGGTCTCGGCGCACAATGGCAGCAGCCGTGCCTCAGCCTCGCGCTCTTCTATCGAGTAATTAAACTGCACGAAATCGTATTCTTTGGTCTTGATCAGGCGCTCGAGTTCATCATAGGCACCGGAATGGTAGTGGGTGATGCCGAGATAGCGGATCTTGCCCGAGGCCTTCCATTCGCGCAGCGTCAGCATGTGATGCCCGAGGTCGAGCAGGTTGTGCACCTGCATCAGGTCCATGCGCTTTGTGCGCATCAGCCGGAAGGAATCTTCCATCTGCCGGATACCGGCTTCGCGCCCTGTGGTCCAGACCTTGGTTGCGTAAAACAGCCGGTCGCGTATGCCCAGTTTCGTAGCCAGATCACCGACCACGCGCTCGGCTTCGCCGTACATGGGCGAGGAGTCCACTACACTGCCACCGCCTTCGGCCAGCAGTCGCAGCACTTCCTGCAGTTCGGCGCGTGCCGGATCGGCGGGCCCGACATCGAAAGTCTGCCAGGTGCCGACGCCGACTGCCGGCAACAATTCGCCGCTGCGCGGAATGGGCCGCTTCAGCATGCCGGCAGGCGCTGTGGGCGAGGCTGCGTGCAATTCAGGCATGGCCAGCAGGAGCCCGGTGCTGCCCAGGAGTTTGAGCGCGCGGCGTCGCGAGTGTTGGGGTGTTTTTGTCATTTTTTGCCATCAACCTTCATGATAATCGTATTACCTTGTGACATGAAAGGGTGTTCGATGTTCCCGGTTACAGGCTACAATGCAGCGTCCCTAACATAATGAAACACGTGTGCGTTGCGAGTCAAAATTGATGATGACGCGAAGGACGGCGCAGAGCATATCGCGAATATGGTCAAGCCGGCCGGCAAAGTCAGAATCGATTTTAATCGCAACCCTTTGGGCTGGCACGAGTTTTGGCACATTACTTTTGTCGCCCCTGCCCGTGTCACGCTCGCTTGGGTTTTCCCCCCACAGCGCATCGCGCGTTTCATTATATTAGGGACTCTTATCCACTGGCATCGAAGCATTGAACTGCATCATGACATCGACGCTCAACCCGGACGGCCTGGCACTTTTCGCCAAGCGTGCCTGCCCCACCTGCACGCTGATCGAATCGCAGATTCAGCGCATGGCCGGCAACTTGCCGGATTTCCAGGTGGTCTCCCAGGACGATCCCCAATTTCCACCGGGTGTCGCCGGCATCGTCGATGACACCGAACTCGATCACTCGTACATCCACCGCATAGAGGCCGTACCCACGCTCATACGTTTCAACGGCGGGCGCGAGGTCGAGCGCATCGTGGGCTGGGACCGCGACGTGTGGCGAAAAATGACGGGGATTGCCGATCTGGGCGAAGGCTTGCCCGTATTCCGGCCGGGGTGAGGTTCGCTCGCACTCGAGCCCGGGGTGGCCGAGAAACTGGAAGCGAAACATCGCGGCGCATCTGTACTCGGCGCGCGCAAGATCGTATACGGCGAGCATGATGACGCTATCGAGGTCTGCTTCGAGCGCGGCTGGAGCGACGGCCTGCCGGTGACTCCACCGACCGATGCGCGCGTGTTGCGCATGCTTTCGGGCACTACACGTAGCGCCACTGACAGCGTCGGGAAAATTCCGCCCAATCTTGCCGACTGCACGGTGGAGAAGGTTGCCATCAACGCGGTGATGGCGGGCTGCAAACCGGAATACATGCCGGTAGTGCTGGCCGCGCTGGAGGCGGCGCTCGATCCCCTGTTCACCCTGCACGGGGTGCTCGCCACCACTTATTTTTCCAGCCCCATCATCATCGTCAACGGCCCGGTTGCGAAGCGCATCGGCATGAATTCCGGCATCAACGCGCTGGGGCAGGGCAACCGTGCCAACGCCGCGATCGGGCGCGCGCTCAATCTCATCGTGCGCAACGTAGGCGGCGGACGGCCGGGAGAAGCCGACCGTTCGACGCTCGGCGCACCGAGCAAATTCACGCTGTGTTTTGCCGAGGATGAATCGGATGCGTCATGGGAGCCGCTGTCGGTGGCACGTGGTTTTGCGCGCGGTGCATCGACCGTGACCCTGTTTCAGGGCCATGGCGTGGAGGCGTTCGTCGATCAGAAGTCGCGCACGCCGGAAGCGCTCACCAAATCGTTTGCCATGTCTCTGGTCAAGATCGGGCATCCCAAGCTGGTGCAATCGGCGCGCGTCATCGTGGTGCTCTCGCCCGAGCATTTTGCGATTTACCGCGAAGCAGGCTGGGACCGCGCGCGCATCGAGCGTGAACTGTACCTGGCGACGATACGGCCCGGTAAGGATCTGGTGGCCGGCGCCGATGGCGTGGGCGAGGGCATACCCGCGAGCCGCGCCGGAGAAATGGTGCCCAAGTTTCACGAGGATGGCTTGATGGTGGTGCGTGCCGGAGGCTCGGCCGGACTGTTCTCGGCGATCCTTCCCGGCTGGCTGGCGGGGCGTAATCGCGAAGAATTACAACCTGTAACGAAAGAAATTAAAAGCTGAGACACGAAGGACACAAAGGACACGAAGGAAAACCAAAACAAAATTGAACCGCCAAGACGCCATGAAATACATCGATAAGAAGCATTAACCCATTTGGAATTGTTCCGTATCGTCTTGCTTTTGTTTTCCTTTGTGTCCTTCGTGTCCTCTGTGGTTTAAGATTTTTACTTTGTATAAGATTTGAGGGGTTGAAATGACAAACTGGATGCGTGATCCCACTGCTGAAACGTCGCCTGTGAAGCGCGCGCGACGCGCGCCGCCGAAGTCGCTCGAAGGGCTGACCATAGGCTTGTTCGAGATCGGTAAAGCGCGCAGCGATGAATTCCTGAACCAGGTGGAGAAGCGTTTTACCGAGCGCGGCCTGAAAGTCAGGCGCTACGCCAAGCCCACCAACGCCAAGGTCGCGCCGGTCGCGGTGATGCAGAAGGTCGCGGCCGAGGCGGACGTGGTGCTGATCGGGCTCTCTGACTGAGGGTCATGCACGTCGTGCAGTCTGCACGACCTCATGAACCTCGACGGGCGCGGGATACCCGGGATTTCGGTGGTGACCACCGAGTTTCGGGACGCCATAAATGCGCAATCGCTGGCGCTGGGCTTCGAGCCGGCGATTGTTTATGTCCCGCACCCGATACAGAACCGCACAGCTGAAGAGCTGAGCAAAATCGCCGACGACATCATCGCGCCAGCGCTGACCATGATGACATCGTAAGTGTATGTTAATAAACAATAATATGATACGCCGACAGTGCCGCTGCAGCGTGGAGCCAGACCTTGGCGCCACCTTCCCGGCGTCAACCTGAAAAACCAGACATGGTGAACGACAGTCTGTTGCATCGCTGGCTGGCACGTATCGTCGCGGTGCGCCCCGAAGAGGTGCGGGCGTTGTGCTGGTCGTTTGCTTATTTTTTCTGCCTGCTCGCCGCCTATTACGTGCTGCGCCCGGTGCGCGACGAGATGGGCATCGCCGGCGGCATCAAAAATCTGCCGTGGCTGTTCACTGCGACCTTTTTTGTGATGCTCGCCGTGGTGCCGGTATTCGGTGCCATCGTCGCGCGGCTGCCGCGCCGGCGCTTCATTCCGCTCGTATATCATTTCTTCGCCGCGAACATCCTGATCTTCTGGCTGCTGCTGACGTTCAATATTGCGATGGCCGATACCGCGCGCGTGTTCTTCGTGTGGATCAGCGTGTTCAATCTGTTTGCGGTATCGGTGTTCTGGTCGTTCATGGCTGATTTGTATGCGAGCGAGCAGGGCAAGCGCCTGTATGGTTTCATTGCCGCAGGCGGTTCGGCCGGTGCATTGATCGGGCCGCTGATCGCGGTCGGCCTTGCCGAGGCCATCGGCCGCGCCAACCTGCTGCTGATCGCGGCCCTGCTGCTGGAAGTAGCGATCCTGTGCGCGATGCGGCTCGAATCCGCGGCTGCAGCGCTGAAGACCGCTGAGCCGTCTGCCGCGCCAAAGGCCCCGCGCGATGCGGGATTGGGTGGCAGCTGGATTGCCGGCCTCGTCATGGTGCTGCGCTCGCCCTATCTTGCCGGCATCGCGCTGTGGGTCGCGCTGTTGTCTCTCGCCGGAACCTTCCTGTACTTCCAGCAAGCCAACATCGTCGCCGGGCTGTCGGCGGATCCCAACAAGCGCACGGCCATCTTCGCGCAGATCGATCTCGCGGTGAGCCTGCTGACCATCATCGTGCAATTTGTCGTCACCGGAAAACTGATCCGCCGCTTCGGCGCCGGCCCGGCGGCGGCATTTTTGCCGCTGGTGTTTGCGCTGGGATTTCTCACGCTGGCGCTCACGCCAATGTTGTGGGTGGTCATTGCATTCCAGGCGATGCAGCGCGCCGCGAACTTCGCCATTTCCAACCCGGCGCGCGAAGTGCTTTTCACGGTCGTGGAACGCGAAGAGAAGTACAAGGCCAAATACGTGATCGACAACGTCGTGTTCCGCGGCGGCGACGCCGTCAGCGGATGGCTGTTTCATGCGCTGCGCGGCCTCGGACTGGAACTCGGCACGATCTCGCTGGCCACAGTACCCGTGGCGGCCGGCTGGCTGGTGCTGGCGCTGGCGCTGGGACGGGCGCATGAACGGCGCACATCAAATCGGACTTAGAGCGCCTGGCATCTTGAAACGCATTTGCGTTGCAAGTCAAAACCGGTGCCTGGCTGGGCGGCTGAATTCGACGCGACGGCCTGGGGTCAGTTTTTCCTGAAATACCTGCTGGGCAACCCGGCTGTCAGCGCCGTTATCCCCGGCACCGACAAGGTCGCATACATGGTCGATAACCTCAACGCCGAACGCGGCCGGCTGCCGGCTGCTGGATGCCGCGATGCGCAGGAAAATGGTCGATTATTTGAATTCATAGGGCAGACCTCGGCAGTGATCAGAGTGAGGGAAGACAGCGCGCGATTGGCCCTGCGTTACGTGGGGTATAATCGCCACGGCCATGCTCGTGTTCAGTCTAAACGCAGGACGCTCCCACTTTCATTTCCATTATGAGTAAACCATGAATACCTTTAGCCATGTGTTACGCGCAGCACTGATCGCCGTAGTTCTGGGGCCGGTTCATGCCGCTGCGCAGGCCTATCCCACCAAACCAGTGCGCATGATCGTGCCGTTTGGCGCCGGCGGTCCGGCCGATCTCTTTGCGCGCTATCTCAGCCAGCGGTTGCAAGAACCTTTTGGTCAGACCTCTTGTGATCGAGAACCGTCCCGGCACAGGTTCCATCATTGGTGCCGATGCCGCGGCCAAGTCGCCCGCGGATGGCTATACGCTGCTCGTTATGTCGATCACGCATACCGTCAACGAATCGCTGTTGACGAAAAAACCGTTTGCGCTGATGAAGGATTTTGTTCCGGTCGCGCCGATCAATTCCTCGGACCTGCTGCTGGTGGTGCATCCGTCGCTACCCGTCAAGTCAGTAAAACAGTTGATTGCGCTCGCCAAGGCGAAGCCAGGGGGCCTGAATTACGCATCGTCCGGCACCGGCACGCCGTACCATATGGCCGGCGAGCTGTTCAAGGCGTTGGCGAAGGTGGATATCGTGCACATACCTCACAAAAGCAGCGGCGACGCGCGCACCAGCGTCATGAGCGGTCAGGTGGAAATGATGATAGACGCGATCACCACCATGCTGCCGATCGCAAAAAGCGGACGGGTCAGAGCGCTGGCAACCACCGGCAAGACACGTTCCGCGATTGCACCCGATCTGCCGACCATTGCCGAGGCCGGCGTGCCGGGTTACGAAACGACCATCTGGCTCGGTATCGTGGCGCCGACTGGCACGCCCAAACCGGTTCTCGACCGGCTCAATGCCGAGATCACTCAAGATCGTGTCCAGGCCGGACGTGAAGAAGGCCTGGGGTAACCAAGGTGCGGTGACGATGACGATGACCATCCCCGAGTTCAGGCAATACCTGATCGGCG
This sequence comes from uncultured beta proteobacterium, assembly GCA_942492335.1. GTDB lineage: Bacteria > Pseudomonadota > Gammaproteobacteria > Burkholderiales > SG8-41 > CAKKQX01. The sequence continues at coordinate 21,849 of CALOEN010000067.1, read as the reverse complement.
ACATCGCCAAGTGGGCCAGGGTGGTCAAATCCGCAGGTATCCGGGTTAATTAGCCGGAGCGTGTTTGCGGATCCCTGCGATCAGAGGCGGCCGTTCGGCAAGTGCCGTGCGGCCATACCTTACATGCTGAATGAACCAAAACAATATGAGGAGCCAGTGAATGCGTTTAGTTACTTTTTCCGATGCTAAAAGCACACGCATCGGAGTGCATGATTCTGAAACAAATGAAATAGTCGACCTTTCCGCAACAACGAGGCTGCCGCGTGAGATGACGGCCTTCGTTGCGCTGGGCAAGAAAGGGTTGCAGCGTGCGCGCCGCGCGGTGAAAAGCGGCGAGGGAAGAGTGCCCATGTCCAGCGTGAAAATTCTCGCGCCGTTTCCGCGCCCCTCGAAAAACATCATGTGCGTCGGCAAGAACTACTACGATCACGCGGAGGAGTTTCACAACAGCGGCGTCGATGCCAGCGCCGGCAAGGACGCAATCCCCGAAGTGCCCATCATGTTCAGCAAGTGGCCCAACTCGGTCACCGGGCCGGGAGAGCCGATTCCGACCGAGAGTGACTACACCAACTCCACCGACTACGAAGGCGAGCTGACGGTCGTCATAGGCGGGGGCGGGCGCCACATCTCCAAGGAAGACGCCTACGATCACGTGTACGGCTACACCATCGTCAACGACGTCACTGCGCGCACCCTGCAGTATCGTCACCGCCAGTGGTTTCTCGGCAAGAGCCTCGACGGCTACTGCCCGATGGGGCCGTGCATTGTCACCGCCGACGAGATCAAGCCCAAGGACGTGGTCAAGATGCGCCTGCTGACCAAGGTGAACGGCGAAGTGCGCCAGGACACGACGGTGAGCCAGCTCATTTTCGACATCCCGACGCTGATCGCGGATGTGTCGCGCGTGATGACGCTGGAGCCCGGCGACCTGATCGCGACAGGCACCTGCGCCGGCGTGGGCATAGGGTTCACTCCGCCCAAGTACCTGAAAAAAGGTGACGTGGTGTCCGTGACCATAGAGCCGATAGGCACGCTGGAGAATCCGGTCACTTGAGATGAAAGGTTGAACCGCCAAGACGCCAAGACGCAGAGGATGCGCAAAGATACCGTCGCCCCCAAAGGCTATATGCAGCCGGGAGATGTCGTAACATGCTAGGTCGAGGGCCTGGCACAGCTGACCAACCGCATAGTTGCCGCATGATGTGTTTTCAGTTAATACAACAGGTGTGAAATCGTGAGAAATCATTCAGAGAAGTCAATCGCAAAGGGGAGTTTGCTTTTTACTGCAGTCCTGCTGGCTTTGTCTGCCGCTCCGGCGATGGCTCAGGAGGCATTTCCCAGCCACACGCTCTCGATGATCGTGCCGTTCCCGCCAGGCGGGGTGGCGGACACGACTGCACGGCCGACCGCGGCCACGATGGAGAAATACCTGAAACAGCCGGTTGCCGTCGTCAATCGACCCGGCGCGGGTGGCGCGGTGGGCAATGCCGCCGTCGCCAACGCCAAACCCGACGGCTACACCATGGGCATGGTCCTTTCCAGCATCTCGGTCATTCCTGCCGCTGACATACTGTTTAAGCGCAAGCCGGCCTATTCACTCGACCAGCTCGCGCCGATCGCGCTGATTTCGAAGGATCCTATGATTCTGGTCGTTCACCCGTCTCTGCCGGTGAAAACCCTGAAGGATCTGCTGGCGCTCGCCAGATCCCAGCCCGGACAACTCGTGTACTCCACGTCCGGCGTCTACGGCGCGCTGCACATGCCGATGGAGATGTTCCTGCATGCGACGAAACTCAAGATGCGTGCGATACATACCACTGGTGGTGGACCGGCCATCACGAACGTGCTCGGCGGTCACGCCATGCTTACCGCGGGCGGGCCTGCGGCGATCTACGGCCATGTGAAGGCCGGCAAGCTGCGCACCATCGTGAGCTGGGGTGAAGACCGCCATCCGAACTATCCCGACGTGCCGACCTTCAGGGAGCTCGGCTACGAGGACGTCGTGTACTACATCTGGGCCGGCCTGGTCGTGCCCAAAGGTCTGCCGGAAGCCGTCACGAAGACGCTGCGCGATGCGGCACGCAACACGGCAAAAGACCCGGACTTCAAGAACGCGATGGCCAAGATCAACTCGCCGATGCATTATCTGGATGCGCCCGACTTCCAGAAATACTGGGATGCCGATGCCAAACGGCTCGCCGCGCTGGTGAAGATTGTCGGCAAGGCCGGCATGAAGAAGTAACCATCCACCCCGAAAACGCTTGAAGACATGACACAAGAGATAGGGTCACCCGAAAAAAGAGGCATGCGCAGCGACCAGTTTTCCGGATTGATGCTGGTCGCCTTCGCGCTGTTTGTGGGATGGCAGAACCGTGTCTTCCCCGTAGGCACGCTACAGGAGCCGGGGCCGGGCTACATGCCGCTGCTGCTGGCCATTTTCCTGGGGGTGATGGGGTTGCTGATTGCAGTGTTCGGCGGAAAATCAACGCCGCTCGCCGCCATGCCGTGGCCGGAGGCGAGGCGCGCGGTGTTTATCATGCTGGCAGCCATCGTCGGATCCATCGCTCTGGAACCCCTGGGCTACCGGCTCACCATCTTCGCCTTCCTGATATTTTTTCTGGGGGTGCTTGAGCGCAGGCGGCCGCTGCCGGTGATACTGGTATCCGTCGGTTTCAGCCTCATTTCTTTTACATCATCGGCGATCTGCTCAACGTGCCGTTGCCGCGCGGCCCCTGGGGATTCTGATGGTTGAGACTTTTAACGATCTGATGCTCGGATTCTCGGTGGCGTTTGCGCCGCAGTGCTGATGTATGCCTTCGTCGGCTGCATCATCGGCACGCTGGTGGGCATGATGCCCGGCCTCGGGCCGCTCGCCGGCATCAGCCTGCTGCTGCCGGCCACCTTCGGTCTGAATCCGATCGTCGCCATCGTGCTGCTGTCCGGTGTGTATTACGGCGCGATGTACGGCGGCTCCACCACGTCCATCCTGATGCGGATTCCCGGCGAGGCGGCGTCGGTGATGACCTGCATCGACGGTTATGCGATGACCCAGAACGGCCGTGCCGGTCCGGCGCTGGCGATAGCGGCGATAGGCTCCTTTTTTGCCGGGACGGTAGGCGTAGTCGGCCTGATGCTGCTGGCGCCGACCCTTGCCGAGTTTGCGCTGCGTTTCGGTCCGCCCGAATACACGGCGCTGCTGCTGATGGGGCTGTTCGTGCTCGCTTATCATGAGCGGCGGGTCGATGCTGAAAACGCTGGCGATGGCCGTGTTCGGATTGCTGCTGGGCATGATCGGCATCGACACCATGAGCGGTTACACGCGCTTCAGCTTCGACATCGTGGAACTGGGTGACGGTGTGGGCATCGTGCCGGTGGCGGTGGGCCTGTTCGGCATCTCGGAGATTCTGCTCACTGCAGGGCAGGAGGAGATGCCCAAGGTGCAAAATCCCAAGATGCGTGATTTGATTCCCTCACGCGAGGAATTCCGGTTGTCGATCGGCCCGATCGGCCGCGGCAGCCTGCTCGGTTTCATGATCGGCATCATTCCCGGCTCCGCGCACATCATTTCTTCTTTTGTGTCGTACGGCATCGAGCGGCGCATTTCGAAGCATCCCGAGCGTTTCGGCAAAGGCGCGATCGAGGGTGTAGCGGGGCCGGAGTCGGCCAATAATGCTGCGGCAACCGGCGCTTTCGTGCCTATGCTGGCACTCGGTATTCCGACCAGCCCGGTGACGGCGGTGATGATAGCCGCGATCATGGTGCATGGCATATCGCCGGGCCCGATGCTCATCCAGGAGCAGCCGGAACTGTTCTGGGGATTCGTCGCCAGCATGTATGTGGGCAATGTGGTGCTGCTTGTGCTCAATCTGCCGCTGGTGGGATTGTTCGTCAACCTGCTGCGCATCCCCTATGCTTATCTTTATCCGTGCGTGCTCGCTTTTTGCATCCTCGGCACGTATTCGGTATCCAACAGCATGATCGATGTCTGGATCATGCTCGCCATGGGCGCCATCGGCTATGTGCTGCGCAAGTTCGATTTCGACCTGGCGCCGGTAGCGCTCGGGCTGGTACTGGCACCGATGCTGGAGCTGTCACTGCGCCAGTCGCTGGCGATGAGCGCGGGTGATTACGGTATCTTTCTGCATCGCCCAATCGCGGCCACGATGCTGGGCCTGGGGGTACTACTCTTCCTGCTCAGTATCAAGCCTTTGATTTTCAAGAAAAAAGACTGGCGCTCTCAGGTTGGTCTGGACGAGCAGGGGTCATAAAACGGTAATGAGTGATGAGTAATGAGTAATGAGTAATGAGTAATGAGTAATGAGTAATGAGTACTTGTCGCCCATCACCCATCACCCATCACCCATCACCTTTAAAAGCCGTAGAGTTTCGCGGGATTGTCCACCAGCACTTGCCGGCGCACGGCCTCGTCCGGCACCCAGGCTGCCAGCAGGTCGCACAAATCACCGTCGTTAGGCATCGCGCCTTTTATAATCACGTGCGGCCAGTCGGTTCCCCATATCACGCGCCCGGGCGCGGCGTCGATCAGCGCGTGCGCATACGGCGTTACGTCGGAGTAGGGCATCGCGGTCGTGGTGATGCGGGACGGCCCCGTCAGTTTGACCCAGCAGCGCCCGGTTCGCATCAGCCGCAGCAACGCCTTGTAGCCGGGCGCATTCAGGCCTTTGTCGGTACGCATGTAACCCAGGTGACCGAGCACGATGTCCACCGGGAAATCCGCGAACTGCGTATCGAGATCGGGAAATTCGTCGGCGTGCATCAGAAACTCGACATGCCAGCCGAACGGCTTGATGCGTTCGGCGAGGCGTTTGAGTGGTGCCATCGGGATGATCCCCTTGGCTTCGGCGACGTCAACGACATTGACGCGCACGCCACGCACGCCCGCCGCATGCATGTCTTCAAGTTCGGCGTCGGACACGGAGTCCTCCACCACGGCAACGCCGCGAAATCGGTCACCCGCTTCCGCCATGGCTTTGAGCATGACGCGGTTGTCGGCGCCGTAGACGCTGGGCTGGATCAGCACGGCGCGTTCGACGCCGAGGATGCCGAGCATATTGAGATAGTCGGTCAGCGGCGCGTCCGGTGGCGTGTAAATGCGTTTGGGCGAGTAGGGATAGACCGATTTCGGGCCGAAGACATGCGCGTGGCTGTCGCAGGCGAGCGGTGGCAGCTTGATTTTCGGCCGGCGCGGCGTCGGATCGGGGCCGGCGCACGATGGTGGTTCTGTCATTCCCGGCGCAACAGGTGATGTCATGATATGGATTCCAATGGATGTGGTGGATATCAACCGTGCCCGATGTGCCACATTACGGACTGGGCAAGTCTGTGATTTTAAATTTTAACCCGAAGTAGTTTACACTCAAACTTGCGGGGCACGAACGCCGGCCGCCACTCCTTCCCTGTCGCTGATTAGTGCGAGATCATTAATTGCTTACGATCATGCGTTCCGCAGATCCCCTGTCCCAATGAAGCCGGTTCAGCAATCCCCGTCGCAACCGCCAGGTTTTGCGAGGCTGCTTGGCGTGCTGCTGGGCGGACAGACGGTGGGCACGATGGCAAGCATGATGTTGCCTGCAGTTGCGCCCAAGGTTGCAGATACTTATGGCGTGAGCTCGTCGCTGATCGGCTACCAGATCAGCCTGCTCGCAGCGGCGATGCTGGTGTCGCTGGTTTTCGGCAGCAATCTGAGTACGCGCTGGGGTGCGTGCCGCGTCACCCAGGTCGGCCTGAGCCTGATGGCCGTCGGATGCGTGGTGGCGACTGCGCCGCATATCGGTTTCTTTTTCCTGTCCGCTGTCGGGCTTGGCCTGGGTTACGGCCTGCTGACGCCATCGGCTTCACATCTGCTGATGCGGTTTACGCCGGCGAAAAACCGCAACCTGATATTTTCTCTCAAGCAGACCGGCGTGCCGCTGGGCGGCATAGGCGCCGCGCTGATCACCCCCGCAGTCGCCGTCGCCTTTGGCTGGCAATGGGCGCTGGCGGGCAATGCACTGCTGTTGATGTTTCTGGTTTTTGTGCTGCAGCAAGGGCGCGCGCACTGGGATGACGACCGGCAGCCAACCGCGCGGTTGGTCGTCGATCCGTTCGGCGGCATCGCCACGATCTGGAGCCATCCGGCACTGCGGCTGCTGTCGATAACCGGCGGTTGTTTTGTGATCACCCAGATTTGTATCACGACCTTCACCGTAGTGCTGTTTGTGGAGGAAATGCAGATGGGGCTGATCCAGGCCGGGCTGGTGCTTACGGCCTCGCAGGTCGGCGGCGTAACGGGGCGCATATTCTGGGGCTGGCTGGCCGATGTCACGCGCAATTGTTTTCTGGCGCTGGCGCTGCTGGCACTGGTGATGCTGGCTTCCTGCCTGACGATCATCGTGATCACACCGGGTTGGTCGGTGCTGGCCTCATGCGCATTGTTCTTTGTCATCGGTTCCACTGCGAGCGGCTGGAACGGCGCATTTCTCGCTGAAGTTGCCCGGCTCAGTCCGCGTCACGCCGTTAGCCGGGCGACCGGTGGGTCGCTGGTGTTCGTCAACGTCGGGAAAATGATGGGCCCCATCATTTTTGCCAATGCTTACCTGCTTGCCGGCAGTTACACATGGGCTTTCGGGCTGCTCGCACTGCCCGCTGCCGCGGGACTGGCGTGCCTGATGACCGTCCATTACCGGGAAGCGCACGCCACGGCCAGTCCGTGACGCGGCGTCCCAAGTTAATTTTCAACGCTGCGATCGGAAGGCTGAGGTAAGATATGACGCGATCACTAGGACGGGCGATGACGCGAATGAACTGCTGGAAGGGACTGAGCTGGATCATGCTGGCAGCCATGCTGCTGGCGGGCGGTTGCGCCGGCCTGATTCCCGAGGCACCGTTGCCGGACAATTATTATTTCTGGCAGGTGCACGGGCAGAACCGCAGCGATGCGGACCGCGTTATCGACCAGCGCCGGCGCCCGGAAGATATGCTCAAGTTTTATGGCGTGCGGCCGGGCATGCGCGTGCTGGATCTCGGGGCCGGCGGCGGCTATAACACCGAGTTGCTGGCGCGCATAGTAGGGCCGCAAGGTGTGGTTTACGCTCAGAACAGCCGCGATCTACTTGAAAACACCGTCAAGGGGCGCTTCGACGAGCGGCTGAAAAAACCAGAGATGCACAACGTCGTCCACGTGGTGCGCGATTTCGATGATCCGGTGCCGCCGGATGTGCGCAACCTCGATCTCGTGACCTTCGATTTTGTTTATCACGACACGGTGTGGATGGGCACCGACCGGATGAAAATGAACCGGGCGGTGTTTGCCGCATTGAAGCCCGGCGGTGTGTACATCGTTGCGGATCATGCGGCGCGCCCCGGTGCGGGCGTCAGTGCGGTCAAAACCCTGCATCGCATCGAGGAGAGCGTGGTAATCAGGGAAGTGGAGGCCGCGGGTTTCAAGCCGGTTGCAGAAGGCGGTTTCCTGCGCAATCCGGAAGATCCGCGCGATGCTTCGGTGTTCAGGCCGAAGCAACCGAATGACGACTTCGTGCTGAAGTTTGTTAAACCCAAGGATGGCTGGTGGTAATTCAAAAACTTTTTTGCCACGGAGAGAATCGTTAATAATTAATTAAAACAACGTGATACATATCATTTCTTGTTGTTTGTTTTTCCTCCGTGATCTCCGTATTCCCTTTGGCTAATTGAAGGCGCATGCCGGGCGCATAAAGCAGCCCTCATGTTTCCAGCACAATAATACATTCTCGATCAATGAGAAGGTCGACACTATCGCCCACCTGAAATACCCCTTCACCTTTTTTATGGGCATGATCGACCAGCACCATGTCGCCATTCACGTCAACGCCATAGCGAATGATCGACCCCAGAAATTCCATTTGGCTGACCATTCCATTTAGCTTGGAATGCGCTTCTCCCACTCCCGTTCCCGCCGCACACACATCAACATTTTGTGGGCGAAAGACAATGGAGCGTCCATGCGAGTAGCCCTGGTTCAGTGGAATATCCATGCCCCTGTCTGTGCGAAATACCAAAGCGTTTTCTTTCTTGGTGACAGAGCCATTGATGATGTTTGCAGTGCCGAGAAATTTCGCCACAAACAAATTGACAGGATTATCATAAAGTTCAATTGGCGTACCCACTTGCTGGATCACACCCTGGTCAAGTACAGCCATCCGGTCTGACGTGGTATTGGCTTCTTCCTGATCATGGGTAACGAAGATCGTGGTCAGTTGGAGCTTCTGCTGAAGCTCGCGTATATCGTGGCGCATCTGAATGCGCAGGTTTGCATCCAGGTTGGATAAAGGTTCGTCCAACAACAAAACTTTCGGCTCAATCACAATGGTACGCGCCAGGGCGATGCGCTGTTGTTGGCCACCGGACAACTGTGACGGCCTGCGGCCTGCCAATTCCATCAGGCCGACCATATCCAGCGCCTTTTCGACGCGTTCACTGATCTCATGTTTGGAGATTTTTCGTTCTTCCAAACCAAATGCGACGTTCTTACGCACTGTCATGTGCGGCCACAAGGCGTAGCTTTGAAATACCATGCCCACGTCGCGCTTCCACGGTGGCAAGTCTGCAATGTCGTTGCCCTGGATCAAAATACGTCCGGTCGGCTTCGGACCAAACCCGGCGATGGCGCGCAACAATGTTGATTTTCCGGAACCAGACGGTCCCAAGAAAGAAAAAAATTCGCCTTTCTTGATGGTCAGGTCCACGCCTTTGAGGACATGAGTGTCGCCGAACGACAGGTTGAGATCTTCAATAACCACGCCTGGCACTTCTTGTGCACTGCTCGTCATGGGTTAGGTCCCCTCCGCGACAATGAATTTTGGTTCGCGTGTCGTCTTGCCGCGCTCGATGATCACATGGGATGCATAAGTGCCGATGCCGACAAACAGCACCGCAATCACACCCAGTGCCGCGCCAGGTCCGCGGCCCGCGGCACTTTGCATGAATTCGTAGATGCCGTAAGCCAGCGGAGCGTCCGATTCGCGCGCAACCAGCATAATAGTCGCCGACAGCTCGACCGCAGCCGTGGCGAAGCTGGTCACAAACCCAGCCAGGATACCGCCCGACATCAGCGGTATGACGATGCGCCATAGCGTGCGGGCCTTGGCGGCGCCAAGATTTTCCGCGGCCTCTTCCAACATTATGCTGACCTGCTGAATCGCGGCCACACAAGACCGCAGTGCGTACGGCAGACGACGGATGGTCAATGCGATGACGATGATCACCCACCACGTCGCCAGAGGCTCATCGATCAGCGGAATGTTAAAACCATGAAAGGTACGCAAATACCCGATGCCCAAAACTACGCCAGGCACTGCCAGCGCCGCTGATGCACCGTAATCCAGCCATTTGCGTCCCACGATGTCTGTTCGCCATACCACGTATGCAATGGCAGTCGCCAGGATCACATCGAACAGCGCAGCCAGACCTGCATATAAGAGCGTGTTGGTGATGTACTGCGTCGCTGTCGAAAACACCGTGACGTAATGGGCAACGGTGAACGCATCCGGCAGCACGGCGTATGACCAGATAGTGCCGAATGAAAGCAAGAGCAACCCAAGATGCGGTGACAGTACAAGTGCCAGAATTAGAATCACCACCGCGTAGCAACCGGTCTTTTCCCATGGGCGCAGATCGCGCTTCATCAGGCCACCGCCGCCCTTTTGCACTGTGGCGTAATCCTTGCCCTTTAACGCACGCAGGGACACCCATAAAGCCAGCAGTGAAAAGGCCACCAGGATGACTGAAATAACATAGCCCGTGGGATCTGAGATGCCTATGGACGTGATCCGTAAATACGCCTGCGGGGCAAGCATGGTGTTGACGTTCAGCAGTAGCGGGGTGCCCAGATCATCAAATACCTTGATAAACACAAGTGCCGCCCCGGCAACGTAGCCCGGCATGGCGAGGGGAAGCACAATGCGGCGGAACAGGCGTATTCCGTTGGCCCCCAGGTTCTGCGCAGACTCCTCCATCGACCGATCGATATTGCCAAGCGCGGCGGACAAGTTGATCAGGATAAACGGAAAGTAGTGGATGCTTTCAACGAAGATCACCCCGTTCAGGCCTTCCATGAATGGAATTTTGAAACCGAACCACTGATCCAACAACAGGTTCACCGATCCGTTGGAACCGAACAGCAGTTGCATGGCCACAGCGCCAACGAAGGGCGGCATGATCAGCGGGATAACGCCCAGGGTCTGGATCAATGCAGTGCCGCCAAAATTAAATCGGGTGGTGAAATACGCCAGCGGCATCGAGATGATGGAGGCAATCACCACCGAAACGGACGCGACGTAAAAGGAATTGAAAAAGGATTCCCGAAACAATGAGTTTCGAAAAAAATCGACAAAATTAACGATCGTCAGCTGACCTGTTCCCGGGTCCTGAAAGGCCACGAAAATGACCATGGCAACAGGAGCTGCCAAACAGAGAGCAGGAACAACGCGATCATCAGGCCCGCCAGTGCGGGCCCTCTTTGCGCAGTTGGAAGCTGAAATGTCATGGCGCTTCCCATGATGAATGCACAAATATTCGAAGGGAAAAACAAAGCCGCCCCTCCGAGGGGCGGCTTTTCGGGGGAGATGCTTTACATCATGGATTTGGCTTTTTCAGCCAATTCCCTGGCTTTGGCGTAATTGGCCTTGACCATGGTGTCCCATTCCTGTTCGACTTCGGCTTGACGGCCTGTGGCTTTGTCACTCGCTTTCTTACGGCTTTTCTTGAAGATGGACGCAAATTCCTTCTTGCCGGCGGTGGCTTCGTCAACCGGAACCTTGCCGACAAGCGCGCGGGCTTCGGCAATCATTTTGGCCGCTGCCGGATTGCTCTTGCCTTTCATGGCTACTTCTGCGTCCTGAATGGCCTTGACGGCAGCAACCAGATCGTCCATACGATAAGTCACCATCACGTCAAACAGAGCATTCACCACGTTGTAACGGTTCTTCGAAAGATCCAGATCGAATTTCACTGCGGCACCGATAGATTTATCCTTAAATGGGTTTGGAAAATCAGCGGGTGCTTTGGCGTAGGTCTTCGGATTCACCGGCAGACGGCGAATCTTCGGATCAAGCAGAAGTTCCTGACCTTCAGGTGATACCAGAAATTCAATGAATTCCTCGGCCGCTGCCTGATTGGGCGCATTCTTCACGACGCCAATATTGGCCGGAACCAGGGTGGTCACTTTGGGATAGATAAAGTCGACAGGGAATCCCGACGCCATCGAGGACAGACCGAAGAAGTCGATCACGATGCCGTAACCAAATTGACCGCTGTTCACACCATCGGGAACGCCAAAGCTGCGTTCCGAGACCGTTTTAAAGTTGCCCGCGATCTCTTTCCATTCAGCCCAACCGGCTTCCCAACCCATGCCCTGAAGTACCGTTTCCACGGTGAGATGGGTTGTTCCGGAACGCGATGGGGAACTCATGCCCACATGGCCATGATAAACAGGGGCTTTCAGATCGGCCCACTCTTTGGCCACAGGCAGCTTTTTGTCTGCGATATAACGCGTGTTCCACATGATGCCGTATCCGGACGCGGCAAAACCTGTGTAGTAGCCGTCAGGGTCGTTGATGGGAAATGCACCGACCTTTTCGGGAATGCCTTCAGTCTTGGGTACATACTTGAATAATAATTTGTCGCCCTTGAGCACTTCAAATGCATCAGGTGCGGAGGCCCAGAACAAATCGGAAGTATTGTTAGCGCTCGTTTCCTGAACATATTTGATACCAGCAGACGTCGACTTGTTAAGGATCTCGAGCTTCAGCCCCGGGTTCTTTTTTTCGAATGCTTTCTTGAAGACAGCCGTCAAATCTTTGGGGAACGAGGTCACAACCGTGAGTGTTCCATTCGCGGCCAGTGCGTTGCCCGAAGCAAGGGCCATGGCGAACGCCGCAATCGTACCGAACGTCATAAATTGTTTCATAATCAAATCTCCCTTCCCGGATGAACGGAAACATCGAAGGCACTCTCGCATTGCACATTTCTAAAAGCAATACGCTGCGCCAAAAATAAATTATAACGTAGAAGCCATCTCAAAAATCCCCACTCATGCGGGGCGAGGGAGCGTATTTGAGACCGCATCGTAACAACTAGTATACCGTTACGCTGACCTGACAGCCTCTTACGCTCAGAGTGTGAGCAACAGGCAATATTTACTTTCGACCCTAAAGCCTCCATTGGGATGGCACCAAAAGCAAACCCCGCCTCGGCGGTTTTTTGTCGCCGCTGGCTACGCCCGCTCGGTTCTCGCCTGGCAAAATTTTATATAATCCGATGTTTCAGTTAAAGTTTGAGGATAAAAACGCACTTTTCTGAATTCGAGTTCGGAATAGGTTCGGATGCAGAAGCGTGGCATGAAGGCCGGCAAAAAATCACTTCAAATCTTAAACTTTCGCAACATAAATTCAGGTGTGACTAAACTAACATGTTGCGCAGGTGTCTCACCAGCGCGGGCTGACGGTTCTTAATCTTGCCCCTGGGTGCCGCCACATCAATGTTTCCTTCGCCCACAACATGCTGCCAGCAGGCACGGAGGGTATCGACATCCTGCCGCCCACGAACCGCCATATGCCAATGCCAGGCCCCGCGTTGTTGTTGTTCGGCAACGGCAATATAAATCCAGCCGGGCAGTTTCCCTTTGACGATGCGGACGAACTTGGAAAGATGGTTACAGGCCAGGTCGAAATCGGTGACGTTCTCACGGTAGGTGAGGGTCAACATATGATCTGCGCCGGTAGAGAGAGATAAGACGCCGGATCCGAGAGCGAGCGCGACGGATCGCCCTATCCTCATGCGCTTCACGATCCTCTGACTTTCCCCGTCCTGCCTTGCTGGGTGCCAGGTTGGGCACAAAAGACCACCCAATTTCCCCCAGCCCCTGCCCGTAATTGCGAAGAATAATGCTGAAACGGCCTTGTTCTAGTTGTCTGAGTTTGTCGAGATGTGTCCTCTTGTCAAGTCTAAGGGCAGCTTCGCCACCGACGGGTGCGCCGCTGCGCGGCGCATCCCGTCCGGCGTCGGCGCCGACTTCAACTGGCGACGATTCCAAAGGAGCTTTCGGGTTCAGCGGGGGAGAACCTGGACGCTCGACGGTATCCATCGCGTATTAGTCCTTGAACTCGCTTTCGAGAGAACAAGCCGTATCGCTGTAAAGGGGTGGGCTTTTCTGTGCCAAGCTCCTTCTCGATACCGATGTAATATTTATTGGCTAGCTTTTTGAAAGCGAGCTCTTATTCCGATATCTTCATACATGGTTTCCCCGCTGATCTGATCTCGGCCTAATTGCTTGCCTTTAGCAGGCGGGAAGGTACCCTCAGCCTGATCAAGGGCTGCGCAAAGCAAGTCAGCTACGATCTGAGTGCGGGTGCGAGTGGGGTATATCTCGCAGAGCGCTTCAACTTTAGCGGCCACATGAACGGGTAGCCGGAAGGAGTATTGCCGGGACGTGACTCTGGTGTTATCCGGGGCGGACCAAACACTGTGTAGATCGATGGATTTCATATAACCCCCGTAAGAAACACGTATGAAAGTTATACGAATCCCATTAAGAGTCAAACCCTTTTATGGCATCTGGAAAAGCGCTTAATATTTATGTGGTTAAGGAGTAGACTTTTTAGTATCCGTAGTCCCCCGCGGTGCCCTTCCGCAAGAGAAGATTCCTTTTAATTGAAAATGACTTTGGATAGCTCACGATGCGTTTCGATGCTCGTCAAAATTTAACGGTTCTTCGTCGCGCATCAGAAAATAATCCATGATGCGTTATCTACGCGCATTCGCCGTAACCGGGTTGGTCTTGCTGCTGGGGATCACACTGCTCTCCACCATCTACTTTACGCTGTTCGATCTGCAGTGGATCGCGTTTCTCGCCGGCGTGCTGTTCGCGGCGATTGCCGCGATGACGAGCCAGGCATCGAGAGCGCAATGGCTGATCCTGCGCCGCACCCAGCAATTGCAACGCGTCAAGGAGCTGCTGGCGCAGGAAACACTGCGGCAGAAGAGCGCAGGCCAGGCGCTGAAATATGCCAATGAGCGTTTCCAGTATATTAACGATGCGCTGCCGGTCATGATGGTCTTCGTCGACCGCGAGGAGCGCTGCCGGTATCACAATCGTGCCTTTGCACAATGGTGCAAACATGGTGCTGGCGTGATCGACGGCCAGCCGCTACGCGACATCATTCGCGAAGAGACTTATCGCGAGCTGAAGGCACGCTCTGAAGATGTTCTTGCCGGTAGGGAAGTGCGCTACGAGGCCGAACTGGCGCAGCCGGACGGCGGGATGACGGGCTGCACTATTACGTTGCTGCCTTTCCCGCCGGGGGAGAAACTGCCGGAAGGATTTTATGCGCTGATTGCGCAGGGCGCCGCCAGCATGGCGCCGGATTTGGATCCACGCGATGAACTGGTGAGGGCGCTGCGGGAAGACCAGTTCATTCTGTATACACAGACAATCCTGACGCTCGCGCCGACACCTTACCCGCAGCTCGTCGAGGTGCTGCTGCGCCTCCAGTAAGAGGAACAGTATGATCCCGCCGGGCAGCTTTTTCCCGGTGGCTGAGCGCTATAACCTGATGCCGGAAATCGACCGCTGGGTGGTGAGGAATCTGATCAAGTGGATAGTCAAGAAGCGGCGTCGTGATCCCGCATGGCAGATGCCGCTGTATTGCGTGAACCTCGCCGGCGCATCGCTGAGCGATCCCGAGTTTGCGCTTTATGTGCAGCGCGAGTTGCAAAACCATAACGGCGTGCATCTGTGTTTCGAGATCGCGGAATCGGATATGCTGGACCAGCGCGCCGCAGTGCTGGCATTTTCGACCGTGATGCGGCCTCTCGGCTGTTTTTTCACACTCGACAACTTCGGCGCTGTCCGGGGGTCGTTCGCATCGATCGCGGGCCTGGACTTTGATTTTCTCAAGATCGATGGCGCGATGATCCAGAATATTCTGTCACTTCCCGGCGACATTGACCGGGTGCGGCGCGATTGTCTCGTCGTCGCAAAAGATGGATATGCGCACCATCGCCGGGTTTGTGGAGAGCGACGCCGCGCTGGAGAAACTTCGCGAGATCGGCGTCGGCTATGCGCAGGGTTTCGGCGTCAGCACGCCGGGGCCGATCAGATGATCTTGAGTTGATTTTTCTCAAATATCAGATTATAAAAATATAAATTATTGATTATGGTCGGGCGCAAAGTCGTTGGCAATCCATCCATCCATCTCCCGGCGTTACTGCCGCGTAGCGAATTAATGTCCACCGACGAATGCGCGGCAGTTCGCAGTTTCATAATCGCCGTGACTGAAGAGGAGTATGAGAATGCCGGAGTACTTACCTGTTTTCAGGTAACAAAAGATAGCACTGCAAGGCAGCATATTAGACGCACCTGCTTTATTGAGTGAGGCGGAAGAGAGCGATCAAACATATGCATGAATGGTGTGCATTTTTGCGCTGCAAGAGTACCAGGTGGGTATGCGGGCGAGGGCATCCTAGCGGTTTCGCTGCTGCGCTGTTCGGCTTGTGCGCCGCGTTGCTCTTTTCTCCTGCCGCCGCACAGCCACACACACCACAATCACTGAATCTGACTGCCGCAGAGCGCGCTGGCTCGCCGCGCATCCGGTGATCCGCATCGGTGTCGATCCCGATTACGCGCCCTACGCCTTCATCGATGCGCAGGGCCGCGCCGCAGGCATCGCCTCCGAGCTGACCGCGCTGGTGGGCGAGCGGCTCGGCGTGCGCATGGAAGTCGTGCCGAATTTGACCTGGCCGCAGATTCTTGAGGCCGCGCGCAAGCGGGAACTCGACCTCATCACGACTGCGGCGTACCGGCCCGATCGCGACGCCTACCTGAATTTCACGCGCATCTATCTGCCGACACCCTCAGTCGTGATGACGCGCACCGAGGCGCCGCAATTGCGCGATCTGGAGGAACTGAATGGCCAACGCGTGGCGCTGGTCAGGGGCTATTCGTCGAGCGAGCAGGTGCTGAAGCGCCTGCCCAAAGTCCAGGCGCTGCTGCTTGCCAACCCGACGGAGGGCCTGCGTGCGGTGTCCGAAGGTCGCGCCGAGAGCTTACTATTGGCGTGCTCGGTATCAATACTTTCGTGGCGAGCAGAAACGGCATCTCCAACCTCAAGGTGAACACGGGTTTTGACATGGCGAACGGCCAGCGCTATGGCGTGCGCAAGGACTGGCCCGAGCTGGTCCCCTTGCTTCGAGAAGGCGCTCGATGCAATCCCCGTACCCCGGCAGCGGGCGATCTTCGCACACTGGATACCGTGTTGGATGAGCGCGTCGCTGTCCCCGTCGTATCCCTCGACGCGGCGGCACGCCGGTTCGCGGCGCTGCCCGAACTGAGGGTCGGCGTGCTGCAACATCGCCCCCCGTTCGACTTTGTTGACGCGGATGGCCGGCACGCCGGGTTGGCCAATGATGTCCTGGCCCTGCTGGTCAAGCACACGGGACTGAAGACCCGGCTCGTGACCGGAGCGAGCATGGACTTGCTGCTCGAGCAATTTGCCGCGGGCAAACTCGATCTGGTACTGGCAGTGAGCGAGGCTGCGCCCGGCGCACCGTTGCGTGTCCTCAGCGCGCCGTTTTTTTCCTCTGCGCTGGGCGTGTTCGTGCGCAAGGACGGAGTGTTTCTGGGCGGCCTGGATGATCTGTTCGACCGCAAAGTTGTGGTGCCCGCAGGCGGGTATGCCGAGGAACTGCTGCGCGCCCATCCCCGCATCACGCTGCAGCCGTATGCAAACCTGATAAATGCGGTGCAGGCGCTGCTCGATGGCCGGGCCGACTATCTGGTCGCCGAGACCACTTCGGCGCTGCGCGTGATCGAGGATGAGAATTTTGCCGGCCTGCGCTATGCAGGGCCTGTCATCAAGGCGCCGGTCACCCTGAGCATGGCAGTGAACCCCGGGGTGAAAGGCTTGAAACCCCTCATCGACGCGGGATTGGCGACGATTACGCAGGATGAAGCTGCGGCGATCCGCCGCCGCTGGGTGGGTGCGCCGCTTGAGGCTGGCATCAACCCGCGCAAGGCGGTGCGCTGGGGGATGGTGTTACTGCTGCTGACCGCGTTTGGTTTTCTCACGATCTACCAATGGAACCGCAAGCTGCGACGCGAAGTCGCACGTCGAACCCGGCTTTATGCCGCATTGAGCCAGTGCAATCAGGCCATCGTGCGCTGCACCAGCGAGGAAGAATTGTTCCCGCAAATCTGCCGCGTCGCGGTGGAGTTCGGCGGCTTGAAAATGGCGTGGATCGGTATCCCGGACCCGGATACCCGGATGGTGAGGCCCGTCGCCAGCTTCGGCCATCATGCCGATGAGTACCTGCAAGGCATCGAAATCTCGGTGGATGCCGACAGCCCGGCAGGTTGCGGTCCGAGTGCCGCCTTTCGCGAAGATCAGCCAGTCTGGTGTCAGAATTACCAGAATGACCCGCGCACCGCGCCATGGCATGAGCGCGGTGCGCGCTGCGGCTGGGGCGCTATGGCCGCCCTGCCCCTGCGGCGGGATGGCGCTCCGGTTGGCGTTCTCAATTTATATGCCGACAAGGCCGGCGCTTTCGACGAAGCGGCGCGCGAACTGCTGGCCGAAATGGCGACGGACATCAGCTTTGCGCTCGACAACTTCGCCCGGGAATCGAAGCGCAGGCAGGCGGAAGACGCGGTAGTGCGGGAGAGCCACCGCAACCAGATATTTCTGCGCAATGCCAGTGATGGCGTGCATATTCATGACCTCGAAGGGAACGTGATCGAGGTCAGCGAGGCGTTCTGCCGAATTCTGGGATACTCCCGGAAAGAACTGCTGGGCGCAAATGTGTCGCTGTGGGATGTGCGGTGGTCAGCGGAAGAGTTGAAGCGGACTTTCGCCGAGCGGCCGGGGAAGGAAGAGCACTCGGTGTTCGAAACCAGGCACCGGCGCCGCGACGGAAGCTTAATCGATGTCGAAATTTCCAGTCGATACATTGAACTGGATGGCGTGTCGGTGATATTTGCGTCTGCGCGTGATATTACCGAGCGACTCCGCACTGAGCAGGCGCTCTCAGACTCGGAAGTGCGGTTCAGGGGATTGGTCGAGCAGTCGATCGCCGGTATTTTCATCATTCAGGACGGTAAATTCGTCTATGCTAATCCGCGTTTCGCGGAGATACGCGGTTTTGATTCGGCTGATGAAGTGATCGGTCTCGATCCTATGCCACTGATTGCTGAGAAAGACCGCGCCATCATCGGGGAAAATAATCGCCGGCTACTCGCTGGTGAAATTATAGGCATCAGTCAAAGCTTCACCGCACTGCGCAAAGACGGGTCGAACGTCGAGGTCGGTGTACACAACTCCCGTGCGACTTACCACGGCCGACCGGCAATCATCGGGTTATTGCAGGACATCTCGGAGAAAAAACGCGCCGAGGAGCAGATCCAGCAATATGTCGCGCAACTTGAAACCGCGTTCATGAGCACAGTCCAGGTGGCCACGACCATGGGCGAGATGCGCGATCCCTATACCGCAGGCCACCAGCGCAGGGTAGCGGAAATCGCGGTTGCCATTGGTGCCGAGCTCGGCTTCGACGCGCGCCGGCAGGAGGGGCTGCGCGTCGCCGGCTATCTGCACGACATCGGCAAGATCACCGTACCGGCCGAAATCCTTTCCAAGCCCGACAAGCTCAGCACTATCGAATACGAGTTGATCAAGGGACATGCGCAGTCCGGCTACGACGTGCTGAAGGACGTGGAATTTCCCTGGCCGGTGGCCGAGATCGCGCTGCAGCACCACGAGCGCATAGACGGCAGCGGCTATCCGCAGGGACTCAAGGGTGACGCGATCCTGCTTGAGGCGCGCATCATGGCGGTGGCGGATGTGGTCGAGGCGATGTCCACTCACCGGCCTTACCGTGCAGGCTTAGGCATCGACAAGGCACTTGCTGAAATCGAACATGGCCGCGGCAGCGTCTACGACGCGGCAGTGGCCGATGCGTGCCTGCGGCTGTTTCGCGAGAAGCAATATCAATTGCCGGCATGAGCCCTTGTGCGTCATCGCTCATGGCGCCCGGTCATGCTCGATTTACCACGGCTCGTGGACCCGATGATCGCATCCGGCCATGAAAAGACGCTTGCGAGGAATGGAAATTGCCAGCCGGGGATTCCGGTTCACATACGACGCCAGATCCTGTTGAGCAGTTGGGCGCCCGTGTCATGGCATCTGCGTCACCGCGCATGCTGCCGGCACATCGCAATGGATATTGTCAGCTTAGGCATAAAACATGGCTAGTTCTCTGATCGATTCGGATAATCTGCGCTCTACCCCCGCATTCCTGGCTCAGGTCGGCGCGGCGATTGCGGCATCACTCGGTTTTCTTGCCATAGCAGCCTGGATTCTCGGGGTCCCGCGACTTGCCAGCCTGGGGCAGGGCTGGATTCCGAAGGCGCCGAACACGGCGCTGTTGCTCATCCTGTCTGGAACTGCCGTAATCTGCAATGCCCGTGAGCGCGCAGGCCGGTT
Organism: uncultured beta proteobacterium; assembly: GCA_942492335.1. GTDB lineage: Bacteria > Pseudomonadota > Gammaproteobacteria > Burkholderiales > SG8-41 > CAKKQX01. The sequence goes on along the minus strand of CALOEN010000067.1, from coordinate 2,338 downwards.
GACCCACTGGGCAGGCTTTGCCGTCGGATCTGCAGTTGCACTGATCGCACTGGCGCCATTTTTTCTTGCCTATCTGGGCATTCGACTCGAGGCAGAACATCTCGGCATAAGCGCCTCCGGAACGGTAGAGGGTGCGCTGATCGGCTACATGTCACCGGCGACAGCACTTTGCTTCTTCTGCAGCGGTTTGTCCCTGGTCGCGTCGCTTTCCTCGTCCCCAGCGCGACGCGGAAAGGCGATAGTGGGATTTTGGCTCGCCGGCCCGGTGGTATTCGCCAGCGTTGTATTCATAATTGCCTATTTGTTTGGCATGCCCCTGCTTTATGGAGGTGCTTTCATCCCGCCCGCCTTGCCGACGAGCATCGCATTCGCAGCCCTGGGCACCTCACTGCTCGCACTGGCTAGGCCGCGCGCCTGGTCGGCCGAGCCGCAAATGGATGCTGCGACACTGCGTCTGACGCGAACTTTTGTACTCTTGTTTGCGCTCAGCGCAGCCTTGCCTGTCATCATTGGCGGGTTGTATTTCCGCGGCCTGGTGGCGCATCAATCAAGCCAAGGCCGAAGATCTGTTGAACGCCGTGGTGGACTTGAAAGTGCACGATCTGCAGACATGGCGCAAAGAACGCGTCAGCGATGCAGAATTGATTTGCATGAACGATGCCTTCCTGGATCTGGTGCGGCGGGCATTCGGAGGCTCGCCGGACGCCGGGGCGCGTGCCCTGCTTTACGATTGGCTGCGTCAGGTCCAGCAGAGATATGGGTATATCAAGGTGTCCCTGCACGACGCTCAAGGCAATATGCTGATTTCGATTCCGGACACTCCGCCTGGCGCCAGCAGGCTTGAAGGTATTAGTCAGACTTTACGATCGGGCAAAATTCATTTGGAAGATTTTCGCCAGTATGAGCCGGGGACGGTGCCCCGCCTAACGCTGCTGGCGCCCGTTCTCGACCCATCGGCCGGCGGGCGGCCCTTGGGCATTGTGGCGTTGCAGATCGACCCGACTCGCTACCTTTTTCCTTTTATCAAACGCTGGCCCACGCTCAGCCCCACCGCCGAAACCCTGCTGGTGCGCCGTGACGGCAGCGATGTGCTGTTTCTGAACGAACTCAGATTCCGCAAGGGTTCCGCATACAGGCTGCGCATTCCACTGACCCAGACTGATCTGCCCGCGGCGAAAGCCGTACTGGGGCAGGTAGGCATAGTCAAAGGCACGGACTACAACGGCCAGCCGGTTTTGGCAGCCCTGCGCGCGGTGGAAGATACGCCCTGGTTCATGGTTGCGCGAGTTGCCACCCGCGAGCTGTTCGAGTCGACTGCAGAAACCGTGGCGCTGGCCGCCGGTACGCTGGCGACTGTGCTGTTTACCTTTGGCATAGTAATGAGAATCATTTGGCGGCAGCAGCTCCGGCTCCGCTATCAGGAGCGATTTCGCGCCGACGAGCTTGAGCGGGCGGCCCGGAAACTGATACGATCCAACGAGGCGCTGGAACAGTTTGCCTACGTCGCTTCACATGACTTGCAGGAACCGCTGCGCATGGTTGTTGGTTACGTACAATTGCTCGAAAAACGCCTCGCAGGCAAGCTGGATGAGGAAACCCGGAATTTCATGGCGTTTGCTATGGACGGGGCATTGCGCATGCAGGGCCTGATTCAGGACATTCTCGCCTATTCGCGCGTCACGACCAAAGGTCGGCCACTTGCGTCCGTGGACAGCGCAGCAGCCCTGAAAGAAGCGCTCGCGCTGCTCGCGAACCTGGTTGCCGAGACCGGCGCCGAGATCACGGTGCAGACTTTGCCTGTCGTAACGGCGGACCCGGCGCAACTCACGCAGTTGTTCCAGAATCTGATAGGGAATGCAATCAAATTCTGCAAAGATCGTGCGCCACGGGTTCAAGTCGAAGCAGTATTTGAAAGAGGCTGGTGGCGCTTCTCGGTCACGGATAACGGCATCGGCATTGCGCCTGATACGCGCGCAACTGTTCGTTCTATTCAAGCGTCTGCACACGCGGCGTGAATATCCCGGTGCTGGAATCGGGCTCGCGATTTGCAAGCGCATCGTCGAGCGCCATGGCGGAGAAATCGGGATCGATTCCGCACCGGACGGCGGCTCGGTATTCTGGTTCACTCTCCCGCAGGAGCAAGCGCCATGAGTTCCAAAAACAACGGATCGAGGCCGATCGAAATTCTGCTGGTCGAGGACAACCCGGGCGATGTGGGGCTGGTCCGGGAGGCCATGCGCGACGCCAAGATGAGCAACCGCATGTACGTCGCCGAAGATGGGGTCGAAGCAATGGCCTTCCTGCGGCGCGAGGGGCGTTTCAAGGATATGTCGAGGCC
>CALOEN010000066.1:0-91320 GCA_942492335.1 uncultured beta proteobacterium | reverse complement strand
TGATATTGATAATGCAAAATACAAATACCGTACGTACAATTTCGGAATCCCAATTGGTGTTAAGATCGGTAAAATGAATAAGGTTTTCTTTTTTGCCGGCTATGAAATAGAATTTCCTTTTGTTTATAAAGAAAAGAAATTTGTGAATGAATCCAGAGAAAATAAAGATGTGATCTGGTTTTCAGACAAGGTAGAGACCTTTCAACAGTCGGTGATGGTGGGTGTACAATTACCCTTTGGTGCGAACTTAAAAATTTAAATACTACCTAACCAATTTCCATAACCGTAATTATGTTGCCATGGTTGATGGAATGGAAACCAAACCATACGATTTCGATGCCAATGTATTTTATGTCTCCATTGCGTGGAATGTATTCACAAACTGGCGTGAATATTTCTCATCAAAGGATTAGAATCGTTTAGATATAACATGGTTACTTATTGAATAATTCATCATTTTTTTAAACCTAAAATTAATTATCATGAGAAAAAAAGCACAAAACTGGTGGATGACCCTCATAAAAGGGATCATCTTGATTCTTCTTTCATTTTATGTATTTCAGCATCCGGTCGCGACACTCGTTGGCCTGGCGGTCTGGGTTGGTGTAGCATTGTTGCTAACAGGGATTTTTATTATTATCGGTTCAATTATGGTGAGCAAGGATGATGAAAACTGGGGATGGCGACTTGCAGAAGGCATTATTGATGTAATTTTTGCAATCGTTTTACTCTCAAACCCAGGTATTACAGCCGCAATTTTCCCATTTGTAGTTGGTTTCTGGATAATCGTGTATGGCGTGATGATCTTCAGCGGCTTCTTCAAACTAAAAAAGAAGACGACTCCAAGGCTATGTTTATGCTTTTCTTGATACGGAAGTCTCGTTTGAATTGCCAATTGGAAACTTAAATTCAACCCTTAGCCTTGAACAAAATCTGGGCTTACCATCAAACAGTTATTTTTTTACAGGCTCATTTCTATACAGGATAACGCCACGCAGTGGTATTTATGCCCAATATTATGGCATTAACAGGGTCGGAAAGTTCTCAAACCGACAAGGATTATATTTTTAAGAATGATACTATTCCTGCCGGAACAGACGTAAAAGCACATTTTAATACGCAGGTTATAAGTGCAGGTTATTTATTTTCGGTATTGAGAGATCCAAATGCATTTTTGGGTTTTTATTTTAATATTTACTTTATGTTTTTAGAAACCGGCGTAAAATCTGATCTTGGATCTATCAATTCGAACGTCAAGCTGGCTGCTCCATTGCCAAATCTTGGAATACTGGCATCCTTCCGGCTAACCAAGTGGTTTAATCTGAATGGAGGGGTTGGATTCTTTTCACTAAATACCAGTGATTTTGGAGGCTCTTTATATAATTTTGATATATCATTGATGACCAAACCGCTTCCCTGGTTGGGAATTAGCCTTAGCTACCAGGAATTTGATGTCAGTGTGACATTTCCATCAGATGACATAAATACGAGTTGTTGATTACAATTTCAGGGGGCCTGCATTGGGACTGTCTTTCATTTTTTAAAATGTAAATTGAAAGAGATTTAATACACAAATGGATATTACATATTATAAATTGAGAACGACACAATCATTCAATCTAAACAGGATATTAAACCTGAAGATTGGAATGATAAAATTGATTGGATTGACATCCGTACCGAAAACCGCAAAGAAGTTGCTGATTATTTTCAAGAACGAAATCTTTATATATGAATGTCCTCGATTGTATTGAACATCCTGAAGATTTTCCATTCTCCAATACTTTGAAAGTACGATTCTTTTAAACCTTCCTATTTCAAATAAGAAGATATTTATAAAACTGATTACATATCTGTGATATTGAAAAAAAGTTAATCATCACAATTATACCACAAAAGACTGATTTATTTAACGATAGGAATCTTTCTACTTATTCGGAAAAGAAATATCCTTCAATAAGTAATTTTTTATTTTACGTTTTGGCTAGTAAAAATTCTGGCTCAAAGTAATGTAAATATGAGCACTGCCCGTAACCGTCTACAGGGCATTGAGCAATTGCTGACAAATGATCCTGAAGAACTTTCATCAAAAGATTTGATGTCCTGCGAACGGGATATCAATCAATTGTCGGATATTATAGAAGATCAATATGTTGGATTCGAAATTCTGGCTTCGCTTAGTTCTTCTAACCTCAAGCAGGAAGAAATTCAACAAACACGCAATACAATTAAAGGATTTGAACCATTCGGATAAAGCCATGCATGAACGACTGGAAAAGAAAGCTGAATCACTTCGTTTGCAATACATGCTTCTACAACAGGAAAAATCCACAAGAAAGATTAAATGTACTTACAATCATTATTATTCGGATCTCGATCTCGTTTACACGAATTATGAGAAAGACTTTGACTTTACAAGCAAAGGCACTTACTCTATTCCTGATAAGATAGTGAAGGTTACCGGTGACCTCGCAGAAGGGGTAGAACCTGAATACGTACAAGAGCCGTACAACACACAGATGTTGCAGACAATCGAAAGCAACATGACAGCAATGGGCTGGACAAAAATTGCTGATCCTGAAAGTGCAGACCTGAGCCTATTACCTGCTGCATGGACCAACACCACTGTTTATTACTGGTATAATTACTGGTGCTGGTACTATCCATATTACTGCGGCTGGGGTTATTATTATCAAGGTGCAAGTTCTTATACTACCGGTACTCTTGTAATGACACTTGTTTCTTCAGGGGAAGATTATATAGATCCTCAGGGTGTTTGGATTGGGGCCTGCAATGGTCTTTTATCTGGGGCTTACGACTCAAAACGCGTGACTAATGGTATAAACCAGGCATTTGAGCAATTACCATGTAGGTGGAGTGATTCCAAACGAATCAAGTTTGGTGTTGATCCAATGAAAAGATGTTCAAAGCGATGTTTAACATTGATGTGCTCATCAATTGTGAAGCCATTGAAATCTCACCAAAAGAAAAACCGTAAAAGCTCAGGAATACAGAAACCGGAGAAGTAACAGTACACACAAACTTATGACAAACTTGGTACTTTCTCCCGGTGCAGAATCTGTTCATCCGCCACTTCCGGGTATTGACCTTCCCGGTATTTTTCATGTAAGGACCGTACCGGACGTCCACAAAATCAACGAGTTTATCGAAAAAGGAAATCCATTCCTGGCAGGAATGCACAGGTATTCAGGATTTCAAACGCTCCGTCCTAAAACACATGCAGTAGTTGTTGGTGGAGGATTAATTGGTCTGGAGACAGCAGAAAACCTTATTCATCGTGGATTTAGTGTAACCCTGCTTCAACGTGGCGACCAGGTATTGGGTCCACTTGACAAGGAAAATGCCCGTGTTGTGGAAGGTTATATGAAAAAACATGGAGTTGATATTGTTCTTGGTGATGGCGCTGCAGCATTTAAAGAAGCTGCCAAAGGTGGCCTTGATGTAGTTGGTGAATCAGGAAAAATATATCATGCTGATGTGGTGTTCCTGGCTATAGGTGTTCGTCCGGATACCACACTTGCTAAAATGGCCGGTCTGGAGATTGGAGAGAGGGGAGGAATTCGAGTGGATGATCAAATGCATACAAGCGATCCGGATATTTTTGCTGTAGGTGACGCTGTTGAAGTAAAGGATTTTATGACCGGAGAATGGAGCCTTGTTGCACTTGCCGGACCAGCAAACCGCCAGGGCCGCATCGCAGCCGATGTGATTGCAGGGCGTGATTCACATTTCCGGGGAACACAGGGCACAGCTGTAATTGGCTTGTTTGATTCTACTACAGCCTGGACAGGCCTTAGCGAAAAAACATTAAAGCGTTTGGGCGATACTGATTACGAAAAGATATACATCTACCCCAATTCACATGCAGGCTATTACCCGGGTGCCAAACCCATTGCCATGAAAATTATTTTCAGGAAATCAGATGGAAAATTGCTGGGTGCACAGGCCCTTGGCCTTGATGGTGTTGACAAACGGATCAGTGTGATTGCAGGTATGCTGCAAATGGGTGCAACCATTTATGACCTTGAAGAAGCCGAACTTTGCTATGCCCCTCAATTTGGAAGTGCCAAAGACCCGGTGAACTTTGCAGGCATGGTAGCAGCCGATGTACTTCGGGGTGATATGCCTATCAGCCACTGGGAAGAAGCTAAAAACGGCTTTATCCTGGATGTGCGTGAACCCTTTGAACTTGCAGTTGAAAATATTCCCGGTGCCACAAATATTCCACTGGGACAACTTCGCGGGCGCCTCAACGAGCTTCCTAAAGACAAAGAGATTTATATTCTTTGCCGTTCAGCACAACGTGCTTACTATGCAACCCGGATCCTGTTGCAAAATGGGTTCAAAGCCAAAAACATATCGGGTGGTATGATCTCATATGCACACAATTATTTGTTTGATGAGCAAAAGGGAGAAGAATAGTATTTAAAACAACTTAAAAGCTGTTAAACATGAATTTTATTGAGGTTTGCATTCTAAAAATGAAGATTTCGCTGGTCTTCTTTATGGCGGGGAACTTAATGGAAATGGGGCTTAGGCTTGACCTTGGCGATGCAATAAGAGGTTTGCAAAATGTAAAATTCGTGATTTATACACTTCTCTGGGGCTTTGTATTAGGTCCCGCAGTAGCCTACTTGATCACCCTCATTATTCCTCTAGATACACCCTATGCAACTGGCCTGATATTGATCGGAATGGCACCCTGTGCCCCATTTGTGCCCTTGTTTGTAACCAAAGCAAAAGGCGATCTTGGTTATACGGCGGCATATATGATCCTGGTAGCAATAGGAACTATTCTTTTTATGCCTTTTGCTGTGCCATATATGGTAGAGGGATTAAGTGTTTCGGCCTGGGCCATTGCCAAGCCTTTGATCATAATGATCCTTATACCACTATTAATTGGTATGGCCATTCGTAGATTATCGCTGCAAGTTGCAAGCAAAATGCAACCTATTGTTAAGAAAATAACCATGGTATTTACTTTGCTGGTTTTTGTACTGTTGATCATTATTTATTACAAAGGGATCATAAGTGCAATGGGAAGTCTGGCCATTGCTTCCCAATTGATTTTCTTTTTTACCATTATGGCTTTAAGTTATTTCCTGGGATTTGGGCTAAAATATGAAGAAAGGATAGTGCTCAGCATTGGAAATTCAACCCGAAATCTCGGGGCTGCCGTTGCACCTCTCTTTGCAGCAACTGCCATAGCTCCGGAAGCCATTGTTATGGTGGTGCTTTGCTTGCCGGTGATGCTTATATTTCCGCCACTTGCAATTAAACTATTTAGCAGGTTTGCAAAAGCATAAGATTGGACAATTAAAAACAGAATTCAATGGGAAAAGCCTCAAAATTGCTCAAATCCTATCTCCCGATCCTCGACTGGGGAGCCAAATACAACCGCAAGACTGCAGGTAACGACATTACCGTTGCTCTGATCGTTACCATGATGCTGATCCCGCAATCATTGGCTTATGCCATGCTTGCAGGATTACCTCCGGAGATAGGGCTTTATGCTTCTATGCTGCCGTTGTTGGCCTATGCTATTTTCGGCACCTCCAGGGCTCTCGCCGTTGGGCCTGTGGCTGTAGCCAGTCTGATGACCGCAGCTGCAGCCGGACAACTGGCATCACAGGGTACACCTGAGTACATTGGGGCAGCCATAGCGCTGGCCATGGTTTCAGGTTTGTGCCTTATGGCTATGGGTTTTCTGAAGCTAGGATTTCTGGCCAATTTTCTCAGCCACCCGGTCATTTCGGGCTTCATCACAGCTTCAGGTATCATGATCGCCGTTGGCCAGCTTGGCCCTGTATTGGGCATCCATCTGGAAGGCGAAACACTGCTTGACAACTCAATTTCACTATACAACAATATCATCCAAACCAATATACCTACCGCTGCTGTAGGCTTAGGATCACTGGTCTTCCTGTTCTGGGTCCGCAGTGGACTTAAACCGCTTTTGACGCGCATTGGCATGGGTAAAAAGCTTGCAGATATTTTTGTTAAGATTGGCCCAGTAATAGCTATTATTGCAACAATCCTCATCGTTGCAGGCTTAGGATTGGCTGATAAAGGAGTTGCCATTGTTGGAACAGTCCCTGAAGGTTTACCAAAAATTAGCCTTGCCTCCACTGGATTTGGCACTCTGGCTAAAGATCCTTGTCCCGGCACTGCTGATCTCCATTGTAGGTTATGTTGAATCAATTTCAGTCGCCCTTACACTGGCTGCAAAAAACGTCAGCGTGTTGATCCCGATCAGGAATTGATCGCCATCGGAGCATCAAACATTGGCTCAGCTATTTCAGGTGGATTTCCGGTAACAGGAGGCTTTTCACGTTCAGTGGTTAACTTTGACGCAGGTGCTGAAACACCTGCAGCCGGTGCTTTTACTGCTGTTGGCATTGCACTGGCTACGATGTTTCTTACACCCGGTGCTCTTCTTCTCTCCCAATGCTACCCTTGCCGCCACCATCATCGTTGCGGTGCTTTCACTGGTGAGCTTTGCAGCAATGAAACACATCTGGACATACTCGAAAATGGATTTTGCAGCCATGGCGGCCACGATCATTGTTACATGGACAGCAGGCATTGAACCAGGCATTATTGCCGGTGTAGCACTATCAATCTTTCTCCATCTCTACAAAACATCGCGGCCACATATCGCAGTCGTGGGACAGATCCCAGGTACTACGCATTTTCGCAATGTGAAGCGCCACAAAGTGGTGACCGATCCCGAAATACTGTCGCTTAGGGTAGATGAAAGCCTCTATTTTCCCAATGCACGCTTCCTTGAAGACTTTGTCAATGAGTCAGTAGCTGCCAATCCGGAGATCAGTCACCTCATCCTTGAATGTCCTGCAGTAAACGGGATCGACAGTTCAGCACTGGAGAGTCTGGAAGCTATTAACCTGCGCCTCAAGGATGGTGGAATTACTTTCCATTTGTCAGAAGTGAAAGGCCCGATCATGGATCGCCTGAAACGGTCTGATTTCCTCGAAAAGTTGACGGGAAAGGTATTTCTAACCCAATATGATGCAGTAGCAAGCATTAATCCGGAATTAGCACAGCAAACGCTTGAGGCTGATAAAACTTTAAACCTTAGAAGGGAATTCGACCTTTATCTTTGATGTATATTCTCTATCTTAAAAAACATGACTAATAATATGGCAAGCAAATCAATTTACGACACAACGATCCGTCTGTTCTTCCCTCTTTCTCATTATCATTGTTTTTACCTGGTGCCTGATGATATTATACCCATTTGTGAGCATTATGCTATGGGGGTTGATATTTGCTCTGGCATTTGAACCACTGCACCACGGCCTGGTTAAACGCATGGGCGGAAAACCTAAACTGGCCTCATTTATTATTGTACTGGTAAGTCTTGGCATCATCATAATCCCCTCCTGGTATTTTTAGATTCCATCGTGGAGGAGGTGAGAGAACTCACATCCAGCTTCCGGGATGGTACACTGACAATACACTCCCACCTTCTGAAAGTGTAAGGTCCTGGCCGGTTATTGGAGGCCACCTTCTATATGACATATGGTATTCTCGCCTCGGATAACCTCAAGGAAGCCATCATGACATATAAAGATCAACTTGCAGGCATTGTCAGTACAGTGGCAAAAGGTATCTTTGCAGCCGGCGGTGTATTTCAAATAATGGTATCACTTATCATTGCCGGGGTATTATTGCTGACGGGTGGTACCGGCGAATCCATCCGCAAGTTTTTCAGGAAGCTGGCTGGCGATAAGGGTGATGAATTTGCCGATATTACAAAGAAAACCGTTGGGAATGTGGTGAGAGGTGTCCTGGGCGTTGCCCTGATCCAGGCGACGCTGATCGGGATCGGTTTCCTGCTGGCGGGTGTTCCCTATGCTGGATTATGGACCCTGCTGGTGTTTATGTTTGCCGTTCTGCAACTACCGCTAACCTTAGTGGTGATACCTGTTGCTGTTTACTTGTTTTCCGAGGATGAACTGCTGCCGGCAATATTGTGGACAGTATACCTGTTCCTGTGCCGGTATTTCTGATAACATTCTCAAACCTATATTGCTGGGTAAAGGTGCAGTTCCCCATGCTGGTGATATTTCTTGGCGTCGTTGGTGGATTCATTTTCTCCGGATTTATCGGGCTTTTTACTGGGGCTGTCGTGATGTCGCTCGGATATAAGTTGTTTATAGAATGGATAAATTCACCCAATCAAGCGGATACCAAATAATTTACTATTATCATTAACAAAGAGGACTTATGAAACTATAAAGTAAATTGCACTCTTAAGTCTACTCTTACTTACGCTTGCTTGTACACCGAGCACACAAATGGTAAGAATATGGAAAGACCCATCATTAACTCCTGAAACCCTGAGCCTTTCTAAGAAAGTCATGGTCCCATGATTGCAACGACAACAGGCAACAGGATTGCTGAAGATAAAATTGTGGCCAGCATGGAAACGCCCGCAGTCCCATCTTATGCAATCATCACAGCTGCCGATACCAATGAAATTGCTATCGATGCAAAACTGCAAAAGAATGGTATTGACGGTATGGTCGTGATGATGTTGACAGATGTGAATAAAACCTTGAATTATACACCTCCTACTTATTCCAGGTTATTATGGGGAGCTATTATGGCTATCGTGGCTATTATGGCTATGGGTATTCATCACCGGGTTACTTGTCAGAGGACCAAACTTTTTATGTTGAAACAAGCATCTATTCCCTTTTGACAGGCAAAATGATGTGGTCAGGGACAACGACCTCACTTAATCCCACCCAGCTGGATCAAACCCTGGATGATATTATCAATACCGTTAAAAATCAACTGATTGGAGAAGGTATAATAACAAAATAATTAAAAGGCCTCATTAAAACTGAAATAGAAAGCACTTGAACCTGCGCCAATTCCATAGTCGATGCGCAGGTTCATTCTTTTCTGAATTTCGAAACGTATTCCTACCCCTGCATTGGGCAGCCAATAGGTGAAATCGCCCCAATCAGGGGTCACTGATCCTGTGCCGGTCCATACCACAAAGCCAAAGGGTCCGAACATTTCACCTCTGCCATTGGGCTTCTTACGTCCGAACATATACCTGTATTCCGCCAGGAAAAATATGGAGGAATAATCCCTGTATCTCCCCCAGCTATATCCCCTTAGATCAAAAGGCGATCCAACCATTGACATTTCTGTCCAGGGAACATCACCATGAGTTAATCTTGTTTTCATCTGCCAGGCCAGTGTACTACCTTTCCTTACAATCGGTTGATACTGCCTGTAATCCAGTTCATAGGCCTGAAACTTACTGGTGCTGCCTTTAAGTACACCATATGTTGTGCCTGCAAGCTCAATTAAAATGCCCTTGTATGCATTTTCCGGGAAGTCGCGGGTATCATATCGAACCACAAGGCCAAAACCTGAATTATGTATATCGTCACCGTATAACAGGTAATTTGAGTCAGCTGCCATCACCGGGTTTACATCGCTCGACTTTGTCTTATTACGGTCATGATTGACGCCAATAAAAAAGTTACTTAGCACCTCATAAGCAATCTTAAACTTAAACTGTTGCCAATTCCGCTCATATGCAGTTGTTGAATCGGATTGGGGTACATCCCTCCCATTCTGATATCCAACACCCCAGTAATTATCGGGCATATGCTTATTCCAGTATTCTGCAGTGAGGCGCAATTTGTCGCTCATCATATAAATATTGGCCTTGATGCTCATATTCAAAGATCCATTGACACTGTATCCTATGGAGAAGGGTATGGATGACCTTGATAAGACTTTATTTCCAGGCTTGGTCATAAAAGTAAATAATCCGCCTAATGTTAACATGACAGATGTTTCAGGGGTATAGGAGGGTGCAATGAAAGGCATAAAAGTTGAGCGGCCCTTGGATACTTTCCAGTTAGTAATGGAGTCCATTCTTTGAAGAAAATTCTTCTTTTTCATGGATGGTATCCTGCTCCTGGGAGAGAAGTGAACCCGTAAGAAAGGAAACAAAAAGGAATACAAATATTGAGCGAATCATCATAAAAGATTGCAGGTATTAATTATACCTCATGCTAGGTAGAGTTAATATTAACTTCTCTCTTTCTTTTTTGTATTATCAGTCTTTAAATGTAAATCCATTTGAGGGAATGGTATAGTGATGTCATTTTCGATGAATTTCCTGTTGATGATCTTCCTGATATCACTTCTGAATTTTTCAATTCTAAAAACACTTTCACTGTAAAATAAGACCTGGAATTTTAATGACGAATCGCCAAAGTCCAAAAATCGTGCTTCCACTGCTTCTCTATCCTTTAAATCAGGATGCGTTTTAACACTTTCTTCTAATACTCTCAGGACTTTATCAACGTCACTTCCATAAGCCACGGAAACATCAATTCTGAAACGGGTATTCTTTGACTGATGACTCCAGTTGATTACTTTGTTAGTTGTAATTAATGAATTTGGAATAATAATAAAAATACCATCCCGGTTCATTCCTTTGGAAGTTCGCAAACCAATTTCCTGAATTTTGACTATATCGCCGTCTATTTCTAATATGTCATTGATCTTTATGGAGCGTTCTGAAAGCAATATCATACCAGAAATAAAGTCGTTAAATGTTTGCTGTAAGCCCAGGCCTATCCCCACCAGCAAACAAAGCCTGCGATCCACGACCAACACGAGCAAAGAAGAGATCAACATGCCTTCAGTTCTGAACAGACGGCGCACCCTCCTCGGCACCGCGGCCACCGCCCTGACCGCCGGCTTGAGCGCCCTGCTGTTGCCCGGCGACGCCAGCGCCTGCCACACCTACAAGAGCCCCGTGACCGGCAAAAAGGGTTGCCGCGCCCAAAAAGAAGATGCGCGTTCCGGCACCTCGAGCAACACGTCGAGCAACACCTCGCAGCAGCAATCCACCCCATCCTCGAATACCAGCAAACAGTCGAGTTCCGGCACTCCCCAGGTCAGCGGCAGGGTGACCCGGGTGAGCAATGGCTCGCAGCTCGCCCAGGCCCTGAAGAACGCCAGCGCAGGCAACACCATCGAGCTCGCTAACGGCAACTATGGTGGCAGCTTTCAAATCACCAATAGCGGAACCAAGGGCAAGCCGATCCTGATCACGGCCAGAAGCAGGCTGAAGGCCGTGCTGCAGAAGCCACTCAGCGTCCGCGGCAATTATGTCATCGTCTCGGGCCTGAGCTTCAAGGGTACTGGCGTCACGCTATTCGGGACCAATTGTCGGGTGACCCGGTGCTATTTCAATGGCAGCGGCACGGCTATCGGCCTAGAGGGCGCTGCAAACGCTGAGGTTGATCATAACGAGATCACCCGCTGGATTTCTTCCGGCGTCGATTGCGACCCTACCTATGATGGCCGTCGGGGAACCAATCCGCGCATCTATCGTAACCATTTTTACAGCGGGGCTAATCGCAATCGCAATACGGCGATCAACCTGGGCCAACAAGCTAGCGATCAGCCCGTCAACGTCAACGGCATTGTCGAGTATAACTTGATCGAGAATGTCAATAAGAAGTACAAGTCGATTTATTGCAAGTCTTCAGGCAACACAATTCGCTCTAATACTATTATAAATGCACAAGGCATAGAGAACAGACATGGGCGAAACAACAAATATATTGGCAATTGGCTGCAGAATTGTGACGCCTTCGTCGTATCGGATGAGAATTGCCTGGTCGAAGGCAACATGTTGGTGAATGTTCGCAACGGCATCCGGGTGATGGCTGGCGATATCTCGTCGCAGCAGGTGCCGAAGCAAGGTGGGGGCGTGCCGTTCTCGAACCGCTGTCGGATAATCGAGAACAGCGTGGATAGCCGGCTGAAAATCGGCAGCACCTATTCGAATTGGAAAAGAGTTCTTCCGGCGCGCGACACGGTCGTCAGTGGCCACAAGGGGCGGATTTCCATGGAGAGACAGCAGAACACCAAGGTCGCGTCAGGCAATCAGGGCCGTGCCGGCAAAGCGGCCGTGAAGCTCAGGCCCAACCAGGTAGGGCCGAACAGCGCCTGAGACAGAGACCCTTTTCCGGACGTCGAGGCCAGAGCGCGGTCCTCGACTTGGCAGCCTGCTGCCGATCTGCTGCGAGGTTATGTTCGATCCGAGGGCAGATCGGCCAATGGGCCGACAGCGTCGTCACTGAGCCAGATCAGCGGTGACCAGCTGTAGCGGGTCTCCGGCTGATCCCGGCCATCGTCCGTGGCTTCCTGGCCGCGGATCTCGATGGTGCCTGTGTGCTCTCGGATCCGCGTGAGACGGGCCTTCTTGTCGTGCGTCGAGTAGTTGAAGCCGACGATCAGGTGGCCGTCGCAACCAGCGACGACGCAGCCTTCGGCGAGGTTGTGGGTGCCGCGCTCCTGGACCCCCGGCTCGACCGTGCCGCCAGCGACCAGGATGCCGTCACGTGCGTTCTCGACCTTGCAGCCCAAGACCTTGTTGACCCGCTCCGGCAGATAACCGTCATGGACGATGATGCCCCAGCTGTCCCGTGACCAGCAGGCGTCGAACGTATTGTTCTGGCCACCACGATTGGCGAGGTACCCGACACAGTTGTCCTGCACGCATTGGCGGATGATGCAGGAACTGCTGGAGAGCTTGAGCGTCTCCTTGTTGGCATCGCCGTTCCATGCCTTGAACTTGCACCTCTCGACGAGCAGGCCGAGATCGATGCCGCGGGCGCCCAGGGTGCGGATTGCCTCCGAGCCGACCTCCTCGTAGCCGGCCGGCGTGTCGCGAAACAGGCAGTGGGTCACCTCCGGATCGCGGGTGCCCCGGCCGGCGCCGAGGAGGATGCCCGTGCCCTGCCAGTTCACCATCTCGCAATAGGCGATCCGGGTCCGCTCGGCGGCGAAGGTCCGGATCGCGGCAGCGGCGCCGGCGGTCCGATCCCGAAAGCGGCAGCGCCGAATCTCGACATGCGCTGCCGTGGCATTCTCACCGATCCGAATAGCACCGCCGCCAACATGGTCGGTGCCGTGCAGCACGATCCACGACGCATCGATTTGCAGCTGGCCGGCCTTGAATCGAGCACCGAGCAGGTTGGCAGCGCGAATCATAATCGGCCTCTCCGCAGTGCCGCTCCTGGTCAGGGCGAAGCTACCGGGATAGTCGCCATCCGCCAGCACGATCTCGTCGCCGGGCCCGGCGGCGGCCAGCGCCAGCGCCAGCTCCTGCGCATTGCCGACCGTGCTCTCTGCTCGGCGCGGGCGGCAGCCGGCAGCAGGCTGGAGATCAGGCCGGTGGCGAGAACCGACCTGCGGACCAGTCGAGCGACGTCATGGCATTCTCCCAGAACCGACCCCGGCTTGACCGCGGGAGCTACTCAATCACGCGATCCGTGTAGCGCCTCACAGGCTGCGGGATCGCTCGGCAGCGCCCTTTCCTCCCAGACGAAGGCGGCGAGCCGGGTGTGCCTCGGCAGCTCGAGCTCTCGAGCATGACTATCGAGAAGCCCGGCCACCTCGGCGACCTCCGGGCGCGCCCGCGCGCCATCGCCCAGGTGCTGCGTCTGGGTGACGAACAGGCCGCTATCATGACACTGCATGATGAGCTCGAGGCTTCGGGCATCGGCGATCACCGGCACATCGGTGCGAACATCACGGCCGAACGGCTGCCGGCGGGTCTCCGGCAGCTCATCGAATTTGGTGGCGCTGAGCAGATAGTCGGCGCGGCCATAGTAATACAGCATGCGTAGCTCATCGAGGTCGTCACGACGGCCTCGAACTCGCTCGATCCAGGGATCGAGAGATTGGGCCGTGCGGCAGGCCAATCGTTGGGCGGGAGCGCGGGTGGCACGGTCAGCCCGGCGAGCAGGGCCACGGTGCGCAGCGAGGCCGGGTTGGCGATCACCAGAAAAGCGAGAGCACCGATGACGAGCAGGGTCGCGAGCGAGCGCGCAATGGTGACAGGTAGCAAGGTCAAGCTCTGGCCGAGCCAAGCGCGGCTACGGTCATAGAGAGGCCCGGCACCGAGAAGCAGCACGCTCAGTGACAGCCCCCAAAAACCGAAGAGAAAAGGTTGCGCATAAGAAATATAGCGCATGTTCTTGCTGGCCGCGAACGAGTTCAAGAGCAAGCCCGTGACGAAAACGACCAAAAGAAAGCTCGCCAGCCGGGGACGCGCGATCAAGGCAGCGATCGCGAGCAGGCCCGAGGTCGTCCAGAGCGTCGGATAGAGCAGGCTGTACCAGCCGTGATAATACCAGAACTGATCTGCATGCTGACGATTGAAGAGAGCCGTCGAGCGATAGGTATACCAGATATCGGCGAGGATGCCGGTAGCCCAGAGCATGGCGGTCAGGGCGAGGCCGGCGGCGACCAACGCCAAAAAGGCGGATCGCTTACGCCGCCCCGGCACTGCCGGATCGACCAGCCACGGCAGAAGTACGGCTCCGGTGGTCCAGAGCGCCAAGCCAACGACACCCAGGAGAGTCGTCGGCTGCAAATTGTAGGCGACACCCAAAAGCAAGAGCGCGAAGCCTGCCAGCGGCAGATGGCGAGCTGTGGACCAAGTGCTGCCGACAATCGTGTAGACGATCCAGGCAGCAGCGAAGAACAAGAGGTTCTGCAGGCTATAGAAGCGCACGAACTGGGCGAGCTCGATGGCGAACGGCGAGATCGCGAAGAGACCGGCACCGAGCCAAGCGGCTAGGGCCCCGGCTTCTCGATGCAGAAAGAGGAAGAGGAGAACGACGAGGCCGGCCATGAAGAGCACCGCCGGCAGCCGGGCGGCGGCGAGACCCGGCTCGAAGAGGGCGAAGCTCTGTGCCACCAGCCAAGTTACGGGATAGCCGCGCGAATAAAGCCCCGCCTCGCCGATCGAGGGCTCGCCGGTGGCGAGCAGCCCCTCGGCGGCGAGGATGTGGTAGAGTTCGTCGTGATGCGGTGCCCGCTCGATATTGATGGAGTAAAGCAGCAGGCTGGCGAGGCCGAGCAAAACCGCTGACAGCCCAGCCCGGTGTAAGATTTTCATCGTCCGTGTCGTTATGGTTGAGATGAGCGTTCCTGGTTGGCGAGACCGTCGGTCGACCGAGGACCATAGCCCAAGTGGCCGGCCAATCACTCCCGCCGCCGCACGTCGACAGACACAACGATGCTGCTATCAAGGCGCCACGGCCTTGAGCCGACCATCGAGGAATATCCCACACATGCCACGCCGCCTGATCGGATTGCTGCCCGAAACTTCCTTTCTACGCAAGCTCTCTATTCTCGCATCCGGCACCGTGCTGGGCCAGGCCCTGGTGATCCTCAGCTCGCCTTTGCTCACCCGACTTTTCACGCCCGCGGAGTTCGGCCTGTTCGCCGTGTTCGCCGGCCTCGCCGGAATCGTTGGCGGGCTCGCCGGGCTGCGCTACGAGTTTGCCATCCCGGTGATGGAGGCGGATGCCGACGCCGCTGCCCTCACCGTCGTGGCCGCCCTCGCCGTGCTGCTGACAACACTCGTCCTGGCGTCATTGATCTGGGCGTTCGGTGCCTGGTTCGCCGACATGGTCAACACGCCGGCGCTCGGCCCCTGGCTCTGGCTGTTGCCACCGGCCGTTCTCGTCTGGGGTCTGGGCTCGGCTTTGACCTACTGGTCGGTGCGCCGCCGCACCTACAAGATCAACGCCGTCAATCGCACCCTGCAGCTTGGCAGCCAGGCCGGGTCGCAGGTCGGGCTCGGCTTCCTCGGCACGGGTGGGGTCGGGCTGATCATGGGCTACACTCTCGGCTACGTCGTGCGCTTTGGCCATTTTCTTCATCGCCTGCCGGCCGCCGATCGCCGGCTGCTGACCACGCAGCCACCGGGACACGATCTGGCGCCGAGCACGTGAGAACTGGCGATATCCGGCTTTCGGCTTCCCGTCCGCCGCGTTCCAGAGCATTTGCCAGCATGCGCCGGCGATTCTGCTCGCGGCACTCTACGGACCCATGCTCGCCGGGTTCTATGCCTTGAGCCAACGCATCATGGGCCTACCGGTCCGCATGCTGAGCGAAGCCGGCGCCAAGGTCTTCATCGGTGAGATTCGCGATATCGAGCCTGCCCAGCTGCACCGTTATTTTCTGCGCATCACTTTTCTTTTCTTCTCCATCGGCTGCCTCGGCGCACTGCCGCTCGTCTTTTACGCTCCGCAGCTGTTTTCATTTGTGTTTGGTCAGCCGTGGCTCCAGGCTGGCGAAATTACCCGCCTTCTTATCCCGCTATACTTGTCTAAATTTCTCGAGCAGCCAGTATCAATTATTCTTTATTATTTTAATAAGCAGCATTTGCATTTTATTTCGACAGCAATTAATTTCATCGCGCTGATAACTAGCTTCGGAATTGGCCATTTTTTGTCATTGGATGCCCAAACGACGATCTTGATATTCAGCCTGACATCAGGGGCATCATTCCTGATTACATTGATGATTTCCTGGCGACTGGCGCACCGTGTCAACACCGCCCGGCCCACCGAGCCCCAGCCGAAGTAGGACTATGCAAGCGGAAAAACGAGAATGCCGCGGCACCGCCGGATGCGCGCCAGTAGGCCTCCTGAGCATGGCGGGCGCCAGCTCGTTGGTCGCAGGGATCGGCTTCCAGCACCTGGATCGGGACGATCTCAACGCCTTGAGCAGCGCCCGCCAGCTCCTGGTGAGTTTATCCAGGATCGTTCAAGGCAGATCCGCGAACGGTCCGACCTTGCTGTCGTCCAACCATATCAAGGACGACCATTCGTAGAGCGTCTCCTGCTGGTTCCGGCCGTCGTCCGTATTCTCCTGCCACCCCGTCAGGTTGATCGGGCCGGTATGCTCGCGGATGCGCGTAAAGCGGGCTTTCTTGGTGTGGCCGCTATAGTTGTGCGCCACCTTGATGGGGCCATTACAGCCCGACACGACACAGCCCTCGGCGAGATTGTGTGTGCCGTTCGTCTCGACGCCCGGCTCGACCGTTCCGCCGCGGACGAGGATGCCCTCGTGGGTGTCGTTCTCGCTTCGACAACCGATGATCTTGTTGACGCGGTTCGGCAGGTAGCCGTCATGGACGCCGATGCCCCGGCAGCTTTTCGACCAGCAGGAGTCGAGCGTGTTGTTCTGACCGCCACGAATGGACAAAAATCCATCACAATCGTCCTGCACGCACTGGCGCACGACGTTGGAGCTGTGCGACAGCTTAATGGTCTCTTTATTGCTGTCGCCGTTCCAGTTGCGCACCTTGCATCGGTAGATCAAAATATTCGAGTCGATCCCGCGGCTGCCAAAGCCGGTGCGGATCGCCTCGGCGCCCACCTCGCTCCACCCGGCAGGCGTGTCGCGAAACAGGCAGTACCGCACCTTCGTCTCCCGTGTCCCAGAAGTGATGCCGAGCAGCAGCCCGGTACCTTTCCAGTTTGTCCATTCGCAGTAGGCGAAATCGGTGCGCTTGGCATTGTATGTCCGGACAGCTTGGCTCGAGCCGCTAGTCTTGTCCCGCCACCGGCACCGCCAGATCTTGACGTCATCGGCGGCGGCGTTGGCACCGAGCCGGATGGCGCCATTGGCCACGCTGTCGATCCCATGCCAGGTAATCCACGACGCGTCGATCTCGATCGTTCCCGACGTGATACGAGCCCCGAGCAGATTGGCGGCGCGGATAACGATCGGCTCCTGCGCCGTGCCGCTGCGCGTGATGCGATTGGGAGCAGCGTAGCTGCCATCGGCGAGGACGATATGATCACCGGGCTGAGCATTGGCCAGGGCATTATTCAGCTGACTGGTGGTCGCCACCTCGAGGATCCTCGTGGCGGCAGGCAAGGTGTCCTCGTTCCTCACCACTTCGACGCCGACAGCTATGGTGATCAGCCCGGTGCTGGTCTTGCCGTTGGCGGTGAGCTGGTAGGTGAAGCTGTCGTGGCCGGAAAAGCCCGCGGCCGGCGAGTAGCGAACCTTGCCACCGGTCACCGAGGCACTGCCGTTCGCCGGCTGCGTGATCGACTGGATCGTGGCACCAGTCACGCCTGCCGGCAGCAGCGCTGCGGCCACAACGTCAAGATCGAGCCACTCTCCAAGCGAGGTGGTCGTGTCGATGGGCACGGCAACGAGACTCTCGAAGTCGTCCTCGAGGCTCTCCTCACCACCGATGCCGAAGAATCGTGCCGGATTGCTGTGGTTGATATGCTCGGCGTTGATCCAGGCTGGATCGAGCTTCGTGGCCCGAAAGCGCACCTCGTCGATCAAGCCGACCCAGCCGCCGTCGATCGTGTCCCTCGGGCCAGCGCCCACGACTAGCGGCCCGGAGATGTCGGTCTGCGTGAGCTCGTCGCCCCCGGTCTCGAAGGTGGCCGCGGTCTCGAGGCCGTCGAGATGCAGCGCGGGTCGCTGATCGCCGGCCTGCCAGGCAAAGGTGATGCTCTGCCAGTCCGTGGTCTGCGTTCCGGTCCCGCTCGACACGGCGGCTGTCTGACCGCTGGTCGCGAGCTTGCAATGAAGGACATTGGTCGGCTGCGGGTCGGCAAAGCCGGTCGCCTGGTAGCGGATAGAGAGATCGGCATCGCGGTCCCGCCCGAAGGCGCCGACATTCAGTTGTCCGCGATCGTGTCCGACTGCGTCGGCCTTGCTCCTGAGCTGCACGCTCAAGGCGTCGAGGCCAGCGAGCCAGCTCGTATCGTCGAGCTGGAGGACAGCGTCGCCATTCAGCGCAACCGAGCTGGCGCCCAGGCCGAGCGCGGCGGTCTGGACATCACCCAACGCCACGAGATCGCGCCCCTGGCCGGAACGATCGCTGGTGCCCGGCAGGTGCCAGACCGCGAGATAGTCCTGCCAGACGGCCTGCGGATCTGCTGCGCTCTCGGCGAGACCGGCCTTGCCATAGTAGAGCAGCAAGACCGTCGGCTGATCGGCGTGGAGCTCTGGGAGACGAACCCAGGCGCCGAGCTTGCCGTTGACGGGATCGTAGTGCTCGAGCTCGTGTGCGAGGCTGGTGCCGTCCGCGAGCTCGAAGCGCAAGTCGTGCCCCTCGAGACTGACCACCTTGCCGCCATTGTCGGTCGACTTCAGCCAGCTGCCAGTGAGCTCGACCCAGAGCGGAAAGTTCTCGTGGCTGCTGCCCTTGGCCGAGCTGACGGGGATGGCGAGGCGTCGGCGATGAGCGTAGCCGTTAGCATAGACATCGACGCTGCTGGCGGCCATCACCTCGACCGTCACAGTCGCTTTCGACGTGTCACCCTTGCCGCTGCCGATGGTGTAGGTGAAGTCGTCGGTGCCGACGAAACCGGCGTTCGGGATGTAGATGATCGTCTTGTCAGGGTTGAAAGTCAGCCGGCCTTTGAAGGGCAGGGTGACCGCAACGATCATGGTCGACCGCTCGGCCGGCAAGGTATCATTGGCGAGCACATCGATCGTGACCGGTGCGCCTGCTGTGGTCGTAAATCGATCGTCGAGAGCGATCGCGCTCTCGGCCATCTCGACGACGTCGAGCGCGACGCTCGCGGCAGCGCTCGCCCCTTGGCCATCGCGAATGGTGTAGCTGAACTGGTCAGGACCCTGATAGCCGGCGTCGGGCGTATAGGTGAATGTCTTGTCTGGATTGAAAACGAGCTCACCGTGGCTCGGCATCGTGAAGCCGACAACTTGCAAGGGCCCGCCATCGGAATCACTGTCGTTGCTGAGGATCGCGAGTATTGTCGTCGTGCCGACCTCGATGGTAAATGTATCCGACACGGCGAGCGGCTCGCTATTGATCGCCACGACCTTGACGATGACAGTGGCGGTGGCGCTCCTCCCGGCCTCGTCGAATATCGTGTAGTTGAAGCTGTCGATGCCGACGAAGTCGGACTGCGGCACATAGCGAATCGTCTGGTCAGGCAAGACGTTCACCGCGCCGTAACCGGGCACGCTGACCGCACTGATTCGCAGCGAGCCGTCCCCAGCCACCATGTCATTGGCAAGGACGGGAATGATGACATCCCCGGCTGCAACCACCTCCACGATGTCATCCGTGGCAACGGTAGCGCCGTCATCCGGTAGAACCGAGATCGTCACCTCGATGCTGGCCGGCGTGCCCTGCCCATCTCTGACCGTGTAGGAGAATCCGTCGTCGCCGACGAACCCTCCTGCCGGCGTATAGGTGAATGACTTGTCAGCGTTGAAGACGAGGCTGCCATTCGCCGGTTTCGAGAAACTGGTAATCGTCAAAGCGTCGCCAGTGTCATTGGCGAGGACGTTGATCGTGACCGGTCTGGCGGTCGTGGTGACGACGGCGTCTGGCAAGATGCTGAGCACAGGCAGGGTCCTTCGGATGGCGACAGCGCATAGGCTCTTATGCCTAATTAGGGCTTAAAATAGGATTTTTGTCAACACTCTTTGCAGCCGCCTTCTGCAGCCTGAGATCTGGCAGAATCTACATTCTTATATTGTTATTAAGCAGAGCCTGGGTTGCTCGTGCATACCTGTTGTGCAGAGCGTAACGCCTGCCGAAGCGGAAACATCTTGACCGCCTTGCGCCTGGCCACTGGTCTATTTTTTGCTGGAAGCAAATAGATCGCGAGGGCGCTTAGAGCCTGACTAAATGAAAGCTTCCTGCTGAAGATGAGCGATGCGACCACATCAATGCCGATTGGCCAAGGACAGAGAATGACTCTCTCACCGTCGATCGGCCACGTCGAAGCCATGGAGCGAAGCGTCGGCCGGGTGAAGCTCGCCTTCAAGCGTCGGGCAGCAAAAACGGTGATCGCCCACATGCATCAAGCGGGCTGTGGCAAGGTTCGGTTGCCGCGACCGACCGATGCCCAGCATGCCGAAGCGGTGCTCATCAACCTCGCAGGTGGCCTCACCGGCGGCGATCGGCTCGAGTGGCGGGTCGCTTGGCAGCCCGACACGGCCGCTACGGTGAGCGGCCAAGCAGCGGAGAAGATCTATCGAGCCGTTGGAAAATCCGTCGCGACGATCGAAACCCGCCTCGATGTCGACGCGAATGCCCTGGCACTCTGGCTGCCACAAGAGACAATTCTCTTCGATCGTGCCCGCCTCGTTCGCCGCAATCATTTCCGGGTCGCCCGCCACGGCCGACTGCTGGCGGTTGAAGCCTCCATCCTCGGACGCCGGGCGATGGGCGAGACGGTGATCGCGGGACGGTTCGATGAGAGCTTCGAGGTTCACTATGCCGACCGGCTGGTGCTCGCCGAGCATCAGCGCTTTCGAGGTAGAATTGCCGATCTCCTGGCGCATCCGGCAGTGGCTCGAGGCAATGCTGCTTTCGTTTCGTTGCTCTATGTGGGCGAGAACGCGGCCACCCAGCTGGGTACGATCCGCGATGCCTTGGGCGATGCGCCTGCTGCCGCCAGTGCGCCTGATCCTAATATCGTTGTCGTGCGCTGGCTTGCGGTCGAGCCTGCGGGCTTGCGTGCCCGTCTCGTCGCTGCTCTCTTTGCGTTGCAAGATGCCATGGGCATGCCACGTCGCTTGTTGCCCAGGGTCTGGTCCTGCTGATCGCTTTCCGGAGGCTCGCACGTGCATCTCGGTCCCCGTGACAAGGACAAGCTTCTTATCGCCATGGCGGCGATGATCGCCAGAAGACGGCTCGAGCGGGGAGTCAAGTTGAACTATCCCGAAGCGGTAGCCCTCATCTCCGACGCCGTCATGGAAGGCGCCCGGGATGGCCGGTCGGTGGCGGATCTGATGACCGCTGGCGCTGAAATCCTGACCCGTGATCAGGTCATGGAAGGGATTGCGGAGATGGTTCACGAAGTCCAGGTCGAGGCCACCTTTCCCGATGGCACCAAGCTCGTCACGGTGCATCAGCCGATCCGCTGAAAGGATTATACCATGATGCCATCATCGATGATCCCAGGCGAGCTCTTTCCAGCGGCGGGCGACATCGTCTTGAACGACGGGCAATCCATGGTGACGCTCGAGGTCGCCAATACCGGCGACCGACCGATCCAGATCGGCAGCCACTACCATTTCTTCGAGACCAACGAGGCCCTGGCCTTCGACCGTGACAAGGCCCGCGGCATGCGGCTCGACATCCCGGCCGGCACAGCCGTGCGCTTCGAGCCTGGACAGAGCCGCGAGGTGACGCTGGTTCCTTATCGAGGCAAGCGCGAGGTCTGGGGCTTCAATCAGAAGGTCATGGGGGAGCTCGGCTGATGGCTTACAAGATCAGCCGAGCTGCCTATGCCGACATGTACGGCCCCACGGTGGGCGACCGCGTGCGCCTGGCCGACACCGATCTCTTTCTCGAGGTCGAGGAGGATCGGACGATCTATGGCGAGGAGGTCAAATTCGGCGGCGGCAAGGTGATCCGCGACGGCATGGGCCAGAGCCAGGCCACGCGCGCCCAGGGTGCCGTGGACACCGTGATCACCAATGCGCTGATCGTCGACCACTGGGGCATCATCAAGGCCGATGTCGGCCTCAAGGACGGCAGGATCACCAAAATCGGCAAGGCCGGCAATCCGGACACCCAGCCCGGCGTCGACATCGTCATCGGCCCCGGCACCGAGGCGATCGCCGGCGAGGGCAAGATCCTGACCGCGGGCGGGCTGGATGTGCACATCCACTTCATCTGCCCGCAGCAGATCGAGGAGGCCCTGATGAGCGGGGTCACCACCATGCTCGGCGGCGGGACGGGCCCGGCGACGGGCACCAACGCCACGACCTGCACGCCGGGGCCCTGGCATATCGGGCGGATGCTGCAGGCGGCCGAGGCCTTCCCGATGAACCTCGCCTTTGCCGGCAAGGGCAACGCGTCGCGGCCCGAAGGCTTGGTCGAGCAAATCCTGGCCGGGGCCTCCTGCCTCAAATTGCACGAGGACTGGGGAACGACGCCCGGAGCCATCGACTGCTGCCTCGGCGTTGCCGACGATCACGATGTGCAGGTGATGATCCACACCGATACGCTCAACGAGTCGGGCTTCGTGGAGAATACGATCGACGCCTTCAAAGGGCGGACGATCCACGCTTTTCATACCGAAGGCGCCGGCGGCGGGCATGCGCCCGACATCATCAAGGTCTGCGGCCTGCCGAACGTCATCCCGTCATCAACCAATCCGACCAGGCCTTATACGGTCAACACGGTGGACGAGCATCTCGACATGCTCATGGTCTGCCATCACCTCGATCCCAATATCCCCGAGGACGTCGCCTTCGCCGAATCGCGGATCCGGAAGGAAACGATCGCCGCCGAGGACATCCTCCACGACATGGGTGCCTTCTCGATCATCGCCTCGGACAGCCAGGCGATGGGCCGGGTCGGCGAGGTGCTGACGCGAACCTGGCAGACGGCGCACAAGATGAAGGTGCAGCGTGGCCGGCTTGCCGATGAGACGGGCGACAACGACAACTTCCGGATCAAGCGCTATATCGCGAAATACACGATCAATGCCGCAATCGTGCATGGGCTCAGCCGACATGTCGGCTCGGTCGAGGAAGGCAAGCTTGCGGATCTATGCCTCTGGTCACCGGCCTTCTTCGGCGTCCGGCCGGATCTCGTGCTCAAATGCGGCACCATTGCTGCAGCGCCCATGGGTGATCCCAACGCCTCCATCCCAACACCACAGCCCGTGCATTATCGACCGATGTTCGGCGCGTTCGGCCGCTCGCTGACCGAGAGCGCTGTCACCTTCGTGAGCCAGGCGGCTTACGAAGCCGGCATCGGCGACACGTTGAAGCTCGCAAAGCTGCTCCTGCCGGTCGAGAACACGCGGGACGGCATCAGCAAAGCCGCCATGATCCACAACGATGCCACCCCCCGGATCGAGGTCGACCCCGAAACATACGAGGTTCGAGCCGATGGCGAGCTGCTGACCTGTCCGCCAGCCGATGTGCTGCCGATGGCCCAGCGCTACTTCCTTTTTTGATGCGTCGCGCGTTATCGATCACCGCTCTTGCCGATACGGCAACCGACATCGTTGCTCTCGACCTCGAGGGGCGGCGGCGGCGGCGGCACGTGGTCGAAACGCGAAGCGGCGAGGCGATCCTGATCGATTTGCCCGAGCCCCCTCGCCTCACCCATGGCGCCGGGCTGGTGCTCGAGGACGGGACAATCGTCAGGGTCCAGGCGATGCCGGAGCCCGTGGTCGAGATCAAGGCGAAGGATCTCGCCAAGATCGCCTGGCATCTCGGCAACCGCCATTTGCCGACCGAGATCCACGACCAGGCCCTGCGTATTCGGCCAGATCACGTCATCGAGGCGATGTTGCAGGGTCTCGGCGCCGAGCTTCGCCATCTGCACGCCGCCTTCGAGCCTGAAACAGGTGCATACGGAAAGCATCACGAGCACGACTGATCCAGCGCATGGCCATACCGTTCAATGACTGACGACCAGCTCTACCGTCTGCTGGCTTGGCTCTCGCCTGCCTATCCGATCGGCGCCTACACCTACAGCCATGGGCTGGAGGCCGCGGTCGAGGCGGAGCTGGTCCTCTCGGCCGAGGAGTTGACCACCTGGCTCGAGGGCATCCTCCGCCACGGCAGCGGCTTGGCCGATGCGATCTTCCTGTGCCAGGCGTGGCGAGCGGTGATGAGCGCTGAAGAGTCCCGTCTCCAAAGCCTCGCCGAGCGCGCCATGGCGTTCCAACCGGCAGCAGAGCTCAGATTGGAGACGGCTCAGCAAGGCCGTGCATTCCTGGCAGCGACGGTCAAGGCTTGGCCCTGCCCGGCCCTGCGCAGGCTCCAAGCCTGCGCCCTGACCGCCCTTCCCTACCCCGTCGCCGTCGGTGTCGCCTGCGCCGGGCACGGCATCCAACTGCGCTGGAGCCTCACCGCCTATCTTCATGGCTTCGCCGCCAACCTCGTCTCGGCCGGGGTGCGGCTGATACCGCTCGGCCAGAGTGACGGACTCGCCGTTCTCGCGCGCCTCGAGCCAACGGTTGCGGCGGTCACCGAGACGGCTTTGGAGAGTGGGCTCGACGATCTCGCGAGCGCCACTCCAATGGTCGACTGGTATGCGATGCGGCACGAAACCCAATATACGAGGCTTTTTCGTTCATGAAGGTTCATTCCCCCCACGGCCCTCTGCGCATCGGCATCGGCGGGCCAGTCGGCTCGGGCAAAACCGCCTTGACCGATGTTCTCTGCAAATCCCTGCGTGAGCGCTACGAGCTGGCGGCCGTCACCAACGATATCTACACCCGAGAGGATGCCGAGTTTCTGAGCCGGTCGGGTGCTCTGCCACCAGAGCGGATCGTGGGTGTGGAGACCGGCGGCTGTCCGCATACGGCAATCCGTGAGGATGCCTCCATCAACCTGGCTGCGGTCGGCGATCTCGTTGCACGATTCCCGGAGCTCGAGCTCGTCATCATCGAG
The DNA here is from genome assembly GCA_942492335.1 of uncultured beta proteobacterium. GTDB lineage: Bacteria > Pseudomonadota > Gammaproteobacteria > Burkholderiales > SG8-41 > CAKKQX01. The sequence continues at coordinate 66,048 of CALOEN010000066.1, read as the reverse complement.
TCCGGTGGCGACAACCTGGCAGCGACCTTCAGCCCGGAGCTCGCCGATCTGACGATCTATGTCATCGACGTCTCGGCTGGAGACAAGATCCCCAGGAAAGGCGGCCCCGGGATCACGCGCTCGGATCTTCTCGTCATCAACAAGATCGATCTCGCGCCTATGGTCGGCGCCTCGCTCGAGGTCATGGACAGGGTTGGGCGGAAGAGGCGGGTTGTTCGGCCGTTCTTCTTAACAACTCTCCAGAGCGGCCGGGGCCTCGCCGATATCGTGAGCTTCTACGAGACACGTGGCGGGCTCGATGCAGCCCACTGATGCCAGGCATCAGCAGTGTACCGCTGCAAGCGACAAGAGGCTGCGCTGCCGCGGCTACGCGTGCACGCGCTGCAGATCGCTGGCCCGGAGACGATGCGCGGTTGCTGGCAAACTGGCCCTTGGAAAAGCTCGCACTGGCACATCGTGAAACCCATGTTCTGGAATGCAACTGGAAGTTATTTTGGGAGAACTACCTGGAGTGCTATCACTGCCCCAACCTGCATCACGATCTGTGTCGCCTGGTTCCCCTGTATGGCCAGGGCGTAACCCGGGCGGAACAAGTCAGTGCCGGCAGCCCGGGCAGCGAGTTGAATAATGGTTCGCGACTGGCACCGGGGGCCGTTACCTGGAGCCACGACGGCACCAGCAATCTGCCCCGGTTTGATGGATTGAGCCCGGCTGAACAGGCCATTGGCATGACCTTTGCTGACTTTTTGCCGGGGGTATTCATGGTGGCGCACGTGGATTACGTGCGATCAGTGCATGTCATGCCCTTGGGGCCGGAACGCACTCAGCTGCAGGTAAACTGGATGCTGTTGCCGGAAACGCTGGCCAGTGGAACGGTGGATATTGCGCAACTCATCGCGTTTGGCAACCAGGTGGTGGGTGAAGACGCACGTGTGTGCGAGCTCAACCAGCGTGGCCAGCACAGCCATCGCCACCACGCCGGGGTGTTGGTGCCACAGGAAGACGATGTGTTGGTTTTTGATGACTGGGTGCGCGCCCGGCTCTGATCAGCACCACGCGTAGCAATGTATTAGTCGACCGAACGAATCCAACGCTTCGCAGTTGCCAGGTCAGCATAAGCGAAGGTCTTGATTTCAGCGTTAATGAAGTGACTCGCCACGTGTTCCGCAAGGTTACCAATGGATGAATCCGTCACAAAGGCAATACAGTCTATGTTCTTGTGATGGCTCCGGATAAACTTCAGGTGAGCGACCAGGCCTGCGAAGGAATCCCAACCCGGAAAGTGCTGCACGTGAATGATCAGACCCTTGAGTAGCGCCAGCCTTTCATCTGCGCTCGATAGCTGAGGTCGGTGTCTTCGGTCAGCGTGTCGTGCTGCCACCCTCCGGCATCCTCGATCATCGTTCGCCGCAGTACACCCGCTGTTCCGTTGAAGTTGAAGAATCGCCCGGAGCGTGCGCGTCCGCCGTGCTCGAAGACGAAATGTCCGTCGAGCAGCATGGCCTGAATGCGCGTGAGGAGGGAGTGGTCCCGGTTGCGGAATGTCCAGCGTGCCTGAACAACGCCGACGTTCGGGTCGGTGAAGTGATGAACCGTGCGCCGCAAGAAGTCGGGCAGCGGCTGGAAGTCGGCATCGAATACGGCGATCAGTTCGCCGCGCGCCGTATCGAGACCGGCTTGTAGAGCGCCTGCCTTGAAGCCATGACGATGGCTCCGGTGAACGTATTCCACCGAATAGCCCGCGGTCGCCCAACGCTCGACAGCCTTGCCGGCGATCTCACTTGTCTCGTCGGTTGAGTCGTCGAGTACCTGGATCTGCAAACGATCCCTGGGGTAGTCCAAACGGCACACTGCTGCGAGCAATTGCTCTACGACGAACTGTTCGTTGTAGATCGGGAGTTGTACTGTGACCGATGGCAGTTCCTTGAAGCTGCTGTTCGGATTCAATGGGATCTGTGCATGCCAAGATTCCCGCGCCGCCACCCGCCGATCCGGCCAAGGCTGAAGAAGCCAAGATGAAAAAAGCCGCGGCCGGGAAGAAGAATGCGGAAATGCTGTCCAAGGCGCAGGATCGCGCGGTGGAGAATTACAAGCGATCAAAAGGCGGCGGCATGATGCCGGCCAAGGTCGAGATGGCGGCAAAGCCGAAGGCAAAAAAATAGGCGGCGAGTATTTTCAGCCACTTAAAAAAGCCCGGGAGTATCCCGGGCTTTTTTTATGGATTTGATTTCGTCTTGCGCTTGATTCCGGCGCAGATCATCTGCTCAACTCTCCGGTATTGAGCCCACATTGAACCTCAAGTGACCGCAGGAGGCAGCGGATGGACGTGTCTGTCTCCGTGCGTCAGGTCTGCGCTCGATAGCGCGTGCCAGCGGGAGGCTGCCGCGCGGCGCTTACGACGGAAGTTCGGAGGCCATCAGTTCCGGCTGTATGCCCTGTACCTCGGTGTTGGAAAAATTAAGTTCTATTTTCACGCCATTGGGGTCGATCAGAAACAGCTGGAACAGGCCTTTGTCGTCGACCATGCGCTGGCTGAATTTCACATGATTGTCGTGAAGATGAACCAGCATTTCCCTGAGGCCGGTGCAGCGAAATGCGAAGTGATCGACGACGCCGCTGCCGTGCAGCGCATCGGATTGCTGGCCGAGGTACCGCTTGCGGTTGTCGCTGATATCCTTGCCGCCCTGCGTAATATGAATCACATCCTTGTCGCCTATATAAAGCCATATCACGGGGAATTTGAAATCCGGGCGGTGGCCTTCCCTTAACCCGAGGACTTTCACGTACCAGTCGCGGGTTGCCTTGATGTCGGCGGCTTGAATCAGGAAATGTTCGAGATGATTAAGGGGCATGGGTGGTTATTTTTTCCGGTAGTGCTGCCGTGCTCATCGCAACTAGAACAGCAGGCTGGGCAACCAGGTAGCTATCTTGGGGAACAAGACGATCAGCGTCATGCACATGAAGATGATCACCCAGTAGGGCATCGAACTTTTGAAAATATCGATGATGGAAACAGTGGGGTCCTGATCGTGCACCGCGGCCTTGACGGTATAGACCAACAATCCGAACGGCGGCGTGAGCAAGCCGGCTTCAATGGCCAGAATGCCGACGATGGAAAAGGCGATCGGATCATATCCGAGACTTTCGGCGATGGGCGCGAAGATCGGGACTGTCAGCAGCATGATGGAAATCGAATCGATAACCATGCCCAGCAGGAACCAGACGAGCACCATGATGCCGATGATGAGGAAAGGCGTGAGCCCGATGCCGAGGAACAGATCCTGGATGGCGGTGGACACGCCGGTCATGGCCAGAGTACGCGAATACAGGGACGCTGCTACGAGCAGCAGGAGGATAGGTGCCGAAGTGCGCCCGACCGACAGGATGGACTCGACGATATCCTTGTAGCGCATGCCCTTGGAAATGCCCAGTACCAGCCCGATGAAGGCGCCTGCACCCGCGCCCTCGGTAGGGGTGAATACGCCGAACCAGATGCCGCCCAGAACGGTAACGATGACGGCGACGATGCCGCCAGTGCTGATCAAAAAATCTGAAAGGTTTATATCGTCCATGCTCGTGTCTGCTTTGGTATCGCTGCCGCCGCCGACCAGGGCCGGGCGGTATACCGCGCTGACCAAGATATAGGCCACAAACATGAGCGTCAGCAGGAGACCCGGCAGCACGCCGGCCAGAAAGATCTGGCCGATCGACTTTTCGGTCAGGATGCCCCAGACGATCATCAGCACGCTGGGCGGAATCAGCATGCCCAGGCAGCTCGAGCCCGCTACCGCGCCAAGCGCAAAGCCCTTGTGATAGCCGAAGCGTTTCATCTCGGGATAGGCGATGCGCGAGAATGCTGCCGCCGAAGCAATGGATACGCCGGTGACGAATGAGAACAGCGCATTGCCCAGCACGGTGGCGATGGCAAGGCGTCCGGGCAGTTTCTTCAGTGCGCGGTTGATACCCCGGTAAACATCGGTAACTGCGCCTGATCTGCCGATGAACTCGCCCATCAGCATGAACAGGGGGATGACCGCGAATACGTAGTCGCGCAGGGATTCGTAAGCCGTGCTGCCCAGCATGGTGGCAACCACGCGTATTTCGCCGGTCACGAAGTAGATGCCGATCGCGCTGGTGATGCCGAGCGCAATCGCGATGTGGGTGCCGAGCGCAACCAGAACCAGGAGGCTCAGGATCAGGATGCCCGCAGGTATTAATGTCCCGGAACATGTCGTTTATTTGGCACAGCGCATTTTGGTTCTAGAGCTTCGACGCGGAACGGAAATCGTCATCCGGATCGTCCGAACTGCCGTCCGCATTGCGTTGGCCGCACGACATCGAGATACGCCACAACCAGGTAGTTGATGATGGCCAGTGCGCTGCCGACCAGGATCACGAAGCGGGTTGGCCAGGCGGGCACCCGGAGCGCGCCTTCGCCTTCGAATTCGTTGCCGACCCAGGAATCGATGGCCAGCGTCCAACCGCCCCAGATAATGAGCGCGAAGAATGCCACGCCGAGCAGATACCCGACCCCCAGCGCGATACGCTGTACCCAGGACGGGAACAGTTTGATGACGAAATCCGATGACAGCATGGAACGGCTGCGAATGGCGTAGCCGGCCTGCAGGAATACGATGATAACGATGGAGTTGGCGACGATTTCTCTCGTGCCGTTGAAAGGATCGTTGAATACGCCGCGGCCGATGATGTCAACTAATATGACGAAAGTCAGGAAGAAGGCCCAGACCGCGGCCATGACCATCAAGAACTTGGATGCTTTGTCGCTGATTTTTCTGAGAGACATATATCCACTACCAGCCTGCCGGACTCAAATGGTCCGGCAGGCTGCGCGAACGTCCGCCGGGGGAACGGCCGATTTCGGCGTCCCGCCGGCAGACGAGTGTGGTTCGTCGTCAGCGCGCCCTACTTGACGACGTACCGTACCGGCCAGACGTAGCCGTGTTTCTCGGCCGATTCCAGGACGGTATTCAGTACTTTGACTACGGGCAGGCCTTGCTTCTTCAGGGTGTCGGCGTGGGTTTGCGGCCAGTCCTTCAGCGACTGGGCCCATTCCAGGCGCACTTTGGGGTCGATTTCCTTGACCTTGGCCAGACCGCCTTTCAGCTTCTCGATGTCCTTGCCGTAACGCTCCTTGTTGACGCTCCCGGTCTGCATCTCGTAGTCGTGAGCAACTTCCGCGAGAATCTTCTGGACGTCCTTGGGCAGGCTGTTCCATTTTTTCTTGTTGATCGTCAGGCCATGCCAGGTGATCGAACCGAATCCGATCAGCGTGTAGAACGGGCCCGGTTCGTACAGCTTGAGGTTCACCCAGGCGCTCGGGAACATGATCCAGCCTTCATACACGTGGGTCTGCATGCCCGTATAGGCCTCGGGCAATGAACCCTGCACCGGTGTTGCGCCGGCGTAGCGCAGCCAGTTGAGGTTCAGCCCTGCACCTGCGAGCTTGACGCCCTTGAGATCGGAGACCTTGTTCCAGTCGAACGAGGTGCCGAGGTTGTAGCCGCCGTCGGCGATGCGCGCCAGAAGCTTCTGATTGAACTTCTGCTCGAACACCTCGGTGAGGTACGGCACCGCCTTGTAGACATCCTGCGCGATCGCCAGGCTCACCGTCGGATCCATGGTGCCAAACGGCAGCATCGTCTGGAACGCGTGCAGCGGCAGCTTGGACGCCTCGAAGCAGAAGCAGAAGCCGCCGATGTCGACGATGCCGTTCTGCACGCCCTCGAGCGTCTCGGTCACCTTGACGATGGAGCCGCTGTAAGCCCTCGACCCACTGATCTTGAGCTTGGTCTTGGTCTTGGCCTCGACGCGCTTGGACAGTTCAGTCTGGAAATAATCCTTCATCAGTCCGGCGTACACCACGCCCGGAGGGTGGCCCGAGGCGATACGCAGATTGATAGTATCGGCACGCGCTGGGGCCGATGACAACATAATGGGCAGTGCAAGAGCCAGTGTGGAAAAAATTAGTTTTCGAGAAAATTTCATGATAATCCTCCGTAGTGGAAAGTTTCTAACTGTATGCTTCGCGGGATGTATTGCGGCAGATGTTATTATTTGAGGTGCTTAACGAGTAATAATCTACAAACATTGCCAAATTGTCAAGAAAGGAAAGCGGAAATGAAAGCAAACGTGATCCGCTGCGCTGCGCAGGCCCGAAGTGATGCACATGGAGTCGATAGACCTGCCTGAGCCGGGCAAAGGCGAGGTACTGGTCCGGCAGACCGCCATCGGCCTGAATTTCATGGATGTCTATCACCGGGGCGGGCAATATCCGCTGCCCATGCCCAGCGGTCTGGGCGTAGAGGCCGCCGGAGTCGTCGAGAAAGCCGGGCCAGGGGTGAGCGGCCTGAAAGCGGGTGACCGGGTCGGTTACGCGGGCGGCGCACCGGGCGCGTATGCCGATTACCGTATCATGCCCGCTGAGCGCATGATCAAGCTGCCCGATTTCATCAGCGATGAACAGGCCGCGGCCTGCATGATGAAAGGCATGACGGCCGAATATCTGATCAACCGCTGTTATCCGGTCAAATCCGGGCAATACGTGCTGTTCATGGCGGCTGCCGGCGGCGTCGGCCTGGTCGCGGGGCAGTGGGGCAAGGCGCTGGGCGCCAAAATGATAGGCGTGGCCGGCGGTCCGGAAAAATGCAAGCTGGCCGCGGCCAACGGCTATGCCCATGTGATCGACCGCAAGAGCGAGGATATCGCGGCGCGGGTGAAGGAAATTACCGGCGGCGCGGGCGTAGCCGTGGTGTATGACTCCATAGGCAAGGCCACTTTCGACATTACGCTTCATTGTCTGGCGCCGCGCGGCTATTTCGTGTCGTTCGGCACCACTACCGGCGCGCCGCCCCCCATGGAAGCGGCGACGCTGCAGAAAATGGGGTCGCTCTACTTCACCCGGCCGACCATGGTCACGTACACCGCGAAGCGCGAAGATCTGATGGCATCAGCTGCGGCCGTGTTCGACATGGTAAAAAAAGGCGCAATCAAGCTGCACATCGGTCAGCGCTATCGCCTGGCTGACGTGGCAAAGGCGCATGTAGATCTGGAGACGGGAAGCACCAGCGGCTCGTCGATACTCACGCCTTGAAACGGTTGCTGCTTTAGAGCAGGTAATGGGTGATGGGAAGTAGGAAGTGGGAAGTGGGAAGTGGGAAGTGGGGAGGGTCGTGAAATTACGGTTTGCCACACCTCCTCTTAGATAGCTTAAATCGCGCCTTCCATAACCTGTACCTCAACCAGGCTGCCGGCAGCGACGTTCCCCTGCGTTTCAGGCAGGATGATGAAGCAGTTGGCTTCCGCCATCGAGCGCAATATGCCCGAACCCTGCTCGCCGGTCACGCGCACGCTCCAGTTGCCTGCAGCATCCTGAGTGAGTATGCCGCGCTGGAATTCGGTGCGCCCGGGCGCTTTCTTGAGGCTGGACGTGCAGGGCACCTTGAACGAGGGCAGCGGCTCCACCGGATCGCGGCCTGAGAGCTTGAGCAGCGCGTCACGCACGAACTGGTAGAACGTCACCATCACCGACACCGGATTGCCGGGCAGTCCGAAGAAGTGCGCCTGGCCGATCTTGCCGTAGGCCAGCGGCCGGCCGGGCTTCATCGCGATTTTCCAGAACACCACCTCACCCATCTTGTTGAGCAGGTCCTTGACGAAATCCGCTTCGCCCACCGAAACGCCGCCGCTGGTGATTACGACATCGGCTGTCGCTGCGGCCTCCGCGAAAGCCTGCTCCAGCAGTTTGGGATCATCGCGCACCACGCCCATATCGATCACCTCGCAGCCGAGGCGCTTGAGCATGCCGTGGATCGTGTAACGGTTGCTGTCGTAAATCTGGCCTTCGCCGAGCGGAGTGCCGACGGAACGCAGTTCGTCGCCGGTAGAGAAGAAAGCGACGCGCAGTCGCCGGTAGACCATGACTTCGGGGATGCCAAGCGAGGCGATAAGTCCGATTTCCGCCGGCCGCAACAACTGGCCGCGCTGCAATGCCGCTTGTCCGGTTTTAAGGTCCTCGCCGGCGTGGCGCAGGTGCTGGCCCTGACGGTGGCCGTCGCCGATCCTGACCGCGTCGCCCTTGGCCTCGACGTGTTCCTGCATGACGATGGTGTCGGTGCCTTGCGGCACCACGCCGCCGGTCATGATGCGCACGCACTCACCGGCCTTGATTGCTCCAGAAAATGGCACGCCGGCGAAAGAAGTGCCGGCGACTTTGAGCGTGACTTTGGCGTCGGCTTTGAGATCGGCGAAACGCACTGCGTAGCCGTCCATCGCGGAATTGTCGTGGGCCGGCACATCGAGCGGCGAGATCACGTCTTCGGCCAGCACGCGGCCCAGGGCGCGCACGGATATGCACGCGCTCATGCGTGGAGACCGGCGACAGGAAGCGGCTGATGACTTCGCGCGCCTTGGTCACCGGCATCGAATTCGGATCGTAGTCGTCGGCGCAGGAAATCTGGCTCAGGGATTGTGTCGGGTCATTCATGGTCTGTCTCGTGGCGTCGATCGGTCTGTGAACGCAAAGTTTACCGCATCCCTGCCGCGCATGGCTTGGGACGATCAGCCAAAAAGCGTGCGTACATCGACGGTCTGCAGGGTTTGCGGCGACATGTATCCCGGCAGTCCGCTCAGGATCGCGCGAAATTCATCGCTGTCGAGCGCAGCGAGCAGGGCACTCGGACCGGGGCGTGACAGCGTGCCGCTGCGGCCGGCCAGGTAGTAGCGTTCCGTCGCCAGCGGCACGAAATCGAGTCCATGCTGGCGGGCCGCGGCCTCGATGCCGAAACCGGCGTCGGCCATGCCGCTGGCTATGGTGGCGGCAACCGCCGCATGGGTAAATTCCTCGAGTTGATAGCCCTTGATTCGTGCCGGCAAGATTTTATGCATTGCCAGCAGATGATCGAGAAACAGCCGGGTGCCGGAACCCGGCTGACGATTGACGAAGCGCGCATTTTTGCCGACCAGATCGGGTAGCGTCCTGATACGCAGCGGATTGCCGGGCGCCACCATCAATCCCTGCTGGCGTGTCGCAAAATGCAGGAGCCGCAGCGCCCTGCTTTTGAGCCACGGCCGATACTGATCGAGAAGAGCATTGTGCCCTGCGGTGTCGGGCAGGTGAAAACCGGCCAAATCACACTGCCCGCGCGACAATGCGGCCAGACAGTCCAGGCTGCCTTGGAAATGCAGCTCCAGTTCACAGTCGCGGCCCGCTGCCAGCAATTCGCGCAGCTTGACCAGCGCCAGGTCATGGCTTGCCTGCAGCACCACGCGCGATTTGTTTCCCCCGTGCGACCCCGCAAGTTCGCGGCTCAATCGGGTGCTCATCTGACGCAGTTGTGGTCTGAGCTGTTCCCTCGATGTGCGCTGCGCCGGTGAGCAACCTTTCTCCAAGCGGGGTCAATTGCGCCCCGCGGCCCCGTTCCAGCTTGACCAACTGCCGGCCCAGAGCGCTTTCGAGATTTCCAAGCAGCCCCCAGGCATGGCGGTAGGACAGACCGACATCGCGGATCGCCCGGCTGAGTGAGCCGGTATTCACAATGGCCTGGAGCAGCGGCAGCATGCGGGCATCGACGTCTTCCCCGTCGATGCGCCAGCGCAAATCGAGCCCGATCTTCATATATGCATTTTAAAACATATTATTATTTGACACCAATGATCATAGAATACACCGCTGGCGCTCCCGACGAATATGATTAAAAAAGCATAAAGAGGCCGATGGAAGATATGATGTCCGCAATGAGTGAGGCGGCGCGGTTGATCGCCGGGCTGGACCGTGATCTGGTGGACATCGTCGCGCTGAGCCTGCAGGTCAGCCTGTCGGCGGTGCTGATTGCCACACTGATCGGCATGCCGCTCGGCGCCCTGCCTGGCGGTCGGCCGCTTTCCCGGCCGCCAATGGCTGATCGTCACTGCTCAACGGCCTGATGGGCCTGCCGCCGGTGGTGGTGGGCCTGCTGGTTTACCTGCTGCTGTCGCGCGCCGGGCCGCTCGGCGATCGGGCTGCTGTTCACGCCGCCGGCCATGGTGATTGCCCAGACCGTCCTGGTCGACCCCGATCATCGCCGCGCTGACCCGCCAGACGGTCGAGGACCTCTGGGAGGAAATGGGGGAGCAACTGCGCTCGCTCGGCGCCGGGCCGCACCGGTCGCTGTGGCCACCCTGTTGTGGGACGGCCGTTTTTCCTTGCTCGACAGCGGCACTCGCCGGTTTCGGGCGGGCCAGCGCCGAAGTGGGCGCGGTGATGATCGTCGGCGGCAACATCGACGGTGTCACCCGGGTGATGACCACCGCCATCGCGCTGGAGACCAGCAAGGGCGATCTGCCGCTGGCGCTGGGTCTGGGCATCATCCTGATAGGCGTGGTGCTGGCCCTGAATACGCCGCCGCCTCACCTGGTGCAGCTGGCGCAGCGCCGCTACGGATGAACGATGCTGCCCCTCGAGCTTGAAGAATCCCCGGCTCACGTGCGGAAGGCGCGCGCAAACCCTCATAGACCGGGTTCCTGAGCGCATCGAAGCGGGCGCACTCGACTGATCCTCGGTCCGAACGGCGCGCGCAAGAGCGTGCTGATGCGCCTCATGCCATGGCCTGCTGCGCCGACCCGGCGACCTTCTGGCATCGGCGCCGGCGCACGGCGACACGCGCGCCGTCATCAGGCCATGGTGTTCCAGCGCCCGGTGATGCTGCGGCGCTCGGCACTTGCCAACATCATTTACGGGCTCAAGCTCGCCGGCGTTTCACGCGCGGAACGTGAACTGCGGGCACGCGACGTACTGGAGGTGGTGGGCCTCGCGGCGCTGGCTGACCGGCCGGCGCGCGTGCTGTCCGGCGGCGAGCAGCAACGGCTGGCGCTGGCGCGCGCCTGGGCGCTGGGGCCGGAAGTGCTGTTCCTCGACGAGCCGACCGCCAGTCTTGATCCCGGCGCTGCGCGGGACATCGAGAGCATCATCTCGGCCATTCATGCCAGCGGCACCAAGATCATCATGACAACCCATAACCTGGGGCAGGCGCGCCGGTTGGGCGACGAAATTTTGTTCCTGCATGACGGGCGCCTCGCCGAGCGTGCCCCGGTAGAGCGGTTTTTTGCGGCACCCGCCTCGAGCGAGGCGGCACAATTCATCAAAGGAGAACTGCCATGACAAAAACGAGGAAGCTTGCAGCGGCCATCTTTTTCCTGGCGGCGGCGCTGTCTGTATGCCGGTGGCGTGGTCGGCCGATAATTTCATCACCGTCTCTTCCACCACGTCGACCGAGAATTCCGGATTGTTCAAGCATATCCTGCCGCTGTTTCAGAAAAAATCCGGCATCGAGGTCAGGGTGGTGGCGCAGGGCACCGGCCAGGCGCTCGACATGGGCAAGCGCGGCGACGCCGACGTGGTATTCGTGCACGACAAGGCGAAGGAGCTGCCGCTGGTGGAGCAGGGTTGGTTCATCGGACGGCACGACGTGATGTACAACGATTTCGTGCTGGTCGGCGCGAAAGCAGATCCAGCGAAGGTCGCCGGCAGCAAGGATATCGTTGAAGCGCTGCGCAAGATCGCTGCGGCGAAAGCGCCGTTTGCTTCGCGCGGCGATCGTAGCGGCACCCACGCCGCGGAATTGCGGCTGTGGAAAGTGGCGGGCGTGGACCCGGCCGGCGGCAAGAGATCGTGGTACCGCGAAACCGGTTCCGGCATGGGGGCGACGCTCAACACTGCGGCGGCGATGAACGCCTATGCCCTGACCGACCGCGGCACCTGGCTTTCCTTCAAGAACCGCGGCGAACTCACGATAGTCGTCGAGGGGGACAAGCGCCTGTTCAATCAGTACGGCATCATGCTGGTCAATCCCGCGAAACACCCGCACGTCAAAAAAGATCTCGGGCAGGCATTTATCGACTGGGTGATCTTCCCGAAGGCCAGAAGGCGATTGCCGACTACAAGATAGGTGGCGAGCAACTGTTTTTCCCGAACGCAGTACGTTAAGTGCGATGCGAGTGGCTCGTGACAATGGCAGTGCTGACGGGCTATGCTGACGAAACATTATAACTATTTGTTTATATTTATAAATAATAGATTGTGGCGTATGAAGGCTATCCATGAAATAGCGTGTGCCCTGATGATTGTAAGCATGCTCGCGCTTTCCGGAACAGCACAGGCAGCGCGTTTTGACGTGACAGTATTTGCCGCGGCGAGCCTGAAGGAAGCGCTCGACGAGCAGGTCAAACAATATCAAACGCGCGCCGGCATAAAAGTGACCGTGTCCTATTCCGGCAGTTCTATGCTTGCGCGGCAGATCGAAAACGGGGCGCCCGCCGATCTTTTCATTTCCGCAGATCTCGAGTGGATGGATTATCTTGAACGCAAGAAGGCGATACGGCCCGGATCGCGCGTGCGACTGCTCACGAGCAGCCTGGTGCTCATCGCACCGGCGCGTAGCACAATCAAACTCGATGTCGTGTCCGGGTTCGCGCTGGCACAAGCGCTGGGTGAGGGCCGCCTCGCCATGGCTGACCCGGACAGCGTGCCGGCCGGCAGATACGGACGCGCGGCACTCGAGTCGCTGGGTGTCTGGCGCGAAGTCGGGACGAAAGCCGTCCGCGCCGAAAATGTACGGGCGGCGCTCGCCTATGTCGCGCGCGGTGCCACGCCGCTGGGTATCGTCTATCGTACTGATGCGCTCGCGGAACCTGCAGTGCGCATCGTAGGAGAGTTTCCCGCGAGCAGCCATCCTGCAGTAGTTTATCCTGCGGCACTGGTTGCGGGCAGAAATTCGCCGCATGCCGGGGCGCTGCTGCGTTATCTTGCTTCGGCGGATGCGCGGATGATTTGGCGCAAGCACGGATTTGGCACAGGGAGCTGACGCGTGTTCACGCTTACCGGCAACGATATCACCATCATTCAGCTCAGCCTGAAGGTTGCATTGTGGAGCGTGGTGGTAAGCCTGCCACTGGCGATACTGGTGGCGCATGGACTCGCGCGGCGCAATTTCCCCGGCAAGAGCCTGCTCGATGCGATCGTGCATTTGCCGCTGGTTCTGCCGCCCGTGGTCGTAGGTTATTTGCTTCTGATACTGTTTGGCGGGCAGGGACCGCTGGGCAGCATGCTGCAGGAATGGCTGGGCATCACCATTGCTTTTCGCTGGACGGGTGCGGCGGTCGCCTGTGCGGTGATGGGTTTTCCACTGATGGTCAGAGCAATCCGTCTCTCAATCGAAGCGATCGACCCGAAGCTCGAAGCTGCGGCTGAAACGCTGGGCGCGGGACGCATAGGCGTATTCATGACCATCACGCTGCCGCTCGCGCTGCCGGGCATCATTACCGGCATGTTGCTGTCGTTCGCGCGCAGCCTCGGTGAATTCGGCGCCACCATCACCTTTGTGTCGAATATTCCGGGCGAGACGCAAACGCTGCCGCTGGCGATTTACGCGTTTACTCAGGTGCCCGGCGGCGACGCTGAAGCGTTGCGGCTGTGCGTGATTTCCATCGTGCTTTCGGTTGCAGCGCTGCTCGCATCCGAAGCGATCGTCAGGCGCGCTGCACGCCGGGGACTGGGCTATGACACTATCAGTCGCCGTTGAGCATGCGCCGGGGTCGTTCCGGCTCGCTGCGGCATTCGAAAGCGGTGCCGGGGTCACTGCGCTCTTCGGGCAGTCAGGTTCGGGCAAGACGACACTCGTAAATGCGATTGCTGGCCTGCTGCGCCCGCACCGCGGCACGGTTATCTTCGACGGCGAGACGCTCCTGGACGTGGAACGCGGCATCAACGTTCCGCCACGCCATAGACGATTCGGCTACGTTTTCCAGGAGGGGCGGCTTTTCCCGCATCTCACCGTACGGCAAAATCTGCTGTATTCGCGCCTGTTCGAGCGGATTCCGGAACCGGCACGGGTACTGCAACTGCAACACATCGTCGAGTTGCTGGGGCTGGGGGAATTGCTGCAACGTTACCCCGGCGCGCTTTCAGGCGGTGAGAAACAGCGCGTGGCAATCGGACGCGCGCTGCTCGCGAGGCCGCGCTTGCTGCTGCTCGATGAGCCGCTGGCCGCGCTCGACGTGCAGCGCAAGGGCGAGATTCTCCAGTACCTGGAAATTCTGCGCGACGAAGTCAAGATCCCGATGATCTACGTCAGCCACTCGGTGGAAGAGGTCGTGCGGATCGCGTCGACCATGGTGCTGATTTCAGAGGGCCGGGTGATGGCAACAGGGCCGGTGGAAAAGCTGATGGCCGATCTCGAACTGCAGCCCTATACCGGGCGCTATGAGGGCGGCGCGGTCATCGCGGCGCAGGTCATCGAGCATGACCTGCGCTATGGATTGGCCCACCTGCGTTTCCCGGGCGGGGAGTTGTCCGTGGCGGATTTGAGCGCGCTCATCGGAGAGACCGTGCGCGTGCGCATACGTGCCCGCGACGTCGCGCTGGCGCTCGAACTGCCCAGGGCGACGACTTTCCGCAATATCGTCTCCGGTCGCATCACGCGCATCATGGAGCACGACGACGCGCTGGCGGAGGTGAGTCTCGATGCCGGCGGTGCGACGATACTCGCCCGTATCACGCAGCAGTCGGCACACGAACTCAATTTGCGCGAAGGCACGCAGGTATATGCGCTGATCAAGGCGATTGCGCTTGACCGGCACAGCGTGGGTTACGCGTAAGAATCCCGTTGACCGGCGGGTGCTGACATACCCCTATTTTCCTGCTGGATTTGGGGCCGCCCTGCCGCACAAACTGCTAGAATCACATCCTTTTCCCACCGGTCGAAAGAAATGAAGATATTCGGATTCGCCGGGTATTCGGGCAGCGGCAAGACGACGCTGATCGAAAAACTGGTGCCACTGTTCACGCAGCGCGGACTCACGGTGTCGCTGATCAAACATACCCATCACACCTTCGATGTGGACACACCGGGCAAGGACACGTACCGCCATCGCCATGCCGGCTGCAGCGAGGTGCTGGCGTCGTCGTCGCGGCGCTGGGTGCTGATGCACGAACTGCGCGGCGCACCCCAGCCCAATCTGCAGGAGCAGATTCAGCGACTCTCTCCATGCGATTTAGTGTTAATTGAGGGTTTCAAGTACGAGCCCATTCCCAAGATGGAGATACATCGCGCAGAAGTGGGCGAACCGCTGCTGCACCCTCATGACGAAAATATCGTCGCCATCGCCAGCGACCAGCGGTTGGAAACGCGGCTCTTGCAGTTCGATCTCAACGACCCGGCCACGATTGCGGATTTCGTGTTGAAGCATGTTGGGTTGTGAAATCATGAACGCGAAAGTTCGACAAAATAAAAGCATAGACACGAAGGACACGAAGGACACGAAGGTGGAACAATTGAGCATGAATAATTACCACCAGGTTCTATATAAATCACTTGTTTAATATCAATTAAATATTTTCCTTTGTGTCCTTCGTGTCATGGCTTTTCGGTTTTGTTTTTCGCTTGGAATCCCACTCCCGCAGGTGTAAGCTAACATCATGATTACTGTGCTTTATTTTGCAAGGCTGCGCGAAGCGCTGGGCACCGGCTCGGAGCAGATTGCCCTGCCGCCCGCGGTGCGCAATCTCGCGGGATTGCGAGCGCTGCTGATCGCCCGCGGTGGCTCGTGGGCTGAAGCGTTGGGGACGGGCGGGCAAATTCGCGTTGCCGTCAACCAGGACATGGCGGCGGATGACACGCCTATCGCCGAAGGTGATGAAGTGGCGTTCTTCCCGCCGGTGACCGGCGGGTAAAGAAAGGAAAAGCATTTAACCGCAGATGGACGCCGATGAAGGATCCAGAAACAAGGATGTATTGATGATATCTGCGTTCATCGGCGTTTATCGGCGGTTTCATTGGGATGGGTGACTATGACTGTCAGGGTGCAAAATCGAAGACTTCGATATCAGCGCCGAGATCGCGGCACTGCGCCGCGACAATCCAGCGATAGGCGCGATTGCGAGTTTCATCGGCGTGGTGCGCAACGTTAACGATGGTGAAGCGGTCGCCGAGATGACGTTAGAGCATTATCCGGGCATGACCGAGAAAGCGATCGAAGACATCGTCACCCAGGCGCGCGGTCGCTGGAACATATTTGATGCGCTGGTGATCCACCGCGTCGGTATCCTGAAGCCTTTGGACCAGATCGTGCTTGTGATCGTCACCGGCGGGCATCGCGGCGATGCCTTCGCTGCGTGCGAGTTCGTCATGGATTACCTCAAGACGCGCGCGCCGTTCTGGAAAAAGGAAAAGACGGGCTCGGGCGCGCGCTGGGTCGATGCGCGCGAGCGACGATATCGCGGCGGAGCGGTGGCGGCTGAAAGGTTAAATGTTAAAAGCATAGACACGAAGGACACGAAGGACACGAAGGAAGAGCAAAATAATGAAAATATATATCCTTAAGTCTTGTGGCATATAAATGCATCTTGAAGAAATAATTATTTGAACTTTACCTTCGTGTCCTCTGTGTCCTTCGTGTCATAGCTTTGAGATTTTAGAAAAGGAGGGGATTTGAGCGCAACCGGATTTGTCGCCGTCGGAGTGGGCGCTGCGATAGGCGCCTGGCTGCGCTGGGGACTCGGCATGCTGCTCAACCCGCTGTTTCCGACCGTGCCCATGGGCACGCTTGCCGCCAACGTGGTGGGCGGCTACCTGATCGGGATGGCGGTCGAGTATTTCACCCAGCATGCGGGGTTGCCGCCCGAAGCAAGGCTGTTCATCATTACCGGTCTGCTCGGCGGATTGACCACGTTTTCCACATTTTCAGCCGAGACGGTCGTGTTGCTCGCCCGCGCCCAATACGCCTGGGCCGGGGTGATGATCGGGTCGCACCTGCTGGGCTCCATCATTGCCACCGTGCTCGGCATCATGACGATCAAGGCGCTGCAACTCTAGAAATAGGAGCCCATATGGAACGCGTCTGTCTCAGGTTCTACGTCACCGAATTTCAGAAGCACAACGGCATGCTGGTTTATGAATGGCTGCTCGAACGTGCCAAGGCGCTCGGTGTACCGGGCGGCACCGCCCTGCGCGCGATCGCCGGTTACGGGCGGCACCGCGTGTTGCATGAAGAGGGGTTTTTCGAACTGGCCGGCGACATGCCGGTGGAAATCGAATTCGTGCTGGACGAGCAGCAGGCTGGCGAACTGTTCAAGCTGCTGAAAGCTGAAAAACTGCGCCTGTTCTATGTCCGGATGCCGGCCACAACCGGTATTGTTGGCGAGGATTGAATCAGCTTACTAGGGCGTTCTACAGTTCCCGATAACAGGTTATGCTGACTCTTTGAAAATATATACAATATAAACAATATGTTATGGTATATTTCTAATCCATATTATTAAATCAATCTGCTGGTGTTTTACTGGGAGCCTCGTAATGAAAATCAAGCGTATCGAGCATGTCGGCGTGGTGGTGCGGGACACCGAAGCGAGCCGAAAACTGTGGGAAGACTGCTTCGGCATTCGCCTTGTCGGCACCGAAGAATACCAGGACCGGCCCGTCAGGCTCGCGCTTTATCCGATCGGCGAGTCGATGGTCGAACTGATCGCGGGCACCACGCCCGACAGCAAACACGCGCGCATGGTCGCCGAAGGCAAAGGCGGCCTCAATCACATCTGCTTCGAGGTCGAGGATATCGATGAAGCGCTGGCGGAGCTCAAGGCAAAAGGCATTCCGCTCATAGATCAAGTGCCGCGCATCGGCCACGCCGGCTGCCGCATCGCCTTTATCGACCCGACAGCGACCGAGAACTGCCTGATCGAACTCGCGGAATTGCCTGCAGGGCACGGGAATCCCAAGTAAGGATTAGAAACTATGTCGAGTCGCACGCTACTGAAAGTTATCGAGTCCGTCGCCACCTCCGACGGCGCCGGCGTAAAGCTGCGTCGCAGCATCGGCAGCTCGCAATTCCAGCGCCTCGATCCGTTCCTGATGCTCGACGAATTCGGCACCGAGAACCCGGACGACTACATCGCCGGATTTCCCGACCATCCGCACCGAGGTTTTGAGACCGTGACGTATATGCTCGATGGCCACATGCTGCATCAGGACCACCTCGGCAACCGCGGTGATCTTAAAAGCGGCGACGTGCAGTGGATGACCGCCGGCCGCGGCATCATCCATTCCGAGATGCCGCAGCAACTCGAAGGACGCATGCGTGGCTTCCAGCTCTGGATCAATCTCCCGGCGAAAGAAAAAATGAAACCCGCGGCCTACCGCGACATTCCCGCATCCGAGATCCCGGTCATGGCCCTGCCGGGAGGGGGGCGTGTCAAAGTGATCGCGGGCACGCTGGTCGTTGAAGGGCGCGCGACGCCGGGGCCGATACAGGGACTCACCACCGATCCGCTGTATTTCGACGTAGCTCTACCGGCAGGCGCGTCGTTCGCGCATGCCGTTGCGCAGGACCACAACGCCTTTGTCTATGCCTACGAGGGCAGCGCCGACATCGGGCCGGCAGGCGCGACACGTACGCTCAAGACTCACTGCGCTGGCGTGCTGTCAGCAGGCGATAGCGTGGCAGTCATAGCGGGTGCGGCAGGCGCGCGCTTCATCCTGCTCGCCGGCAAACCGCTGAATGAACCCATCGCGCAGCACGGGCCGTTCGTGATGAACACGCGCGAGGAAATCGAACAGGCGATCCGCGATTACCAGAGCGGCGCGCTCACGCGCGGTTAATCGGTGTGAAGTAGTTACCGCTGCTGGTCTGCGGTAGGTGAGTCCGGGCCGGTTCGAGTTGACCATCATGCGGTCGCAGAGTTCTGATTTCATCGCAATGAATGTAGAATCCTGTTTTGCCCGTCAACGTGAGGGGATACCCTGGTGGATACGCCGCAAGCGCCGCAAGCTGCCCATCTCAGCCCTGAGATCGTGCTGCAGGAAATGAAAAAGAACGGCGTCACGCACGTGGTATGGCTGCCTGATAGCGAGACCAACTGGCTTTACACGCTGATGCTGGCGGAACCGTCGCTGAGCCTGGTTGCGGTGGCTCGCGAAGGGCTGGCGTTTTCCACCGCCGCCGGTCTTTATGCGGGAGGCAAGTCCCCGATCATTCTGATCCAGAACACCGGCCTGATGGAGGCGGGTGATTCGCTGCGCGGTTGGGGGCTGGGACTTAATCTTCCGGTCGTGATGATGGTGGGCTATCGCGGCTGGACCAGGAACGGCAAGCCTGCGGATACCGCCGCGGTTTATACCGAGCCTTTCCTTAAGGCGTTCGACATTCAATATTACCTGGTCGAGAACGACGCTGATGCGCCGCGCATTTCACAGGCGTTCGACGAGGCGCGCAAGAACCAGCGCCCGGTCGCGATACTGGTTGGCGATGAATACCACGGCTTTAACTGAACGGGCTTGCACTTCCAAGATGCACAACCGCCGATCAACGCCGATGCACGCCGATCAAATCAGATCCTGTTTATTTAACCGAATATTATAAATATCTATAATAACAACTACTTATATAGTTTTCTTAAAGTTTTAGATTCTTGTTTTTATCGGCGTTCATCGGTGGCTATTTTTTGGATAGGAAGTGAATGATCAAGACAACTGAAGTGCTTGAAGTGTTTCAGCGCCATCGCGGTGATGCGATCGTGATTCCCGGACGCGGTGGGCGCTTCTGGGTGGACATCAGCAAGCAGCCCTGCCTCGACCTGCCGCTAGCCGATCCGGCGATGGGCGGCCATGCCGCGTTCGCACTAGGCCTTGCGCTGGCGCAACCGCAGAGGAAAGTCGTGGTGTTCGATTCCGAAGGCGACTTGCAGATGAGCCTGGGGGTGCTGGCGATGATCGCCGAGCACCAGCCCGGAAATTTCTACCATTTTCTGCTCGACAACGAATGTTATGCGACCACCGGCGGGCAGCCTGTGCCCAACGCAAAGCAGGTGTCGTACGACGCGATGGCGCGCGCCGCAGGCTACGCGCGGACTTATGCCTTCGACAACCTCGAAAGCCTGGCCGTCAGTATCGAGTCCATCTTGAGCGAGCCAGGTCCGGTGTTCGTTGCGCTGAAAGTGACAGCCGAAGTGCAAAACGAACCCATAGGCAAGCGCCGGAAGTGGCAAACGCGCACCCGGCTACAGATGCTGGATGACCTGAAAAAAGAGCTGCGCCTGCCGGGCTGACCGTTCACCCGGCAGCATTGCATCGCTTAATCCGGTAATTTGTATTCGCTTTCCTGCAGCCTGGCCTGGGCCGCCGCCAGACGCGCGATCGGCACGCGCGGGCCGGAACAGGACACATAGTCGATGCCGATGTAATGGCAGAAGTGGATGGAGCTGGGATCGCCGCCATGCTCTCCGCAAATGCCGATCTTGAGGTCCGGCCGCGTCTTGCGGCCGTCGTCTACGGCCATTTTCATCAACTGTCCCACGCCCTTGATATCGAGCACCTCGAACGGGTTGTCTTGAAGGATGCCGGTCTCGTTGTAGGCCGGCAGGAATTTGTTTTCCGCGTCCTCGCGGCTGAACGAGAACGTGGCCTGGGTCAGATCATTGGTGCCGAACGAGAAGAACTCTGCGTCCTGGGCCATGCGGCCGGCGCGCAGGCAGCCGCGCACCACCTCCAGCATCGATCCGAACTTGAATTGCACGTCGATGCCGTGCGTCAGTGCCACCACCTTGTGGATGCGCTTGACGTGGCCGTGAATGCGCGTCAGTTCTTCAACCGTTGCGACCTGCGGCACCATGATCTCGGGATGGATCACGATGCCTTCCTTGGCGCACAGGGCGGCGGCTTCGATGATCGCATGGATCTGCATCGAGTAGATTTCCGGATAGGTGATGCCCAGCCGCACGCCCCGGTGCCCGAGCATCGGGTTGACTTCCGCCAGGGCCCGCACTTTTTTCAGGATCGCTTCCTTGCGGGAAATCACGTCTTCCTCCAGATGCGATTCCTTGAAAGTGTGCAGGCCGCTCATCAGCTTGGTCAGGCCGTCGGCATATTGCTGATAGAGCTTGGGGTTGAGCAGCTTCAGCGTGTCCGGCAGGTCTTCCAGGCCTTTGATGGTGTCGCGCAACTGGTGCAGATGGGCGATTTCGAGTTCGAGCTGCGCCGCGGTGGGCAAAAATTCATGCATCGGCGGATCAAGCAGGCGCACGGTCACCGGCAGCCCTTTCATGGCCTTGAAGATGCCCTTGAAATCGGCACGCTGGATCGGCAGCAGCCGGTCGAGCGCGGCCTGGCGTTCACTCGTCGTTTCCGCCAGGATCATTTCCTGCACGATGGGCAGGCGGTCGGTGCTGTTGAACATGCGCTCGGTGCGCACGAGGCCGATGCCCATGGCGCCGAATTCCCGCGCCCGTAGCGCATCCTCCGGCGTGTCGGCATTGGCCATCACCTTCAGCCGCGCCGTTTCGTCCGCCCAGGAGAGCAGCGTCGCCATTTCCTCGGAAAAGACGGCTTCCACCGTCGGCACTTCGCCGGCGTAGACATGGCCGGTGCTGCCGTCGATGGTGATGACGTCGCCTTCGTGCAGCGTGGTTTCGCCGATGACGGCGCTGCGCAGCTTGTCGTTGATCACGATCTGTTCGCAGCCGGAGACGCAGGGTTTGCCCATGCCGCGCGCCACGACCGCGGCGTGGGAAGTTTTGCCGCCGCGGCTGGTGAGTATGCCTTGCGCCTGAAAGAAGCCGTGGATGTCTTCCGGTTTGGTTTCCTCGCGCACCAGAATGACTTTCTCGCCGGCGTTGCCGCGTGCCTCGGCGGTGTTGGCGTCGAACACGATCTTGCCGGAGGCAGCACCTGGGGATGCCGACAGGCCCTGGGCCAGGGATTTTCCGCGGAAATTCGGCGAGAGTTGCGGCACCAGCAGTTGCTCCAGCACCGCGGGTTCGACGCGCAGCAGCGCGCGTTCTTTAGTAATCAGTTTTTCCTCAACCATCTCCACCGAGGTGCGCACCATGGCGCGGGCATTCATCTTGCCGTTGCGCGTCTGCAGGCAGTAGAGCGTGCCTTTCTCGATGGTGAACTCGAAATCCTGGACTTCGTGATAGTGCGATTCCAGCCGGTTATGCAGTTCGACCAACTGGCGGTAGATTTCCGGCATTTCCTGTTCCATATCGGCGATCGGCTTTGGTGTGCGTATGCCGGCCACCACGTCTTCGCCCTGGGCATTGGTCAGGTATTCGCCGTAGATCTCGTTTTCACCGGTGCCGGGATTGCGCGTGAACCCCACGCCGGTGCCGGAATCGTCGCCCATGTTGCCGAATACCATGGTGCAGATGTTGACCGCGGTGCCGTTGGCCACGTCCTTGGTGATCTTGAACTGCTTGCGGTAGTCAACTGCGCGCTTGCCCATCCAGGAACGGAACACCGCGCCAGTCGAAATTTCGAGCTGCTCGTAGGGATCCTGCGGAAACGGCTTGCCGGAATGGCGCTGCACGATCTCAAGAAATTCGCCGGTGAGTTCCTTCAGGTGCTCTGCGCTCAGGTCCACGTCCAGTCGCGCGTCATGCTTGCGCTTCATTGCCGCTATCCGCTCGTCGAAATGCTCATCATTGATACCGAGTGCAATCTTGCCGAACAGCTGGATGAAGCGGCGATAGGCGTCATAGGCAAAACGCGGGTTGGCGGTCTGCTTGATCAGTCCCTTGAGCGAGGTGTCATTCAGGCCGAGATTGAGTATGGTGTCCATCATGCCCGGCATGGACATCGCCGAGCCGGAGCGCACCGAAATCAGCAGTGGATTTGTGGCGCTGCCGAAGCCTTTGCCGGTTTTCTTTTCCAGCGCGGCCATGTGGTTTTTCATATCGTCCATCAGGCCGTCCGGCAGATGGTTTTTTTCCAGATAGGCGAGGCAGGCTTCGGTGGTCACGGTGAAACCCGGCGGCACGTTCAGGCCGATCTGGGTCATCTCGCATAAATTGGCGCCCTTGCCGCCGAGCAGCATCTTGTTCTTGCCGCTGCCTTCTTCGAAGGTATAAATGAATTTATTTTTGCTCATGATGAGATCTCATAAAGGATGATGTGCTGGGCGCAGACGCGACAATATCGGCAGGGATGGTTTTATTCTCCAGCCCTAAGTGTTCGTAAAATCATTTCAGTTGCAATGTAATAATCCTGCACGTGAATCCATATTGTGGTTACACGGGCCAGAGCCATGTCACTGCAACCCGTGAACTTGAAACTAAACGATGAACAGGGTGGCGGTCAAGCCGTTAGTCACTCCGTTTTTTCTCCCCGCCCAGCGCCTGGGTCAGGTCGGCGATCAGCCGGGCGAGTTCTCCGCTCATCAGCGCGAATTCGACGTCGAACTGCTCTGCGGCATCCTCGGTTTGTGTCTGGTTTTCTTCTTTAATGATGTCGAGGAAGGCGAGGCGTTTGACCTGTAGTTGCCCGGTCAGCATGAAGGAAATGCGGTCGTTCCAGGTCAGTCCGAGGCGCGTGGCGGTCTTCCCGGCGGCAATGTGGTCGCGGATATCCTTGCCTTCGAGCGGGTGGCGCACGTAGCGCACAGCGCCCGGGTTGTCGCCGCTGGACAGCAGTTCCAGATCCTGGTCTATGGTAAAGCTGTCGGGCGCCTCGCCAGTGCTGAGCCATGCGGTCATGGCGGAGCCGGGGGAGCGCTCGGTGTCCAGGCGCCTGGCAGCGAAATCAGGCTGCACCTTGCGCAGCGCCTCGAGCAGCTCCTCGGCTTTTTTTTCCGCGGCGCTGTCCACCACCAGCCAGCCGTCGGCCTGATTGATCCAGGCGTGCGTGATGCGGCGTCGGGTCAGCGCCTTGGGCATCAATTCGGCGAGGGCGCGCTCGCGCAGTTCGCGCAACTGCTTGCGGCCTGGCGGATGGTCCTGCTGCTTGGCCAGTGCCTCGGCGCGTTCCTTGACTGTCTGATTGACTACAGCGGCGGGCAGCAGCTTCTGGTTGATGCCCAGCGCAATCAGCCATTGTTTGCCTATGGTGTGCACAAAGCCGCCTTCAGCGCGAGGGCTGACCCAGCCGCGGCGTTCCATTTCAAAGCTGCCGCAAGGCTGCAGCGCGTTCTGCGCGAGGCCGGCTTCCAGGGCTTCGGCGGTGAGCCGGGTGCCGGGGGCGAGGCGGTAAACAAGCAGGTTTCTAAACCACATGGCGTAGCAAAAAAGTCTGGATTATACCGGTGTGTTGGCATGCGATGACAATCGTTTATCCTGCTCATGGTGATTTTTCCGGTTTTGGTTTATCTTCGCACTCACTGGCTGCTGAATTAATAGGGCTTGCGGCTGGCAGGATAAATGTTGTTTTTAATCATTTGTACACGTAGAGGGGCCGACGCATGGCTGATGGCGTGATTGAGATACGGGACAAACCTGCGACGGGGCCGACGATACGGCTGCACGAATCGGACAATGTATTGATCGCGCGCACCGAGATCGGCATCGGCGCGAAACTGGAGGGCGGGCTGACCAGCCGCAGCCAGATCCCTGCCGGGCACAAGATCGCCGCGCGCGCCATCAAGCAGGGCGAGCCCGTGCTCAAATACAACGTGACCATAGGTTTTGCCGCCGCCGATATTCCGGCGGGCACCTACGTGCATTCTCATAACCTGGAGTTTCGCGAGTTCGACCGCGATTATGCCCACGCCCGGGACTACAAGCCGATAGCAATGATCCCCGAGGCCGAACGCGCGAGTTTCATGGGCATCGTGCGCGAGAATGGGCAGGTCGCCACGCGCAACTATCTTGGCGTGCTGGCCACGGTCAATTGTTCAGCGACGGTGGCGCACAAGATCGCAGAGTATTTCACGCCGGAGCGGCTGGCGGAATATCCGAACATCGACGGCGTGGCGGCGTTTGCCCACGGCACCGGCTGCGGCATGGAAATGACCGGCGAACCCATGGATCTGCTGCGCCGGACCATGGCGGGCTATGCGCTTCATGCCAATCTTGCCGGCGCGCTGGTCGTCGGCCTGGGCTGCGAGCGCAACCAGATCAAGGGCCTGTTCAAGGAGCAGGGCCTTGCGGTGAATTCCCGATTGCGCTCATTCGTGATGCAGGAGGAAGGCGGTACCACCAAGACCATAGCCGCGGGCATCGCCGCGCTGAAAGAAATGCTGCCGGAAGCCAACCGCGTTACCCGCACGCGCGTGCCGGCGAGCCATCTGATGATCGGCCTGCAGTGCGGCGGTTCCGACGGCTTCTCATCGATCACCGCCAACCCGGCGCTGGGTGCGGCGATGGACCTGCTGGCGCGTCATGGCGGCACGGCCATTCTTTCAGAGACGCCGGAAATCTACGGCGTCGAGCATACGCTGACGCGCCGCGCGGTGAGCCGCGAAGTCGGCGAGAAACTGGTCGAGCGCATCCGCTGGTGGAAGGATGTCTACACCGTCGGCCGCGACACGCAGATCAACGGCGTGGTCAGCCCGGGCAACCAGCACGGCGGGCTCGCGAACATATTCGAGAAATCGCTGGGCTCGTCGATGAAGGGCGGCACCGGTCCGCTGATGGAAGTCTATCGCTATGCCGAGCCGGTGACGCAGAAGGGCTTCGTGTTCATGGACACACCGGGCTTCGATCCGTGTTCGGCGACCGGGCAGATCGCCGGCGGCGCCAACATGATCATGTTCACGACCGGGCGCGGCTCGATGTTCGGCGCCAAGCCGGTGCCCTCGATCAAGCTTGCGACCAACACGCCGATGTACCTGCGGCTGACCGAGGACATGGACATCAACTGCGGCGAGATTCTCGACGGCACCGCATCGCTGAACGAAATGGGACGGAAGATTTTTGAACTCATGCTGCGCATCGCCTCGGGCGAGAAGAGCAAGAGCGAATTGCTGGGTCTCGGCGACCACGAATTCGTGCCGTGGAATATCGGCGTCACCGGCTGAGGCCGTGCGCCCGAATTACCGCCGTTTAGACCGGCCGGCGCCACACGCTGGCCAGCCACGGCTGCTGCTCACGCGGCAGACCTTCAGGCCGGTAATAGTGCGTGAGTTCAACGAAGCCAGCTGCCGTCAGATAACCACGCCAGGTTTCCAGGTCGTGATAGGCGCCATAGCGTCCGCGGTTCCAGCCCTCATCATTCTGGCCGCGCGGATTCGAGCTGAACAACACGCCTCCGGGTTTCAGTGTCGCATGCAGATCGAGTAACACGCGTGGCAGCTCCTGGCTGGGCACGTGAAACAGCACGGCGTTGGCGAACACGCCATCGAAATGCCGTGCCGGCAGGCTCAACCTGAGAAAGTCCTGTTGCCATACTTCGCAGCCGCTGTGGGCTCGCGCCATGGCGGCGAAACGCGCCGCGCCTTCCAGACCGATCGCAATATGACCGAGTTCGGTGAATACCTCGAGATCGCGCCCCGGACCGCAGCCGAAATCGAGTATCGTGTACGGTGGCTCACCCTCGATGTGTTGCAATAGCGCGGCGATATTCTGACTGACATCGTGAGCGCGCGTGCCTTCCCAGAAACCTTCGGCGCTCTGGTCGTAATGCTGCAGCGTTATGCTGGCGATTTTTTCAAGATCCTGCTCGGACAGTTTCATGTGGGAGTGCGTTATTCACGCCGGGATGCGGAACTGGTGCTGTTATTTCCGAGAGGAGGGTGGTCTGATATCAGTTGCTCAAGGCGGGTGCTGGCGTGCCGTGCAAGCCGCCGCGCGCCAGTACGGCTTCGCGGCCGCCGTAATGCTCGATCATCGTGTGCTGGTCGTCCTTGGCCATACGGTCCACAGCCTCCGGATCGAGGTGCGCGCGCAGCAGCGTTTCAAAATCTTCCAGCGTCCGGGCATGCGCGGGCAGTGCCGCAAGGTTGTCGAGTTCCTCGGGATCGGTCTCCAGATCATAGAGTTCAGGCGGATAGTCGACATAATAAATATATTTGTAGCGGCCTCGCCGCAGCATGTAAGCCCCGCTGATGGCGCCCCCTGCATGATACTGGCTCAGCACCAGGCGCTCGGCCTGGTCCGGCTGGGCAGCGATGGCAAGCAAAGACGCGCCGGGCAGGCTGCCATCCTCGGCATCGGGTGCGGCGCCGACGGCATCGAGCACGGTCGGATAAAGATCAACATGTGACACCGGCGTGGAGCAGCGTTTGCCGCGCGGCACATCCGGCCCGCACAGGATCATGGGGACGGCGGCGGATTCTTCATACATGGTGGACTTGCCCCACAGACGGCGCGTGCCGAGGTTTTCCCCGTGGTCGCTGAAATACAGGATGCGCGTTTTTGATTCCAGTTTTGTTTCCGACAGCGTGGCCAGGATGCGGCCGAACTGCGCATCCACGAAGGTGCACAGCGCGTAGTAAGACGCGATGGCCACGCGCCGGTCGTGATCGGATTTGAAACTGCGATCGAAAACGAATGACTTCTCGAAGGCCTGCCACCAGGGATGCGTCAGCGATAGCGTGTCGCGCCGCTGCTTGGGCATGGGCATGTCGTCGGGGTTATAGAGCGCGTAATACTCGGGCGGCGCGATCAGCGGGAAGTGCGGGGCGATGAACGAGACGAACAGTACCCAGGGCTTCTGCCCGCGAGTGCCTTCAGTGCTGAGCCAGCCACAGGCTTCGTCGGCAATGCGCTTGTCGTATTGGATATAGACGCTGTCGCCGGGGCCGATATCTTCGGCAAATTTTCTGCCCTGGGTGCGTACCGGCGGCGGATCGCGCACCAATCCCAGGGTATCGCCACGACCATCGCTGATGTGCATGGGCACGATCTGGCGGTCGAAACCGGCAAGGTTGTCGGCATTGCGATAATGCAGCTTGCCTACGGAAACCACGCGTCGTCCGCTTTGCTGCATGCGGTGCGTCCAGCTGCGCATCTGGCCGTCATACGCGATGGCATTGTCCCAGCAGCGGTTCTCGTGCACATGGCGGCCGGTGGCGATAGCGGCACGCGCCGGCACGCAGATGGGTGAATTGGTGTAGGCGCGCTCGAACAGCGTGCCATTTTTCGCCAGGCGGTCAAGATGGGGCGTTTTGACAAAAGGATGGCCGTAACACCCCAGCGCCTTGCTGGAATGCTCGTCGTCCATCAGGATCAGCAGATTGGCGGATTGCATTTACGGCTCCCCTCTTGTTGCCATAAGACATGGGCCTGGCCACGGCGCCAAGCTAAATTATCAATTTCAGTTACGATATTTTAAATTATATAGTTAATAGTGATTCTTGGCGTGGTTGGGTGTCCGGCATCGGGCAATCTGTATAAAATCTTACTGAAGTCCGAAGGAAAAATTGCATAGTAATATATTCAGGTTACTCCGGGCCCACCAATTAATTCTGTTGTTTTCTTCAGGTGAGGGCTATTCCCATGCAGCAGTTTGATGTCGTCGTGGTAGGTGGGGGCAATGCGGCGTTGTGCGCCGCACTCGCCGCCCAGGAGCAGGGCGCCAGCGTGGCGATACTGGAAGCCGCGCCGATCGATGAGTCGGGCGGCAACAGCCGCTTCGCGGGCGGGGTCATGCGCTTCGCGTACGATTCGGTGCAGGACCTGCAGAAGATCACCGATATTCCCGCCGACGAGGTGGATAGCGTCGACTGGGACAGCAATACCAAGGACGAGTTTTTTGACGACCTGTATAACGTCACCAGCTACCGTACCGATCCCGACTTGAGCGAGATCCTGGTCACGCGCAGCCTTGACGCCATGGTGTGGCTGCGTAGCCAGGGCGTGCGTTTTGCGCCCAACTATCGTCATCAATCCGCCGTCGTCGCGGGCAAACGCAAGTTCTTCGGCCGCATGCCGCTGTGGGTGAACGGCGGCGGACCGGGGCTGGTGCAGAACCTTTCTGAAACCGCGGTGAAAAAAGGCATCAAAATTTTCTACGATACGCGTGCATTGTCCCTGGTTTACGACGGCGAACGCGTGCTCGGCGTGATTGCCAAACGCGAAGGCAAGCCGCTGGAAATCCGTGGACGCGCCGTGGTGCTTGCGTGCGGCGGTTTCGAGGCCAATCCCGAATGGCGTACGCGCTACCTCGGTCCGGGCTGGGAGTTGGCGAAAGTGCGCGGCACGCGCTTTAACGTGGGTGAGGGCCTCAAGATGGCGCTCGATATCGGCGCCTGCGCTTACGGCAACTGGTCGGGCCGCCACGCAGTGTCGTGGGAGCGCTATGCGCCGGAGTTTGGCAATCTGAACATTCCTGAAAGCTCGTACCGGCACAGCTATCCGATGTCGATCATGATCAACGCCGAAGGCAAGCGTTTTGTCGACGAGGGTGCGGAGTTCTACAACTACACCTATGCGAAGTACGGTGCCGAGGTGCTGAAACAACCGGCGCAGTTCGCCTACCAGGTGTTTGACGCCAAGATGAAAGCCCTGCTGCGGCCCGAGTACGGCGACAAGAACGTGACGCGCATTGTCGCCAACACGCTGGAAGAGCTCGCGGCGAAGCTCGAGGGGGTCAATGCCGCTGGGTTTCTCAAGACCGTGCGTGAATTCAATGCCGCGGTGCGCGCCGATGTGCCGTTCAACCACGCTGTCAAGGACGGCCGATGCACGGTGGATATAGAGCCGCCGAAGTCGAACTGGGCCAATCCTCTCGATACGCCGCCGTTCGAGGCTTATGCCGTGACGTGCGGCATTACCTTTACCTTCGGCGGACTGCGCATCGATCCGCAGTCGGCGCAGGTGCTGGACGTGAACTTCCACCCGATTCCGGGGCTTTATACTGCCGGCGAGATGGTCGGCGGCATTTTCTATTTCAATTATGCTGCAGGCACGGGCCTGGTCTCCGGCACGGTGTTCGGACGGATCGCCGGTACGGCGGCTGGAATCGCGGCGCGCGCAGGTTAGACGCAGACGTGCCGACCGTTTGACGCATTGCGCGGGGAGCGGCGCATAAGATGCCGGGATTTCCGGAGAAACACGGAGGAGCAGCGTGATTACCGAAACGCTGGCGCGTTTTGTCATCGACACCCGGGCTTCCGATATGCCGGAAGCCGCACTCGCCAATGCTCGCAACGCTCTGATCGATACTCTGGGGGTTGCCATTGCAGGTACCCTCGAACCGGTCGCGGACATCGCTTTGCGCTGGGTGCGCGATCTTGGTGCAAGGCCACAGGCGACGTTATGGGGCCGCGACCTGGCCACATCTCCCGCGGAAGCGGCCTTCACCAATGGCATCTGCAGCCACGCGCTCGATTTTGATGACAGCCATCCCAGTCTTCGCGGCCATCCCAGCGCGACACTGATGCCTGCGGCATTGGCGGTCGGCGAGGTTGTCGGTGCCTCAGGAGAAGCAGTGCTGGTCGCCCATGCGCTCGGTGTGGAAATCGCTTGCAAACTTGCGCGCGCGGTCGGGCACGGCCATTTCCTGCGCGGCTGGCACACGACGGCAACGGTCGGCGTGCTGTCCACGACGGCGGTCGCCGCGCGGTTGTGGGGACTCGATGCGGCGGGTTTACAGCGGGCGTGGGGTCTTGCTGCCTCGCAGATGAGCGGACTCGTCCGCAACTTCGGCACCATGACCAAACCTTTTCATGCCGGCCATGCTGCGCGCTGCGGTGTGCTCTCGGCGTGGATGACGCGCCAGGGTTTTACCGCCGACGAGGCGATTTTCGACGGCCAGGGCAGCGTGCTCGAGACCTATCGCGGAGAAGGTGGTGAACCGCTAACCGATCTCATCGGACAACTCGGACAACCATGGGAGATCAGCGAGCCCGGTATTTATGTCAAACGCTGGCCGTGTTGTTATTCGAATCATCGCGCGATCGGCGGGTTATTCGAGTTGATCGACAATTATGACCTCAAAGCGGACGAAGTCGACGAGGTGGCGGTTGGTTTTTTGCCGGGTGGCGACACTTCGCTTGTGAGCCGCAACCCGCAGACCGGGCTGGAAGGAAAGTTCAGCATCGAATACGCGGCTGCGGCGACCTTGCTTGACCGCAAGCTCACGCTGGAAACGTTTACCGATGCCATGGTGCTGCGCCCGCAGGCGCAGGCACTCGCGCGCAAGGTGCGGCGTTACCGCATCGCCGATGAGAAACTCTACTCCGGAATCTCCGGATATCTCGATATCGCGGTAGCCACGCCGCACGGGCGTTTCGAACGCCGCGTCGACCGTGTGCCGGGGTCGCCGGCGTGGCCGATGACCGAGAGCGACCGCGTGGAGAAATTCATGGACTGCG
Source organism: uncultured beta proteobacterium (assembly GCA_942492335.1). GTDB lineage: Bacteria > Pseudomonadota > Gammaproteobacteria > Burkholderiales > SG8-41 > CAKKQX01. The sequence continues at coordinate 35,037 of CALOEN010000066.1, read as the reverse complement.
CGGCGCGCGTGCTCGGCACGGCGGGCGCTGAGCGCTTGCTTGACCTCTGCAAGGACTGTTTGTCGCTTACGAATATTAGCGAACTGGCGCGGGCGACTGTGCCCGCCAGGTGAGTTTGGGAGCCAGGTAGCTGGCGCGAGGGTGTGCAGCCGCAGCGTTCGGGTCGTTGACGCTACTGTACAGTCAGACCACCGTCGAGCACCAGCGTTTGCCCGGTGATGCAGGCGGCAGCAGGACTCGCCAGATAACGCACGGCTTCTGCCACGTCCTCCACCGTCGTGAAGCATCGTAGCGGTATGCGTTTGAGTATCATCTCGAGATACTTGGGATCGCCGGAAGTGGCGGCACGCGACGGCGATTTGCTGTCGACCCGGCCCGGGGCAATGGTGTTGACGCGAATTCCGTGCTCCGCCCACTCGATTGCAAGCATCCGCGTCATGTGCGTGATTGCACTCTTGGATATGCCGTAGGTCGAACGCTCGGCCATTCCCACCAGGCCGTGGGTCGATCCCATGTTGATGATGCAACCGGGACGCCCGCTGTCGATCAGGTGGCGCCCCATCCGCTGGCTCATGAAAAAAGTGCCGGTGACGTTGGTTCCCATGACGGTTTCCCATTCTTGCTCGGTCACGTCCAGCGCCATCTTGCGCAGCGTGACGCCGGCATTGTTAACCAGCACGTCGAGCTTGCCGAGCGCGCCGACGGCTTCATCCACAGCCTTTTCGATGTTTGCATGGGAACGGATATCGAGCGCGATGGAAACCACTTTTGTACCCATGGCTTCGAGCTTCGTCCGTACGGCCGAAAGATTTTCCAGGCGCGTTGCTGACAGCGCCAGCTCGAAACCGTCGTGCGCCAGTGCCAGCGCGGTAGCGGCGCCAATGCCATACGAAGCACCCGTCACGAACGCGGTTTGCTTCAACGCTGATTTCCTGTCCGGCATGGCGAAACTCCGGAAAACCTACCAGTTTCTCGGCTCGCCGCCGAGCGCCGGCATGGCGCCGATCACCGCCGCAAGCTGATCATAGTCGCCGGTGCTCAGTGCGTCGAGCGGGGGCCGGGGCTGCCCGCAATCGCGCTCCATCGCACGCATTGCGCCTTTCAGCCCCGTGACCCCCATTTTTTTTATTGACTGCCGCAGCGCAGAGACTGCTTCCTGAACAGGGCGCGCCTTGTCGTACTGCTCTTTGCGGCAAAGCGCGTAAAGTTCGCCGACCAGCTTCGGCGCGATTCCCGCCAGCGACGAAAACATGCCCGTCGCGCCGATGGCGCTGGCCGAGATCATATATTCCGTCCCCGAAATGAGCTGGAAGGATGGCCGCACGCGCTGTGCGTTGGAAATAATATTGATCATGAACTGCCAATCAAGGCTGGAGTCGATCACGCCGGCAAAATTATCGAGCCGTTGAATGAGCTTCATTATCAGGTCGGTGCTGAGCTTGGTGCCACCCATCTCCTGCGGGGTGTAGAAGACGTAGAACGGGATGCGCACCGCGGCGCCGATTCCGGCGAAATGCTCAAGCACCATGGCCGGCGGCGGCGTCCAGTAATAAGGGGTGGTCGCGACGACGGCGGCGGCGCCGGCTGCTTCGGCGCGTTGCGCGCGCGCTGCGACAATACCGGTGCCGGAATCGCTGACATGTGCAATGACCGGCACGCGGCCTTTGACCTGGTTGATCGTGAAGTCGAGCAATGCCTGCTGCTCCGTGTCACCGAGGCTCACCGACTCACCGACGTGCATCGGCACCGCAAGCGCCTGTGCGCCGTGGCGCAGATGGAACTCGATCAGTCTGCCGTAGGCATCGTAATCGACCTGGCGGTCGTGCTTGAAAGGTGTGACCGGCGTATGAACCAGGCCGGGTTGAAAGATCGTCATAGTGGTTGTTCTCATGGAATAAAAGATCACCAGCCGTGCGGCTCGGTGTCGAGGATGCCCAGTTCTTCGAGCTGGGTGCGAATGTGGGCCTGGCGCTCCGGCGTTGCTGTCGGCAGCGGGCTGCGGGTCGGACCCACCGGCCGTCCCATGGCCACCATCCCGCCTTTGAGCGACGACGGGTACTGGTCGCGGAACAGCTCCCAGAGGCGCGCAAGCATGTATTGAAGCTTGCGGGCTTGCGGCCAGTCGCCGGCGACGCAGGCATCGTAGAGTTGAGTGCAGAGGTTGGGGCAGATCGCACCGGCAGATGAGTAGGATCCCGCGCCGCCGAGCGGCACCGAAGGCAGCAGGAACTCGACGCCGGCAATCATGGAAAAGTTGGGCCGCAGCGCCAGCGCGACGCGCGTAATCTCCAGGAATTTTTCACTGTCAAAGCTGGCGTCCTTCATGGCGACGAAGTTGGGCAGGCGTTCGATCAGGCGTCGGGTGAGATCTCCAGTGATCTCTACGCCGGAAAGATAGCTCGGAGAGTTGTAGGCGATGAGCGGCAGGTCGATCGAGGTGCCGAGCCGCACGAAATAGTCGTACAACCCTTCCGGTGAAGGGTTCCAGAAATAGGGCGTGATGGCGAGTATGGCGTCCGCGCCGATTTTTTGCGCGTGCCGCGCAAGTTCCATGGTGTCTTCCACGGCGAGCGCGCTGACGTGGATAGACACCGGCACCCGGCCCGCCGTGACTTTTACCGCTACTTCTGCAAAAAGCTTGCGTTCGGCGATGGTGAGATTGTGCGACTCTGCCTTGTGGTGCGGCCACGCGATGGCGGTGGCGCCGGTGCGCACATGGAATTCCACAAGCTTTTCGAACGTTGGCAGGTCCGGGCTGAAGTCATCTTTGAGCGGAGTCACCGTGCTTTGCATGACACCTTTGAGAACAATCGACATTTCTGCTGTCCCGTTATTGTGGCCTGTAGCATCTGCCGCAGGCCGGTCGCGGATCGGATGGTTTGGTGGCGGGTGTGCATCTACGTACGCCACTCGCGGCATTCTAGCGGGTTCCTCTGGAACGAACAGGCAATAGAGCTTAGAATCACTCTTAAGTTAAAAGTTGATAATCTGGAAAACAGCCATGGATCGTCTGCACGGTATTTTGGTATTCCTGCGCGTGGTCGAGGCCGGTACGTTAAGCGCCGCGGCCCGGGCGCTCGGTGTTTCAACTGCGGCGGTGAGCGCGGCGCTCGCCCGGCTTGAGCGCAAATTGGCGGTGCGGCTGCTCAACCGGACGACTCGCCGACTGAGCCTGACCGCAGAAGGGGCGGAATTCTATGCGCGGTGCAAGCAGATTGCGACCGATCTCCAGGAAGCCGAATTGACGGTGAGTCGTGCGGGACGCGTGGCGAGCGGCAGGCTGTGCGTCGGCATGCCTTCGGCTTTGGGTCGGATGTGGATCGTGCCGCACTTGCCGGATTTCGTGCGCAAGTATCCTTCGGTTACGCTCGAGGTCGTCTGCAGCGACTTCGTGCCCCACACGATCGAGGACGGCCTCGATGTATCGGTGCAGGTCGGGGAACTGCATGCGTCCCGCCTCGCCGTGCGGCGGCTGGGGACCACCCGATACGTCGTGTGTGCGGCCCCGAAATACTTCGCGGAGCGGGGCGCGCCGCGCACGCCCGAGGAGTTGATGGGGCATACCTGTCTCACGTATCGCCGGCCGCGCAACGGGCGGGTCAGGGAATGGCAGTTCAGTAACGGTTCTGCCGCACGGCACATTGCGGTGAACGGTTTCATGACGTTCAACAGTGGAGAGGCATTGGTTGCGGCGGCGAATGCCGGTATGGGCATCATCCAGGTCGCCGAATACTATGCACAGTCACTGCTCGAGAGCGGTGAACTCGTGGAAATTCTCGGCGATTACAAGGTCGCGGGCTACGACATCTCGGCCGTCTTTCCGCAGCAGCAGCGCATTGCCCCGAAACTCCGCGTGTTCGTGGATTTTCTCGTGTCTATATTTAATGCGCCGCCGTGGAACTCGCGCAGCACGCCGCCGCGACGCGTGGCCGCTTCATAGGAATGAGCGGTCATTCCCGCGCGTTGACCAGGCGGCGCGCGGCATCGATCAGTTCACTGGCAGTGAGGCCGACCGGTCCAATGCTGTTGGCGACGCAGGCATCGGCTGCAGCGCCATGCAGGTAAACCGCAGCCTCGAGCGCGGTGCGCGCATCTGCGCCTTGAGCGAGCAGGGCTGCGATCATGCCTGTCAGCACGTCGCCCATGCCGGCGCTGGCCATGCCGGGATTGCCGGAACTGTTTATAGCCCAAGTCTGGTCGGGCATGGTGCAGATGCTGCCTGCCCCTTTCAGCACCACGCCGCAATTCAGTTCCTGCGCAATTTTTCTGGCGGCAGCCAGTCTGTCGTGCTGGATGTCGCCGGTGGCACAACCCAGCAGCCGCGCCGCTTCGGCTGGGTGGGGAGTGAGAAAAGTATTTGTAACACGTTGTTTTAAAATATATTTAAGATTATCGTCGAGAGCGATCAGATTGAGTCCATCGGCGTCGATAACCAGCGGTAACGGAGAGGCGAGCGCGCGTTTGAGATGCACGGCGGCGTCAGGTGATTGCCCCAGCCCCGGTCCGACGGCAAGGCAGGAGAGGTGATCGAGTTTCAGCACGTCATCCGCCGAACGCAGCATCAGTTCGGGCTGGTTGACGTCGAGCAGCGGCGCATCGTCAGCGATCAGGCCGACATAGGTGCGGCCCGCGCCGAGTTTCAGTGCAGCGCGTCCGGCGAGCAATGCCGCACCGACCATGCCGCGCGCACCGCCGATAATGCCGACGCTGCCGAAGTCACCCTTATGGGAGTTAATTGCGCGCGGCTTGAACGCCTGCCCGAGCACAGCGCTGCCTATGGTCGCTCCGTGCGCCGGCTGCAGCGACGGCACATCGAGGTCTAGCGTGTGCAGATGAATGTCGCCGCAATGCTCGGGGCCGTCGAGCGTGAGCAGTCCGGGTTTGAGGCCGATGAAGGTGATCGTGTGCTGCGCGCGTATCGCGCAACCCAGCACGCGACCGGTATCGGATTCCAGGCCGCTCGGCACATCGATGGCAAGTATCGGAACGCTTCTGTGATTGGCGGCCGCGATCAGTTCGGCATGCCGGCCTTCGACATCACGCTGCAGGCCGATGCCGAACAGGCCGTCTATGATCAGGCCCCAGTCCTGCTGCGAGGGGATGGCATCGAGCAGCGTGCCGCCGGCGGCGCGCCAGGCAGCCAGCGCGCTGACCGCATCCGGCGTCAATTTTTTCTCGTCGCCGGCAAAGACCACGCTGACATTGAACCACCACAGCCGCAAATGTCGGGCGATGACAAACGCGTCGCCGCCATTGTTGCCGGGGCCGGCCAGCACCAGCACCGGTTTGCCGGTGCCGCCCGCGAGTTCGCGCGCGAGTTCAGCGGCAACCAGGCCGGCCCGTTCCATGAGTTGCGGGTGATCCGGCAGGGCAGCAGCGGCGGTTTCGATGCGGCGAACTTCAGCCGTGAGATAAACCGGCGTGTTATGGGCAAAAGAGGATGGCATGGGTGCCGCTAGTTTAGCCCAAAATCCCTGCAAACCTGGAAATTCAGCCACAGAGAACACAGAGGACACAGAGAAAAACCGGTCGGCGGGGTGTCAGGATTGTTCTGCTCTGTCTTCAAGACCCTTGTCGATCTTCTCTGTGAACTCTGTGATCTCTGTGGCAAATGTTTTTGGTTTTTTGATCATATCGAGTTCATCGGTGTAGATGGTTTTTGACCGTTCTTCCGGGTAAAATGCGGCTTTACAGAGCCTGGTCAGCAATGCCGCAACTCATCAGCCTGCGGGGACGCAGCGCCCTTTCCGCCTTCCGCCTCCAGAAACTGCTGCACGCTGTTTCCGATTCCCTGCCCGGAATACGCATAGCCGCCGAATACTGGCACTTCGTGCAGGTGGACAGCGCGCTGTCACCGGCCGAGCAGGAACGGCTGGCACGCATACTTACCTACGGTCCGCATGCCACCGAAGTGGCCGAGAACGGACAACTGCTGCTGGTGGTGCCGCGTCTGGGCACCCTGTCGCCATGGTCGTCCAAAGCTACCGATATTGCGCGCCATTGCGGGCTGGAGAAAGTGGCGCGCATAGAGCGCGGCGTGGCCTATTGGGTGAGCGGGGGTCGCGATGGGGCGCTCTCGGCCGAAGACGGGGCGGCGCTGTTGCCACACCTGCACGATCGCATGACCGAGACCATGCTCGGGTCGTTCGACGAGATCGCCAAACTGTTCCAGCACGTTGCGCCCCAACCGCTCACCGGTGTGGACCTGCTCGGCGGCGGCGTGGCTGCACTCGTATCCGCTAATCGCGACATGGGACTGGCGCTGTCGGAGGACGAGATCGCTTATCTCGCCGAGAGCTTCAGTCGCATCGGGCGCAATCCGACGGATGTCGAACTGATGATGTTCGCACAGGCCAATTCCGAACACTGCCGCCACAAGATATTCAACGCCGACTGGGTCATCGACGGCGAGCCCCGGACACAAACGCTGTTTGGCATGATACGCACCACGCATCAGAAGCATCCGCAGGGCACGGTGGTGGCCTATTCGGACAATTCATCGGTGATCGAGGGCGCGCGTGTCGCCCGCTTCTACCCCGATGAAGACGGCGCGTACCGCTACTGCGAGGACGACGCCCATATCCTGATGAAGGTCGAGACCCACAATCATCCGACCGCGATTTCACCGTTCGCCGGCGCGGCCACCGGCTCAGGCGGCGAAATTCGCGACGAGGGCGCAACCGGCCGCGGCGCCAAACCCAAAGCCGGGCTGACCGGCTTCAGTGTCTCCAATCTGTGCATTCCCGGTTGCGAGCAGCCGTGGGAGAAAAATGGTTACGGCAAACCGCAGCGCATCGCATCAGCGCTGCAGATCATGATAGACGGGCCTATCGGCGGCGCTTCGTTCAACAATGAATTCGGGCGTCCCAATCTCGCCGGCTATTTCCGCACTTTCGAACAACAGGTCGACGGAGAAATGCGCGGTTACCACAAGCCGATCATGATCGCCGGCGGTCTGGGCAATCTCTCGGCACGGCATGCGTTCAAGGAAACGCCTGGGGTGGGGGCGCTGCTGATACAGTTGGGTGGACCCGGACTGCTGATCGGGCTCGGCGGCGGCGCGGCGTCCAGCATGGATACCGGCACCAACCAGGAAGGCCTCGATTTCAATTCGGTGCAGCGCGGAAATCCTGAAATCGAACGCCGCGCTCAGGAAGTCATAGACCGCTGCTGGGCGCTGGGCGAGGCCAATCCGATACTCTCAATACACGATGTCGGCGCCGGCGGCCTGTCGAACGCGCTGCCGGAACTGGTGCACAGCGCCGGACGCGGCGGGCGCTTCGATATGCGCAAAATCCCGAGCGAAGAGCCGGGCATGTCACCGCTGCAGATCTGGTGCAACGAAGCGCAGGAACGCTATGTGCTGACCATCGCTCCGGCCAGTCTCGAGCGTTTTGCCGCGATCTGCGAGCGTGAACGCTGTCCGTTCGCGGTGGTGGGCGAGGCGACGGACGATGGCCGGCTGACGCTCAGCGATCCGGTGTTCGGCAACCGGCCGGTGGACATGGAATTGGAAGTGCTGCTGGGCAAGCCGCCGAAAATGACGCGCACGGTTGCGCATGTGCGAAGGGTGCTGCCGCCGTTCGACATGAGTGGCATCAAGCTCAATGACGCGGTCTATCGTGTGCTGCGGTTGCCGGCGGTCGCGGACAAGACGTTTCTCATCACCATAGGCGACCGCAGTGTTGGCGGCATGACTGCGCGCGACCAGATGGTCGGGCCGTGGCAGGTGCCGGTGGCGGACGTGGCGGTGACATTGATGGGATTCGACACCTGCCGCGGCGAAGCGATGGCGATGGGCGAGCGCACGCCGCTGGCGCTGGTAAGCCCCGAGGCCTCGGGACGAATGGCGATAGGCGAGGCGATCACCAATATTGCCGCGGCAGCGATAGAGAAAATCGGCGACATCAAGCTATCGGCCAACTGGATGGCGGCAGCCGGGCATCCGGGGGAGGACGCGGCGCTGTTCGACACGGTGCGCGCAGTGGCGCTGGAACTGTGCCCGCAGCTGGGCATCAGCATTCCGGTCGGCAAAGACAGCCTGTCGATGAAGACCAGCTGGCAGGACGACGGCACGAAGAAGGAAGTGACGGCGCCGGTATCGCTGATCATCTCCGCATTTTCTCCGGTAGCCGATGCGCGTCAAACGCTGACGCCTCAGTTGCGCAACGATTGCGGCGAGACTGATCTGATACTGATAGACCTCGGGCGCAATCAATGCCGGCTCGGTGCTTCCGCCCTGGCGCAAGTGTATGGGCAGATCGGCAACCAGGCGCCTGATGTCGATCACCCCGATGATCTGAAAAAATTATTCGACGTGGTGCAGCAACTGAACCGTGACGGCAAACTGCTCGCGTATCACGACCGTTCTGATGGTGGATTGCTGACCGTGCTTTGCGAAATGATGTTTGCCGGCCGTGTCGGTGTGACACTGGCCGGCATCCCGACGTTGTTATCTGAAAATGATGAACAAAACCTGGCTGTCCTGTTCAATGAAGAACTGGGCGCGGTGTTGCAGGTGCGGCGGGACGATCTGGCGGGAGTGAAAAAAGTATTCAGAGACGCCGGACTGGTGAAACAATTCAATGTGATCGGCACGCTCAACCAGGACGATGCACTGCGTATCGTGGCGGGCGGGAAGGAAATTTTCAGCGCCCAACGCACAGACTTGCAGCGGGCGTGGTCAGAAACCAGTTACCGGTTACAGCAACTGCGCGATCATCCCGACTGCGCGCAGCAGGAATATGACCGCATTGGGGATAAATCCGATCCGGGTCTCAGTGTCACGCTGAGCTTCGATCCGGCGCAGGATGTGGCTGCACCGTACATCGCGCGCGGTGCACGTCCGCGTATCGCGATCCTGCGCGAGCAGGGCGTCAACGGCCAGATCGAGATGGCGGCGGCGTTCGACCGCGCCGGATTCGCCGCGGTCGATGTGCACATGAGCGACATCATCGCCGGCCGCGCGAGCCTTGCGGATTTCAAAGGCTACGCCGCGTGCGGCGGGTTTTCCTACGGTGATGTGCTGGGCGCAGGCGAGGGCTGGGCCAAGTCCATTCTGTTTAATGCCCGGGCGCGCGATGAATTCGAGGCTTTCTTCAAACGCGCCGACTCATTCGCGCTCGGTGTGTGCAACGGTTGCCAGATGATGAGCAACCTGCATGAACTGATACCGGGTGCCGCAGCATGGCCGCATTTCGTCAAAAACAAGTCGGAACAGTTCGAGGCGCGCGTCGTGATGCTCGAAGTGCAGCGTTCGGCATCGCTGTTCTTCGACGGCATGGCCGGCAGCCGCATTCCGGTCGTCGTCGCGCACGGCGAAGGTTATGCTGAATTTGTTGATGCGAAAACGCTGGCCGCAGCGCAACCACTGGTGGCGCTGCGTTTCATCGACCATGCGGGCAGACCTACCGAACGCTACCCGTTCAATCCCAACGGTGCGCCGCAGGGCATCACCGGGCTGACGACAGCCGACGGGCGCTTCACCATTCTGATGCCGCACCCGGAACGGATATTCCGCACAGTGCAGAATTCATGGCATCCCGCGGAGTGGGGCGAAGATGCGCCGTGGCTCAGGATGTTCCGCAATGCGCGCTGCTGGGTCGGCTAGGCCGCGCTGCGGCCGTGAGGAGCGAGGAGTGAAGAGTAATGAGTGAAACAGTCTGTTTATTATGCGGGGTATGGTTTTACCCATTACCCATTACCCATTACCCATCACAAATATAATGAGCGAGTCGCCGCTCAAATCCGACGCGCCGTTTTACACCGAGGATGAACTCGATGCGCTCTACGCGCGCGATCCGGTGTTGGCAATGCGAATTTCTCGCGAACAATCGCTGCTGCAAAAACAACTTGAGGCCGCGCGCGCGGCTGATCCCGATGCGCCGCTGCCGTCTGAAGAAGATCTTGGTAATGTGCTGAAGGAAGCGCGCGCCATCCTGCTCAAAGACGGCGGCGATCTGGAGTTGGTGGCACTCGAAGGCACGGTGGTGCGGGTGAGGCTCAAGGGCAACTGCGTTGGCTGCCCGCGCGCGACGCTTGACCTGAAGAATGTGGTCGAGGCGCTGGTGCGCAAACGCTATCCCCGGATCACCGAGGTGCGCAATACGTTCTGAGATGCATTTTAAAAAGATCGATGCCTGCCCGACAGATATGCAGTTAAGGTCAACTTCTGAAATATTTGCCACAGAGATCACAGAGATCACAGAGAAAATAATTATTGTCTAATAGCAGTAAGAAAAAAAGCATATTTTATTGTTTGTTTTTCCTCTGTGTGCTCTGTGATCTCTGTGGCAATAAGTTTTCGATTTTAAAAAATGAACAACGCCGATCTCATCGTCAAGATTCTCAAGACCGCGGGTGTCACGCACGGCTTTGGCGTGCCGAGCGGTAATGTGCTGCCGCTGATGGAGGCGATGCGCACGGGTGGAATAGAATTCGTGCTGACCGCGCACGAAGGTTCGGCCGGTTTCGCTGCTGATGTCACGGCCCGCATGACCGGCAAGCCCGGGCTGTGCATCGCGACCCTGGGGCCGGGCGCCACCAATCTGGCCACGGGCGTGGGCAACGCTTTTCTCGATCGCTCGCCGCTGATTGCCATCACCTGCACGCTCAACGAAGCGCAGCTTGGGCGGCGCATTCAGATGTGGATCGATCATCACGCACTGTTCAAGCCCATCACCAAGGCCACGCTGCGGCTGCGGTGCGGTGAGATTGCCGCGACGCTTACCGAGGCGCTGTCCATCGCCATGAGCGAGCCGCAGGGCCCGGTTCATCTCGATCTGCCTGAGGATGTGGCGCTGGCGCCTGCGACTGAGACGGTTTCTGAATTGCTCGCGCCAGTGGAACTAAGGCCGGCACCCGATGCGGCCATAGCTCAAGCTGCTGATGTGCTCGGCACGGCCAAACGCCCGATCGCGGTCATTGGAGCATCCGCGATGCGCATGAAGCGCCCGGAAGCGTTGCGGGCGTTCGTGGAACGCCATGGCATGCCATTTGCCACGACGATCATGGCCAAGGGATTGATAGACGAAGATCATCCGCTGGCGCTCGGGTGCATTGAACGTGCGAAGCGCCAGACGCAACGCGCCTTTCTGCGCGACGCAGATCTCATCGTCGGACTCGGCTATGACACGGTGGAAGTCGAGTACGAAGCCTGGGTGGGCGAGGTGCCGGTGCTGCATGTGGATATCGGGTATGCCGATGTCGATGCCAGCACCAGGCTAGTACACGAAGTCGTGGGCGATCTGGATGCGTCGCTTGATCGACTTGCCGCGTTACCGGGGATGCGCAACGAAATCACGATGGAAGCAGTCGCGCGGCAGCGCGAAAAATTCCAGCGCGAGTTGCGCCCGCACACAGCCAACTTCAGTCCGCATCAGGCGGTAGACGTCGTGCGGCGCGTATTGCCGGGTAACGGCGTGCTGACTTTCGATACCGGCGCCCATACTCACCAGATCGGCAGCCAGTGGACGGCGCACGCGCCACGCACATTCCTGATCAATAACGGCTGGTCGTCCATGGGCTTCGGCATACCAGCCGCGATCGCCGCAAAAATTGCACGCCCCGACTTGCCGGTGGTCTGTATTGTGGGCGACGGCTGCTTCCAGATGACTTGCGGCGAGCTGGCGGTCGCCGCGCGGCTCGGCCTCGCCATCCCGTTTGTCGTGCTCAATGATCGCTGGCTGAGCCTGATCCGGGTCAAACAGGAGCGGCGGCACTTTGCGTACTACGGCACGGACGTCGTGCCCGACGTTTATGCCCAGCCGCCCGCGCATTACTTCGGCGTGCCGGCCGTGGGTGTGCGCACTGCCGACGAACTGGAACGCGCACTAGCAAAAGCGTTGTCTGCGGATGGACCGACCGTCATCGAAGCGGTAGTCGATGCAGCACACTATTCTGAGACGGTATACGACGGATAGGTAGTGTAAGGTATTGTTTATATGGAAAAATATAAACTATCATTGACTAACGCTGATTTACGCCCGCCAATTTTGGCGCAGGGCCCGTCTCGCCCATGGGTATATAACCCGGCCTTCACTTCATCCACTTCCAGCCGAATCCTTTGCATTCGCGGCAGCTTATGCTTCCAACCCGGCCAAAGCCTTTGCAACTCTCGCATTCCGCCCAGGTCTGCCCAAGCCCGCTCCTGAAAATTCCCGAGCATCTTCTGCCATTCACAGTCTTGTGGCAGCGGGAATTCACGTAAGCTATCTCGTCGGTATATGCCGAACAGACGGTACACACAGCCAGCGGTTTGGATTTCTTGGTCTGAGGCATGGATTTTCTCGATTGCTGCTTTGATGTGAGGCAATAGTAGCGGTAATCGTTTTTGGTTTAATCCTTAGCTGTTGAGTGTATAGCTTAACCCTTGCACCTGGGGAAGTATGGCAGAAGCAAGACCCGGGGACAGGCCGATATGATCGCCCGGTTGAAGCCGCAACCCGAAGCGGCCATCAATCCTGCAGAAAGAAATTTTCAATTGGCTGCCGGCGGCGTGGCACAGACCTGCTCGTAACGATAGCGCTGCTTCAACAAGCCATTGTATTCGTAGACATCCAGGGTTTTTTCATAGGCCGCATGCGTAATTTCCACATGCGGCGTCCAGCAGCCAAGCTGCTGATACGTTGCAATGCAATCGGCGAGAACCTTTTCATCGATATCGGGAAAATACGGTTTCTCCGCCTTGGCAATCTCGGTGGCCGGCGTCCCGTTCATGTAGGATCGCGTCTTTTTATAGGCACGGATGAATGCTTTCGCCATATCGGTTTCAAGCCAGTCACGGGTCGCCGCCAGACTGGAAAAACCGCAAGGTCCGATCTGTTTGCCAACCTGGGCCACGATATGGCCAATGCCATCAGCTTGCAATTGCTGCGGGAACGGACCTTGCTGCTGAACATACTGCCCCTGGCCTTGACGGAAGGCCTGGTCGATTTCGGCGGCGCCACCGGGGCAGATGGGTTTTATTTTTTTGTAATCGATGCCTGCCTTGTGGCAGGCGTATTTGAACATGTCGAGCGGCTGGCCACCCTTGAACATGACGACTTCGGCGCCTTCGAGCTTGTCCCACGCGAAGGCGGGATCCGCCTTGCGTCCGGTGAGGAAGAACCCGTCCATCTCATTGATCTGGGCGAAATGGACTGCGGCCGGCGTCTCCCCCTTATTGAGTGACGTGAATCCCTGGCTCAGGGCCGACTGAACGACGTGAGCGGAGCCCTCTTTCAAGGCAGCAAGGGCCGAGACGCCAGGCGGTGAAATCGACCACTCCGGATCCAGACCTTCCGCCTTGAGAAATCCGCCCGACATCGTCGAAATGAGCGGTGAGTAGAACGCGGAAAACAAGGTGAACTGTATTCTGATCTTGTCCATGTCGCTGTACTCCTTAGGTGCAGGCGGCTGCCAATTTCGTGGAGATTATTCTAAGCCATTCTTTGATCGACCACGAATATCGGATCAAGGCTGCGGATTCAACCGGTCAATACCACAGCAGTTGAATGTTATAATCATTCTGCGTAACTCGATTTACGCAAGTGTTCATAAATACAGCGAGGAGTAGAAATGATCACATGGAAAGCTATTTTTCCAAATCCGGTCATGCGTGCGAATATTGAAAGAAATTTCACTAATGACGAAAAAAAATTCTTTAAAAAAATGCAGGCGGCCTCGCATGTAAATGTCCTTAACACAAGAAGCGACAACACGTGCGTTCTCGATGCTCCTGAAATGCGGCGGATACGGTCATTTATCGAGGAGCATGTCAACCAATTTGCCTGGAGAGTATTCTCTGCCGACCCCAAACATGAGTTTTACATTACACAATCGTGGCTCAACTATACAAAACAGGGGCAGGCCCACCACCGGCATATTCATACCAATAGCCTGATTAGCGGTGTGCTCTATATCAACTCAAAAACAGAAGTGGACGCCATAAACTTCCATCGACATAGCGCGGCACAGGTCCAGATACTGATGTCGGATGATCAAGTCAACGAGTATAACGCTCCTGCCGAGCGTTTCAGTGTGGGAACTGGCGATCTGATCATTTTCCCTTCAAACATTACTCACAGCGTCGACCAAACGACCGGAGACCATACGCGCATCAGTCTTGCATTCAACGCCTTCGTACGGGGCGAACTCGGTTCCGAAGAACTGCTGAACAGACTGAGCATTTAGTCTGGCTTGATTGAATATGTGCATATCAGACTGATTGGCCCGTCACCCCGGGCGGACAGAGCCGAATCAAAAAACAAACCTCGTCAAAGTCGGATCTGCTTTTCTCTCGAGCAGCTTGGTGCCAATAAACCGGTAAGTTCACTTTGACGTCAGCACCAGGTCACACTTACGTCCGCGATCACCGCCAAGTTGGCCGCTGCCTTCGTAACGTGCGTTGACTGGATGCACTGTGAACGCAGCCTCGTACGGGCGTGATCCTCCCTTCCGTCCCGAGACGCCTGTTCCGCGAAACAACACTGCCCCATCGGCATTGAGCGTGCCACGCAAAGCAAGCGACCCCGGCTCACCTTGCCTACGTACCGCGATCAGAGCTCACCATCTGCAGCAGAAACCCGTGCTGTGATGAATCGTTCCCCAAAAATCTTGTGGGGCGGACACAGGAATTCAGCTATCCACCGCCCCTCTCGCAGTGATGGTGCGGCGGGTATCACCGGTGCTGCCGCGGCGGCCGTTTCTGCCGCACGCCGCGCTGCGGTTGCGGCAGCCAGTTCTGCCGCCGCCTTGCGCTTTTCATCCTGGGCCTCGGCGCGCAGGCGCGCGAGATCGGCCTCGGCACGCGCCCGCTCTTCGGCCGCCCGCTCGACCTCGAGCGCGCGTTTGGCTTCGGCAGCAGCACTGCTTTGCGCATCGGCGCGTCTCTGCGCCGCTTCTGCAGCCGCAAGTTGTTGGGTCAGGGCTGCGTTGGTCCTGGCGCGTTGCTGTTCCGCTTCTACCCGTTCCCGCTCTGCTGTTTCACTGCGCATGCGCGATTCCTCGACAGCCTTGGCTGCTGCCGCGATTTCCGCGCGTTGCGCAGCTTCCTGCATGGGATCCAGCACAAAATGCCAGGCGCCGATTGCGAGCAGCGCCATCGCAGCAAGACCCGTCAGCCACCTGGCTGCCGGCGACAGGCCGCGCGCGCGTATTGTACCGCTGCGGCCGTCGCGATTGATGCGATAAACGCGCACCGGCCGGTCGATGTTCTTGAGCGACTTGTGCCCGACATCGACAAAGCTGAGATCAAGCTTGCCGGCAATCTGGTCATAGACGCTGGAGGACATGCAGATGCCGCCGGGGTCGGCAATGCTCTCGAGTCGGGCGGCGATATTGATGCCATCGCCGAGCAGGTCATCGCCTTTGACCATCACGTCACCAAGATTGACGCCGATGCGAAACACCAGGCGCTTGTCTTGCGGCAGGCTATCGTTGCGGGTACGCAGCGCATCCTGAATCTCGACCGCACAGCGCACTGCCTGGACCGGACTTTCGAACTCAGCGATCACGCTGTCGCCCGCCGTATTGACGATGCGCCCCTGCTGGAGTTCGATGATGCCGTCGATCATCGCTCGATGCGCGGCAAGGATCCTCATGGTGCCTTCCTCGTCCGCCGCCATCAGTCTGCTATAGCCGACGGCATCCGCGGCGAGTATCGCCGCCAGCCTGCGTTTAATCGGGGTCGCGCTCATCGAAAATATCGCCTCTTCACTCTAGGAGGGCACGCCTCAATGATTAAATGACGGCACATCCATGCGGCCGTGCCGGGTCTGGTGCTTCGAGTATCGTGCGGCCATCCCGTGCAGCGCGTCAAGCGGCCAAAAATCGCTGCGATATTCAAGGACTGTTGCGCGGTGCAAAAAAAACGGCGCACCGCGGTGCGCCGTTTACGACAGGATTCGGCGTTTATTCGACCTTGGCCTTGGCGCGCAGGTCGACAATCAGTTTGCTGACGAGTTGTTGTTGCATCTGTTTCTGGATCTGGGGCTTGGCCTCCTCGAACGTGGGGAACTTTGCCGCACGTTCATCGTCCAGCCGGATTACATGCCATCCAAACTGGGTCTGGACCGGGGTGTCGGTGATCTGGCCCTTTTTGAGCTTGCCGAGCGCCTGGGCAAACGCAGGGACGTAACGGTTAGCGGGGGACCAGTCGAGGTTGCCACCCTGGGCTTTCGAGCCGGTGTCTTTGGATTTATCGGTAGCAATTTTTTCGAAAATAGCACCTTTCTTGAGCTGGGCGATGATCTGCTTGGCTTCGTCCTCGGTCTCGACCAGGATGTGGCGCGCTTTGTATTCCTTGTCGCCGCTCTTCACTTTGACCTGATCATATTCCTTTTTCATCATTTCGTCGGTAATAGGATGGGTTTTGACATAGTCTTGCAGATAGGCATCGATCAGCACGGTTTGGCGCTGCATCTCGATCTGAGTGATGACCTCAGGATTCATTTCGAGGCCTTTTTTGAGAGCTGCCTGTGACAGCACCTCGCGAGCGATCATTTGCTCTTTGATCTTTGCGCGCAACTCGGGAGTGTCGGCCTGGCCCTGGGAAGTGGCCCTCTTGAGGATCATGTCGAAGCGAGCTTGCGAAACGGTGACGCCGTTGACCTTGAAGGTTTCGGCCTGGGCGACATGGGTCGTGATTGCGCAGGCCAGTAGGACCAGCAGAAGTTTAAGAGTCTTTGATGCGTTCATTTGGCTTCCTTTGCGTTTTGAGTAAATCAGATTTCGTCCGGAGCGTATGCCTTGATGGCAAGCGCGTGGATTTCCTTGTGCATCATCGGCCCCAGCGCGTCATAAACCATGCGATGCCGCGTCTGGATCGGCCTGTCGCTGAACTGGCGCGAGACGATGATAAGCTGGTAATGTCCGCCGCCGCCCCTGGCGCCTTCGTGTCCGATATGCTTACCCGATTCGTCTAGAATTACCAGGGATTCTGGAACGAGCGCAGCAAGTTTTTCCTGCATTAATTCCGTCACGTTCACGCCGGCAGCACCTTGTGGAACGGTTTCACCGCAACTGTGCCATAAACCCCGGCTTCGACATAGGGATCGGCTTCGGCCCAGGCG
The DNA here is from genome assembly GCA_942492335.1 of uncultured beta proteobacterium. GTDB lineage: Bacteria > Pseudomonadota > Gammaproteobacteria > Burkholderiales > SG8-41 > CAKKQX01. Next base: position 17,986 of record CALOEN010000066.1, on the reverse strand, counting down.
CGGGCGTCTCCGAGGGAATCGAATTCGGCGATCACCACGCTGCCGGAGTATCCGGCGGGCCCGGGTTCCACGCTGTCGATCAGCGGGCAGGGGCCGGCCACGACCAGCCGCCCGGCATCCTGCAATTCATTGAGCCGTTTGAGGTGCGCGGGAAGCGCTGCGACTCTCTTCTCGAGCGAGCCGGCGACGTCCACACCTATGATGAGGTAAAGCATTATTCGTGCCCCTTTTCCACTTCCTGCACGTGTTTTGCCATCATCAATCCCTGCAGCACGACGAACAGCAGCATCAGGCCGAGTCCGCCAAACAGCTTGAAGCTGACCCAGGTATCGGTGGAGTAGTTGAACGCGACATACAGATTGAGCGCGCCCATGGCTGCGAAAAAGGCGATCCAGCTCACCTGCAGCCGGTTCCATACAAAGTCGGGGAGGGTGACCTGCTTTTCCATCATAGAGCGGATCAGGTTTTTCCTGAAAAACAAGGTGGAGGCTGCCAGTGCCGAGGCAAACAGCCAGTAGAGTACGGTGGGCTTCCATTTGATGAACATCTCGTTCTTCAGCAGCAGGGTGGCGCCGCCGAACACCACGATCACGCCCAGGCTGACCCACTGCATGGTGTCGACTTTGCGGTGGCGCAGCCAGACCCATCCGATCTGGACGAAAGTCGCGGCAATCGCCACCCCGGTAGCTACGTAGATCCCGAAGAATTTGAAGGCATGCGCTAATGGCGTGTTAGTGGCGAGTCGTCCATTTCGCCAGGCGTTGTTGCATGACCGGGAACAGGTCAAAAAGGAATGTTCATGGGTGCGTATTCTAGGTCTGTTACCCCCGCGGGGATCGGCATGAATGACCAACTCACGCGCGGATCCATAAATCAGCGCATCGGGCGTGAGGCTGGTATTGGCGCGCCGGGCAGAGCGCATTGACCACCGGGTTCGAGCACGCTGATCGCGCCGCCGTTGCCGGCTATCCACCGTGCAAAATCGAGCGCGAGGTTTTCTATTGCATCGCGCTCTTTTTCCAGGCCCAGCTGGTAGGCCCATAACGCGAGGTCGGATACGCATTCCAGCGCATGCGTGCCGATTTTGTCAACGTCCTGTGGCAACAATGCGTCGGCCTTGCCGTCGACGGACATGATGTCCAGGCATTGCGTGATGGCCTCGATCAGCAGGGGCGGCGTCACTTCCTGGCCCGGAAACGGTGCGGCGCTCTGGAACGACTCGGTCACGCTGCGCGCAGCATCCTCGAACGTTTGCCGCGGCGTGAACTGTGTCATTCCTTCTCGAACTTGAGTGATGCCGAGTTGATGCAGTATCTGAGCCCCGTGGGCTGCGGACCGTCGTCGAAGACATGCCCGAGATGCGCGTCGCAGTGATTGCACAACACTTCAGTGCGGTGCATCAGGTGGCTGAAATCCTCCTCGGTCTTGACGTTGTCCAGGGTGGCTGGTTGCCAGAAACTGGGCCAGCCGCTGCCGGATTCGAATTTTTCGGTGGAGCGAAACAGCTCGGCACCGCAACACACGCAGCGATAAATGCCGGACTCATGGTTGTCGCAATACTCGCCGCTGAATGCATGTTCCGTGCCTTTTCTGCGCGCGACTTCGAACTGCTCGTCAGTCAGGAGCTTGCGCCACTCAGCGTCGCTTTTTACCACTTTTTCAGCCATAAATTCTCCGGTCGGTATTAGTCGGGAACGACAGGCTAAAGTTCCCCGTTTAAACGTGAGAATAAGTTATTGTATGTGATTAAGTGATTTAGTAATTGAGCAATTCGAGTGATCAGTAAATACGAGAGAAACCACCAGAATTGTCGAGAAAAGGCCCCATGACAGTTGGGCATATAAGTGAAGTCCTGCGGGTAAAGCCGCTAGTTTAGCTGGCAGCGAATTGAAGCTCCGGGAACCATCGTATCGGGGGTCTTGCGCCGTCAAGGCTGCGATGCGGCCGGCGGTTGTTGTAGAACCCGAGGTAACGGGCCATATCGGCTTTTGCATCAGAGGCGTTATCGTAGGCATGCGGATAGACTTCATCATGCCTGATGGATTTCCAGAATCGTTCAAGTTGCTCTGACCCTATTTGTCTCAATGCCCGCAGTGGTGCTATGGTGATGCTTTGTAAAGCTGAGATTAAATAGATTAAAGCGATTTAAAGGGGCCAGGCACGATATTCTCAGTAAATTTTAGTGAGTAAGGAGAAGAAGATGAAAATCGTAAAGCTGCTGGTTGCTGCAGTGCTTGTTTGCATCGCCATGCCCGCCACATCGGCTGAGATGTATCCAACGAAACCGATCCGGCTGCTCACCCCGTTCTCGGCCGGCGGCGGCTCGGACATTCTGGCGCGCCTTATCGCGCCGCAGGTGTCCAAGGCGTTCGGACAGCATATCATCGTGGACAATCGCCCCGGTGCAGGCGGCAAGCTGGGCGCCGGGATCGCGGCGAGCTCCGATCCGGACGGCTATACGCTGATACTGGTCTCCGGCAGTTACGGCGCCAACGCCGCGCTCTACAAGCTGCCGTACGATTCGGTCACCGGTATCTCGCCGGTCATCCTGGTCGGGACCACCTGCCTGATCGTGTCGGTGCACCCCTCGGTGCCGATCAAGTCCATTAAACAACTCATTACTTATGCCAAGGCACACCCCAACAAGCTCAACATCGGCTCGGCCGGCCTTGGTGGCGTCGATAACTTCGCGAGCGAGCTGTTCAAGCTGGAAACCGGGGCGAAATTCACGCTCGTCCCGTACAAGGGCAGCAGCCCGGTCTTGACCGCTCTGATCACCGGAGAAATTGATTCAAGCTTCAGCAGCCTGGTGCCGAGCATGCCGCACATCAAGGCCGGGCGGCTGCGTCCCCTCGGCGTGACTACCCCCAAGCGCTCGCGTGTGTTGCCGAACGTGCCCAGCATCGGCGAGATGGTGCCCGGTTACGACGTGACGCACTGGTACGGCATATGGGGACCGAAGGGTCTGCCCAAGGATATCGTCATGCGCTGGAACCATGAAGTCGCAAAAGCGCTGCAGACGGATGCGATCAAGAACTTCCTGTTGAAACAGGGGCTCGAACCCGCCGGCGGCCCGCCTGAGGAATTTCACGACCGGATCAAGAGCGACGTCGAAAAATGGAAGAGGGTAGTCAAAGAGGCGCACATCTCCATTCCGGGGTGATGCGTGAAAATGGGGTAAGGTTCACATTGCCGCCGCTCGTGGGTCGCGATTGAAGCAGAGCCCGGTTCTTTTTCGGAACGAATCGAGGAGGCCGGGCTCATTTACCACTTTTTCAGCCATGAATCCTCATGGTCGGTGTTAGTCGGGAACGGCGGGCTAAAATTCCTGGCTTGAGCCTGGAATTAGGTAATTGAGTGATTGCGCGATTCATGGAGGTTAATCACTTAATTACTAAATCACTCAATCACGCTTTTAGAGTACCTTGCCGGGATTCATAATCCCGAGCGGGTCGAGCGCGTGTTTCACGGTGTGCATGAGTTCCATCTCGACCGTGCTCTTATATTGCTTGAGCTCCTCGACTTTGTACATGCCTATGCCGTGTTCGGCGCTGAAGCTGCCCTGGTAGCGCCGCACCAGGTCGTATACCACCTCGGTGACGTCGTGAGCATCGCGCGCCGCCGCGTCATCCCGGTTGCGGCCGGCGACGTACGTGTTGTAATGCAGATTGCCATCGCCAAGATGGCCGAAACAGATGATATGGGCGCCGGGGAAATGCCGCACCAGTTCCGCACTGGCCTCGCGGATGAACGCCGGAACCCGGCTGACTGCGATCGCGATGTCGTGACGGTAGAGCATGCCGGTTTCGGCGCGGCATGCTTCGGGAATGGATTCGCGTATGCGCCACAGCGCCTGCGCCTGGGTCTGGTTTTCTGCAAAAACGGCATCGCTAACGAGTGTGCGTTCCATGGCGGAGGCCAGCGACTGCTCCAGCTCATCGCGCAGCGTGCCATTGTCTTCTGTGTCGCTGAGTTCGGTCAGCACATACCAGTCATGGGCGGTATGCAGCGGATCGCGAGTGCCGGGAATGTGGCGCAGCACCAGCTCGAGGCAATTGCGCGAAATTAGTTCGAAGGCCGATATCCGGTCGCCGCAGCGTTGCCGCAGCACGGACAGCAGTTCCAGCGCGGCTTCCGGATGCGGCACGGCAGCCCAGGCGGTCGCCGTCGATTTCGGGCGCGGGAAAATTTTCAGCACCGCGGCAGTGATGATGCCCAGGGTGCCTTCGGCGCCGACGAACAGGTGCTTGAGATCGTAACCCGTGTTGTCCTTGCGCAACCCGCGCAGGCCGTTCCAGATGCGGCCGTCGGGCAGCACGACTTCAAGCCCCAGCACGAGGTCGCGCGCATTGCCGTAGCGCAGCACGTTGACGCCGCCGGCATTGGTCGAGAGATTGCCGCCGATCTGGCAGCTGCCTTCCGCGCCCAGGCTCAAAGGAAACAGCCGGTCTTGTTCCGCCGCCGCCTGCTGGATGTTGACGAGCACGCAGCCGGCTTCAACGGTTGCGGTATTGTTGAGTGCGTCCACCTCGATCACGCGGCCCATGCGGGCCAGCGACAGGACGATTTCGCGCCCGTCTGCGTGCGGAACGGAAGCGCCGCACATGCCGGTGTTGCCGCCCTGCGGCACGATGGCGGTGCGGGTTTCGGCGCAGAGCTTTACGACAGCCGCGACCTGGGCGGTGTCGGCAGGCCGGACTACGGCGGCAGTCGAGCCGCGATAGTAGCCGCGCCAGTCGACGACGTAGGGCTCCATGTCGCGCGCATCGGTGATCAGACCTTGGGGGCCGACGATTGCGGCGATGCGTTTTATCAGGGAGAGCGCTGTCATGATGTCAGGGGTGATTATAGATGACAAAACCGAAGAGATATTAGCCGCCAAGAACGCAAAGAAAATCTGTGCCAGAGAAAAAACAGGCCGGCATCTTGTGAACGCCGACCTGTGCGGTGAGTGGCACCGGATAAGCGCCACATTCAAAGGCTTGATCAGTTGTCGTATCTGCCAGAAAAATTCTCCTGACACATGCGTCATGCAGCAAAAATCAGACCGTATAAATAACTGACCGTATTGCACTGTGTCAAGCAAAGTCAGAAGGTCCACCATGTGAAGCAAGACGCCGAGCACGGCAAGACAGCGTGGCTAATGTTGAGTAATATGGCCACGCTGATGGCTGGTGATGTGATGTCTCCTAGCAAGCCCCATCAAAACAAAATGTGATCGCTGCCCAGAACCAGCGACATGCGGAATATCCAGGAGAACATCCACAATGGCTGATCGTGTCATATTCGTCGGCACTCTGATTCTTGCCGTGGTGTATTTCTATGCCACCGCACAGATCCCCTCTCTCGAGATCGGGGATCCTCTGGGGCCCAAGGCCTTTCCGCGCCTGCTCGGGATCGGTCTGCTGATCTCGGCCGGAATCCTGTTCCTGGAAATGTTGCGCACGAAGAAAACCGGCGTTGCGTACGAGAGAGCAAAGGCGCCCGTTGCATGGCGTCATTACCTGGTGATCGGCGCGGTGGTAATCTGGACGGGCATTTACTTCTCGGTTTTCGAGTGGCTGGGCTATGCGATCGCCACGACGTTCTACCTGCTGGCGTTGACGGCGTATTTCCATAAAGGGCACACCATAACCAATGTGCTGACCTCGGTGCTGTTCAGTTTTATCAGTTATTTCATGTTCACTAAACTGCTCGGGGTCACGCTTGCGCGCGGCCTTCTGCCGTTCTGAGCCGGACCGCGCATGGAAACGCTGACTCACATACTCAACGGCTTCACGGTCTGCCTGCAGCCCATCAATCTGTGGTACACGTTTGTCGGTGTATTCCTGGGCACGATTATCGGCATTCTGCCGGGCATCGGTCCTTCGGCAGGGATCGCGCTGCTGATCCCGGTGACGTTCGGCATGGACCCGACATCGGCGCTGATCATGATGGCCGGCATTTACTATGGGACCAAATATGGTGGCTCGACCACGGCCATATTGATACGCACGCCGGGCGAGGCGGCCTCGGTCATGACTTCCATCGATGGCTACGAGATGGCGAAAAAAGGGCGCGCCGGCGCGGCGCTTGCGGTTTCCGCAATTGGCTCCTTCATCGCCGGCACCATCGGTGTGGTCGCGCTGACGCTGTTCGCCATTCCGTTGACCTCGATGGCGCTCAAGTTCGGCCCCGCGGAGTATTTCACGCTGATGCTGTTTGCGATGACGGCGGTGGCATCGCTTTCCGGGAAGTCGCCCGCAAAAGGCATGCTGTCAGCTATCCTGGGCCTGATGATAGCCACCATAGGCATAGACCTGCAGAGCGGCCAGCCGCGCTACACGGGAGGTATTCCCGAATTCCAGGACGGCGTTGGTTTCATCGTGGTGGTGGTCGGGATGTTTGCCGTTGCAGAGGTGTTCCGCGGCATGGAAAATCTCTATGCCGGAACCGCGCCGCCGATGATTCGCATTTCCGGCAAACTGTGGCTGACCCGGGAAGAGTGGAAGCGTTCGGTCGGGCCGATCTGGCGCGGCGGCATTATCGGTTTTGTCATCGGGGTGCTGCCGGGCGCGGGTGGCACCATTGCCTCCATTCTGTCCTATACGACGGAGAGGCGTCTTTCCAAACACCCCGAGGAGTTCGGCCACGGCGCGATCGAGGGTGTCGCGGGGCCGGAGTCAGCGAACAATTCCGATACTGCCGGCGCCCTGGTGCCGCTGCTCACGCTGGGCGTGCCCGGGGGCGGCGCCACCGCGGTGATGCTCGGTGCTTTCATCATGTACGGCATACAGCCGGGGCCGTTGCTGTTCCAGACTCGCCCCGACCTGGTGTGGGGACTGGTGGACAGTATGTACATCGGCAACATCATGCTGCTTATTCTCAACCTGCCGCTGGTCGGCCTGTTTGTGCGCCTGCTCTATATTCCCAGCGGCATCCTTTATCCGCTGATCGTGGCGATTTCCGTCATCGGCACCTATGCCATTAGCGGCAGCATGCTCGATCTCTATATGATCCTGTTTTTTGGCGTGGCCGGTTATATTTTCGACAAGGTCGATATCCCGGTGGCGCCGCTGGTGCTGTCGCTGGTGCTGGGCGGCATCATGGAGCAGTCGTTCCGCCAGGCGATGACGATATCCAGCGGCAATCCGGTGGTTTTTGTAAGCAGCGGCATCACCGCGACGCTGATGGTGTTGTCCGTGATCTCTCTCGCCATGCCGTTCATATTGCCGCGGCTGAAGTCGCTGAAGTCGTCCGGGGACGAGGATTAAACCGAACGCCATAACGCAGGGCCGTTCCCGGGATAACCAAAAGGAGCCACTATGCACCAGGTGACGCTTATCCCGGGCGACGGCATTGGTCCGGAGGTGACTGCAGCTGCGCGCGAAGTAATCGACGCCTCTGGCGTGCAGGTCGAATGGGACGTCCAGACTGCAGGAATGAAAGTCGGACAGGAGACCGGCACGCCGCTTCCCGAACGCGTGTTTGAATCGATCGCGCGATCGCGCATTGCGCTCAAGGGGCCTACCGCCACGCCTTTCGGCGAGGCCTACCGCGTCGAGCGTGCAGCGAAAGACGCGAATGGCCGCACTGAAACACGCGTCTATCCGAGCGTGGCGATCGCGTTGCGCAAGGAACTGAAACTGTTCGCCAATGTGCGCCCGGTCAAGTCCTATCCGGGTGTGGCCTCGCGCTATAGCGGCGTGGACATCGTGCTGTTCCGCGAGAACAGCGAGGATTTGTACCTTGGCTTCGAGCGCATGGTCGACGCTGACACCGCTGAAGCGCTCAAGATCATCACGCGCGGCGCCACCGAGCGCATGGCAAAATTTTCGGCCGATTATATGCGCCGGACCGGCCGCAACCGCGTCACCATCGGCCACAAATCCAACGTGCTCAAGCTCACCGACGGCCTGTTCCTGAAGGCGTCGCATGAAGTGCTCGCCGGTTATCCTGGTATCACGGCTGACAGCCGGGTAATCGATGCGCTGTGCATGGAACTGGTGCTCAAGCCGGAGTCGTTCGATTGCCTGCTGTTGCCGAATCTGTACGGTGATATCGTTTCCGACCTGCTGGCGGGCGTGGTCGGCGGGCTGGGGTTGGCGCCGGGGGCGAATCTGGGCAACGAATACGCGATGTTCGAGGCGGTGCACGGCACCGCGCCCGACATCGCCGGCAAGGACATGGCCAATCCGCTGTCGATGATCCTGTCGGCGGTGATGTTGCTGCGATATATCGATGAAGCCGCTGCGGCCGACCGCGTCGATGCGGCGCTGTCGCAGGTGCTGGTGGAGAAGCGCGATGTCACGCGCGACCTGGGCGGCGAGGCCGGAACGAAGCGCATGACCGCGGAGATCGTTAAGAAACTTAAAGAATGAACCGCCAAGGCCGCCATGAACGCCAAGGAAAAACAAAATGATCAAAAAGCAATGACACGAAGGTAAAACAAACCAGAATTATCAATTACGACCAAAGTCTGCATAAACCACGCAGTTAATATATTTTAAAGATTTTCCTTCGTGTCCTCTGTGTCCTTCGTGTCTATGCTTTGTTTGGGTTCTCTTGGCGGTCATGGCGGCCTTGGCGGTTCAATCTTTTTTTAGGAAACGAACATGGGTAAACGAATTGTCGTAGTGGGCGCCGGCGCGATCGGCGGTTACGCCGGCGGGCACATGACGCGCGCCGGGCACGATGTCACGCTGATCGATCCCTGGCCCGAGCATGTCGAGTACATGCGCAGCCACGGGCTGCAACTGTCCGGCCTGACGCCGGAGGAGACGCATTCGGTCCCGGTCCAGGCCCTGCACATCACCGACGTGCAGCGGTTCTGCAAGGAGCGCCCGGTCGACATCGCTTTCATCTGCGTCAAGTCCTACGACACGGAATGGGCCACGCATCTGATCAAACCTTATCTTGCGCCCGACGGCTACTGCGTGTCGCTGCAGAACTGCATCAATGAAGAGCGCATCGCCGCCATCGTCGGCTGGGGCAAGACGCTGGGTTGCATCGCCAGCCTGGTCGCGGCGGATCTTTATGCGGCGGGGCACGTGAAGCGCACCGTGCCCAGGGGCGGAGACAAGCACATCGTGTTCCGTGTCGGCGAAGCGCACGGACGCGTTTCGCCGCGCGCGGAAGAAGTGGCTCAGTTGCTACGCTCCGTAGATAGTGCCAAGGTCACGACTAATCTGTGGGGCGAGCGCTGGTCGAAACTGGTCATCAATTCCATGCGCAATGGTCTTTCCGCTGCCACCGGCCTGTCCGGCAACCAGCGCGATGCTGCCGAGGGGCCGCGCTGGCTGTCGATCCGCCTGGGTAGCGAAGCGATACGCGTCGGCCAGGCGCTGGGCTACCAGCTCGAAAGAATGCTCGGCATGGATCCGGAGACGCTGGCGAGGGCGGGCGAGGGCAGCCAGGATGCGTTGACCGAAATCATCGATATCCTGACCGAGAATGCGAAAAAGCGTTCTGACGAGCAGCGTCCCTCAATGGCACAGGACATGGCCAAGGGGCGGCGCACGGAGACCGATTTCATCAATGGTTATGTCGCGGCCCGGGGTCAGGAGATCGGTGTCGCGGCATTGACGCATGCCAAAATGAACGAGATCGTCAAACGCGTCGAGCGCGGCGAGCTTGCCGCGAGCCCGGCAGTCATTTCGGGTTTGTAGTCCGGCATGTCGTGAAATGGTATTAATAGTGTGAACGACAAAGGCCGGCATCGAAGCTGGCCTTTGTTTGGGAAAATTGCCGGAAATGAAAAAGGCAAGACTTGGCACCATTTCCTGATTGCTTCATCTCTATGTCATGAAAAAAGTGCGTAAGAATTGATCTGCAGCAAGGTCGTGCTCTGGCAGTTGGGGTAAATTTCTCAGTAAGTTATCGATATCCTCGGTCAACGCTTATCCGGCCGGGGTGTCTGCCGCGCTTTTCTTCAGTCAACGTGGAGAATAAAAATGGCCACTGATCAAAAGCAAGCTACGGTACCCACCTCCATCGTTATCGCGGACACCACCGCCAATCCTGCGCCACTGGGATTGCTCGCCTTCGGCCTGACGACGGTGCTGCTCAATATTCATAACGCCGGCTACTATCCGCTCGACGCCATGATCCTCAGCATGGGGATTTTCTACGGCGGCTCGGCGCAGATCGTCGCCGGCATCATGGAATGGCGCAAAGGCAACACGTTCGGCACCACGGCGTTTACCTCGTACGGCTTCTTCTGGTTCAGCCTGGCCGGCATCCTGATCATGCCCAAGCTCGGTCTGGGCATCGCGCCGAGCGCCGCGCCGATGGCGACCTATCTGGCCATGTGGGGTGGCTTCACGGCGGTGATGTTCATCGCCACGCTCAGGCTCAACCGGGCGCTGCAGTCCGTGTTTGCGACGCTGACCGTGCTGTTTTTCCTGCTCGCGATCGGCGATATCACCGGCAGTGCGACGATGAAAGTTGTGGCGGGTTACGAAGGCATCCTGTGCGGCGGCCTCGCCATCTACACCGGGCTTGCGCAGGTGCTCAACGAAGTCTATGGCCGCAAGGTCATGCCGTTGGGGTAAGAAAAGGAAGAGCTGAGTCAACTTGGGAATCAGGATAAAAGACAGCAGGCAGGACCTGACCCTCTCGCTCTGTGAGAGACTCACGTGACGACGCTCTCAAACGATCTTCCGCGCCGCGCGCCGTGGGGCTGGGTCATGCTCGCGGCCATGCTGTGGATTGCATCTTACGCAAACCTGACGCCGTTCGCGGACGCCGTGCTCGCGCTCACCGGACTTTCCCGCCAAACGCATTCGGGGAAGCGCTGCATTTCTTCCTGTACGACACACCCAAAGTGTTGCTGCTGCTTACCGGCATCGTTTTCGTGATGGGCATTGTGCACACCTTCATTTCCCCCGAGCGTACCCGGGCTTTTCTGTCGGGCCGTCGACTGGGAACGGGCAACGTGTTTGCCGCCACCCTCGGCATTGTCACGCCATTTTGCTCTTGCTCGGCGGTGCCGCTTTTCATCGGCTTTCTCTCGGCGGGCGTGCCGCTGGGAATAACCTTCTCGTTTCTCATCGCCGCGCCGATGGTGAACGAGGTTGCGCTCGCGCTTCTGTTCGCCATGTTCGGTTGGAAAATCGCAGGACTTTACCTCGTGATGGGACTGATCGTTGCCATCGTTGCGGGACTCGTCATCGGCAAACTGGGCATGGAGCGCTATCTCGAAGACTGGGTCCGTGCCATACAGGCCGGTAATGCCGCCGATCTGAGCATCGATCGCCTTGACTGGGCCGGCCGAATCGATGCCGGCGTCAGCCATGTCAGGGAAATTGTCGGCAGGGTGTGGCCCTACCTGCTCGCGGGAATCGCGCTCGGCGCCGGTATCCACGGATACGTGCCGGAAGATTTCATGGCGTCCGTCATGGGCCGGGATGCGTGGTGGTCGGTGCCGATCGCCGTACTGATCGGCGTGCCGATGTACACCAACGCAGCCGGCATCATTCCTGTCGTGGAAGCGCTCATCGGCAAGGGCGCCGCGCTCGGTACGGTGCTCGCGTTCATGATGAGCGTGATCGCCTTGTCGTTGCCGGAGATGATCATTCTGCGCAAGGTCCTGAAGGTGCCGTTGATCGCGACTTTCGCGGGTGTGGTGGCCCTGGGTATCCTGATCGTGGGCTATGTATTCAATGCCGTTTTATAAGGAATCAGCATGAAAAACGTCAAAGTTCTCGGCACCGGTTGTGCCAATTGCAAGAATACGATCAAGCTGATCGATGAAGTCTCCAAAGCCAGGGGTATCGAAGTTCAGCTCGAGAAAGTGGAGCAGATCCAGGACATCATGACTTATGGCGTCATGTCGACGCCGGGCGTGGTGATAGACGGCAAGGTTGTGCATGCCGGCGGTGTGCCGGCCCGCAGCAAGGTTGAAAGCTGGTTTTGACACGCGGGCTGTCATGAAAGCGACAATAACCTGACCATGCTTCGCTGATTGGAGGTGGGGCATATGACGGAATGTGCCTGGATATCCCAGAGCGGGTGCGCGCATCTCGACATCTCTCACTGGATTCCAGTAATACAAGTATCAGATTCTTAAAAGAAAATCATATCCCCCCTGTTGGATGAACCGAGCCGGCATGCCTCTGTAGTTTGATATCGGCCAGCCGTGTATTTTTCGTTGACAGTGCGGAAATTAACGCATACATTAGCGAACACACAAATCAAACGCGGAGTTGTCGTGAGTTTGATGGCCGGTATCGCTCCCCAGATTGCGCTTGGTGCTCTGCGTTTTACAGGCAGCGGTCTGAAACGTCCGGAATGTGTGCTGGCGACTGCACGCGGCGCGTTATACACGGCAGATTGGCGGGGCGGTGTTGCCGAGACACTGCCTGATGGCAGCCAGAACCTGTTTGCCGCAAGCCTGCCCGATGGCCGGCCGCTCAGGCCCAACGGCATCGCACTGCGTCCCGACGGCAGTTTTTTGCTGGCCGATCTGGGCGAGACACAGGGCGGCCTTTTTCCATTTGCAGCGCGACGGCACAGGTCGCGCCCTTCCTCGAACAGATCGATGGTGTTGCCGTGCCCGCCGTCGAACTCCCCATGTAGTCGAGGATGGCAAGCGCACCGACTTACAGGTCAGCACCCGCCACCAGCCAACGCGGCAAGCTGGCTCATCGCGGCGACATCGCCGACGAGCTTTGTTGCAGTTATCGACGGTCGCAGCGCGAAGATTGTGGCCGACGGGCTGTGTTACACCAACTTGAGGTGGCGTCCAGTCCCGATGGCAAGCGGCTCTTCGTCAACGAAACCTTCGCCCGCCGCCTCACCGCCTTCGATATCGCCGACGGCGGCCGCCTGCTCAACAAGCGGACGATCGCCGAGTTCGGCGCCGGGACCTTCCCGGACGGCATGACCTTCGACGCCGAGGGCGGGGTGTGGATCACCAGCATCGTCAGTAACCGCATCCTGCGGGTCGCCCCCGACGGCGCCGTCGACATCGTTCTCGAGGATTGCGACCCGGAGCACGTCGCCTGGGTCGAAGAGGCGTTCCAGGCCGGCGTCATGGACCGCCCCCATCTCGACGGGGTCGGCGGCAGGCGCCTGCGCAACGTCTCGAGGCCTCTCCCTTTCCGGCCCCCCCATCCTCTCCCTGTCCCTGCCCCCTCTTCTTCCTTCCCTCCTTCTCCCCCCTCGTGTCCCCCGATTTTCGCATCGCCGTGTTTGCCGGGCGACGGCATCGGCAACGAGATCACCGAGCCGCTGCCTCGATCTTCTCGCGCGGGCGGCCCGCATCGTCGGCGGTTTCACCTTGTCGTTCGAGCGCCTGCCTGCCGGGGCCGCGACCTTCAGGGATACCGGCACCGCCCTGCCACCGACCTCGATGGCCGCGGCGAAGACGCCGATCCTGTTCGGCGCCATGGGCCTGCCCCACATGCGCTATCCCGACGGCACCGAGATCACTCCGCAACTGGACCTGCGGTTCGCACTCGACCTCTACGCCGGCGTGCGCCCGGTGCGCGCCTTCCCCGGCCTGCCCGGCCGCTCGCGGACCCGCGCGCGGCGGAGATCGATTTCGTGCTCGTTCGCGAGTCAGACCGAGGGCCTGTTCTACGCCTCGTACGGCCGCGGGCACCGTCGACGCCGACGCGGCCTTCGACACCATGGAGATCACCCGCGCGGGCACCGAGCGGCTCTTCGATTTCGCGTTCCGCCTGGCGCGCCAGCGCAAGCGCCGCAGGGCAAACCCGGCCGTCGTGACCTGCGTCGACAAGGCCAACGTGTTCGCGTCGATGGCGTTCTTCCGCGGATCTTCGAGGAGCGCGCCAAGCGCCTTTCCGGACATCGCCGCCGACCACGCCTACGTCGACGCGATGGCGCTGAACCTGGTGCGCAAGCCCTGGGAATACGACGTGCTGGTCACCGAGAACATGTTCGGCGACATCCTGTCGGACCTCGCCGCCGGGATGATCGGCGGCATGGGCATGGCGCCCTCGGCCGACATCGGCGACAAGCACGCCCTGTTCCAGCCCGCGCACGGCACCGCGCCCGACATCGCCGGCAAGGGCAAGGCCAATCCGACGGCCATGATCCTGTCGGCCGCGATGATGCTCGACTGGCTGGCGGTGCGCGACACGGCCTGTCGCGACGCCGCCGAGGCCGATCGGCGCGCGCCGTCGAGCATGCGCGGCCCGACAACGCCTTCGACCGACCGGGCGGCAAGGCCGGCACGCGCGACTTCGGCGGCAGCAGCGGCACCGCACGACGTGCCACCCGCGGCGCGGTTTCGGTCCGGAGCGACGTGATGGCCATGGAGCGAAACTGCCAAGGTGGCCGCACGGTCGGCGCCGGCTACTTCAGCCAGTTCCAGTACGAGGGCTGGCGCGACATCGCGGCGTGCCGAGTCGTGGCGCTCTGCGACCGCGACAGGCCAACGCGCCGAGGCCCTGGCCGACCAGTTCGACGTGCCGAGCCCTTCGGCTCCGACGTCGACGCGATGCTCGACGCCGTGCGGCCCGACCTGCTCGACATGATCACCCCGCCGGCGCCCACCGCGACTACGTCCGCATCGCCGCCGAGCGCGGCATCCCGCGATCTGCCAGAAGCCGTTCGGCAGCGATCCTGGCCGAAGCCGAGGATGCGATCGCGCGCCGGAGGCGCCGGCGACGCCGCTGGTCGTGCACGAGAACTTCCGCTTCCAGCCCTGGTTCCGCGAATGCCAGACGCCTGATCGACGCCGGGCACTTCGGGCGCGCTGCACGGCGTCGCCTTCCGGCTGCGTCCCGGCGACGGCCAGGGGCCGCGCGCCTATCTCGACCGCCAGCCCTACTTCCAGACGATGCCGCAGCTGCTGGTCCGCGAGACCGCGATCCACTTGATCGACACCTTCCGCTACCTGATGGGCGAGGTGCGCGCGGTCTATGCGCCGGCTGCGCAGGCTGAACCCGGTGATCGCCGGCGAGGACGCCGGCATCATCCTGTTCGAGTTCGACGACGACCCTGCGGCCTGTTCGACGGCAACCGGCTGAACGACCACGTCGCCGACAACCCGCGCCTGACCATGGGCGAGATGTGGCTCGAAGGCGAGCGCGGCGTGCTGCGGCTGGACGGCGACGCGCGGCCTGTGGTGGAAACCGCACCACGGCGACGAGACGCGAACACGTCTACGACACGACGCGCCAGACCGACGCGTTCGGCGGCGGCGCCTGCGACTGCGCTGCAGGCGCCATGTGGTGGCGCATCTGCAACGATGGCGCGCCGCTGGAGAACACCGCCCGCGACTACCTGGCCAACCTGCATGTGCAGGCAGCCGTCTACCGCTCTCACCAGGAACCGGGCGCCGGGTCGATGGCGCAATTCGATCCTGACCATGCACCCATGAGCAACTTCCGCCCGGTTTCAACCCACTGAAGGAGACACTCCATGATGAAACGTTTCGTACTGTCGGCCACGCCTGCCGCGGCCATGGCCCTGACACTGTCGCGCCCGGTGCGCAGACCATGCTCAAGTTCAGCCACACCGACCAGCAGGCCGGTGCGCGCGCCAGGCCGCGGCCGAGCTGTTTGCCAAGAAGGTCGAGGAGCTACACCCAGGGTCGCTACAAGGTCAAGGTCTATGCTGCAGCCAGCTCGGCAACGACCCGAAGAACATCGAGCAGCTGGCGCTGGGCGGCATCGACTTCACGGTCTCGGGTACCGGCTCCTATGCACCCCACGTACCGACCTTGAACCTTACCGCGCTGCCCTACCTGGTCGAAAACTACGAGCAGGGCTGGAAGCTGTACGACGAATCGAAGTGGCTCAAGGCGCAGTTCGCCAAGGCACCGGCGAAGGGTTTCCGGTTCCTGGCCACCTGGGAAGCGGGATTTCGCAGCATGACGACCAAGGACCCGCTCAACACACCGGATGACGCCAAGGGTCGCAAACTGCGCACCTTCCCGAACGAGATGATGCGCTGGACCCTGGAGTCGATGGGCTTCACGATCCAGATCATGCCGCTGCCCGAGGTCTACCTGGCCATCCAGCAGGGCGCGGTGCAGGGGCAGGAAAACCCGGTCGACACGATCTTCTCGAACAAGTTCTACGAAGTCGCGCCGAACATCACGCTGACCAACCACGTCTACAGCCCGATTCCGTTGACCATTTCCGAAAAGACCTGGCAGAAGCTGTCGCCGGCCGATCAGAAGGCCGTGACCGAGGCGGCAAGGATCTCCGCCAAGTGGAGCCGCGAAACCATCCGCAACAACGACGACCACCAGTTCAAGGAGATGGCCTCCAAGGGCGCCAAGATCAACGACAAGCCCAACCTGGCAGCATTCCGCGACCGCGGTGAAGCCGGTGTATGCCAAGCGCGCGAAAAATACGGCGCCGACGTCGACGCGTTCCTCGACGACGCCGAGATGGTGCGCAAGAGCGTCAAGTAGCCAAGGCCGCAGTCTCCGATGTCATGGAAGAACGACTCCGGGGCGCCAGGCTTGCTCACACCGGTGGCGGCCGCGCCGCTGCCGGTGCGCTGCTCGGCGCATCGTCGACTGGACGGTGATCACGATCGGTGCGGTGATGGCCACCATGGTGTTCGTCAACGTCAGCCTGCACCTGATCGACAAGGACATGGCCTGGGTGACCGAGTTCGGCGAGTTGCTGATGGTCTGGGTGACGTTCCTGGGTGGCGCCTGCGCCGCCCAGCGCGGTGCGCACATGGCGATCACCGAATTCATCGACAAGCTCGAGCCGCCCCAGCGCCGCTGGGCTGATGCAGCGGTGCAGACCGCCTGCCTGGTGATGCTGCTGGTGCTGGTGCGCTTCGGCTGGTCGCTGGTCGACGCCAACTGGGGCAACCAGCTGACCGTGCTGCAGTGGCCGATGGCGATCCAGTACATGGGCATGGCGGTGGGCTGCACGCTGATGGCCGTGTTTCGTGGTCTGGGATGTCTGGCAGATCCTGCGCGGCGTGCCGCGCGAACAGCGTTACGGCCGTGAGCGAGTGAGCCCGTCATGCTGGCCCTGACCCTGTTCGGCGTCTTCTTCGTCATCGCACTGGCTGGCGTGCCACTGCTATTCGCCATCCTGATCACCACCGTCGGCATCATCTGGGTGCAGGACCTCGGCCATCCGCTGGAGACCATCTTCCTGTCCTTCATCGGCGGCGTGGAGCCCTTCATCCTGCTGGCCGTGCCGCTGTTCATCTTTGCCGGCGAATTGCTGGCGCAAGGCGGCGTCGGGCAAGCGCATCGTCGAGTTTGCCCGCGTGTTGTTCGGCTGGCTGCCCGGCGGCCTGGGCGTGGTCACGGTGATGAGCTGCACCATGTTCGGCGGCGTGTCGGGTTCGGCGATTGCCGACACCGCCGCCATCGGCTCGCTGGTGATACCGGCCATGGTCGCGCGGGGTTACTCGCGCGGCTTCGCCGCGGCGCTGCTGGCGGTGGCCGGCACGCTGGCGCTGCTGATGCCGCTGTCGATCCCGTTCCTGATCTATGCCTTCATCTCCGGCGTGTCGATGCGCACCCTGTTGATGGCCGGCGTGGTGCCGGCGCTGGCCTCGGCGATCGGCCTGATCGCTCGTGTCTGCATGTGGCATGGCGGCAAGACCGGCTGCGACAACGGCGAGGATCGCTCCACGCTGGCGCAGATCTGGGCCGCGACGCGCGACGCCGGCCTGGCGCTGCTGATGCCGGTGATCATCATCGGCGGCATCTGGACGGGCTTGTTCACGCCCACCGAAGCGGCGGCGATCGCGGTCGTGTACGGCCTGGCGGTATCGATGGTTCTGTACCGCGACCTGAAGCTGGCGACCCATTCCGCGCTGCTGCTCAACGCCTTCGCCACCAGCGCCACGGTGATGCTGGTCATCGGCGCCACCGGTGCCATGGCCTGGCTGATCACGGTCGAACAGGTGGCGGCGCAGATTGCCGGGATGGTGCAGCGCAGTATGCGACATCGCAGGGGACCTTCCTGATGTGGGTAAATTTCGCGCTGCTTGCGCTGGGACTGCTTCATCGAGCCGGTGCCGGCGTTGATCCTGCGCGGCACCGCTGCTG
>CALOEN010000065.1:0-4913 GCA_942492335.1 uncultured beta proteobacterium | reverse complement strand
TCCGGTTACGTATTGCTGGATTTGCTGTTTGATACCTGCTGGAGTTATGTAGAGCGTGGACAGGACAAGGAATTCGTCACTGGCAACAATGATGCTGATGGCGTTTATTTTCTGTATTGGGTGCGGCGCAATTTTCCGCATCTCGAGGAGTCCGTGCGCGGCAAACTTGTGCAGTGGGGCGGAAACAGTTCCGGGGTTAACGTCGCCAATATTGACAATCTCGGCAATGTTCATCCCGACACCATGTGGTGGCACCACAGCATTGGCAATGTGCGCAAACGGGCATTTTCAGAGATCTGGACCGATATCTCCGATCCGCTGATGGCTGGCCTGAAGGCCCGTCCGCGCCGCGTGAAAGGACGCTGCGGAGAATGCCGGTATTTCGATATTTGCGGAGGCAACACGCGGGTGCGGGCGCTGCAACTGACAGGCGATCCTTGGGAAGAAGACCCCGGGTGCTATTTGAGCGATGAGGAAATCGGGGTTTCAGCCACGCGCGAGCGCATCGGCGTTACACCCTATACCCGCCGGTCGACTGGATAAGATGAGCTTGCGGTTTCCAGTGCGCTATCTGCTGCTTATGGCGATGCCGGTTCTGGCGTTGGCGCAGCCGGCGGACGGACTTTACCAGCAACATTGTGCCGCATGCCACGGGGTCGATCGTCTGGGCGGCATGGGGCCGGCGCTGTTGCCGGAGAACCTGGGGCGGTTGAAGCGCCGGGAGGCTGTAAGCATCATCGCCGAGGGGCGGCATGCCACACAGATGCAGGGGTTTGGTGACAAGCTGGCTTCCGGAGAGATTCAGGGGCTTGTCGATTATATTTATGCGCCTTTACCGCAAGTGCCTGAATGGGGTTTGGAGCATATGCGTGCTTCGCACGTGGAGTATGTCAAACCGGAGACACTGGGCAGCAAGCCGATATTCGATGCCGATCCGCTTAATCTGTTCGTGGTGGTGGAGACGGGCGACCATCACGCGACCATCCTCGACGGCGACCGCTTTGTGCCGCTGGCGCGATTCGCGACGCGTTTCGCCCTTCATGGCGGCCCGAAGTTCTCTCCTGACGGGCGCTATGTCTATTTCGCTTCGCGCGACGGCTGGATCAGCAAGTATGACCTGTACAACCTCGTCACCGTGTCCGAGGTGCGCGCAGGCATCAATACCCGTAATGCTGCGGTATCCGGTGATGGCCGCCTCGTGATGGTTGCCAATTATCTGCCACATACGCTGGTGGTGCTGGATGCGCGTGATCTTGCTCCGTTAAAAATAATCAAGGTGCGGGACAAGTACGGCAAGAGTTCGCGTGTGTCAGCCGTGTATGACGCCGCCCCGCGCAAGAGCTTCGTCGCCGCGCTGAGGGATATACCCGAGATTTGGGAAATAAGTTATGACGAGAGCGCGCCGCCGATTTATGAGGGGCTGGTGCACGACTATCGCATGGGCGAGGCGATTGCCACCAAAGGTTTTCTTAATCCGCGACGCACACTTCTCGATGGATATCTTGATGATTTCTTTTTCGATCAGAGCTATGCGCATGTGATCGGGGCTGCTCGCGACGGCGGCAGGGGGTCTGTGGTCAATCTTGACGTGCGGCGCAAGGTGGCGGATGTGCCTCTGCCGGGATTGCCGCACCTGGGCTCGGGCATCAATTGGAAATGGAAGGGGCGGACTGTGCTCGCCACACCCAATCTCAAGATCGGCGTGGTGAGCGTGATCGATATGAAAAGTTGGGGGCTGGTAAAGGATATCCCGACCAACGGACCGGGTTTTTTCATGCGCAGTCACGAAAATACCCGCTACGCGTGGGTTGATGCCTTCAACAGCGCCAGGCGGGATACGCTGCAGGTGATCGACAAGGAGAAACTCGATGTGGTGGCGGACATTACGCCTTCGCCCGGCAAGGTCGGAGCGCATGTCGAGTTCACCCGCGATGGCCGGTATGCGCTGGTCAGCGTGTGGGACATGGATGGGGCGATTGTGATATACGACGCCGCTACTTTGCAGGAAGTGAAGCGCATCCCGATGCGAAGACCATCAGGAAAATACAATGTATTCAATAAGATAACAAAGTCCTCCGGTACCAGTCATTAGCCCGAAGGACAGTCCTCACACTTCGTAGGGTACGCAACCGGTCGATGTCCAGGATGACAATGCTGCGGCCTTCCACCTTGATCAGGCCATCTTCGGTGAGGTCATGAAGAATGCGCGAGAAGTGCTCGGGCGTGAGATTGAGGCGCGAGGCAATGATACTTTTCCGTGTCGGCAGTTCCACGCTGAGCGGCGCGTCCCTGGCATCGGATTCCGGTTCGCTGCGCAATAGAAAACCGATTACGCGTTGAGCGCCGGAGTGCAGCGAATAGGATTCCAGATCGGAGATCACGCCATGCAACCGCCGGCTCAGGCCGGCGACCATCCTGCGTGCAAATTTCGGGTCACGCTCGATTTCCTCGAATACAGCCGGTTTGGCGATATGCAGCAGCATGGAGTCGGCAAGTGCCTGCGCATAGACCACGTACGGCGTCTCCATGAACATTATTGCTTCCCCGAAGCTCTGACCTGGCATGATGATTTCCACCACCTTCTCCGTGCCGCTGGGTGACGTAAAGGCGAGTTTGATCTGTCCGTAAACCACAATGTGGAAACCCGCGCACGGATCACCCTTGCGGAACAGAACATCGCCGCGCACGACGTGGAGCTCGCTGGTGTTCGCGGCAATGCGGTCGATTTCCTCTTGCTGCATTTCCTTGAACAACGGGATATTGGCGAGGAATGTCTGGGTTTTTATCGGCAAGCTCGGCACGGCGCTATCCGGCTTCAGCCGGCCCCCTCCAGTTAAATGCGGCCATTATCCGGCAAATACATGCCGGGAAGGAAGTCCGGTGTGATAGAGATCGGACGTTTGCTTCAATAGCAGTCGGAAAATGGGGAGAGGCTCAGCCCGTACTGTCTGACTCGAAATAGGATTCTGGGGGCGATATTTCTCAGCTGCCGAAGTTTTTCAACCGTTCCCGGCTGGTAATGTGTATGGTGCGCCCTTGCACTATTATCAGGCCCGCCTCGGTGAGTTCGTGAAGTATGCGCGAAAAATGTTCCTGGGTCAGGTTGAGTTGCGAGGCGATAATATTTTTTTGCGCCGGCAGCATGATTTCCGTTTCGGAAGCATTTTCGCCTGTGTTGATATCGCTCAACAAATAGCCGATGACGCGCTGCACGCCGGAGCGCATCGTGAGCATTTCGATGTCGGCGATCAGGTGATGCAACCGGGCGCTCAGTCCCGCGATCATGCGGCGCGCGAAAGGCGGGTCGTGGTCTATTTCCGAGAACACTGTCTCCCTCGATATGTGCAGCAGCTTGCTGTCGGCCAGCGTTTCGGCAGTCACCATATAGGGCTTTTCCAGGAACATGACCGCCTCGCCGAAACTCTGGCCGGGCCCCATCAATTCGATCACCCTTTCCTCGCCCTTGGGGGACTGCAACACCAGTTTGACCTGGCCAAATATGACGATATGAAACCCGATGCACGGGTCGCCGCGGTGGAAAAGAACGCTGCCGCGCGGGGCGTCGATTTCGGTCGCGCCCTTTGCGATGCGGTTGATTTCATTTTTGTCGAGGTGCTTGAACAACGGAATGTTGTTCAGGTAAGAATCGACCTTGATGCGCTTGGGTGACATGGTGGAAGGGTATCTAAATAGGATGTCCTCCCTGCCATTATGACGGCAGCCCCGATCTGAAATATGATTTAGATCAAGTTTCTGCCGCGTTGCGCGCACGTAAAAACCGCGGGATGTTTTTCCCGGACACCTGAAGCTTAAGCGCCCTGATGATCTCAGGGAGAGCGTAACGTCTCGGATCAAGCGCCTGCTCGCCCATGCCGTCGAGCGTATTCTTGAGCAGCAGGCCGAGTTCGGTATCGCCTTCCATGAGCAGGCGGCGGCTGAAAAACAGGGTGTCGGGGTCCTCGTGCCGCAGCGCGAGCGCGAGAAAATCCTGCGCTGTGGCGGTGATCGTCAGGTCGGCGTCGGCGCCGCCATTGCCGCACGCGGAAAATCCGTCGGGCCCCGTCTGGAACAGCAGGGTGATGCCCACGTCCTGGATCCGTAGTTTTATTTTCCTGCCTGCCAGCTCCGGCAGTGTTGCGGTGTTGAGTTGCTCACCGAATTGCAGCGTGAGCAGTGCTGCGAACGCCGCCGACGGGGGATAGTGCGGCAGGCGGGAGAGCACGGCGCGCAGCGGTTCAGGGAAGGCGGGTAATTTCATGGCAACTCGTTTCAGGTGACGACACCGGGAAGCGTGGCACGAATTTCATGACATGGGTCAGCAGTTCCGCATCGAGCCTGGCCTCGGCAGTAAACGTTCCGGCATAGGCCTGATCTTCCTGCTGCAGTTCGTAGCAGTTCGCGCCGCCGATGTCCATCAGCAGCGCCGGTATCCCGGCCTCTGCAAAGGCACGATAGCGCTTGATGAAAAAATTGCTGCAGCACATACCGACATAGGCTTCGACCCTGCGCGCTTTCAGATGGGTGAGTGTTGCGACCAGGTGCTCATAGCTGGTAATGGTGACGACCTTCATGTTGCGGGCGCGCGCAGTTTCGTAGGCGGTGCCGACTTCGCACAGGCCGCACTCGGTGCAGCCATCCTGCCGGCGCCATTCGCACCAGGCAGGTTTGGCGCAGTACGGCACCAGCATCACGCTTGCTTTCGTCAGAAGCGTGACAGAATCGAGTCCTTTCCCGGGAAGATACGGCATCAGTGCATTGATGGCAGCCACGCCAAGGCCGCTGCACTGCGCAAACCGGATCTTGTCGGCGAGTATCAGCAGAACCTGCCCGATATCCGCCACATCCAGGCCCACGGCATCGGGCGGGTGGTGTCGCGCAAATTCAGCGAGACGCGCGCCAATACGCGGCAAAGG
>CALOEN010000064.1:0-53196 GCA_942492335.1 uncultured beta proteobacterium | reverse complement strand
CCCAGCAACCGGCCCGCAGCCGCAGCGGCGCCAAACACACCGGCGGTGCCGGTAATGTGCCATCCGACGTTGTAATGTTCTGGATAGACTGCATTGCCGATGCGGCATTCGACTTCCACGCCGAGTATGAAAGCGTGCAGAAAATCTTCGCCCGTGACCGGCTGAAGCTCGGCTAGCGCCAGAATGGCGGACGCCACTGGCCCGCTCGGATGGATCACGGTCTTGAGATGGGTGTCGTCGAAATCGAAGGTATGCGAAGTGATGCCGTTCATCAACGCCGCCTGCATGATGTCGAGCCGATCGCCGCGCCCCAGCACGGTGGCCTGCGCCGGACCCGAAAATACCGCGAGCGCCGCCAGCGCGCGTTCGACGGTTTCATGACGCGATGCGCCGACCGCGCAACCCACCCAGTTCAGGAACGAGCGCGCCGCTTCATGTTTGACCCTCTCGGGAATGTCGGCGTAGAGCGAGTCAATGACGTAGCGAGCGAGTGTGCGCGTGACTTCCATTGTTACCTCAAAAAATAAAATTTGATTTACTGCTGAAGAATACGGAGATTACTGAGAAAAACTGGCCGTGCTGACTGCTGATTACCAAATTGCCGCTATTTCCACCAATCGAATATTTTTTGCCTTCGTGTCCTTCGTGTCCTTCGTGTCCTTCGTGTCCTTCGTGTCCTTCGTGTTCAAGATTTTAAACTTAGACCGCAGCAGCGATAGCGTCGCCCATCTGCGAGGTACTCGCCTTGCCACCCAGATCGACCGTCAGATGCTTCGCTTCGGCGATGACCTTATCCACCGCTTGTTCAATCAACTGCGCCGCTTCCACCGCTTTGGGCTCGCCGCGCTTGCGGCCCAGCCATGCGAGCAGCATCTGGCCCGACATGATCAACGCGTACGGATTCGCGATGTTCCTGCCCGCGATGTCTGGCGCAGAACCATGAGTCGCCTGCCCCATCGCCTGGCGCTCGCCCACGCACAGTCCCGGCGCAAGACCCAGCCCGCCCACGACACCGGCGCCTTCATCGGTCAGAATATCGCCGAACTGATTGGTGGTCACCACCACGTCATACTGCTGTGGCTTCATCACCAGCTTCATCGCAAAACCATCAACCAGGACTTCCTGTAATTTGCAGTCCGGGAATTCCTTGGCCACCTTGCGGCATTCTTCGGCGAACATGCCGCACACCAGCCGGTAAACCGGTTCCTTGTGCACCGAGGTCACGGTCTTGCGGCTCCGGGTGCGGGCAATCTCGAACGCTTCACGCGCCACCCGGTTGGCGCCGACGCGCGTGACCACGCGGGTGCCGATCGAAATGCTGTCGTTGGGCCGGAACTCGCCGCCGCCTGCAATCACCGTGTCGCTCGATTGCATGCCCTCCGTCACCTCGCGCAGGAACACAATGTCCACGTCCTTGTGCACCGACTGTATGTTCGGATACGACCTGACCGGCTTGATATTGGCGAACAGATCGAGGCGCTTGCGCAGCGGCGGCATGATCCAGGTGGGATCGTTTCTTGGATAGGCGCCGTGGCCGATCGGGCCGCATATCCAGCCATCGATTGTTTCAAGCGCCTTCACCGTGAGCTCGGGCATGGTATGCCCGTGCAACTCATGCCCCCTGCGTCCGATAGCGTGCTCGCTCCACTCAATGACCAGCTCGGCTTTTGCCGCCGCAGCCTTCATCACCTTGACGGCTTCGGGCACGACTTCCAGTCCAATGTCATCGCCCAGCAGTATTCCGATCTTAAGCACAACGCCACTCCTTGTATAAAATCAAACTGGCATGCCGATGGATGCCCGGCAGTGCCACGACCGCCCGAACGGGCGCCCAAGGCGCTTATTTGATGATGCGCTTGAGTATCTTGATCCGCTGCACGGTGTCACCGGCCAGATGCGTCCACACCATGGCGTCACGCACCAGCTTTTCGGCCCGCGCGTTCATCATGCACCCTTCCGCGCCGTGAATCTCCATATTGAGCCGGGTAACGCGCTGGATGACGTCGGTGGAATAATTCATCACCAGGCCGGCGTTCGCGGAATGCGTCTTCTGATCGTGCTGCCAGGCCACCCGGAACACAAACGAGCGCAGCGCCTCGGTAAGCGCGTGCATCTCGTTGACATTCAACTGGACGAGTTGCTGCTCGATCAGGTACTTGCCGCCCCGCTTGTGCGTGCGCGCGAAGTTCGTGGACATTTCCACCGCGTCGTCGCATACCCCCAGCGCATTGGCTGCAAGCTCGAGGTCGCCGAAAATATCCCCGCCCGTGGTATCGCCCTTGCTCGATTTCATCGTGCCGCCCACCTCGCCCACGATATTGGCATGCGGCACCCGTGCATTCTCGAATATCAGCTCGGCATTCTGGTAAAAACGCCAGCCGCGCTTGTTGAACACCTTGCCGATACGAAAACCGGGAGTATCCTTCGGCACCAGGAAGAGAGTGCCGCCCTCCTTGATGTTCACATTCGGATTGGTGCGCACATCCACGAAAAACAGCGAGCCCACGCTGCCGTTTGCAATAAAACACTTCTCGCCGTTCAGGATCCACTCATCGCCCTTGCGTTCCGCCCTGACCCTGAAGCCGGCCTTGGGATCGTCTTCGGGCGGCATTCGGTTGTCGGATCCGGCATTGGGCTCGGTGATGCCGCGGCCCAGCACATAAGTGTCGTCGGCGAGAAACGGCTTGAGAAAACGCTCTTTCTGGTCATCGGTGCAGGAAGCCGCGATCATGTGGCTCCACTTCCAGTTCTGGCTGAAGGCCTTGGAAATGGCGCTGTCGGCCTTGGCGAGTTCCGCCATCACCAGCGACTGCGATACGAAATCGGTGCCGGGCCCGCCCCATTCCTTGGGAACTGCCATGGTACGAAAGCCGAGCTTGGAACCCTTTTTAATGATCTCCCAGTCCCAGGGCTCGAACGCACCTTCAATCTGGTCGCGTTTGAGTGAAATCGGGCGTATCTCTTCATCCGCGAACTTGCGCGCCTCCATCTGCCAGCCGCGCTGCTCTTCATTCAGTGAAAAATCCATTTTGGTTCCTTAAAAATAAATATCAAGCTACATAGGACACAGAGAAAATCAAGAAACGAATTGATTTGGGGTTTGACCTTGCATCCTCTGTGTTCACTGCGGCTGATGTTGTCCTGGTTTAAATCCTGCTATCACTTCGTGCATCAAGCCGCGAGCGGACGCTGATAGCCGGAAATGGCTTCGGCAATCGGCAGTTTCGCCGCGTTATCACCGGTTTCTGAATGCAGAAATACCATGCCGTCATGGACGAACTTCTGCAGCGGCATGTCGCGCATCACGCCCATGGCACCGAAACACTCGGCCGCGTCCAGTGTAATTTCGTGAACGGCAGCGGAAGTAAACACCCGCGCAATAGTGTGAAGCGGCAGATCGGATACGCTGCGATCGGCAACGGCCTCCGGATGATCGGCGATCCATGCCGCCTTCCAGATCATGTTGCGCGCAACTTCGAGCTTGATCGCGCTGTTGGCGAGTCTCAGGCCTATCGCCTGGTGTCCGATGATGTAGCGCGCGCCCTGGCGGCGCATCTTCGCATAGTCGACCGCGGTGTCGTAGGCGGCCCGGCCGAGGCCGAGGTTAATGGCCGCCAGTTGCGGAACATTGCACGCGGCCTGCGCGCCGCCCGCGAACGGGCATTGCCCTTCCTGGCCCAGCAGATGGTCTGCCGGCACGCGGCAATCCTTGAACGCCATCCCGGCACCGGTGCCGTGGTGCCAGCGGATGACCTGCTCGTCGTCCGGACGGGAATCGCCTACCGCCTTGATCGGGTCGCGCACCGTCAGACCGGGCGTGTCACGCGGTACCAGCAGTGTGCTCAAGCCGTTCATGCCGGTTTTTTTAGGATCGGTCCGAACCTGAACCGCAAACAGCTTGGCGATCGGCGCGTTCCCAACAAAAGGCACAGTGCCGTTGATCACCCAGTCGCCGTTGCTTTGCTTCGTCGCGACAGGCTCGGTCCCGCTTTCGAGATCAAGCGGCTGATGATAATTCCACCCGAGACCGGCTTCGGGATCACGTCCTGCAATAGCAAGATGATAATCGTCATCTTTCACGAATTCTGGAAGGAAGCGGCTGCGCTGCGCCGGCGTCATCAGGCGGTCGAACAGAATGTGGCCGAGTGCCGCCGTCTGCCCCAGCGCGACAGCGACATCCACATCGCCTGCGCCCAGTTCTTCCAGAACGATGCACGAGGTCAGGCCGTCCGCGCCCGCGCCGCCGGCTTCTTCCGAAAGCGCCAGCGTGCGCAAGCCCATTTGCGAAGCCTGGCCGAGTATATCGAGCAGTAAAGGTTTCTCGAACGGTTCCAGGCGGCTGGAATGCAGTGCGGTGGGCTTGACTTCCCTTTCGACAAAGTCCCGCAAGGTGTCGCGAAACTCCAATTGTTCCGCGGTGAGATGAAGATCATACATATTCGTCAATGTCCCTGAATGAGGGTTGATGTGCATGCGTGCAGTTCAGGCGGATCAAGGAGTCCAACATGCGGATCGCGCCGGGCAAACGACATGGCCGTTTTGTGTCTTCGGATTTCTTTGAAAGAAGAGCAGCCTATTTGATACAAGAACGACAGGCCTCTGTCAACATACATACTGCGGACGCCAGGGCTCTGTTGACAAGCGCGCTGAATTCAGAGACCTTTGCACGCAGATAAATGACCGGGACGGGGAAGCCGTGAATGCGAATTCCATACCGAGAATACTCGCCTTAGCCATGCCGGGCGTGTGCCTGGCCGTGGCGCCGACCCAGGCTTATCCGACAAAATTGATGCGCCCGGTCACGCTTTCACCGGCTGGTTGCAGCGTCGATTTCATCGGCCGCATCATTGTAAAGGGCTTGTCGGAGTGAACGGTGCGATCGGTCGCGACCGGCGGCGCACCGCGTTCGTGAACGGTGCCGCAACCGGCATCGGCGCCTCAATCGCCGTGGCGCTGGCCCGCAATGGCTACGACGTGGCGATTTCCGCCAGGCAGGCGGAGCGTCTCGCAGACACCGCAAGTCAGATTACCGCACTCGGTGCACGCGCCGTGCCGATTGCGCTTGACTTGGGTTCGCTTGAAGCCATCGAACCGGCCACAGAAAAAATCTTTCGGGCCTTCGGGCGTCTCGATGTGCTGGTGAACAACGCGGGTGCCACGTTACGCAAACCGGCGCTGGAAGTCACCCCCGATGAATGGGAATCAGTAATGCAGCCCAACCTCAGCGGCACGTTCTTCCTGTGCCAGAAAGCGGGCCGGCATATGGTCGAGCTCGGCTCCGGGGGCTGCATCATCAACGTGGCGTCCACGCATGGTGTGGTGGGGTTTCCCAACCGCTCGGTCTACGGTATCTCGAAAGCGGCGTTGATCCACATGACCAGGATGCTGGCAATCGAATGGGCGGAATACGGAATACGGGTCAATGCCATCGCTCCCGGAACCGTGGAAACCGCCTCACGCGCCGAATTTCTCGCGGACCCCAAAGTGAAACAGGCCATGCTGGAGCGGGTGCCGTTGCGCCGTTTTGCCACGCCCCTGGAGGTGGCCGAAGCGGTATGTTTCATGGCCAGCCCGGCGGCAGCCTACATGACCGGCCATACGCTGTTACTCGACGGCGGCCTGACGGCCTATTAACATCGGCGCGCTCAGCCGTGCAGCTTATGGTATCTCTCCATCAACTGCTCTTTCGTTTCCTTGTGGTCCGGGTCCGGGACGATGCAATCCGCCGGACACACGTCCATGCACTGCGGTTCATCGTGCGCGCCTACGCACTCGGTGCACTTGTCCGGGTCTATCACGTACATCGAATTGACAACGCTGATCGCCTCGTTCGGACAGGCCTCCGGACACGCGTCGCATGAGGTGCAGTCGTTGTTGATTAATAGCGCCATTACGATCTCCTAGATTACGAAGTCTGAATTATTGCACAAAGAGGGCCGCCGTCACGCTGGCACCGCATACGCCGGCAAAACCGGCGCGTTGCGGCATTGATTACACGAACTCACTGGTATACGAAGTCAGCGCCTTCATGTAGTTGGTGCGCTCGAACGCTGCAGGATCCGGGCAGGCCTGCTGGCTGAGTGAACCTTTCATCTGTTCCACAGAAGCGTATTCGCGCTCGGTCATCCATTTTTCGATGCTGCGGACCAGAGCGGTAACATGCGCCGGCCCGTGATTAAGCAAGCTGCTGGCAATCATGACGCAATCAGCGCCGGCCAGCAGCAACTTCAGAACGTCCTCCGGTGTATGCGCGCCGCCGGTGGCGGCCAGGCTGGCCTGGACACGGCCGCGCAGAATGGCGATCCAGCGTAGCGCAAGACGTAACTCATCCGAGGTGGACAGCACCAGATGCGGTGCGACTTCGAGTTCCTCGAGAATGATGTCGGGCTGCACGAAACGGTTGAACAGCACCAGACCTTGCGCGCCGGCGGCCGCGAGCCGCGATGCCATATTGGCCATTGCACTGAAATACGGAGAGACTTTCACAGCAACCGGTATCGATACAATGCTGCTGACCGATGCCACCAAGTCGATGTATCGCTTTTCAATCTCGGTGCTTGAGTCTTCGAGGCCGGTGGCGAGAAAATAAATATTAAGCTCGATCGCGTCGGCACCGGCGCTCTCCAGTTGCTTGGCGATTTGCGTCCAGCCGCCCGGCGTGTAGCCGTTAAGGCTGGGTATCACCGGCACCGTGAGCGCTTTCTTCGCATCGCCGATCAATCTCAGGTAATTGTCAGAGCCGGTTTTGTAACTTCAGCATTTCGGGAAAGAAGCCGCGCGCTTCCGGCGAGAGTTCGGTTCCTGACAGCATGAGGTTGTGGGTGGCCATTTCCTCGTGTTCGATCTGCTCCTCGAACAGCGACGGCAGCACCACGGCCGCGACGCCGGCATCCGCCAGCCGCTTCAGGCTGTCGATCGAACTGGTCATCGGCGATGCCGAGGCCACGACAGGATTCTTCAGTTCCAGGCCCAGATAACGCCTGCGCAGATCGACGCTCATTTTTCCATCTCCTTGGAATTAGACTCAGGCGCCGGGGAAGGCGCGGCGCCACTGCCTTCGTCCTTTCCATCGTCGTCGGTTACGTGGCGGTGCACGCCGGCCATCTGCTCGTAGAGTTGCCAGCGTGCATCGGCATCGGCCTGCGCAATCTTGTTCAATTGCTTCGCTCGCGCCGGGTCGGCCTGCGCCAGCATCGCGTAACGGCCTTCTTTCATGGTGAAGCGCTCGATCGGAATCGTCGGCTTGCGCGAATCTAGCTTCAACGGCTGGTCCGCTCCGCCCATTCCCAGGCGCGGATCGTAGTGATACAGCGTCAGGTAGCCGCTCTTGACCGCATCGCGCTGGTGGCTCATGCCGGTCGCCATGTCTATGCCGTGCGCGATGCATTGACTGTAGGCGATGATCAGCGACGGCCCCGGCCAGGATGCCGCCTCCTTGAAAGTGCGCACCGTATGCATCGGGTTCGCGCCCATCGCCACCTGGGCCACATAAACGTTACCGTAGGCCATGGCGATCATGCCCAGGTCCTTCTTGCCCGAGGCCTTGCCCGCCGCGGCAAATTTTGCCACTGCGCCACGCTGGGTGGATTTCGAGGCCTGTCCGCCGGTGTTGCTGTAGACCTCGGTGTCCATCACCAGAATATTGACATTCCGTCCGGAAGCCAGCACATGGTCGAGGCCGCCATAGCCGATGTCGTAGGCCCAGCCGTCTCCGCCAACGATCCATACGCTGCGCGTGACCAGGCTGTCGGCAGCGGCCAGTAGTTGCTTTGCCCGCAATGAGCCCGACCGTGACAGTATGGTCTTGAGCTGTTTCACGCGCTCGCGCTGCTCGCTGATCTGCTCGTCGGACTCCTGTGGCGCGTCTAGCAGCGCTGCGGACAAGTCATCGCCGATCTCCGCGCGCAGTTCGCGCACCAGCACCTGCGCCAGGTCGCGTTGCGCATCCAGAGCAAGTCGCATGCCCAATCCGAATTCGGCGTTGTCCTCAAACAGGCTGTTTGACCACGAAGGCCCCTGGCCGGCGCTGTTCTGTGCCCACGGCGTCGAGGGCAGGTTGCCACCATAGATCGACGAACAGCCGGTGGCGTTCGCGACCAGCATATGATCGCCATAGAGCTGCGATATCAGCTTCACATACGGCGTTTCGCCACAGCCGGCGCAGGCGCCAGAGTACTCGAACAGCGGCTTGCGAAGTTGTGAGCCTTTCAGCAGATCGAACGTATCCAGCGACGGACGCGTCTCGGGCAGCGTGAGGTAAAACTCATAGTTGCGCCGCTCGGCTTCCAGATGATCCAGCTTGGGCTCCATGTTGATGGCCTTGTGCTTGACCATCTCCTTGCTGCGCGTCGGGCAGATGTCCACGCAGATGCCGCAACCGGTGCAATCGTCCGGCGCCACTTGTAATGTGTAAGCCCAGCCTGCAAGCCCGTCGCCCTCCTTGCTGCGCCAGGGTACGCTCTTGAAACCTGAGGGCGCATTTTTCATCTGTTCAGGCGAATACACGTTCATGCGGATGGCCGCATGCGGGCACATCAGCGGACACAGGGCGCATTGCGTGCAGAGATCGGCATCCCAGATCGGAATTTCGTGTGCGATGCTGTGTTTCTCCCACTGCGAAGTGGCCGTGGGGAACGTGCCATCGACCGGCAAGGCCGAAACCGGCAACAGGTCGCCCTTGCCATCGAGCATCATTGCAGTGATGCGCTGGACAAAATCCGGTGCCACCTGCGGCACTACCGGCCTGCGGCGCAGCGCCGAGTCGGCCTGGCCTGGCACTTTCACTTCGCGCAACGCGGCAAGCGACTGGTCCACGGCCGCAAAGTTACGGTTCAGCACGGATTCTCCGCGCTTGCCATAGGTCTTGCGGATCGAGGACTTGATTTTTTCGATCGCCTCGTCGCGCGGCAGGATGCCGGAAATGGCGAAGAAGCAGGCCTGGGTGACGGTGTTGATGCGGCCGGCAAGGCCCGCTTCTTTCGCCACTGCAAGCGCATCGACCACGTACATCTTGAGTTTCTTGGCGAGAATCTGCTCCTGTGTCTCGCGCGGCAGTTTGTTCCAGACTTCATCGGGCCCGTACGGGCTGTTCAGCAGGAAGGTGGCGCCCGGGCGCGCCAGCGCCAGTATGTCGAGCTTTCCCATGAATTCGAACTGGTGGCAGGCGACGAAATCGGCCTGGCGGATCAGATAGGTCGACTCGATCGGTTTGGGCCCGAAGCGCAGGTGCGATATGGTGATTGCACCCGATTTCTTGCTGTCGTAGACGAAGTAGCCTTGCGCGAAAAGCGGCGTATTCTCGCCGATGATCTTCACCGAGTTCTTCGTCGCGCCGACGGTGCCATCCGCACCCAGGCCGTAGAACACCGCGCAGGTGACCTCATCGCCTTCGGTGTCGAAGGTGTCATCCACGGCCAGCGACAAACGCGTGACGTCATCGACAATCCCGACGGTGAAATGACGCTTGGGCTGCGCTATTGTCAGTTCGTCCAGGGCCGCCTTGGCCATGGCAGGTGTGAATTCCTTGGACGACAATCCATAGCGGCCACCGATGACTTTGGGCATCGTCATGTCCTGTGGCCACGCCTTCGGCCAGCGCGGTGATGACGTCCTGGTACAGGGGCTCGCCGATCGCGCCCGGTTCCTTGGTGCGGTCGAGCACGGAAATCGCGCGCACGCTGCGCGGCAGCGCCGCCACGAAGGCATGCGTATCAAATGGCCGGTACAGCCGCACGGTCAGCAGACCGACTTTCTCGCCGCGTGCCACCAGGGCACGGACCGCTTCGCCCGAAGCGCCGACGCCGGAACCCATTTGCACCAGGACCCGCTCGGCATCCGGCGCACCCTGGTAATCAAATAACCCGTAGCGACGTTTGGTGAGTTTGGCGAACCGGTCCATGCTTTCCTGCACGATGCCCGGCACCGCCATATAGAACGGGTTGCACGCTTCGCGCGCCTGGAAAAACACGTCCGGATTCTGCGCCGTGCCGCGCAGCACGGGTTTGTCCGGATTGAGCGCACGCGCACGATGCGCAGTGACCAGTTCCTCGTCGATCAGCGCGCGGACCTCTTCCTCGAACAGCAGATCGAGCTTGTTTACCTCGTGGCTGATGCGAAACCCGTCGAAGAAATGCATGAACGGCACGCGCGAACGCAGCGTCGCCATCTGGGCGATCATCGCCATGTCCTGCGCTTCCTGCACGTTGGCGGAAGCGAGCATGCCCCAGCCGGTCGTGCGCGCAGCCATCACGTCGCTATGGTCGCCGAATATCGACAGCGCGTGCGTGGCCACGGTGCGCGCCGCGATGTGGAACACCGCAGGCGTGAGTTCGCCCGCGATCTTGAACATGTTCGGAATCATCAACAGCAGGCCCTGCGACGCGGTAAATGTGGTGGTCAGCGCACCAGCCTGCAAGGCGCCGTGCACCGCACCTGCGGCACCGGCTTCGCTCTGCATCTCTATGACTTCCGGCACCGCGCCCCAGATGTTCTTCTGGCCGGCTGCCGACCATGCATCGGCAAATTCGCCCATGCCCGACGACGGGGTGATAGGGTAGATTGCGATCACCTCGTTGGTGAGGTGGGCGATGCGCGACGCGGCCTCGTTCCCCTCAAGGACAACCTGGCGTGTGCTCATGATTTCTCTTACCATCATCTTGATCTCCTCTACGCGCGCGACCGAAGATCGGCGACAGCTTGTAGTTGCCCCGGTCATTACAGCAGCCCCGCCTTGCCGGCTTTCCAGCGTGCATACTCGGTCGTCATTATTTCCACGTGTTCACGTTCCTCGGCGGCGAGTTCCTTGTAAAGATCCTGTTCAACCGAGCCCCCGGGCGCGTGCTCGCCCTGCTCGGCAAAGAACTTGACCGCACGCTCCTCGAAGGAAATGGCGATGCGGAACAGATTTGCCGGATCTTCCGGCTTGCGGTCCACACCGGCGAAGATGGCGGCATGATCGATCTGAAAATCCTCGCCCGGTTTCGGCAGATCGGCATGGTAACGCTTGGACAACGTTTCCATGTGTTCATTTTCCATTGCGGCAAAGCGGCTGAACAGGTCACGCAGCGCCGGATCCTTCGACTCTTTCGCCGCGCGCTGATAAAAAGCACGGCCGCCGAGTTCGATTTCGAACGCAGCGCGAATGGCGTCCATGCCTTTCGTGTCTTCGATCGCGCCGCGATCAAGCATTTCGAGTTTGCCCTTGCAATGCGGGCACATGCCATAAGGAAACGCGAAGCCCTCGCTTACTTTTCCGCACTCATTGCACCGCCACCGCAATTCAATGTTGGCGCAGCAAATGTAGGTTTCCTCGCCTTCGATCGGGCGGTGACACTTAGGACAGGAGATCATGGCTGATTCTCACTCTGTATGGTTGTCGGTGACGCGCCCGCCGGCGTGGCCGCGCCTAGGGGTGCCGGCGGCACGAAAGCGTCGGCGTCGGATTGCGTAATCGGCCAGGTCTTTTTCCCGCCCTGCAGATAGGCTCCGATGGCCTTTGCAGCACGGCGACCGGCGCCCATGGCAAGAATGACGGTTGCCGCACCGGTTACGATGTCGCCGCCGGCGAATACGCCTTGCAGCGTCGTCGCCTGCGTATCGGGGTCGGCAACGATGTACCCCCATTTATTGAGGCCCAGACCGGGAGTCGACTGGGTGACGATCGGGTTGGCCTTGGTGCCGAGCGCGTAGATCACGGTATCGCACTCGAGCTCGACGAATTCGTCCAGGGGCACGGGTTTGCGGCGGCCTTTTTCATCGGGTTCGCCGAGCATCATCTTCTGCACTTTCATCCCGCGGACAACGCCGTTATCGTCAGTGAAGATCTCGACCGGCGTGTGCAGGAAAAAGAACTCTATGCCTTCCTCCTTGGCATGGCGGATCTCTTCAATGCGCGCCGGCGCCTCGGCCTCCGAACGGCGATAGACGCAGCGCACAGTCGGCGCCCCCAGGCGCTTGGCCACGCGCAGACAGTCCATTGCCGTATTGCCGGCGCCAATCACCACGATGCTCTGGCCGAGAGTGATCGGCGTATCGAGATATGGAAACTTGTCGCCGCCCATCAGGTTGACGCGGGTCAGAAATTCGTTAGCCGAATAAACCTGGCCGGCGAACTCGCCCGGGATGCCAAGAAAGGAAGGCGCACCGGCGCCGGCGCCGACGAATACCGCGTCGTAATCCATCTGCTCCATGAGCTTGGGGATGGAAAACGTCTTGCCGATCACCTTGTTGGTTTCGAAATGTACACCCATGTCCTTCAGGTTTTCGACTTCGCGGCTGATGATGTCGCGCGGGAGCCGGAAGGCCGGGATGCCGTACTGGAGCACGCCGCCGATTACATGCAGCGCCTCGAACACCGTGACCTCGCAGCCGTAGCGCGCCAGATCGGCAGCGACCGCGAGCCCCGAGGGACCGGATCCAACCACGGCCACGCGGCCGAGTGTGCGCCCCCGACTGGGCGGCACGGCCTTGGGTGCCCGTGCATTGTCACCGATGAAGCGCTCGAGCCGGCCAATTGCCACCGGCTCCATCGGCTCCTTCTTGTTCTTGCCGACGACGCACTGGGCCTCGCACTGCGATTCCTGCGGGCAGACGCGGCCGCAAACCGACGGGAACAGATTGGATTCGTTGATGACGCCGAGCGCGCCATCGAGGTCGCGCACCAGCAGGTGGCGTATAAAGCGCGGGATGTCGATCGACACCGGGCAGCCGGCAATGCAGACGGGCTTGGAGCACATGATGCAGCGCTCGGCTTCCTCCATCGCATCGTGCATGGTGTAGCCGAGGTTTACCTCCTTGAAGTTGCGCGAGCGCTCGAGTGCATTGCGCTCCGGCATCTTCACGGCGAGCGGCGCGAGGTCCTTGTATTTCTTGTAGTTGTGCTTGTTCTGCTCGAACAGCACTTTTTCCACGTTGCAGACATGGGCGTAATCCTCACTCGCCTTCGATTCTTCCCCTTTGAAGCGCCGCTGCCGCAGAATCAGTTCCTTGAAGTCGACCAGATGCCCGTCGAAATCCGGCCCTTCGACGCAGGCGAACTTGACCTCGCCGCCGACGGTGACGCGGCAGGAACCGCACATGCCGGTGCCGTCGACCATGATGGCGTTGAGCGACACCATCGTCTTGACGCCATAGGGACGCGTCGTCTCGACACAGGCGTTCATCATGGGCAGCGGACCGATGGCGATGACCAGATCCGGCTTGTCGCGTTCCAGCACCTCCTTCAGCGCGGCGGTGACGAAGCCCGGCGTGCCATAACTGCCGTCGTCGGTGCAAACAACCAGATTATCGCAGTGCTCGTTGAAGCGATCTTCCCAGAACACGAGGTCCTTGTTGCGAAAACCGATGATGCCGGTGGTCTTGTTGCCGGCTTCTTTGAACGCCCGCAGCTGCGGATACACCGGCGCCACGCCGAGCCCCCCGCCAACCAGTACGACATGTCCGACTTTGCTGATGTGCTGCGGCAGGCCGAGCGGGCCGACGAAATCGGAAAAGCTGTCGCCCTCCTTGTAATGATCACGCATCTCGACCGTGGTCTTGCCCAGCGACTGGATGACCATGGTGATGGTGCCCTTGTCGCGGTCGAAATCGGCCACCGTCAGCGGAATGCGCTCGCTGCCTTCGTGCAGGCGCACCATGACAAAATGACCGGGTTCCGCGGAACTCGCCACATCGGGAACCAGCACCTCCCACAGGAAGGTGGTGTCAGAAAAAACCTCGCGACGGACAATTGTGTACATGGTGAAAAAGCCTTGCAGCTATTGACAGTGTTGGTCGGCCGAAGATGCGTCGTCTTCAGGATGATCGGCGTGACGCACGGATTGGATGCCGTGATCCGCCGCAATTCCATTACGTTCGCAGCAGTCTGGTGTGCCACTGCCGCAATCCAAAATCGACAACGCCGTGTCCTCTCTCCAAGATACCGAAAGAATAATATACGAGTGGCACCCCATGGATTTGATGTAGATCAACAGATAGGAATTTCAATCCCGCCTGCACAGTGAGGAGATGAAGTCCCCGGATACGCGCCTAGAGCCGGACGGCAGAAGAGCACATGCATGACAGGCTCAATATCCCGGGTGCGGGCTTATTGGATCAAAACGCACGCCGGTTATAAAGTGGCGGGCTGAAAAGTGATGAAATACGGGTGCCGCACCCGGCTGATGCCGTGTTTTATCGGCGTTATCTTTATTAACCTGATCTAGACAGCGGCCGCAATGGCATCGCCCATCTCAGTCGTCGACGCCTTCCCGCCAAGGTCGCCGGTCAGGTGCTGCGCTTGCGCGATGACCTGATCCACCGCTTTCTCGATCAGGCGCGCCGCTTCCACTGCTTTGGGCTCACCGCGCTTGCGTCCCAGCCAGTCCAGCAGCATTTTTCCCGACATGATCATCGCGTAGGGGTTGGCGATATTCTTTCCGGCAATATCGGGCGCCGAACCGTGTGTCGCCTGGGCCATCGCCTGACGCTCGCCCACGACGAGCCCCGGCGCGAGCCCCAGCCCGCCGACGATACCCGCACCTTCGTCGGTGACAATGTCGCCGAACTGGTTGGTGGTGACAACAACGTCATACTGCTGCGGCTTCATCACCAGCTTCATCGCGAAGCCGTCGATGAGCACTTCCTCGAATTCGATGTCCGGATACTCTTTCGCCACTTTCCTGCATTCCTCGGCGAACATGCCACACACCAGCCGGTATACCGGCTCCTTGTGCAGCGCAGTAACCTTGCGGCGTCCACCGTTGCGTGCGATCTCGAAGGCCTCGCGCGCCACCCGATTCGCGCCCGTGCGGGTCACCACCCGCATGCCGATGGAAATCTCGTCGTTGGGGCGGAACTCGCCGGCTCCCGCGATCACGACGCTGCCTGACTGCATGCCCTCGGTCGTCTCCCGCAGGAAAACGATATCGACGTTTTTGTGCAGCGACGGCAGATTGGGATAAGACTTCACCGGCTTGATGTTGGCGAACAGTTCGAACTTCTTGCGCAGCGGCGGATTGACCCAGGTCGGGTCGTTGCGCGGATAGACGTTATGTCCGATCGGCCCCTGCACCCAGCCGTCGACCCCGGCCAGCGCCTCGACCGTGCTCGCTGGCATGGTGTGGCCGAACGCCTCGTGCGCCTTGCGCCCGATCGGCAGCGGCTGCCATTCGATTTCAAGTCCGGTTTTGGCCGCCGCAGCCTTCATCACCTTGACGCACTCCGGCACCACCTCGAGTCCAATGTCGTCGCCCAGTAGTATTCCAATCTTCAGCACTTGAATTTCCCCCCTGGTTTATTTAGAGCCGTAACAAAGTAAAAAAATTAGCCGCCGATGACCGCCGA
Organism: uncultured beta proteobacterium; assembly: GCA_942492335.1. GTDB lineage: Bacteria > Pseudomonadota > Gammaproteobacteria > Burkholderiales > SG8-41 > CAKKQX01. The sequence continues at coordinate 37,875 of CALOEN010000064.1, read as the reverse complement.
TTAAACAAGCGTCAAAAGTTTGCGCCACGAATTACAACTATAAACTAACAAAAACAATAGCTTATATTGTTGCTCTGTTTAATTTCAACTTGGTCTTTTAGATTTGCATCGGCGTCTATCGGCGTTCATCGGCGGTTACATTGTTCTTGGTCATTTTGAAATGCGCTCTTAGCGTCTTTTATGCGAACAACTGCATCACGGTTTGTCTATCATCAGATATTTCTTTTCCCAGGCTTCGACTTCCGGCAGCCCGAGCACTTCGTTATATTCCTGCATGGTCAGCATGCGGGCACGCACGGCTGCTGTCGTGCCATCGCGCTTGAGCGCATCGAGCGCTGCGCGGACCGCAAAACCCGCGGCGTAGCGCTCCAGCCCCGGATAGATCGCGATGCGAAAACCCAGCTGCTCGATTTCGGACGCCGACAACTCGCTGAGTTTGCCACCGCCGTCGACATTGACCATGCACGGCGCGGCGATCTCAGAGGTAACGCGCTTCATGTCCTCGAGCAGGGTCGGGCCGGTCTTCAACTCGACGAACACCACATCGGCGCCGGCCTTGCGGTACGCCTGGCCGCGGCGGATAGCCTCGTCGAGCCCCAGACCGGAAGCAGCATCGGTCCTGGCGATAACGATGAAATCAGGATCACGGCGAGCGGCAACCGCGGCCTCGATCTTCCCGGCATGCTCCTCCATGGACACCACCGGGCGCGAGCCCGGCAGATGACCGCAGCGTTTGGGCGCCACCTGGTCTTCGATGTGTATCGCCGCAACTCCCGCGCTTTCGAACTCCTCCACCGTGCGCCGTACATTGACCGCATTGCCGTGCCCGGTGTCGGCGTCGCAGATCAGGGGAATATCGACGCAGGAGGCAACACGATGGGCGTGGCTTGCGATCAGCGTCAGGTCGACGAGACCGACATCGGGCCGCCCAAGCAGGCTCGCCGACACGCCATTGCCGGTCATGTAGACCGCATCGAATCCCGCCCGTTCGACAAACCGCGCGCCGTAGGCATCGTAAATGCCGGGCGCGACTATCATCGGCCCGCTTGTCAGGCGCGCACGTAGCCGCTGTCGAACGCTGGTTAAATTTTTTCTTGTCACGACTTCCTTATCTCTCATCCCTCATCCCTCATCCCTCATTAAGTGAAACGTATCCTGTAGGGCCCCATCCCCCATCTCTCATCGCGATTGATCCCGGTCCTATTTGATCTCAAACCGGTATTGAGCGAGCTTGGCGTCATCCAGCGTGACGCCCAGTCCCGGGCCCGGCGGCAGCGCCAGGCTGCCTGAGGACAGATCGAGCTTGCGGGTCACGATATCGTCTTTGGTCTTGAGCGGGCCGACGCATTCCAGGCCGTCGATTACATTCATCGAGGTTGCGGCGAGCATGATTTCGGCCATCGTATTTACACCGAGGCCGAAGCCGTGACCCACCACACAACGGATGCCGGCAGCTTCAGCAGTCGCAATCATGCGCCTGGTGTTGAGAAAGCCGCCCTGCTTCATTACCTTGACCTTGACGATGTCGGCAGCATCCGCTCTGATGATGCGTATGAGGCTGGCATGATCGAGCACCGACTCGTCGGCCATGATGGACAGACCGACCGCATTGGCCTCGCGCCGTACCCGCGCCATGCCGGCGATGTCGTCCGCCGGCACCGGCTGTTCGAACAACTGCAACTTGAACGGCGCCACCATTTTCGCCAGCTTGATCGACGTGTCGGCATCGTAACCGGCATTGGCATCAATGCGCATATGGAACTCCGGCCCTACCGCCTCGCGTATCGCCTCGATACGGTCACGGTCGGCCTCGATGTTGCCGCCTACCTTGATCTTGGCCGAGCGAAAACCCTTCTGTTTCCACTCCAGCGTCTCTTTAGCCGCCTGCTCCGGGGACAGGATGCCGATCCAGGCGTTGAACAGTAATTTATCTTTCACCGCACCGCCGAGATAAGTGTAGACCGGCATGCCGGCCACCCGCGCCGACAGATCCACGCAGGCCATCTCAATCGCAGCCTTGGCATCGAGATAGCCATCGACTGCGGGCTCCAACTTCGCCAGGATTCGGTGCACATTGGTGGGGTCCATACCCATCACCAGGCCTGCAAGCCGGGTCTCGATCACTCTCAGGCTGTCCTCTGACGATTCCTTGGAGTAGCCCGGCGTGGGATCGATGTTGCCATAGCCGATCGCGCCGCCGGTGGCAGTGATGCGCACGATGGCACTCTTGACGACGGATTTCGACATATAGGCGTTTTTGTATTCGCCGACCAGCGGCATCGCGACACCGAAAACTTCAACGCGCTCTATTTTCGCTTGCTCACGCTTTCATGCCAGTCAGATTCCAGTCCGGATGTTATTGCAAAAACGGAATCAGACCGCCCGCGGCCAGCAGCGCCTGCATCTGCAGCCGGCAACGGCGGCACGCTGCGACTCGATATTGCGCGCAGCAACGCTGACCCGGCCCGCGCAACAGATCGATCTCGATGACATCACCTGCGGCAATACCGTCGATGTCGCACTCGATCACCGGCAGGCCGTTGTTGATGGCATTGCGGAAGAACTGCCGGCCGACGATGGCGCAACGATCGCCGCAACACCCATCAGGTGCATGATATGCACCGCCTGCTCGCGCGACGAATTGATGCCGAAATTGTTACCGGCGACGATGACATCGCCTGTCCTTTAAACGCGCTTCGCAAAACCCGGCGCGACCTGCTCGAAAGCGCACTGTGCGCGATAAGCCGTAGTCCTTGCCCGGCAGATATTTGCTCGAACAATGGACGTCGGTATTGATTTCATCGCCGAGCACACGGGCGCTGCCTCTATGATGATTTTCATGCAATTAACCTCTTAATACAGCCACGGAGAGCACAGAGAACAACCGCCCCAATACAACACTACAATTTCCGAAACATTTGGCTCCGAAATTGATCTGGTTTTCCTCTGAGAACTCCGTGTACCCGTCAAGCGGGTATTGAAATGAATCCTCTGTAGTAAAGTTTTCCCGACTCTACTCACCCCCCCGCACGCCAGCCCCCGCCTTCGACCTCGCGCGGATCGGTGATGCTTCCGGTCAATGCCGATGCCGCGACGGTCGCCGCCGAAGCTATCCAGATTTCCGAACTGGGATTGCCCAGCCGCCCCTTGAAATTGCGGTTGGCGCTGGAAATCACGACCTCATTGTCGCCGCTGATCAGATGCCCGGTAATATTGACGCACGTGCCGCAGCCCGCGGCTTCGACCGAGGCGCCGGCCTCGGTCAACGCCTCGACCAGGCCCTCTCGCGCTGCCGCGAGATAGACCTGGCGCGATGCCGGCGTGATGATCATGCGCACGCCTTTGGCAATGTGCCTGCCTTTAAGTACCGCCGCCGCCTGGCGGATGTCATCGAGCCGGCCGTTGGTGCAGGTGCCAATCAGCGCAACGTTTATTTTCTGGCCTTTGACATCAGGCACGCCGGCGACGTCGTCAATCTGGTGCCGTCGCGCAACCTGCGGCGGCAGTTGCGAGGCATCAATATCGATACGCGCGGCATAGTGCGCGTCGGCGTCGGCGGCCACCGGCCTGGGCGCGCGTGCGCCATGTGCCTTGAGCCAGGCCAGGGTTTTTTCGTCGGCCTCCAGCAGCGCCGCCTTGGCGCCGAGTTCCGCCGCATGATTGGAGAGCGTCATGCGATCGTCTATTTCCATTGCCGCAACCGCCGTGCCGCAGTATTCCAGCGCGCGGTAGTTGGCGCCTTCCGCGCCGAGGCTGCCCAGCATGCTGAGCGTGACGTCCTTGGCCCACACACCGGGCTGAAGTTTCCCGCGCAACTCCACGCGCATGGTTTCCGGCACACGGAACCACAGCTTGCCTGTCATCAGCACCGCGGCGAAGTCAGTGCCTTCGACTCCGGTGCCGAGCGCGTTGAACGCGCCATAAGTTGTCGAATGAGTATCGGTACCAACCACCAGATCGCCGCAGGTCAGATGCCCGCCTTCCGGCAACACCTGGTGGCAAATGCCATCGCCGACATCGTAGAGCACGGTGCCGTTAGCTTCGGCAAACGCCCGCATCGCGGCATGCGTATTCGCCGCCTCGGCATTGGGCGGCGGCGAATAATGGTCGAGCACGAACGCCGTCCTGGCCGCAAATGGCAGTGACTTCGCGCCGAGACTGGAAATCATGCGCAGCGCATTGGCGGCGCGTGCATCGTGCACCATCGCAAAATCGATGCTGGCGACCACGACCTCTCCGGCGCGGACGGTTCTGCCGCCGCTGTGCGCCCCCAGGATTTTTTCTGCGATCGTTGCACCCATGCCAGCCCCAGTCCTTCATGCCGCGTCGGCGACCCTCTCGCCGGCGGCACGGGTTTGTATGCGATTATTTTAACAGGCTTTCCCGGCGCTCCCGCCGGCGCACAACCTTATCACCGTTAAGGCCATCATGTGATGCACTTCAGGCCCGGTTCGAAATCATAAAGGGACACGCATAATGTAATGGGAAATGCGATAATTCGCGTGTACGCCCGATCCAGAATCCGCAACACCATCATCTGAGAGGTTTAACACAGTGAGCCAGGACAAAACTCCGTCGCTGACGGAATACGTCGCCCGTTTCATGGTCGGCACCCGACCCTCCGCCATACCCGCCACGGTCATGCACCTGGGCAAGCGTTCCATTCTCGACGGCCTCGGCCTTGCACTTGCCGGCAACGCCGCCGAATCGGGGCACATCGTGCGCACCTACCTCAAGTCGCTCGGCATCCCGACCGACAAGGGCAGCACCGTCATCGGCACCCGCATGAAAGTGCCGGCGCGTTTCGCCGCCTTCGCCAACGGCATCGCGATCCATGCCGACGATTATGACGATACCCAGCTTGCGGTTGCCAAGGACCGCGTCTACGGACTGCTCACCCATCCCACCGCGCCGGCGCTGCCCCCGGTGCTGGCATTGGGCGAGCGCGACAACCGCTCAGGGCTGGACGTGCTGACCGCCTACCAGTTGTCGGTCGAGGTGGAGACCAAGATTTCCGAAGCGATCCACCCGCGCCACTACGATCACGGCTTTCACTCGACCGCCACCATAGGCGCGATTGCCGCCGCCGCCGGCGCTTCCCGCATGCTGGGACTGAATGTGGAACAAACCCGGCGCGCGCTGGGCATAGGCGCCAGCCAGTCGGCTGGCCTGCGCGAAAATTTCGGCACCATGACCAAGCCGTTTCATCCGGGACGGTCGGCTGAAAGCGGGATTGTCGCCGCCGAATTCGCCAAGCTCGGATGGACGTCAACACCGATCGTGCTCGAGGCCGGGCGTGGTTTCTTTAAAGCGGCAGGCGGCGGCTACGATATCGAAATGATAGACGGCAAGCTCGGCAAGCCGTGGAGCTTCGACTTCCCCGGGGTCTCGATCAAGCCGCATCCGAGCGGATCGCTGACCCATCCCGGCATGGGCCTCATGATGGACCTCATCCGCCGGCACGACATCAAACCCGCGCAAGTGGCGAAGGTAAAGGTCGGCACCAACCGCCACATGCCGAACGCGCTGATCCACCACCGCCCGAAAAATGAACTGCAGGCCAAGTTCAGCATGGAGTTCTGCATGGCCATTCTGCTGCTGGAACGCAAGGCGGGGCTCGCGGAATTTACTGATAAAGTGGTCAACCGCCCCGATGTGCGCAAAATGATAGAGAAAATCGAGTTCGGCGTGCACCCGGAAGCCGAAACCGCCGGTTACGAGAAAATGACCACCATCATCGATATCGAGTTGAGCGATGGCCGGAAAATCGGCGGCCGCGCTGACTTCGGCAAAGGCAGTCCGGCCAATCCGATGAGTGATGAAGAACTGTCCAACAAATTCCGCGAGTGCGCGGCCTGGGGCAAACTGCCCAGGGCGAATGCGGAGCAAATCATCGACCTCGTGTTCAATCTCGAAAAAATCGGCAGCATACGCAAGCTCACCGCGTTGCTCGCCATCGGTACCCAGCGCGCGAAGGCGAAGGCGCGCAAGGTTGCGAAGCCGGCAAAGCGTAAATAAGCCCAGGGAGGCGCATTCAATCCCGTTCATGCCTCCAATCGAGAGTTATTATTATTTGTTTGTAAACAGATACTTAGGATAGGCACCATGAGCGACACCCTACCCGTGATCGGCCTCATGCTCGGCGACGTCACCGGTATCGGCCCGGAAATCTCAGCCAAAGTTGCTGGCCTCCGGCGTCGTCGGCAACAGCGCGCGCGTGGTGGTCATAGGCGATGCCCGCGTGCTCAAACTCGGCATGCAGGATGCCGGCGTCACGCTTGCCTATACCGCCTACGATGATATCGCTGAAGTTAAATGGCCGCGCAGCGACGTGCCGCTCGTCGATTTGCGCAACATCGACCCGGCGCAATTCAAGCGCGGTGAATTTTCCGCTGATTCGGGCCGCCTGAGCGGCGACACGCTGAAAGTCATGATCGATCTCGCGATGACCGGCCGGCTGGACGGCATCTGTTTCGCACCGCTCAACAAAGGCGCGCTCAACAAAGGCGGCTGGAAATTTAACGACGAGCACCAGATGTTCGCCAAACTCACAAACCACAGCGGTTTTTTCGGCGAAATGAACGTGATCAAGGAATTCTGCACTTTCCGCGTCACGTCTCACGTTGCATTGCGCGAAGCAGTCAACATGATCACGGCCGAACGGATCACTTCCGCGGTCAATCTCGCCCATGACACGCTGCGTGCCACCGGTCATGCCCAACCTCGCATCGGTGTGGCGGCCCTCAATCCCCACAACGGCGAAAACGGATTGTTCGGCGACGAGGAAATCCGCATTATCCGCCCGGCAGTGGAGAAACTGCGCGAAGCCGGGATAGCCTGCACCGGCCCCATCCCCTCCGACACCATTTTTCTCAAGGCGCTGCGCGGCGAATTCGACGGCGTGGTGATGATGTACCACGACCAGGGCCAGATCGCGACCAAGCTGCTGGGCTTCAACAAAGGCGTGACGGTCACCGCAGGGCTCAAGACCGTGTTTACAACACCCGCGCACGGCACGGCCTACGACATCGTCGGCCAGGGCAAAGCGGATACAGGTGCGCTCGAACACGCGTTCACGATAGCCACCCGCATGGCGGCGGCGCGCCGCATCGCGCAAGCAGGCGCTGCTGCCTGACGGGCTGATCTATCAAACCTGCATTTGCATACAATCGACACACAACAATCAGGAGCGCATCATGATCAAATGCATCAAGCCGTTGGCACTCGTGTGCATGCTGGTCTCGCTCAAACCAAGTTCTACGGCGATCTTCCATCTGTGCATCTCTGACTGTTCAACTGGGACAATCTTTGCGGTATCCGCCGCCGAATTTCCGACCAAACCTGTACGCATGATCGTGGGCTTCCCGCCCGGCGGCGCGACCGACCTTGTGGCACGTTTCATTCAACCGAAAATGACGGAATTTCTGGGCAAACAGGTCATCGTCGACAATCGCCCCGGCGCCAACGGCACAATCTCGCTCGACATTCTTGCGCATGCCCAGCCCGACGGCTACACGGTCGCATTCGGCCACCTCGGCGGACTGGTCATCAGCCCGGCAATTCAAAAAGTACCGTATAACCCCAACACATCGTTTGCTCCCGTCGGCCTGATGGTCACACTGCAGAACATCATCATCACCCATCCCTCAGTGCCGGCGAAAACCCTCAAGGAATTCATCGCCCTTGCCAAGGCCAAGCAGGGCCAGCTGAATTACGCCAGTTCCGGCATCGGCAGCCCCGGGCATCTTGCGGGAGAGTTGCTCGAATCCATGGCCGGCATACAGATGACGCATATTCCATACAAGGGCGGCGGACCGGCGGTCACCGATTTGCTCGCCGGACACGTGCCTTCGTTCATCGCGGTGATATCGACCGCCGTGCCGCATGTGCAGTCCGGCAGGGTACGCGCCATCGCGGTGACCGGGACCAAGCGCGCCGGTGCCCTGCCCAACGTGCCGACCGTGGGCGAATATGTTCGCGGCTATGTCGCCACGAACTGGTACGGCCTGGTCGCGCCAGCGAAGACGCCCAAGGCAGTCATCGATCTCCTCAACAAGCATCTCGTTGCGGCACTCCACTCGCCGGAAGTGGTCAAGCAACTGAACGGACGCGGCATCGACGCCACCCCGACCTCACCGGCGGATTATGCGAAGTTTATCCGGGACGAAGAAAAAAAATGGCTGCCCGTCATCAAGCGCGCGAACATCCAACCGTAGCGTGAGACGGCGAATACCATGATCATCGACTGCCACGGGCACTACACCACCGCGCCCAAGGCGCTGGAAGAATTTCGCAAGCGCCAGATCGATGGCCTCAAGGATCCGTCGTCAAGCCCTGCAAAAGATTCGATGAGCATCAGCGATGACCAGCTTCGCGAAAGTCTCGAAGGCGCGCAACTCAAGCTCCAGCGCAACCGCGGCACCGATCTCACCATCTTCTCGCCGCGCGCGGGCGGCATGGGGCATCACATAGGCAATGCCGCTACCAGCGAGTTGTGGACGGGCATCTGCAATGAACTGATACACCGCATCTGCGCCCTTTATCCCGACAACTTCGTCGGCGTCTGCCAGTTTCCCCAGAGCCCGGGAGTGCCGCCGAAGAACTGCATCCCCGAGCTCGAGCGCTGCGTGAAGGAATACGGGTTCATCGGCTGCAACCTGAACCCCGACCCCTCGGGCGGCTACTGGACCGACCCGCCGCTGACCGACAAGTGGTGGTATCCGCTCTACGAAAAGATGGTCGAGCTCGACGTGCCGGCGATGGTGCATGTCAGTTCCTCCTGCAACCCGGCTTTCCATTTCACCGGCGCGCATTACATCAACGCCGATACCACGGCGTTCATGCAGTTCCTCACCTCGGACCTGTTCAAGGATTTTCCCACGCTGAAATTCATCATTCCGCACGGCGGCGGCGCCGTGCCTTATCACTGGGGCCGCTACCGCGGGATCGCGCAGGACATGGGCAGGCCGCCGCTTAAGGAGTTATTGCTCAACAACGTGTTCTTCGACACCTGCGTCTATCATCAGCCTGGAATCGAGCTGCTGCTCAAGGTCATCCCGGCAGACAACATCCTGTTCGCCTCCGAGATGGTCGGCGCGGTGCGGGGCGTAGACCCCGAAACCGGCCATTACTATGACGACACCAAACGCTATATCGATGCGATAGACTGGGTCAGCGCCGCGGACAAGGAAAAGATCTTCCACGGCAATACACGCAAGGTTTACAGCCGTTTTGCTGCCAGGGCTGGTTGACAGGCCCCGGCCCTGAAAACGTCTAGCGGATGGCTTTGCGCCGTTCTGCTTCGGACACGAATTCTTCCATTTCAGGATCCAGCGCATTGCGGGACGAAACGATCCCTACAGGTTTGCCGTTCTCGATCACAGGCACGTGGCGAAAAGCGTTCTCGTGCATCATGAGCAGCGCATATCCGTAAGTCTTCTCGGGATCAACCGTTTTTGGCTCGGCCGTCATCACCTCGGCCAGCTTCGTGGTCAGCACATCCCGCCCGCGCGCGATGACGCGGTACACGGCGTCGCGTTCGGTGAATATCCCGACCAAGCGTCCCTGCTTGACGACCATGACTGCGCCGACTTTCCTGGCTGCCATTAACAGGGAAGCGGCGTGCACCGAGGTATCGGGGGGTGCAATGAGCAGCTTGGTTTTTTCCATAACGCTTCTTATTTTTTGACTGAACATGTCTCTCCCTGATCTTGCTGACAAATGCGATTACCACACGGCTACGTCGGGCTGCTGGCTGCGTGTCGCGCAGTCGACGCGGTCCCCTCACTCTTTTTCTGTTGTTTTCCAGCCTGCCAGCGGTCGATGTTACCGGCCTTTGAATGTTAAGTATTGACCTAGGTCAAAATCCGGTGCCGCCCCGTTACCCGCTAAAACGGCAGATAAGACCAAGCCCGGCAGGCCGGGTAAACCAGGCCGATGCCGGCAAAGCCGGCTGTTTCTGGATTTTGGTGCGGGTGGCAGCTACGACTTGAAGAAACCGTGAAGTTCACTGTAAACATCATCCGGCACCTGCTCCGCCGGATAATGCCCGCACGGCAGCGACCGGATACGCCTGATGTCGGTGCAATATTGCGGCCATGCAGCACGCGGATCGAAAAACTTTTCCGTATGGCTGTACTCCCCCCAGAAAATGGCCGCCGGGCACTGGATCTTGCGCCCGGCATCGAAATCCGCCTTGTCCATCTCGAAATCGATGGTGGCGCCGGCACGGTAGTCCTCGCACACCCCATGGATGTTTTCCGGTGTGCAACAGCGCGCATATTCCTTCAGCGTCTCCTCGCTGAACCCGCCTTTTCCTATGCCCATTTTGGTGAGCTTCTTGAGAATGTAGTAATCCTCCTTGCCCTCGATCAGCTTTTCCGGAATATCGTAGGGCTGGGCCATGAAAAACCAGTGGTATGAGTTCAGAGCCCATTCCCGGGTCATGTGCGTGAAGATATGGTGCGTCGGCAAAATGTCAAAGCTGGCGAACTTCAGCACCTTGTCGGGATGATCGAGCGCCATGCGAAACGCCGTGCGCGCGCCGCGATCGTGGCCGGCAACGAAAAATGTGCTGAACCCGAGATGCGCCATTACGTCGACCTGGTCCTGCGCCATGCGGCGGAAGGAATAGTTGCTGTGATCATCCCGGCCGCGCGGCTTGCCGCTGTCGCCATACCCTCTGAGGTCCGTTACCACCACCGTAAAATCTTTGGCCAGCCGCGGCGCAACCTGATGCCAGTGCACGTGCGTCAGCGGATTGCCATGGATCAACAACAGCGGCGGGCCTTCACCCCCGTAACGCAGGTTGATCTTTACCTCAGGATCGGAAGTTTGTATTTGGGCCTGTTTGAAATTCTCGTACATGCTGGTCTCCTTGAACCGGCATACGCTACACCAACCCGCCGTATGGATGCCAGTATTCCACAATCCGGTCCTCATTCAGTGTCATGCACGCCGTCATTTGATAACATGTCGCTTCTCTTTCACGAATTACGATTCACGATTCATTCTTTTCAATACCTTCATTGCAATACCCCCTTGAGGGGTACGCTTGACGGGTACGATCAACTCTTTACGGACCTCATCATGTTCAATCCATTCAAACCGCTCGAACACATCCACACCGAAGTCTTCACTTCGATGCCCAAAAAATTCCGCAATAAGCAACGCTCCAGCTGGTCCGATCCCAACCGGCAGAACGCCGAGGTCGAGTGTTTTCTTGAGGCGCCGGCATTCGACCGCGAGGGCAATCTTTACGTTTGTGACATTCCGTTCGGGCGCATTTTTCGCATCGACCCGAAAGGCAACTGGGAACTGGTCATCCAGTACGACGGCTGGCCCAACGGCATGAAATTTCACAAGGACGGCCGGCTGTTCATTTGCGATTACAAAGAGGGTTTGCTCTCGCTCGACGTGAAAACCGGAAAACTCGAAACCATCCTGCGCACGGCGTACAGCGAAAGCTTCAAGGGCCTGAACGATCTGAACTTCGCCTCGAACGGCGATCTGTATTTCACCGACCAGGGCCAGACCGGCATCGCCGACCCGACCGGCCGCGTCTATCGCCTCAAGGCCAACGGCGAACTTCGCCGTCTCGTCGATAACGCGCCCAGCCCCAACGGCATCACGCTCGCCACCACCGAAAAACACGTCTATGTCGGCATGACGCGCTCGAACTCGGTATGGCGCCTGCCGCTGATGGCTGATGGCTCGGTCTCTAAAACCGGGCTGGCGATTCAGCTCTCCGGCGGCGTCGCCGGACCCGACGGCATCGAGATGGACGGCGAAAACGGCCTGCTCGTCTGCCAGCTCGGCGTGGGTATCTGGCGCTTCGATGCCAACATGCTGCCGACCCACTAGATCTCATCCAAGGATCACAGCCGGCACCACCACCTCGACAATCTGGCCTTTGGCGGTCCGGACATGAAGTCGATTTTCATTACCGAAGCGCTGACGGGCGACGTGCTGACGGCGAAAGTGCCGTTCCCGGGCAAGAAGCTCTACGGGCACATGTAAGGCTTCGCTTTAACATCGTAAAAAATTGAGCCGCCAAGGCCGCCAAGAACGCCAAGAAAAACGAAAATAAAGTATGGAACAAACCAAGCACCCTCAGCACTGGTAATTCGGCGGCATGAAAAAATGAGGGGGTTTGTTTCCTTGTTTATATTTTTGTTTGATTTCCTTGGCGTTCTTGGCGGCCTTGGCGGCTAATGAATTTTTTGAACTGCGAGGTAGCAATTGAAAATCCTGGTCCTCCCCGGCGACGGCATCGGCCCCGAAATTACCACCGCCACGCTCACCGTGCTCGACCGCGCCAATGCGAAGTTCAAGCTCGGCCTCGAATGGCAGATGGAGGACATCGGCTTCACCGCGTTGAAAAAACGAGGCTCGACACTGCCCGACGTCGTGATGGCCGCGGCGCGCGAGGCGCCCGGGGTTATCCTTGGACCGGTATCCCATCTCGACTACCCGCCGCGCGATCAGGGCGGCATCAATCCGTCGGGCGAGATGCGCGTCAAACTTGATCTGTTCGCCAATATCCGCCCGGCGAAATCACGCATGGGCGTGGGCCTCACCGGCAAGCCGGTCGATCTGGTGATTTTCCGCGAATGCACCGAAGGTTTTTACGGCGACCGCAACATGTTCATGGGGCGCGGCGAATTCATGCCGACTGAAGACGTGGCTATCGCTATCCGCAAAGTCACCGCGCGCCAGTGCCGGCGCATCAGCCGAAGTGGCCTTTGAATGGGCACGGCAGCGCCGTAAAAAAGTCACCGCCGTGCACAAGGCCAATGTGCTCAAGATCTCGGACGGGCTGTTCCTGCGCGAAGTGCGCAAGGTGGCCGCAGAATTCCCCGACGTGATACTCGAAGAAGTGATCGTCGACGCCATGGCGGCGCTGCTGGTGCGCGACCCGTCGCGCTTTGACTGCATCGTCACCGGCAATATGTTTGGCGACATCCTGTCCGACGAAGCCTCCGAAATCTCCGGTGGTCTCGGTCTTGCAGGATCGATCATGGCTGGAGACGAACGATGTGTGGCGCAGGCCCAGCATGGCTCGGCGCCCGACATCGCCGGTCAGGATAGAGCCAATCCGACCTCGCTGATCCTGTCCGCGGCCATGCTGCTGGAATGGATGGCGCCGCGGCACAACAATCCGGCGCTCGCTGAAGCCGCTCGCGCGATTACGCAGGCTGTCGACAAGGCCATCCAGAATCCCACCTCACGCACCGTTGACCTCGGGGGCAGGCTCGGCACCCGGGCTTTTGCCAAACATGTCGCGCAACTGATGGGCTAAAGAACCTATGCCTGCGGCGGCCCCTTGAGTTCGACGACGTTGTGTCCCGGGACTCTGAGGTAAGTCGACGGTCCATAACCATCGGCACCATAATGCGGCATTGCAAAGTCCGGGAACACGCACGCCGGACCTTCAAGGCAAGCTCGGCACGCGCGCATTCGGCGCAAGCAAATTATCTCTCCTACTAAGACATCTGACAACAAGTTTCGACCGACACCGCGCGCACTGTCGCGCGCAGCGCAAGCACGCTGAACGCTCCCGAATTTTCATGTTAACATGAAAGATAGATGAAGATGTGGTCCCGTGTGAGATGCATTGGGAAACCGCACATAGTTTACCCCGCCGTATTTCGAACAACCCTCGATAATGGAGGCACCATGGACGCTCTAGCTACTTCACTGTCCAGCACCCTGGGGGCACATCTGCCCAACATTCTCGGCGCGCTGGCAATCCTGATCGTCGGCTGGATCCTTGCGGTCGCTGCGCGCGCAGGCGCTCTCCGCCTTCTGAACATACTGAAAGTCAATCAGCGCATACAGGAAAGCACTGATCAGACACTTGATGTCGAAGGCGGCATCGCCTCCGGCATTTTCTGGGTGATCCTGCTAGTCACCGTGCTTGGCATGCTCAACGCGCTCGACCTTGAACTCGTCTCGGATCCGTTCCAGGTTCTGGTGAATCAGATCTTTGGTTATCTGCCGCGGCTTGCTGCCGGCACGATACTGGTCATCGTGGCTTGGCTGCTCGCAACAGTTCTGCGCATCCTGGTGACGCGCGTGCTCGAAAAAACAACCTGGGACCAGAAGCTTAGCGAGACCGCCGGCATGGAACCGATGAGCAAGAACGTCAGCAACGTGCTGTTCTGGCTGGTGATCCTGCTGTTCATCCCCGCGATTCTCGGCACCTACGCTCTCGAAGGATTGCTCGCGCCTGTCCAGAGCATGATCAACAAATCGCTCAGCGTTCTCCCCAACATGTTTGCTGCCCTGGTCATCGGCTTCGTCGGTTGGCTGGTCGCAAAGGTGCTGCGCGGCCTGGTGGTCAACCTCCTGGCTGCAGCGGGCGCGGACGAAGCCGGGCATAAGGCAGGACTTGAGCAGTCGGTGCAGATTTCGCGCGTCGCGGGCACGCTGGTGTTCATCTTCGTGTTCATCCCGACGCTGATCGCCGCGCTCGAAGCGCTGCAGATCGAAGCGGTGTCCCGTCCGGCAACGGACATGCTGGTGCAGATCCTCGATGCGGTGCCGCACCTGGTGGCAGCCGGGCTGATACTGGTCGTGACCTGGTACGTCGCCAAGTTCGCCTCCGCGCTGATCGCGCGACTGCTGAACAGCATGGGACTCGACTCGCTGCCTGAAAAAATCGGACTCGGTAGTGCATTCGCCGGAGAACTCAAGCCATCGAACACGGTCGGCATGCTCATCATGTTCTTTGCCATGCTGTTCGCGACGGTGGAAGCCGCGAACCAACTCCAGTTCTCGCAAGTGCGTGACGTCATCACCACTTTCATCAGCTTCGGCGGCGACATCCTGCTCGGCGCTGTAATCCTGCTGATCGGCTTCTGGCTCGCCAACCTTGCCTACATGGCAATCACCCGTGCCGGCGGTGACTGCGAGCACAATGGCTCGCAAATGTTGCCCGCATTGCCATCCTCGGTCTGGTGATCGCGATGGGCCTGCGCGCCATGGGCATCGCTGACGATATCGTCAATCTGGCCTTTGGTCTGGCATTTGGCGCCATCGCCGTGGCCGTTGCACTTTCATTTGGCCTGGGTGGCCGCGAAGCGGCTGGCAAGCAGATGGAGCATTGGCTCAGCAAGCTGCGCAAGTAACGTAAGTCAAAGCCGGACGCATCGCGCCGGTTTAACTCCACGCGTTGGAACGGAAGATACCATTCCCGTTCAACGCGCCCGACCGGGGAGTATGGCAACCCTGCGGCAGTTCGCTGCAGCCGTTGCTGGCCTATTCCCTACTCGTCACGACCTCACCGTGGCGGGCCTTTCAACTCGACGGTGTTACCCTCCGGATCGCAGAGGTAAATCGACGGTCCATAACCATCGGCGCCATAACGCGTCCTCGCTTCATCGGGAACGACGCCGTGCGCGACCAGGTGAGAAATCAGCGCTGACTGATCGAACGGCTCGATGCGAAGGCACAGATGATCCATATTGCGCCCTTCCTTGCCCGGCGCCGCACCACCTTTTTTGCCCAGTTTGCCGTCGACTGCAACCAGGTCGATCAGCGACTGCCCGGCGCGCATCTGTGTGAGCCCCAGTTCTTCCCGCACGCGCTCGACACTGCAACCAAGCACGTCGCAATAAAAGCGCGTCATGCGCGACATGTCGCTGACGCGCAGCACCACGTGGTCTATGCCGAGAATCTGGATCATGCGGCCATTATCGCGGCGATGACGGCGGAAATGAAAATGCCACCGCGCATGAGCGCGATGGCATGTGTAGCGGCAACGGCAGTGAACCGGGCGATAGCGGGTTTATGTTGCAAGACGTTGTTTATGATCTATTTATTATTACTTGTTGATATCGCCCATGCACAGGTATTTCACCTCGAGAAACTCCTCCATTCCGTATTTGGAGCCCTCGCGGCCTATGCCCGATTCTTTCATGCCGCCGAACGGCGCGACTTCGGTCGAGATGATGCCGACGTTGATGCCGATGATGCCGGATTCGATCGCCTCGGCAATGCGCCAGACGCGGCCGATGTCACGGCTGTAGAAATAAGCCGCCAGGCCGTATTCGGTGTTGTTCGCCAGCTTGATCAGTTCGTCCTCGG
This sequence comes from uncultured beta proteobacterium, assembly GCA_942492335.1. Classification (GTDB taxonomy): domain Bacteria; phylum Pseudomonadota; class Gammaproteobacteria; order Burkholderiales; family SG8-41; genus CAKKQX01. The sequence goes on along the minus strand of CALOEN010000064.1, from coordinate 21,786 downwards.
TCTTGAAGCGGTAAAGCGGCGCCACCGGCCCGAAGGTTTCCTCGTGGGTGATTTTCATCTCGGGCGTCACGTTCGCAATCACGGTGGGCTGGAAAAAACTGCCGCCTTTCTCGTGGCGTTTGCCGCCGGTCACGATGCGCGCGCCTTTGGCCAGCGCATCGGCGATATGCTCTTCGACCTTCTCCACGCCTTTCATGTCGATCAGCGGGCCCTGCACCACGCCGGCTTCCAGGCCGTTGCCGACTTTCATGGCCCCGACTTTCTCGCCGAGTTTTTTCGCGAACTGATCGTAGACCCCTTCCTGGATGAACATGCGGTTGGCGCACACGCAGGTCTGGCCGCTGTTGCGGTACTTGGACGCCATCGCGCCTTCGACCGCGGAGTCGATGTCGGCATCGTCGAACACGATGAACGGCGCATTGCCGCCGAGTTCGAGCGATACTTTCTTCACGGTGGTCGCGCACTGCTGCATCAGCACCTTGCCGACTTCGGTCGAACCGGTGAAGGTGAATTTGCGTACCAGCGGATTGCTCGTGAGTTCCTTGCCGATCGGGCCCGAAGAACCGGTAATCACCGACAGCACGCCCTTGGGTATGCCGGCGCGCTCGGCCAGTTCGCACAAGGCAAGCGCGGAATACGGCGTCTGGGACGCCGGCTTGATCACCATGGTGCAGCCGGCTGCGAGCGCGGGACCGGCCTTGCGCGTGATCATGGCGTTGGGGAAATTCCACGGCGTCACCGCCGCGCATACGCCGATCGGCTGCTTGATGACCACGATGCGGCGGTCGGCAGCCGGCGTCGGGATGGTGTCGCCATAGATGCGCTTGGCTTCCTCGGCAAACCATTCGATGAACGACGCGCCGTATGCGATTTCGCCGCGCGACTCGGCGAGCGGCTTGCCCTGTTCCACCGTCATCAGGATGGCCAGGTCTTCCTGGTTCGCCATCATCAGGTCGAACCATTTGCGCAGAATGACTGAGCGCTCCTTGGCGGTCTTGGCGCGCCATGCCGGCCAAGCGGCGTTGGCCGCCTCGATTGCACGCCGGGTTTCCGCAGCGCCCATTTTCGGCACCGTGCCGACCGGCACGCCGTCAGCCGGATTATTCACGGCCATGGTCGATTTATCGTCGGCATCGACCCATGCGCCATCGATATAGCACTGCTGGCGGAACAGACTCATGTCCTTGAGCTGAAATGAGGGTTTCACTTTTTGTAACATGGCAGGATTCCTTGCGTGGAAGGTAGGAAAAACGAAGGGTCCGCAGCAACCGGCAGACACCGTAAAACAGACGTTAATTATAGCAGAGCCAATGCCGGCTGTTCAGAACCGGGCACTCCAAAAACAGCCCATAGCCGGACCAATTATCTCCCGCGCGTCGTTCGCAATCCTCAATACGTGCCAGGGTAGGCACCACCATCGATCAGCAGGTTCTGCCCGGTGATGTAAGCCGCCTGGGCGCTGCACAGGTAAGCACACAATTCACCGAACTCGGCCGGGTCGCCGAAGCGCCCGGCAGGAATCGCCTTGCTGCGCGCGTCCCAGAACTGCTCGGGAGATTGATCCGCGGCCTTGGCGCGCGCTGCAATGGCGTTTTTCAGGCGATCGGTGGCGAACTGACCAGGCAGGATATTGTTGATGGTGACGTTATGTCGCACGGTTTTGCGCGCGAGTCCGGCAACGAATCCGGTCAACCCCGAACGCGCCCCGTTCGACAATCCCAACTCCTCGATCGGCGCCTTGACCGAGCTTGAGGTGATGTTGACGATACGGCCGAATTTGCGCGCGATCATGCCATCGACGGTCGCCTTGATGAGTTCAATGGGTGTCAGCATGTTGGCATCCACAGCCTTGATCCAGTCCTCGCGCGTCCAATTGCGGAAATCCCCGGGCGGCGGCCCGCCGGCATTGTTGACCAGAATGTCGGGATTGGGGCAGGCCGCAAGCGCCGCTGCCCGGCCTTCCGCCGTGGTGATGTCAGCAGCGATAGCGGTGATTTTGGCACCTGTTGCGGCCTGGATTTCCTTCGCAGCCAAGGCCAGGGTTTCGGGCGTGCGTGCAACGATCACTACTTCTGCGCCCTCGCGCGCCAGCGACAGCGCGCACGCCCTGCCCAGCCCCTTGCTCGCAGCACATACCAGCGCTTTCCTGCCCTTGATTCCCAGATCCATAAATTTCCCCCTTCAGAGTGTTGCTTGAGTGCCGCATTGGCCCGCCAGACCACCTTCTCCCTGCGTGCCCCCTGAGTGGGTGGACGCGGCGAATCAGGCAAATGCCGGCAGCATCACCCGCACAGCACCGCATCCCGGAGGATGCAAAACGTGACATTGTTCACCCTGAGATGAAGCGACTGGCCAGATGTGCGGAAATACAATAATCCTATCATGGTTATGCCGCATAATTAGACCTGCCCCGGCATTCTGGAATAGCTTCCCACTGCCCCGAAATGCTTGATATAATGCGCAAATATTGAAACATGACAAACAAAAGAAAACTGCGATTGCATCATATGACTGATACTCTTTGCCGGCTACGCGCATACGCGAGATTTGGGGTGGTTTCCCTGGCACTGCTGGGCGGTTGCGCCAGCACCAATAATAATCCTCAGGATCCGCTCGAACCGATGAATCGCGCTATCTACAGCTTCAACGACGGCGTCGATAAGGTGCTGATGAAGCCCGTGGCCGAAGTTTATCGTGAAGTGCTGCCGCAATTCGCGCGCACCGGTGTCAGCAATTTCTTTGCCAACATCAATGACGTTCTGATCGCACTCAACAATCTGTTGCAGGGCAAACTGCCGAATGCAGTGTCTGACGTTGGACGCGTCGTCGTCAACACCACCGTCGGCATACTTGGCCTCTTCGATGTCGCCACCGAAATCGGCCTGGAAAAGCATAACGAGGATTTCGGCCAGACGCTGGGCTACTGGGGCGTAAGCACCGGACCTTACCTGGTGCTGCCATTTTTCGGACCCAGCAATGTGCGCGATGGTCTGGGGCGCATGGTCGACCACCAGACCGATCCCATTACCTACGTCGATCCGTCGCGCGACCGCAATCAGTTATGGTTGGCCCGGATAGTCAGCACCCGTGCCGGACTGCTCGACGCCAGCAATATCATGGAAACCGCGGCGCTTGACCCGTATGAGTTCCTGCGCGACGCCTATCTGCAGCGCCGCCGCAATCTCGTCTACGACGGCAATCCGCCGCCGGAAAAGTACGATGATGATACCGAAACAAAAATGAAACCGCGCTCCGAGGGGCCGGATGCCGGACCGTTCCCCAAATCGGCGGATGTCTCTGTCTCCGTCAATTCGATACTGGTCAGCGGCGATCCCACCCCGGCACAGCTTGAGGCTATCGAGAAAGCAGCGCGCGCCTCGCAATCCCCGGACCTGCACGCCTCGCGCTGACCGGCGCGCTTTCGCCGCTCAGTTCAGACGGGAAGCGATCTGTTGCAGTTCCGACACCTGCTGCGCCACGGCATCAGCGTCTTCTGCCCGGGGTTCCAACAGCAGGTACTGACGAAAGTCGGCAAGCGCGGCGCGGAAACATTCCAGCTTCAGATAGATATTGCCGCGATCGCGGTATTCCGGCGCGGCGCCTGGCGTAACCGCAATTATGCGATCAACCGCGGCCAGTGCCTTCGTCATTTCATCCTGATTCATGTAGATTCCCTTGAGATTTCGCAGGATGCGCGCCAGAATTTCCTTGTTGCTGGCGGTAACGATCATGCTTTTGATCGCCTCAGGCGCGATTTCAATGCCGTTGCGCAGCGTACGCAGGCGTTGCCGCAGGTCTTCGACGCTTAACGATGCGCCCCCGGCATAAGGGTCAAGCACGATCGCCCCATCGCGCACCTGACACTTGACGAGAAAACTCCCGGGAAACGACACCCCGCGCAGCTTGAGCCCCGCGCGCCGCCCGATCTCGATATAAAGGATGGACAGCGTGATCGGGATGCCAAGCTTGCGGTCGATGACGTCATTCAGAAAACTGTTGCGCGGATCGTAAAATTCCTTGCTATTGCCGGCAAAACCCAGTTCATCGAACAGGTAATGATTGAGCGAAATGATAATCTCAGTCGGCGGAATGTCCAGACGCAGGCGGCGTCTGAACTGCGCGGCAAGGTCCTCGATCCGCCCGAGATAACCGTTGATATCGAGTTGCTGATATTCACCGGCGGCGATCACCAGCGCAGCCTCCGCGAGATTGACCTGCGGATCCGGCGCCGCCGCGATCCGCTGCCAATGCTCGGTCGCCAATATTTCCATGCTTACACGCGCCGGGCCAGCGGCAGGTTCAGCAGCAGATTCTGCGGCTTCATGCGCAGTGCGCCGTCGGCAGTCATCGCCAGCCCCAGAAATACCGGCGAGCCGGCGATATCGCTGCGCAATACCGACGCGTCAGCGAAATCGATACGGTACAAACCGATGATGCGTTTCATGCGCTCTTCCCCGATCTCGCCGCCAGTATAAATCTCGTTGAGCATTATTGTCGCTTCGGCATCGAGGCCTACATGCCACAGCCAATCGCTGTCGGGAATTTCCCGCACCGGCGAGATCGCCATCTTCACGCCGTGAAAATGCGCAATCCAGCGCTCAAGCACGCGGCACAGCGCCAGGCTGCCGGGCCCCGCATAGCCCAGATTCAGCACCGTATCGTGGCGCTCGTCGCGATTGAAGTATTCGGCGCTGTTCTTGTCATCAAGCACATCAAGTTCGACGGTCCTTACAGGCGCCTGTGCTTCCGCGAGCAACCGGCCCAGGTTTCCGGGCACGCCGCCGGTCGCATGCATTTCGACCGTTTCGTCATCAGCGAGCATGATCGCGCCGTCCTTGACGCTGACGCGCTGTGCCCGGAAAAACAACTCGGCGGCACGTGCTTCGAGCCCGTTCGTGACGCCCTCGAGCAGCCCGCGCAGAATCACCTGCGCCGTATGGTGAATAAACATTGGAGGCACTGCGACGTCGCGCCGGAACAGATCAAAATAAAACGTATCCAGGTCGGGTGCGGCCAGCAGCTGATCTCGGAATCTCAGCATCACGCGGTAATTCTCGCGCGTATCAACATCTGCAAGCGCATCGATCTCCTGTTCCGACACACGACGTCTCGGATCGGCCATCAGCGTCTGGTACAACGCCCGTTCCGCGTCGCAGGACTCGGGGACGGGAGCCAGTTCCGGCCGCGCATAATAAGCACGCAGATAATCGTCGGTCACCACGAGACGCCCGTTGGGGGCGTGCTGCAGTAGCGTGTATTTGCACTCTTTCCAAAAATCAGACATTATTTTATTTATTAAACAGATACTTATTTAACATCACTCACTTCAGCCGGACGCCGTGCTTCAAGCGCCTCCCAGCGCACCAGACTTTTCATCAGTTCATCCTCGACCACGGCATAGCGCTGCTGCAGCGCTTTCACCCGATCCGGCTGTCCGCGGTACAGCGCCGGGTCGGCAAGCTCGGCGGTAATGGTTTTCTGTTCCTGTTCGAGCGCAGAAATTTTCTGCGGCAACGCATCGAGTTCGCGCGTTTCCTTGTAACTGAGGCGGGCGGCGGTCTGAGGTGCGGCCTCGCGCCGTGAGCTGCCTTTCTGCCGCGGCTTTGCCGCAACCGCGGCCGTTTTGTTACGCACCCGCTGCCAGTCCGAGTAACCGCCCGCATATTCGCGCAGCACGCCGTCGCCCTCGAACGCGACCACCTGTGTCACCACATTGTCGAGGAAGGCGCGGTCGTGGCTCACCACGAACAGCGTGCCGCTGTAATCCTGCAGCAGCGATTCGAGCAACTCGAGCGTTTCCAGGTCGAGATCGTTGGTCGGTTCATCCAGCACCAGCACGTTGGCGGGCCGCGAGAACAGCCGCGCCAGCAGCAGGCGGTTGCGCTCGCCGCCGGAAAGCGAAGACACTTTGGCGCGCGCGCGTTCCGGCGGGAACAAAAAATCACCGAGATAGCCGATCACATGCTTGCGCTCGCCGCCGATCTCGACAAATTCCGAACCCTGGGTGATGCACTCGACGAGCGTCAGACTATCGTCGAGCTGCTCGCGCAACTGGTCGAAATAAGCGACGGCCAGCTTGGTGCCGCGACGCACCTTGCCTGAGTCCGGTTCCAGCTCACCCAGAATCAGTTTGAGCAACGTGGTCTTGCCGCAGCCGTTGGGCCCGATCAGCCCCACCTTGTCGCCGCGCAGAATGCGCGTCGTAAACGTCTTGATCACCTGCCTGTCGCCGAAGCGCTTGGCGACGTCTTCGAGTTCGACCACCAGCTCTCCCGAACGGTCGCCCTGGTCCACAGTGAAACTGACTTGCCCGACGCGGTCGCGGCGTGCCGTGCGTTCACGGCGCAGCTGCTCCAGCCGGCGCACCCGGCCTTCGTTGCGCGTGCGGCGCGCCTCTATGCCTTTGCGGATCCAGACTTCTTCCTGCGCCAGCAACTTGTCGAAGCGCGCGTTGGTCACCGCCTCCGCGTGCAGCATCTCCTCTTTGCGGCGCTGGTATTCGGTGAAACCGCCGTCGAAACTTGCCAATTGTCCCCGGTCGAGTTCGAGAGTACGCGTGGCCACGTTGTCGAGAAAACGCCTGTCGTGCGTGATGAACAACACGCCACCGCCAAACCCTTTCAACAACTCCTCCAGCCACTCGATCGCCGCCACATCCAGATGGTTGGTCGGCTCATCGAGCAGAAGCAGCCCGGGGCCGGCGACCAGCGCCTGCGCCAGCGCGACGCGTTTCCTCACGCCACCGGACAGCGTGCCCACTACGACATCCTCCTGCAAACTAAGTCGGGCTATCGTCGCTTCGATGCGTGAACTGACACTCCAGCCATCCACATGGTCGAGCGCGTGCTGCAAATTCTGCAGCCTTTCGAGATCGGCTGCGTTGTGCGTATAGCCCAACTGGTGTGACAGCGTGTGATATTCCAGCAGCAGGCTGCTCGCCTCGCCGACACCCTGCGCCACCGCCTCGTACACCGTGTGCTGAGGATCGAGTTCGGGCTCCTGCTCGACAAATGCGATGCGCACACCACTGCCGAGCCGGACATGGCCGTCATCGAGCGCCTGCCGCCCGGCAATGGCCTTGAGCAGGCTGGTCTTGCCGCTGCCGTTGCGGCCGATCAGTGCCACGCGTTCGCCGGCATCGAGAGTCAAATTGGCGTGGTCGAGCAGCGGCACATGGCCGAAGGCGAGGCAGGCCTGGTCCAGCGTAACTAATGGCATTGCAAATGTGCCCGGGATTTCAGTTTAAGGGGAGTCTTCGTAAATCTGTAATTAAGTGATTAGGTGACTGAGTAATTGACCACCGAATCGCTAAATCACTTAATTACTCAATCACATGCTCTTTCCCGCCGGTTCTGCTATTTCGATCAGATTCTCATCCGGATCGCGGACATACACCGAACGTATGGCAAAGCGCGCGCCGGTGCGCACGATCGGCCCTTCCTCGATCGGGACATTATGCTGTTTCAGGCGCGTGATTACCGCCTCAAGCGGAACGTCGGCCAGAAAACACAAGTCCAGTGATCCGGGGGTCGGCGTGCGCGCCTTGATGCCGGCATCGAAACCCGGTGGATGGATGTTGAATTTCTGCTCACCGAACTTCAACGCGAGCCGGCCTTCGCCATAGCGTTCCAGTTGCATCCCAAGTACGCGCGTATAAAAATCCACGCACTTGTCGAGGTCACGCGTGGCAAGGACGATGTGATCGATACTTTTGATCATGTTGCAAGCAGAATTTGGACTTCGGTGCAGTATAGCAGCACCCCCGCCCTGCCAGCGACGCACGCTCAGCCCCGAAACGCGTCTTCAAGGTACACGCGCCCGCCAAGCACGCGGCATGAGGTAACATATTGCCTCACACCCCGGTAGCTCGGCGGGTAGAGCAACGCCCTCCCGACAGCGGGAAGGCAATGACGGGACACCTGCCGGCGCAATGACTCAGGGTCAGAAAACGTCTCGGATTTGTTGATGGGCCACAGTTTTTCCCCGCATCGCGCGGGCAGTCCGTGGCCGGTCCAAATCCGCACAACGGAGCCAGCACATGTCAATCAAACAATTTAATGGTCAATGGGCAATCGATGAAGATCGGCTACTGTTTCGTTTTAACACGGAAGATGATCGTGAATTCCGGTTTTGGCTGACCCGCAATGCAACCAGGACGATAATCGAAAGCAGTCAGCCTCTGGTAACAGAAGTCCTCAAAAAGAAGTTTGCGCCGGAAACCGCGGAGGCCATTCAGGAGTTTCAGCAACAAGCCGCGATACAGACGACGCAGTTCAACGAAACATATGCATCAGGCGGGAATCTGGTTCTCGGTGAAAACCCGATTCTCGTCACAGGCGTCGCATTGAGAACGGAAAATGGACTGATGTCGATCGACCTGCGACTGGCGACCAGTCAGACCGTAAATATCAAAATCACCATGCCTGTTTTTCAGAAAATGATCTTGCTTCTGAACAGGTTGCAGGAAAAAGCCCGGTGGGGCATCGGCCTGCCCTTGCGAACAGAACAGGAAAAGCAGCCTCAGGATGAAAGCGGCGGCGCAGAATCAAAAAACATTGTTCATTGAAAGGGAAATACCGCACAGATTCAGCTTTTGCAGAGTTTGCTTTTGATGCCGCTCCGCTTACTTATATGTATGCTACCAGCCATACTTGGGCTTTAATTGCCGAATGGTCCGTACATCCTTGACCCGTTAATCTGGAGACCCCGCATGAAACCTGACGCACTGAAGATAATATCCGTGGTGGCGCTTGTTATTGGCGGAATCTTGGCGGCGGGTCCGGCAACGGCCGACAAACCCTCCTGGGCGGGCTCTGGCAAGGGCGGAAAGAACGAGCAAAAAGAAGACCGGCGCGACGGGGACAAAGACTCGGGTGGAAAAGGCAGCCACTTCGAGGACCGGCAACGCGTTATTGTGCGTGACTACTACGGTGAGCAATCCCGAAGCGGTCGCTGCCCTCCAGGATTAGCGAAAAAGAACAATGGCTGCATGCCCCCGGGCCAGGCGAAGAAATGGCATCGCGGCCAGCCGTTGCCACGCGACGTTATCTTTTACGACATACCACAATCGCTCGTAGTGCGCATCGGCCCGCCGCCGTCCGGCTATCGCTATGTGCGCGTGGCAAGCGACATTCTGATGATTGCGATCGGGACCGGAATGGTGATCGATGCCATCCAGGATCTGGGCCGGTAGCAGGAAGAGCAGTCGCGGCGCGGCAGGGCAATGGCCGCCTGCCAAAGAGGTATCACATGCGATTACTGGTGATCGAATGTCAGGATATTGGGAACGACGAAACGGCCTTGCAGCGATAACAACTCGGCTCGGTGCAGACGCGCCAGTTTATCGAGCAATCTATCGCCTTTCTCGAGCAGGCGGATTTCGATACGCCGCCGGTCCTCCGAGGAACGGCGGCGTTCGACCAAACCGAGTTTTTCGCAACGCGAAATCAGCGCGACTACACCGTGATGCTGCGCCTGCAGCCGCTCGGCCAGTTCTCCGACCGTCGCCCAGTCGCGACCGGGATACCCCTTGATTTGCAGCAGCAACAGGTACTGTCGCGGTTTGATTCCGTGCTTTAGCGCGAGCTGCTCGCTGAATCTGACGAATTTGCGTATTTGATATCGAAAATCCGCAAGCGTTTCGAAATCACGTTTGTTCAGGGGGCGGGCATCAGGTATTTGCACGGAGCATCCATCGGACGGAAAGATAACGGGTAAAGATCCGTTATCGTGGCCCAATTCCATCGCGGCGGCAAGCGAAGCGGACGCCTTGCGGCGCCCATTGCTTCAGTGAATCAACACAATCTGCATCAGCATCAGCCATGTCAGCAAACCGGCGCCGGTAACTACAGCTGCCATTTGCATGGCCCGTACTTCTTCATGCATGCGAAACAGTGCGAATATGCCGCGGTAGGTGATCGCCAGCGAGGCGAGCAAGCCTGTTGCACCGACGAGGACGCAGACCAGGAGATTCGGAACGAACAGCACGAGCGATGAAAGCCACATTGGAATCGGCGCGATTGCGGCGAGCGTGAAGCACTCGTGATAATCGACAGCGACGTCATTCAGTCGGCTGGCAAGATGCATGATCCACGCCATCACCGGAACGGTGAGCAACTCGGCAAGAAAGAATATACCGGCAGCGGTTTGCCACTGGCTTGGCGAAACTCCCGCGGAGAAAACATCGCCGTGATTGCCCCCAGCGTAATAGATCATCGCGGGTGGCAACAACGATAGAGGCAAAACCACCCAGGCAAACATGCGGGACATCGACGGATGAATTCTGATCAGATCATCCCACCCCTCGTGAAACGACAGGAACATCTTCGGCATTTGTGACGGGCTCATGGCATTCCTCCTGTGGCGAGGCAGACCGGGCAAGGTCCTGATTTATCGAAATAATATACCTACGTCAGACAAGCTCTGACGAGTTCACCGCACGACATATATATCATAATGTGATATAAATTGTCAACAGCCCCTTTCATGAACACGAGACTGCTATTCTGGTTTCGATCCGGGCATCAGCCAAAAAAACACCCCGGTGCTGACGCATCATGGCGCGACAATCGGCAACGTCATTCCTATTTTGACTCGCAACTCGCCGTGTTTCATTATATTAAGGACTCTAAGATTTAGGCCATAAAGCCGCCGCCAAAGAGGTGCAATATGCAAACCAAGGTCCATGAGATAGCAGACCACATCTACCGCCTCTCAACGTGCGTTCCGGAGGCCGCACCGGGCGGCTTCACATTCAATCAATTTCTCGTAGACGCCGACGAACCCCTCCTCTTTCATACCGGGCCGCGGCGGATGTTTCCACTCGTTTCACAGGCAATAGCCCGCATCGTTCCACTTGAGCGGCTGCGGTGGATCACGTTCGGACACGTGGAATCCGACGAGTGCGGAGCGATGAATGAATTCCTCGCCGCCGCGCCGCATGCCCAGGTCGCGCATGGCGCGATCGGTTGCATGGTCTCGCTTGACGACCTGTGCGATCGACAGCCGCGTAGGCTGGCCGACGGCGAAGTTATCGATCTTGGCGGCAAGCGTGTCCGCCACATCGATACCCCGCACGTTCCACACAACTGGGAGGCTCGCGTTCTATTCGAGGAAACCACCAAGACGCTCTTTTGCGGGGATCTCTTCACCCATACGGGAGATGGGCCACCCATCACTGACACAGACATCGTCGGACCTGCGCTCGCCGCAGAAGAGCTTTTCCACGCCACCGCGGTGTCACCTGTCATCGGCAAGACGATCCGCCGTCTCGCAAAGCTGGAGCCGCAGATGCTCGCGCTCATGCATGGCTCATCGACGCGGACACGATGCACCGAATCTCTCCTGCGCCTCGCCGATGCATACGATTTGATGGTCCAGAAAAACTAAGCGTATTGGCTTGGCGGGGTTTTTTCCGCACTGATTTGCAAGAAAGCAAAAAAACGGCGTCTCTCTTTCCCCTGGCGACTTTCAATATTGGACGCTGTGTCAGATGGATTGCTAAACGTATATTACTGTTTATTATCAATATGATAGGCTATTATTAGCGATTCGTGCATCCGCTAAAAGCCACCGCATCCAGATTTAGGCAGACGGGAGCGATCAAGGTAATATATGGATAGAGAAGATTCCGTTTAGATTCGGCCAACGATGATGCCTTCAAAAGGAAACACCATGAAACTCCCGCTCTTTGCAGCGTGTATTCTCGCTGGATTCTTCAGCCTGCCGTTGACCACGGCCGCGCTGGCCCAAAGCGATGCGGAGGCGGCACCCATCAAGGTTTATGCCGGTGGAGAGATCACCCCCGATCGCTATACCGTCGTGAAGCACCTGTGGACCGAAGACTTCAGTTCCGCCTTTTATGTGCCGACATACCCGAACTCTGCTGAAGGCATCTCCGCGCTGGTTGCCGCCGCGCGCGGCCGGCGCCAACGGGATGGTCAACGTCTCCTGTCGGGACGTGCAAAGAGGGCAATCGGAGACGGGTGAGTTTCTCTGCTACGGCGTTGCGATCAAAACCAAATAACGGTACACCTGATTGCTGAACGATAGTCGCGGAACCGGGCGGCGCGGTCATCGTCTGCAACGCCAATTCCAGGATACCGACGCCTTTTAGTGAAGAACGAGTCCCGCTTTGGCGGGATTTGCTGTTGGTGCTACTCACAAAATTTATGTTGCATCAGACTAACGGCAAGAAGTTCAGCAACACCCCCCTGCAATAAGCCATAAATCCGTCACACTCAGTAGCAATAAAACCCGTAAGCGGCGGATTGCTTCCCTTCAGGGCTTGCTATATTGGCCTCAGTATCAGTTTGATTTACCAACATGCCATACTGTTGCAAAACAATAAACGTCAGTTTCGCGTAAGCATGGAAGCGTGATACTGCAGTTTGTTATAGGCTTGGCTGACTGACGCAAACTGCTCTCGGTCATCACGACGCCAGAACACCCAAGGCGCAATCTTTCGATAATTGAATCATGCTGAAAAATACATTGACCACGTGGGGAAGCATTGCGAAGTTGTTTCACTGGGCGAGTGCGGGACTGGTGCTCTACCTGATCTTTGACGGCTGGTGGATGACGCACGAGTTGGCAAGAGGCGGCCGCTTCACGGCCTACGGACAGCACGCTCTCATCGGCTATTATCTGTTGCTGCTCATGGCACTGCGCATCATCTGGCGTGCGGTGAAGCCAACGCCCGCCCTGCCAGCGGACACCTTGCCTTGGGAACGGCTGGCGGCCCAAGCCGGCCATGTGGCCCTTTATCTCATCACCCTTGGCCTTTCCTTTGTCGGATGGGTAATGGCCGGCATGGGGCGACGGCCAATCGAAGCCACTCTATTTGAATTTATTCCAGTTCCGCTGATTACCCGAACCCCGAATCGTGCATTGCATGACATGCTGGAAGATACACATCGCGCGCTTGCCTATTTGCTGCTCGCCCTCATAGTCATTCATGTCATTGCAGCCTTGCGCCACCACTTTTTCAAAAAGAACAATGTGCTGAGCCGGATGGGATGGGCAAGCCGTAAATCATAACGAACTCAGATCCGGCTTCATGGGGTCTTTCTCTGGTAAATTGCGTTTTCGATCCGCGCAATAAAAAGCCGCGCAAGTCGAGAACCCATGCGCGGCAAATACCGGTATCCGAAAGGAGGAGGATATTCGGGATACCGGAATCTTTATACCCCCACGCTGATCAACAGACTTTGCGCTATATCAAAGTCTCTGAAACTTGCGACAGATCAATGTTGCCGGTGACAACCGGGGTAGAGTAGCAATCAAGGAGGGCGACAAGGCTATCTCTGATGGGAGCAAAGGTGCAGCAACTCTTTTTTGGAGTTTCTGTCAGTCCGGCTCCACGCCCATAGGCGCTTTGATTCAGTCGAGCCTGATCGAGAGAACGGTGTGACAGACGTAGCTCTCCGCCCTCCCGCACTATCTACAAGCCGCTACGTAACATACCCCCCCCCCGAGTTATCAGTTCTGCCTGATTCCTTGATTGACCCCGCCACATTTCCGCCGCACTCCATTGTTGCGACACGTACCCCCACAAACACACCTTGCTATCCCCCACGACCCAACTGCTGTCGATTTTAGACCGGCGCCTGCGAGTCAGCCCGTAAAAACCTGTCGCCTAACTTTCGTGCGGGCCACGCATCTCCATCAATGCGGCCTCCACCCGCCGCCAAGTCTTCGCCTGCTCCTCGTCGCCGGCATGCTCGAAGGACACGGCCTTTTGGGCGGCCTCAGCAATGGCTTTGACGCCATGTGTTTCGAAAAGGTGGCGTGCAATTGTCGAAATATCAGTTGCGTTCATCACGGGACACCTCCAAAAAAACATTTATACGGTAAATGATGCTCTGCCGCGCGACTGCCAGATTTGATGCAAATCAAAAGGTGGTCTGATTTCATCAGAAACAAGCCCCAGAAAGCGGGTTACGGTTGCGTATAAATTCCCGCGAGCGGCTGGTGCGGATAAAAATGAACTTACCGCAATGCTTGTTATCCGCATCTAACCTGACCGCCATCGTTGAATATTCTACCCAATTAATAACAGGACACAATTATCGAGGATCCTCCTCGGAGGTAGATTACGAGAAAATTCCACTTCTGGCTGATACTCTTTGACGGGGGGAATTACCAAAGCAATAGCATGGTCTGCTAAACTGCTGCCTCAATCTTCCGTGAATGACAGAAGCCCGATGGTTATGCAAACACTCTCAGAGTATCTGGGGTTCCCTACCCAGGCGGAGCAGTGGCTACCGCAGGTCTTCCTAGTGGTCCTGGCCGCCGTGCTGGCCAACATCATCTCTCACTTCCTGCTCCGTCATGCGCAGAAAATTACTCGCCTGACCACCAGCCTTTGGGATGACGCCCTCATCCAAGCGGCAAAGCGACCTGTCCCGATCGTGATTTGGGTGATCGGCATTTCCTTTGCGGCCAGCATCGTAGGCAAGGAAAGTGGCGCGGCCATTTTTGATTCTGTGCCATTTATCCGCAATGTTGGCGTAGTCTTCTGCCTCGCCTGGTTTTTGGTCCGCATGATTCGCAACGTTTCCTGCAACATCGTCACAATGCGCGAAAAAGAAGGTGCGGAAGTAGACCAAACCACCATCGACGCACTGTCGAAGCTCGCCCGACTCACAGTAATCATCACCGCCACCTTAGTGGCAATGCAAACACTGGGCTTCAGTGTCTCCGGGGTATTGGCGGCCGGTGGTATCGGTGGTCTCGCTCTCGCCTTCGCCGCCAAGGATCTGCTGGCCAACTTTTTTGGGGGGCTCACCATCTATCTTGATCGGCCCTTCGGCTTGGGAGACTGGATCCGATCGCCGGACAAGGAAATCGAAGGCACGGTGGAATACATCAGTTGGCGTCACACCAGGGTGCGGGCGTTCAATAAGAATCCCATCTACGTGCCGAACGCCCTGTTCACCACTATCGTAGTGGAGAATCCCTCGCGCATGACCAATCGTCGTATCAAGGAGACTATCGGTATACGTTACGAGGATATCGCCGCGATGGGGGTGATCGTTGCGGACGTGAAGGCCATGTTGCAGAACCATCCGGAAATCGACACGACCCAGACACTGATCGTGAACTTCGACACCTTCGGGCCATCTTCTCTCGACTTCTTCATCTACAGCTTCACCAAGACCACAGAGTGGATCCGCTACCATGAAATAAAGCAGGACGTGCTGCTGAAAGTGGCCGGGATCATCGACCAGCACGGTGCCCAGATTGCCTTCCCCACGCGCACCCTGCACATCGAGTCCGCCGCCAAGCCGTGACGATCTACCGAGGAGGAATCGCGACGCTCTCCGATTGTGGACCCATATGACGATTGTGAGTTAGTACCGCGCTGCTGGTCACCGCCGTCATGATCCTCATCTGACTTGTAACCGTGGCCCAAGGGCAATCAGTGCATAGCTGAGCCATCATCGTTTCCATTTGCGATTCAGCCAGATAGTCGGCATCAAACTAGCACCATTGCCCCGCCACAATTCCGCCACACCCCGTTGTGGCAATCAGCGCCTATCCCTGATAGAGCAGCATTTCTTTCCTACCTGTCCTTGCTATATTGGCCTTTGCACTACTTTGATTAACCCAGTGCAAAACTGTGACGGATCAAGAGGGTGGGCGCTCCGGAGACGAATCGAACATCCGATTTTCCGGGCTAATAAGGTAAAATACGCACGCACGCCCCGGTAGCTCAGTGGATAGAGCAGCCCCCTCCTAAGGGGCAGGTCGGACGTTCGATTCGTCTCCGGGGCGCCAAGCTATTGTGCAAGCACCGTCATGTCATCCCGGACATGACCAGCACGTACATCGCGCCTACGCCGAACTGGCAGACGGTCAACGGCACTGAAATTGCGATCTGATGGCGTGCGTAAAGTATGCCAAATTGCCCGGAAAACTCAGAGCAACCGTCATTTCTCGGCCGCGTGATCACGGATACCGCATGTCACGGGTCTGTGGTAAAAGTATCTGCCAGCCGCAATAGCGCCGGAGGATGATCAATGCTGCATTCCATCTCAAACTTGTTGGAAATTCTGCATCTCCAATATACCAAAGAATTCGTGGTTGCTCTGCTGCCGATGAGTTTCACGGTGATTATTCACGGGCTGGGCATGCGCCTGGCGTTGCGGCACTTTAAACGCTTCAGATTGCACGAACACCGCCCCTCACGCCGTGTGCCGGGCGCCATACACCTGATCGCTATTGTCGGCATCATGCTGGCTGCGCACTTTATCGAATCCGGGGTCTGGGCATTATTGTATTTTGCGACCGACATGGTGGCGGACCCCAAGGCGGCGATGTCCTTATCGATCAATAGTTACACCACCCTGGGCGCCAGTAACGTCACGCTGCCCCCGGACTGGAATGGTGTGCAAGGATTGGAGGCGATGACCGCCATGCTGATGTTTGGCTGGTCAACGGCCATACTCGCCGCGGTGATCCAGAAACTGTACGTCGACGACTAGGATTGAAGACGGGCTCGACTATAATGACCCCTATCCGTTATTTCCATTCAGGAGATGAGGCATGCGTGCGCAGCGGCGCTGTCGAACAGGGCATCGAGGAAGGATTGAAGGCCCACAAAGGACTGCTCGGCGGATGATGTCTATCCCCAATGGCGCAGCCGGAATGAACTTCCCCTCCTGCGCATTGTCTTCTTTGTGTGATAACGCACGCATGATTCTCCCTTCACAGGCGGCAACGCCGCAACCGGTCTTCGCTCTGCTTACCTCTACACAAGGATAATCATGCGCAAGCTTTTAATCGTTCTCATCACCCTTTTGCTTTCCCCGCCTGCTTATGCCGATGATTTCCAGGACCAAGTCGATGCTGCGATAGGGAAAAGCGATCCCGCTGCTGTAATCAAAACGCTGAAAGACGAAGCCTATCGCGGCAACCTCAAGGCCGCATACCAGCTCGGGTTGTTTTATCGCGATGGAAAAATAGTACCGCAGAACCATGCGACTGCGCTGAAATGGCTCAAGACCGCAGCAAAATCCGACTGGGTCCGCTTTCGTCTCAAGCTCGGCTATGATAACGCGCAATATGAATTGGGCGTAATGCTGCGTGATGGCATAGGCACCAGCGCCGATGCAGAAGATGCAGCAGAATGGTTTGAAGACGCCGCCAAGCAGGGGCATTCCAGGGCGCAAAGCGCGCTGGCTGAAATGTATCTCAAAGGAACGGGCGTCAGCCAGGACGCAAAGCAGGCTTTTTTCTGGGTAAGTCTTGCTGCAAGCTCGCTCTCGGGCGCAGAACTGGAACGCGCGGAAGCCACACGCAAAGCTGCCCGGGAAAAGCTCAGCCCCGAGCAAATCAGCGCATTGGAAAAAACCATCAGCGAGTGGTATCCCAGATCGCTCTAGGCCGCGCCATGCGGCAAACCTGATACTGCTCGCGGTCTTGTCGCTATTCGCCAGCGCCTGGCTCTGTTGCAGCAGATTATTTATCTGCAGGGCCTATGCCATTGTCTGCCGCTACCCTGCGCTCTCCCGTTCATCAAACGGCATAAAGGGGGCGCAACCCAACAGCATTTATTTCTTGGCGTCTTTGGCGGCATCCCTGATTTTTTCGCCCGTCTTTTCGATCTGCTGCCCTGCGTTCTCTACTGCCTTGTCCAGTTCCTTGCCGGCGCGTTCCGCCGGGCCTTCCTTCTGGCAGCTGGATAAAACAGCAACCAAAGCGCCGACCGCTAACACTACAGCGACATTCCTGCTAAATCTTCTCATTTGCATCTCCATGTGACGATCTGCCTTCGTTGATACAAGGCGGTTAAATTTTCCAGTTTCTATTCAGACACCTGAAATACGCGCTCAATCCGGATCTGGAACCGGCAAGTCTGCTTATCGAATTCACGCTGCAAAATGGCACATCCGAAGGTCGACTGCAGATCAGGCCGGAGTGAGATGCGATGCAATCAGCCTTTCAGCCGCGCGGGCTACGTTTCTTGCCGGACCGCGCACCCCCAGAGTCTGAATGCTGACCTGTGCGCCTTCCATCAGAAGGAACAGTTCGTCAGCCAGCAGCTCGGGTTCCTGAGCCTGCATTTGGATGCACAATTCAGCAAGCCGTGTGCGCAATTTCGCCTTGTGCGCGTCTATCACCTTGCGCGCAGGATGATCTTTTTCCGTGAGTTCCACCGCTGCGTTTGCGATGGGACAGCCCCGGGCATTGGGGTCCGCAATGTGCTTGGCCAGCAAAGAAAAAGCGGTGCGCAGCTGCTTGAGGGGATCCTTGGGAAACTTCATGGCCATGGTATCCCAAGTTTGCCAGAAGTGCGTGTCATGGTCGCGCAGCCATTCAGCAACCAGTATGTCCTTGGAAGGAAAGTTTCTGTAGAGGCTCATCTTGGTGGTATTGGCTTCTGCTGCGATCGTTTCCACTCCGACCGCACGGATCCCCTTGCGGTAAAAAAGCTCTGCCGCCGTCTGAAACACGCGCTCACGCGCGCTCGGCAGCTTGGCGGGTGCATCCTTGACACTTGGTTGCTTCTTCGACTTGGAGCTTGCGCTCATCTATGGCCTCCGTTGACTGAATATCCCATGGTGCTTCGGATTGAACGAGAAATCCTGTTGCTAAACACGCTTGACAAGACGCAGGATGAATATCAGCACGACCGCACCGATAGTCGCGACAATGATGCTGCCAAGCAGTCCGCCTCCCATGGATACGCCCAGCACACGAAAAAGAAAACCGCCCACCAGCGCGCCAACTATCCCGATGATGATGTCTCCAACGACGCCGAAGCCGCCGCCCTTCATGATCAGGCCGGCCAGCCATCCCGCGATTAAACCGATCAAGACAAACCAGATGATTTCCATCATTTACTCCTAACTAATTGAAATTCGCCGCTGATTTGCGCGATAGCCGCGGGAATTGGCGGATAATCGAACAGATCATTGACAAGAGAGTTACCGGTCAGTATCTTATCACAAGTTATTGGTAGTGACCAGTCAGTATCATACTTGTTCAACCCAGCTCCGGGCCCCGGAGAGTGAATGAGGTTGCCCGCCAAGCGGCGCAACGCTGAAATCACCCACCTTTGACCGTTTTACGTGAGTGGCGGCAGGTTGCCGCGTATTTAGCAACCCGCAGGGCTAATTCCCTGCTGCTTAATTGCTCATGCTGTTATCCGTGCCCCGCCCGTCAACTTAACGTGGGTAGGTAAATCGTTCGATGCCACGCCAAAGGAAACCGATATGAAAACGCACGTCGACAAACGGCCCCCGCCACTGGTCCTGATCACAGGCATTGCAGTTATCCTGTTCAGTGCCGCTGGATCCGCAGCTATCGCAAATTGGAGCCCGGCCGCGACCGGCGGCTCCAGCGCATTCCTCTTATCCGAAAATCTTCCGGCAACGCCTGCTCCGCCGGTTTCAGCCAACACGAGAACCAAAACGAAGTGCGCCGAATGCGGCGTAATTTTGTCGGTACGGGAAATCGAAGCGCGCACGGGAGGCGCCCTTTCCAGCGCTACAGACTCAGCGCCCGGTGACCCGGACGAGCTACGCGCGCAGTCTGACCGGCAATATGAATTTACCATTCTCATGGCCGATCGCTCGCTTCGATGGATTAACGATGACAATCCCGCTTTTTGGCGGCTCGGAGAACGCGTGGTGTTTATCGACAGCAGCGGCCTGTGAATCCAATGAAATCCGCACAAACCGGAATGAATCCCGTTGCTTCGGACCAGAAGGAAGCCGTCTTCATTGCAGCGCCGGAGACCATGGTCCTGATCACTGAACCCGGAGCAACCGCGCCACGTGCAACGCGGTATTTGCGTATGAGCCTGGCGGTCGGAGTACTGGCAGTCATCGCGCTCGTCGCAGCTCTGTATCTTGCGCATGCGTTTTTCGTGCCATTGCTGATCGGGATACTCGGGAGCTACACCCTGCACCCGGTGGTTGACTGGCTGAAGGCATATCACCTTCCGCGCCCTGCAGGTGCGGCGCTGGTGCTGGCCGCGCTGATTGGCAGCATGTCGTGGATTGCCTATGCAGTAAGCGACGAAGCCGCGGTGATGATTGAAAAGCTGCCCGAGGCTGCGCGTAAACTGCGGCAGAATCTGAACGTGTCACGCACCAGCGTCGCATCGCCGCTGCAGAACATGAAGGAAACCGCCAAAGAACTCGAAGGCGCCGCTGCCGATGCCGGCGCAAAGCGGGGAACGCACACAAGCGCTGCCCGCTCGCCCGAGACCACGGCATGGTTGTACGACTATATGCTCGCGCAATCCCGGCTGCTGATCACTATTGCCGCGCAGGCGCCAATCATATTGTTGCTCACCTACTTCCTGCTGGCCTCAGGGGAACATTTCCGGCGCAAATTGATCCAGTTGGTCGGGCGCTCGCTGTCACGGAAAAAAGATGCCGTGCGGATACTTGACGAAATCGACGCCCAGGTCCAGCGCTACCTGCTCGTCACGCTGGTGTCGAACGTCTTGCTCGCTGTCGCCACCTGGTTTGCATTTTTGGGACTAGGCGTCGAACAAGCGGGCCTGTGGGGCATATCCGCAGGCGTACTGCATTTCATTCCCTATCTGGGCCCGGCGGCAATTGCGCTCGCCAGCGGCATAGCCGGCTTCCTGCAATTCGAATCGCCGCTATACGGGCTCGCCATCGCGGGCGTATCACTGCTGGTGGCTGCCGGGGTCGGGTTTATTTTCACGACCTGGCTGCAGAGCCGGTTCGCGCGCGTGAACGCCGCGGTGCTGTTCATTGCCTTGTTGTTCTTCAGCTGGCTGTGGGGCATCTGGGGCCTGCTGCTCGGCGCGCCCCTGCTGGCCATTATCAAGGTCGTATGCGACCGGGTGGAAACGCTCAAACCCGTCGGCGAGTTGCTGGGAAAATAACACCCGGAACATCACGATGGCCGGTTTGGTCTTCTGATCAAATCGAGCGTCTTGTGTCAAAAAACATGTAACTAACTGATTAATTGCAATAATATATTTTATGCCCAAGGTCGAATAGAGTTGACATGTGAGTTACCGGTCAGTATCATTCAAATACGTTAATGGTAGTGACCAGTCAGTATCATTTTTATTCAACCTAACCCTGGGGGTCCCCAGGGGATGAATGAAGATGCGCTGCCGGTGCGGCGCAAATCCGTTACCACTCCCCCTAATCGTCATTGGCAGGTCGGCTGATGTCCCGCCGCGCATTACGGCCTCCAGGCCTCGCGACTGTGTCACGCCCCCCTTCCAATGAAATTCAAAAGGAAATCAATATGGAAACCAAGGCAATCAAATCGATGCACCCGCTGATGATGATCACGGGCGTGGCGGTAATACTGTTCAGCCTGGCGGGCGTAGCAGCCATCATGGGCTGGATTCCAACCTCTCTCGGTCAACAGGGTGATGCTGCACCTTTCGAAAAACTCTCAACCAACAGCGCCAAACCGGCCGCACCGAAAGCGCACACGGCTCCGGTGAAGCCGGCTCACAACACCGTTGCCAAAGCGGAGTGCGCCGAGTGCGGCGTGATTGAATCGGTGCGCCAGGTCGAACATCGCGGCGAAGGTTCAGGGCTGGGTGCAGTCGGCGGCGCCGTGGTCGGTGGTCTGCTTGGCAACCAGGTCGGCGGTGGCCGTGGCAAGCAGGTCATGACCGTGGTTGGCGCGGCAGGCGGTGCAGTTGCAGGCAACCAGATCGAAAAACAGATGAAAACGACCTCTGGTTATGAAATCACCATTCGGTTTGAGAACGGATCGAGTCACGTGATCAGCGCATCAAGCGCACCGTCATGGCGCCCGGGCGACAAGGTCAAA
>CALOEN010000063.1:0-8089 GCA_942492335.1 uncultured beta proteobacterium | reverse complement strand
GAAGCGCCTCGCCCGCCGAGTTCAACGCGTTTGTCGCATCAGAAATGAAACGCTGGACGAAAATCATCAAGGACAACAACGTGCGGTTAGAATGATGTTTGGATGGTCCGTGAAACGAAAGCAGAGACTGACATGATTACCGGATTCAGCCACGTGTCCATTGTGGTGCCCAGCCTGGAAGCCGCGGCAAAGCGACTTGATGAAGTTTATGGCCTGACGCTGGGCGAGGTGAAGGTCAACGAGCTGCAGGGCGTGCGGCTCGCTTACGTCGAACTCGGCAACGCGAAAATCGAACTGATGGAACCGTCACGCCCGGATTCGCCGGTGTCGAAGTTTCTGGAACGCAATCCTGCCGGCGGCATCCACCATTTCTGCCTGGGCGTCGACAGTGTTGACGCCGTAATTCACGCGATCGGCGAAAAAGGCGTGCGCGTGCTGGGCGGAGGCAAACCGCAGAAGAACGTGCACGGCGAGCCCATCGCTTTTGTCCACCCCGGAGACTTTCTGGGGGCATTGGTCGAGCTCGAAGAACATCGTGATTAAGCGCGCCCCTAATCTAACGCGCGATGTGCTGCGGTTTTGTGGCCGGCACAGGCATAAGGCGCTTCTTTTTCTGGACTAATAGCAGCGGCCGCGGCTAAACTTGTGGCCTGCGTCAGGATTCGTGACTTTGCCTTGGCAAAATGGAACGCAAGCCTGCGTTCACCTTTGCCGGACCTCTGGTTCGGCACCGATTTATCACGTGGAGGAGGATGACCATGCTACGCTCGATCAGCTTGATGGCAGTTGCGTTGTTGGCGCTGAGCGGCACTACCCATGCCGCACAATCCGCGGCGCCAACTTATCCGGAACGGCCGGTACGGCTCGTGATTCCATTCGCGCCGGGCGGCGCGACCGACATCATCGCGCGCATACTCGAACCCAGGCTGACGCGGCACTTCGGCCAGCAGATCGTCGTGGACAACCGCTCAGGCGCGGCCGGAAACATTGCCGTGGAAATCGTAGCCAGGGCGCAACCCGACGGCTATACGCTGCTGGTCGGAAACATATCCACCAATTCGATCAACCCTATCCTGTTTGCCAAGCGATCCAAGGTCAATGCGATCAAGGACCTTACCGGCGTGACGAAGCTGGTGGCGATCCCGAACTTCATACTCGGCAGCCCGAAGATGTCGGCCAATACGCTGAAGGAGGCGCTGGCGTATGCCAAGCAGCGTCAGGGGCAGCTCAACTATCAGGCGCCGCTCGGTTCGTACTCCCATCTCGACATGCTGGCGCTGACAGCCGCCGCGGGAGTAAAAATGGTGCACCTGCCGTCAAAAGGCGCGGGCGAGACGCTGCCCGCGCTGCTGCGCGGCGACATCAGCATCACTGAATCGAACGTTGCATCGAATATCGGCGCGGTGCGCGCAGGACAGGTCAAGGCCTATGCGGTCACTGCCGCAAAACGCCTGCCTGAATTGCCCAATGTGCCCACCATGGCCGAGGCTGGATTTCCGGGGATCGGCAGCCTGAACTGGAATGGCATTTTTGCCCCCGCCCAGACGCCGCAGCCGGTCGTGGCCAAGGCTTTTACGGCTATTATCCAGTCGATGAAAGAACTGGAAGCGGAAGGGATGCTGGCAAAGCGGCTCATCCCGATCAGTCTCAGTGAATCACCGGCTGAGTTCAGCGCGTATGTGGTGTCCGAGATGAAGCGTTGGGTGAAAATCATCAAGGATAACCACGTCAGTATCGATTAAGCCGCGCAAGTCTCGTCACCGTCCCGGCAGCACCGGCGGGATGGCTCTTGGTCCTGTATCAGACGTCGCCTCTGTCAAACACACAGGGGTTGATGGGAAGGGTTGTGCCAACGAACTGGAGTAATCATGCCTGCAAGTATAAAAACCGAAGTAAACCTCAAGTCCGGCCACGTGATGGTCATCGAGAAGGACGTGGCGATTCCGATGCGGGACGGCGCGACGCTTTTTGCCGATATTTATCGTCCGAAAGAAAAAAGCAGGATACCCGCGATCCTCAACATCAGCTCGTACCAGAAAGACAAGGTGTGGGTGCCGCCCGCCGATCTGGAGGAGAAAGCCAATCCGTACATGAGCTGGGAGACCGTGAACCCGCTGTGGTGGGTGCCTCGTGGCTACGCCTGCATGCGGGTGGATACCCGGGGCTCAGGTAAATCACCCGGGCAGTCCGATCCCGGTGGCTGGCAGGAGACCCTGGATTTCTATGATGCAATCGAATGGGCGGCGAAGCAGAAATGGTGCAGCGGCAAGATCGGCACATCGGGCATTTCGTATCACGCGACGACGCAATGGCGGGTGGCCGGATTGCAGCCGCCTTCGCTCAAGGCGATCATCCCGTGGGAGGGCTACGGCGATGCGTATCGCGACGCGGTGTTCCACGGCGGCATTTTTCAGCTCTACTATCTCGCGACGTGGTACGCGACCCAGATGGCGCATCATCTGCTCGGAGACCCGCAGGAGTACAACCCGGACGCCTTCCATAATGAGCGGCTGTGGAACTACATGCGGCACAGCCTCGACCTGGGTTACTGGGACAACCGCGGCGCGCACTGGGACAAGATCAAGGTGCCGGTGTTCAGCGCCGGCAACTGGAGCGGCCACAATCTGCATCTGCGTGGCAACATCGAAGGCTTCGTGAATGCCGCTTCGAAGCACAAGAAGCTGCGTATCCACACCGGCACGCATTACCACGCGTTCTATACCGAGGAAGGCCGGCAGGACCAATTGCGCTGGTTCGATTACTGGCTGAAGGGTATCGACACCGGAATCATGGACGAGCCACCGGTGAAGCTCATGATCCGCACCGGCGGCGGCACCATGAAGGACTACAAGTTCCGCTTCGAAAACGAGTGGCCGCTCAAGCGCACGCAATGGTCGAAGTTCTATCTGCGCACCGACCGCAAGGCGCCGTCGGCCGATGCCATGGGCATCGAGGGCGGGCTGCAGGGCACGGCGCCGAAGAAAGAAGGGAAAATTGCCTATTCCGCCACCGGCACTTCGCATGCCGGCGTGGCCTCGGCCTCTTCGACGATGCTGCAGGCGGGCAGCATGCACCGCATGGGCATCTCGTTCGAAACGGAGCCGATGAAACAGGACACCGAAGTGACCGGCCCGATCAAGCTCGTGTTGTGGGTTTCAAGCACGCAGAAAGACATGGACATCTTCGCCACGATCCGCAACATCGGTCGCGACGGCAAAGATATCTGGGAAATCGGGCAGCAGGGACAGCCGGTGCCGGTAGCCAAAGGATGGCTGCGTGCATCGCACCGGAAGCTCGACCCAAAACGTTCTTTACCGTACCGGCCGTATCACGCGCACGATGAGCGTTGGTGGCTGAAACCGGGCGAACCGGTCGAGTGCGAGATCGAGATCTGGCCCGCCTGCATGGTGTTCAAGAAAGGCCACCGCATCCGGCTCGACATCCAGCCGCGTGATGGCGTCGGTTCCGCGCCTTATTCACACTATCCGGCCGCCTACAATACCGGGGGCGACAATACCGTGCATACGGGCGGGAAAATGGCATCGTATTTGATGCTGCCTATTATTCCATCGAAAAAACCGTGAATCGTGAATCGTGACGAGGATTGAGTGATTGAGTGATTGAGTGATTCAGGAATTTGGGTTGGTAAAATCTAATTACTCAATTACCTAATCACTTAATCACTGAGTATCCATGACCACCAAAGAAAGATGACTGATAAATTTGCTCCCGCGCGCCGCTACGCGGTTTCCGAGCTTGAACAATTCATTGCCCGCGCCATGCAGGCGGTCGGAGTGTCTCCCGCTGATGCAAAAATCATCGCCGAACTCATGACCCGCGCCGATGTGCAGGGCTCGGAGGGCCACGGCATTTTCCGCCTGCCGCAGTACATACGCCGCATCAAGGGCGGCGCGGTCAACGTCAAGCCGAATATCAAGGTCACGCGCGAAGCCGCCGGCATGGCGCTGATCGACGGCGATAACGGCATGGGGCATCTGGTGATGCGTTTTGCCACAGAAACGGCCATAACGAAAGCGAAGACCGCGGGCGTGGCCTGGGTCGGCATACAGCACAGCAACCACGCCGGGCCGGCGTCGCTTTACGCCAGCATGCCGCTGGCACATGACATGATCGGGCTGTACCTGGCGGTGGGTAATGCCAACCATCTGCCGCCGTGGGGCGGCATCGACATGCTGCTCTCGACCAACCCGATCGCGGTGGCGATCCCGGCGGGGGAAGAGCAGTCCATCGTGCTCGATATGGCGACCACGGTCGCCGCGTACGGCAAGGTCAAGACCAAGGCGCAGCGCGGCGAGATGATGCCTGAAGGCTGGATGATGGACCGAGAGGGAAAACCGCTCACCGATCCCAGGCGCGCGAATGATGGCTTCCTGCTACCGATCGGCGGCTACAAAGGGTATGGCCTGGCGCTGATCTTCGGCATGCTGGCCGGCACGCTCAACGGCGCGGCGATGGGCAAGGATGTGATCGATTTCAACAACGACGACACCAGCGAAACCAATACCGGCCACGCGATCGTCGCCATCAACATCGAAGCCTTCCGGAGGCTCGGGAATTCAAGCAGGGCATGGATACGCTGATCCGCGATATTCGCAATTCAAAACGCCTGCCCGGTGTGGATCGTATCCGGCCTGCCGGGCGAAGGCACGCACGTCCAGCGCGTGCAGACAACGAAAAACGGCATTCCGATGCCGCCGGCACTGCTGGCTGCACTGGATCAGTTGGCCGGTGAACTGAAAATCGAAAAACTAAGTCGCGGTAATTGCTGTCGATCCGTGCTAACCCGGAGGTTCGTCCACCACACCGTTGGCGAGAATGCCGATACCTTCAATTTCGGATTCGATGACGTCTCCGGCATTCAGGTACCAGTCGGGATTGGCCAGCGCACCGCCGCCGGGTGAGCCGGTGGCGATGATGTCGCCGGGCATCAGCGTGAGCTGGGAAAAGTGTGCGACCAGTTGCGGGATATTGAACAACATATCGCGGGTGTTGCCGTCCTGACGGGTCTCACCGTTGACGCGGGTCTGTATGCGCAGCTGCATCGGATCCGGGATTGACATCGCGGGTAATCATCCACGGGCCCAGCGGGTGCAAAAGTATCGAAGGTCTTGGCGAGGAACATGTGCCCGCCCTGCTTTTCCAGCGTGCCGAGATCGCGGGCGGTGATGTCGTTGACAATGGTGGTAGCCGGCGATCACGCCGTAGGCATCCTCTTCACGCACGTCCTTGCAGTGTTTGCCGATGACTACGGCGAGTTCGGTTTCGTGGTCCAGCGCCTTGCGTGATGCGCGGCTTGATGATGTCGCGGCCCGGACCGGTGATCGATGACAGCGTCTTGATGAAACCCGTGGGAATTTTTCCGTGCCGCCCTTTTGCCGGGATTTTTGGTGTAGCCCGGATAGTTGCGGCCGATGGCGATCAGTTTGGACGGGCGCACCGGCGCATAGACGCTTGCACTCGGCTAGCGGCAGGAATATATGTTCGCTGATTCAGTCCGGTCGCATCGGGTGTGGTCTGCGCCAGCCGGCGAGATAGGTGTAGGCATCGGCCAGAGCAAGCCACGCAGCCTCTCCCATGTGCAGAAACTGCGCGATGTAGGGCGGCATGTAAATGGCCGCCAGTTCGCGGCCCTTGGGATTATTGACTTCCTCGACCAGGTATAATGCGTAACCCGCGCGCAGATCGGCGACGAGGTCGTGACCAACGAGAACACCCATGCGCGCAAGCGCAGCCGGTTCGTGCTTGCGGCTGTAGCGCATCAATTTCATTCATGCTCTCCTGCGGCTGGTGGGAGATCGCCTTGTGGCTGATTGCCCACTATCCTAATCGGATTATCTGGCGCCACGCATAATCTGCGTACAATAGAAATACCAATGCGTATGGCGGTGATTATGTAACATATTGTTTAAATTAATTAATTTAACTAGCAAGCGTGGCCAGTCGCGATCTGTGCGGGCCACGGGCAGCTAAAAAGCAAGGAACATTGGCGTGAAAACGATTACTAATTACCCATTGCTTGCTGTTGTTACGAGTAAAGTGGATTCAACGGCAACCATTGCATCGATTTTTATACTAACACGTTATTAATACAGGGAATCAAAACATGAATTTCATGATACGTCTGCTCTGCCTGCTGACACTGCTGTTGACGTTTGCCGTGCAGGCGGCGGAAAAATCTTCCATGAGCCAGCCCGATGTTCTGGTAAAGACGACGGTCGACGAAGTGTTGTCCGTGGTCAAAAAAACCAAGGACAAGCGCGCGCTGCACGATTTGGCGGAAAAGAAAATATTGCCGCACTTCGATTTTCAGGCCATGACACGGCTCGCAGTGGGCAGGTCGTGGCGTGAAGCCAATCCTGCTCAGAAGAAAGCACTGGAAAATGCCTTCCGCTCGCTACTGGTAAGCACCTATACAGCCGCAATAAGCCAATCTGCGGACAACGACCAGACCGTGGAAGCCAAGCCGGTGCGCATCAATCCCGACGACACCGATGTCACTGTGAAAACGCTGGTCAAGGGACCGGGGCGGCAACCGATCATGATCGATTACCGCATGGCCAAATCGGCTTCCGGCTGGAAAGTCTACGACGTAGTGGTGGAAAATCTGAGCCTGGTCACCAATTACCGCGGTTCGTTCAATTCGGAGATCGGACGCACGGGTATCGACGGGCTGATCAAGGTTCTCGAGGACAAAAACAAGCAGCTGGCGGCTAACTGAACACCGCGAGCCGCGCATGATGTCTGAACACATGAGAGAGATAGCGCCGTTGTTGCTGGCCGGCGTGTTATTGCTTGCAGCCTGTGCCGCCCCGCAGACACCGGCGCGTCAGGTCAACCTGTCGGGATATTCAGCAGCGTTCAAACAGGGTTATAACGATGGTTGCGACAGCGTGCGGAGCGCACGCCTGCGCGATGAGCAGCGTTACGAGAAGGACGCCGACTACATGATGGGCTGGAACGACGGCAACAGCGTTTGCTCAAAGCGCAAATGACCAAATGCTTCAACCTTGAACTTGAAACTTGAAACCCGAAACCTGGCGTTCCTCAGCCCTTGACGCGAGTGATGCGGATGACCTCGGGTATCAGGCGCATGCCGCGCATGATCCTGGCCAGGTGCAGGCGGTTCGAAACCTGGATCGTGAAGTACATGTCGGTGTAGCTGCCGCTGTCTTCCGGATTGACTGCAACGTTCTGAATGTTCGATTCGCCTTCGGCGATCTGCGCCGCAACCTTTGCCAGCACGCCGCGCTGGTTCGCCACCACCAGTTTGACCCGGACTTCGAACAGTTTCGTTGACTCGGGATCCCATGCCACGTCCAGCAGGCGCTCGGGATCCATGCGTGTCTTGACGATGGCCGGGCAGTCGTGGGTATGGATCACCATGCCCTGGCCTTTGCTGATGATGCCGATGATGGGGTCGCCCGGAATCGGCGAACAGCACTTGGCGAACTGGATGGCCATGCCTTCCGAACCGCGGATGACCACCGAGCCCGGCGAGAGATTCTCGTTGGGCAGGGGCTCGCCCAGCGACAGCAGCTGACGCGCTACCACTACCCCCAGACGCTTGCCCAGACCGATATCAGCAAGAATTTCCTGGCGCGATTTGGCGTTGGAGTCGCGCACCAGTTTGTCCCACTGGGCCACATTGATATTGGAAAGGCTGGAATTCAGGTTGACCAGCGCCTGATTGAGCAGCCGTTCGCCGAGTTGCTCCGACTCCTGCAGATGCATGGTCTTCAGGTAATGTCGGATGTGCGAGCGCGCCTTGCCGGTGGTCACGAAATTGAGCCACAACGGGTTGGGCCGGGCATGCGATGCGGTGATGATTTCTACCCGGTCACCGTTCCTAAGTTCCGCGCGCAACGGCATCAATTCCTGATTGATTTTGACCGCTACGCACCGGTTCCCGATATCAGTGTGAACGGCATAGGCGTAATCGACCGCGGTTGCGCCGCGCGACAGCGCCATGATCTGCCCCCGCGGCGTGAATACATAGACCTCATCGGGGAACAGATCGACCTTGAGATGTTCAAGGAACTCGATCGAGTCTCCAGACTCCGATTGCATT
>CALOEN010000062.1:0-106331 GCA_942492335.1 uncultured beta proteobacterium | reverse complement strand
TTATCAGCCTTTGCGGCAGGATTACCTGGTCGCGGATTTGCTGGCTGATTTCGGCGCCAACCACGTCGTGAAATCGGTCCACGTGCAGGCCAATTACGATCCCGCGGATCCGGTCGGCGAAACCCGGTGGTTACAGGCGCAGGCCAAACGCACGGGTTTTCCGCATGCGATCATCGGCCATGCCGTGATGACGGACCCGAACGTCGAGGACATTCTCCAGGGACACCGGCAGTACGCGAATACGCGCGGGGTGCGGCATCAACTGCATTTCTGGAAAGGCGACCCATTGCGCTGCCGCACCGATCGTCCCGATTTGTGCCTCACGGATGAATTCCAGCGCGGCATCGAGCTGCTGAAAAAATACGATTTGAGTTTCGAGGTGCAGGGCTTCTCGCACCAGTTCGAATATTTTGCCGAGATGATCGCCAACCATCCGGATACGGATTTCTGCCTCGTCCATGCCGGCATGCTGACGGCTGATGATGACGCCACCGTCAACGCCTGGAAGGCGGGGCTCGAACATCTTCACCCGCTGCGCAATTTGTGGATCAAGTGCTCGGGCCTGAATTTTTTCACGGCAAAGTGCGACGAGAACCACATGCGTATCACGCTCGATCATCTGCTGGACCGCTTCGGCGTCGATCGCTGTTTCTACGGCAGCAACTTTCCGCTGGAGAAATTGTGGGCGAGCTATGACGATCTAGTCGCCACCACCAAGCGTATCCTGGATGGCCGGCCGCACGCCGAGCAGCGCAAATATTTCCACGACACGGCGACAGCGTTCTACCGGATTTGACGCGCGCCGTAGCGTTCTTTAGCAGTTGGTTGAAAATTGCTGGGTGGATGCAATTCCGTCATACCGGAGAAAGTCGGTATCCAGTAAGGTGTTGATTTGCTTGAGGCACCTTTTCTGGACCCCGGCCCCCGGCTTAATACATGCTGGGGCAGGCTGCGCCGGGGTAACGAGTCGATTTTCAACAAACTGCTAGCGCGCGGTCCAGCCGCCGTCTATCGTCAGGCTCGCGCCGGTGATCAGCGCCGCAGCGGGTGAGGCCAGAAACACGATAGCGCCCATGATGTCTTCGATTTCACCCAGGCGCCCCAGCGGGATGCTGGCCAGCACATCATCGCGAAACGACTGGTTCTCGAAAAACTGCCTGGTCATGGGCGTGACGACGAACGTCGGCCCGATCGCGTTCACGCGTATGCGGTGTGGCGCCAGTTCGACCGCCATCGCCTTCACCAGGCCTTCGGCTGCGTGCTTGGTCATGCAGTAGACGGTGCGGTTGGCCGCGCCGACATGCCCCATCTGCGACGACATCTGGATGATGGCCCCGCCGCGGCCGCCGGCGATCATGCGCCGCGCCACTGCCTGGCCGACAAGAAATGCTGATCTCACGTTGATATTCAGGATGCGGTCGAGCCGCTCCTCCGTCACCTGCACGAAGGGCTCCGGAATATTGCCGCCCGCGTTGTTGACGAGGATGTCGATGCGCGGCAGGGCTTCGATGCGTTCGGTGATCTGGCGCGCGTCCAGAATATCGCACACGAGCGGGACCGCCTTGCCGCCGCGCTCCCGGATTTCCGCCGCCAGCGTGTCCAGATCGGATTGCGTTCGGCTCACCAGCACCACTTCGGCGCCGGCGTCGGCCAGCGCCACCGCGCAGCCGCGGCCAAGGCCGCGCCCGGCGCCGGTGACCACGCCGACCAGTCCGTCGAGCCGCATCGACGGGGTGCGCAGCGCAGCGCTTTGCGTTTCGGACATGATCTTTCCTTTGAAATGACGCCGCGCCGGCAGGCATTACTGCGGCGCGGTGGATTTTATTATATTATGGACGCACGACATCCGGATGGGAACATCATCTGCCCGATGCCGGCACGTAACACCCATTCCGCGCCACGTTGCACCGCTGCACCCGTGACACACCGGCGCATGATCTGCAGGTCTTCGTAAGGAACAACGACTATGGCGCAGTCCAGAAAATATTCCAAGCAGGATGTGCTCGACACGGCCAAGCGGTGTTCGAACTGGGGCCGCTGGGGTCCCGATGACGAACTCGGCGTGCTGAATTTCATTACGCCCGAAGATATTGCCGGCGCCGCCAAACTCGTGCGGCGCGGCAAAGTGTTCGCGCTGGGGTTGGCGCTCGATGCCAAAGGGCCGCAGAGCGGTTTGTTCGGCGGGCGCTGGAACCCGCTGCACCAGATGCTGGCCACCGGCACCGACGCGGTCGCCGGCGTGCAGGACGAGACGGTGGGCCTGCGCTACGCCGATGATGCCATTCATCTGCCGACGCAATGCGCGACCCAGTGGGACGCACTCGCGCACGTGTTTCTCGGCGATCAGATGTGGAACGGTTACCCGGCCATACTGGTCGATTCGCGCGGCGCGAAAAAATGTGGCATCGAGAATTTCCGGGACAAGATGGTCGGCCGCGGGGTCCTGCTCGACGTTGCGCGCTACAAGAATGTCAGTCACCTGGAGGATGGTTATCCGGTGACGATAGACGATCTCGAGAAAACCGCGGCCAAACAGAAGGTCGAGGTGAAGCGCGGCGACTTCCTGATCATACGCACCGGCCAGATGGAAAACTGCCTGCAGAAAGGCGAGTGGGGCGGTTATGCGGGCGGTGATGCGCCCGGCCTGGCCTTCGAGACCTGCGACTGGATTTACAAAAAGGAGATTGCCGCGATCTGCTCCGATACCTGGGGCATCGAAGTGCGGCCGAATGAGTGTGCGCCCGAGGTCAATCAGCCTTTTCACTGGGTCACCATACCGGCGATCGGCATCGTGCACGGCGAAATCATGTACCTGAAAGATCTCGCAGACGACTGCGCGGCCGATGGCAGGTATGAGTTTTTCTTCAGCGCGCCGCCGCTCAACATTACCCACGGCACGGGCTCGCCGATCAACCCGCAGGCGATCAAGTAATCGTGGCCCGTTACCTCAAGCAGGGCATTTCCACCGCCGCCGCCGAGGCCGCCGATCTCAAGGTGCGGCAAACCGTCGAGGGCATACTCGCCGACATCGCCAAACGCGGTGATGCGGCGGTGCGCGAACTCTCGCAGCAATTTGACAAATGGTCGCCGCCCGCCTTCCGTCTGAATCCGGAGCAAATCTCCGCCATCGTTGCCCGGGTCCCGCGCGAGACCATTGATGACATCAAGTTTGCGCAGCTGCAGATCCGCAATTTCGCCCAGGCGCAGCGCGCCGCCCTGCGCGATATCGAAATCGAGACGTTGCCGGGCGTGATCCTCGGCCACAAGAACATCCCGGTAAGCAGCGTCGGCTGCTACGTGCCGGGCGGGCGCTATCCGATGGTTGCATCGGCGCACATGAGCATCGTTACCGCGAAAGTTGCCGGTGTGCCGCGCATCATCGCGTGTACCCCGCCCAACGAAGGCGAGCCGCATCCGGCCACCATCGCCGCCATGCATCTTGCCGGTGCTGACGAAATCCACGTGCTGGGCGGCGTGCAGGCAGTCGCCGCGATGGCGCTCGGAACCGAGACGATCGCGCCGGTCGACATGCTGGTCGGTCCCGGCAACGCGTATGTCGCCGAGGCCAAGCGGCAACTCTACGGGCGCGTCGGCATCGATTTGTTCGCCGGGCCGACTGAAATTCTGGTCGTGGCCGACGAGACCGCGGACGTGGTGATGGTGGCCGTCGATCTGCTGGGACAGGCCGAACACGGCCCGACCTCACCGGCGATCCTGATTACCACCTCGAGCAAACTCGCAGAGCAGCTTCCGGGCGAAATCGAGCGCCAGTTGAAGGTGCTGCCGACTGCCGATGTGGCGGGACAGGCGTGGCGGGATTACGGGCAGATCATGCTGGTCGACAGCCTCGACGAGGCGGTTGTCGAAGCCGACCGTTGCGCCGCGGAGCACGTCGAGATTCTGACCCGCGAGCCGCGTTTTTTTCTGGAACGCATGCGCAATTACGGCGCCATGTTCCTCGGTCCTGAAACCAACGTCGCGTACGGCGACAAGGTGATCGGCACCAACCACACGCTGCCGACCCAGGGCGCGGCGCGGTATACGGGCGGCCTGTGGGTCGGCAAGTTCCTCAAGACCGTCACCTACCAGGAGTGCACGCCCGCAGCCAGCGTCACGGTGGGCGACTACTGTTCACGCCTGTGCGCGATTGAACGGTTCTGGGGGCACAAGGAACAGGCCGACCTGAGGCTGCGGGTGTACGGCGGCAGGAAAGTGGGATTGCATGGGCCGAAGTGACTGGTTCCAAGTTCCAAGTCTCAAGTTCACAGGTAAGGGTCAGACTCGTAAGCCCATACTTATACGTTCCTGCGCGATCAGTCTTAGGAGTCTGACCCCTTACGCAGTCTTAGGAGTCTGACCCCTTACGAACCACGATTCACGATTCACGATCTCAGCGGATTTCCATTGAATACTGATACACCTGAATCCAGCCGCAAGGCGCAGATTGACGCGCTGTTGCTCAAACTCCCGGGCGTCAGCGCGAAAAAAATAAACGGCCTTGACGCCTACTTCGTCAATGACAAGATGTTCGCTTGCATCAGCGGCAGGGGTGTCGGACTGCGCCTGTCCGCCGCCTCCGCGACCGAACTGCAGTTCTCGCGGGACAACGTGGTCCCGTTTCAGCCCGGTGGTATGGCGAGTTCGAGGGAATGGATACAAATCGACCGCGCCGATGCGGCCGAGTACGGGAAGGATCTCGAGCTGTTTCAAGCCTCGATCGACTTCGTGAAAGCTCCGCGGAGCCGCTAGGTTCGTAAATCGTACCCCTCAAGGGGGTATTAAAAAGAATAAATCGTGAAGCGTGATCAACGTGGAAACAAATTCAGGGAAAATAATGACTGATCCAAAAAATGAAACCGGATCGGCTGATGATCGTCGCTTCAAGCTGATCCCACTCGATCAGCTCTCGGCCGAGCAACGCGCGCTGTCCGACGCGATTAAATCCGGGCCGCGCGCGAAGCTCAAAAGTTCGGGCGCGGCCAAACCGGGGCCGCTCGGCGGGCCGTTCAACATCTGGCTGCGCAGCCCGGGCATCGGCGATCTCGTGCAACGGCTCGGCGAGGAAATCCGTTTCCGCAGTTCGATCCCGCCCAAGCTCAACGAGCTGGCGATCCTGGTTACTGCGCGTCACTGGACCTCGCAATACGAATGGTTTTCCCATCACAAGCTCGCGCTGGAGCGCGAGCTGGACCCGGCGATCGCGCAGGCGATCGCGCAGGGCCGGCGCCCGGAGCAGTTGAGCGCAGACGAGGCGATCGTCTACGACTTTTCGCGCGAGCTGCACGAGAAGCAAGAGGTCAGCGATGCCACTTATAAGGCCGCGCTGGAGCGTTTCGGCGAGCGCGGCGTCGTGGACCTGATCTCGGTCAACGGTTATTACTCGCTGGTGTCGATGTGTCTGAACGTGGACCGCACGCCGCTGCCGGAAGGCGAGCCCCTGCCGCTGCCGCCGCTGGTGAAATGACATGGCGGTCATCTTCGAAGCGCGGTCTGATTCACTCTTTGGTCAATAATAATAACAAATAAAAACAACATGTTACAATATATTCCGTAATGCTGACCGCCAAACCGAAGTCGTAAGCGGTAAGCGGAATGCACGACGCGCGGAACCAGATCGTTCACGGGCGCACGCACTCTTGAAGCGTGACAGTTGCCCGGGTAAATCGATCCGACATCATAGATACTTTCGGTTTTCCCCCGTCAGGCGAGGCGGTTTTATCCAGGGGTATCACGCATGCGACTGCTCGGTTTCCTCGAATTTGCGATTGTTTTCATCGGCGCGGTCGGCATGGTCGCCGCCAATGTTTACGCCCTGCCCAAGGGAGTCCATCTCGGTCTTTTCCTCGTCGGCGCCGGCATCGCGCTAGGCGGTCTGGAGTCGATCTTTACGCGCGGGATGAGCTTTCGCGTCTCGACACTCAGCACTGACAATTACGCCGGCACGCCCGCGCTCATCTGGGGATCGACGATTCTGCTCGTCGGTGCGACACTCATCGCCTGTGCTTATCTCATGGAACAAGGGCTGTGGCGATCGACGGTCGTTTACGTGATGCGTCGCCCCGGGGGGGTGCTGTCGTTGCTGGGGTTGGTCGTCGCCGGCGCCGGCGCGCTTATCGTGTTCACTCCGCGTTCGCACGGCATCGTCTGGACGCTGCTGGTGCGGATACCCAAGACCATCGTCGGACTCGTGATCGTTATCGCGGGGTTGGCGGCGGTCTGCCTCGGGTTGTGGGAAGCCATCGATCCGCTGTCGTTCACCCGCGCCACCAAGGGCGTATTGGCACAGGCCGGCTTGCCGTCTTTTGAGCACTACTGGCGGCGCATGCTGTCAGTGCTGCTTTGACGCAGTAGCGGATGACAGTGGGAGGCAAAGTTCAGGAGGTAGTGTTTGATTCGCTGCCAGCCTGGCATTCAGGTCTCATGGCCGGCGACCAGGAAAGAACTGGTCTGGGCGTCAGCCTTGCTAGGCAGGTAGTGGCGCGGATACCACCTGGTTGCGGCCCGCGTGCTTGGCGCTGTAAAGGGCGCCGTCGGCCGCGCGAAACAATGCGTCCGCGGTACTGCCATGATCCGGATACGCCGCCGCGCCGAACGAAGCAGTAATCGGCCCCAGATTCTTTTCCTCGTACCACAACGGCATTTCATATATCGCGCCCCGTATATCTTCGGCGCGCTGGGCTGCGAACCGCAACGGCGACTCCGCGAGCAGCAGCAGGAATTCTTCTCCGCCTATGCGCGATGCAATATCGCTGCCCCGGACATGCGCCCGCAGGATAGCGCTGATTTTTTTCAAGACCACGTCTCCGGCGCCGTGGCCAAACGTGTCGTTGATGCGCTTGAAGTGATCGATATCCAGCGCCACCATGGAAATTTGACGTTTCATGCGCTGGGCGCGCGCCAGCTCCTGATGGAGATACTCATCCACAAACCGACGATTGAACAAACCCGTAAGCGGATCCCGTATGGATTGCTCGCGCAAGGATTCCCGCAACCTCATGTTGGCGAGCGCAAAGCACAAGTCTTCCGCAACCGCCATGGCAAGAGCCAGATCAGGGTCGGCAGACGACCCGTTTTTCGAAATACCCGACATATTCTTCAATTGCTGCAGGTGGAGTAATCCGAGCATCTGGCCATGCGCGTTGAGCGGCACGCATAGCGATGGCAACGCCCCCGGGCCCTGAGCGATATGTCCGCACAGCAGCCCGTTACCGGTGTCGAGAATGCAATGGGGCTGCGAGCGGCGCATCGCCCAGCAATCCTGCCAGGCGAGCGACTGCTTGTTGAGCGAGGTGTTGCCCCAGCCCGCTGCACGCTCGAGGTAATCGCCGTTGCCGTTAAAAAGATATACGGCGCCGGTCGCTTGCGGCCATAACCGGGGGCCGAAACACTCGACAGCGGCATACACTTCGGACGTCGATAAAGCGGATTTGAGATAGCTGCCCAGATTGCGAAGGGAAAGTTGATCCCGGCGAAACTGCGCCAATTCCCGGTTCCAGTCCAACAATCGCCGGGTTCGCGCCTCCCACGCTTCGTTCCGCGGATTGGCGGAATCGCCACTATCGGTCGGCATCGCAGGTTCCAGGCATAGTCGTCACGTTATGACATCATGCAAAGCGATCATTAGTGTCTATTCAGGCACGTTGATGCGCCATGAATTGCCCACCCAATAAAAATCCCGCCGAAGCGGGGCTTGCAACCGTGTTCGGTACTTTCGAGGGGCGCTCTATGAGGTAGCCTTGGGCATAACTTATTCCAAGTTCGCGCAAGACGAGAAAGTCGTCGATGTCTTCCACGCCCTCCGCCACCAATTCCGTTTCGCATCTTTGTGCAATTTGCTGCAATGACTTGAGGAACTGCAATTTAAGCGGATCCCGGCTGATGCCCTGGACGAAGTGTATGTCTATCTTGACGAAATCCGGACGAAGTTCAGACCATAGCCGCAAGCTCGAGAATCCTTCACCCAGATCGTCTATCGCAACACGGAAGCCCGCGGCACGAAACAGCTTTAAAGCTTGCCTGAAAGTTGAATGATCCGTTATGTTCTGATGTTCAGTGAGTTCGATTACGGTCTGGGCAAGCTGAATCCCGCAATCCGAGATAAAATTCGAAATTCTTTCAACGTCTTCCCGCACCCCAAGCACCGTTTGCGGGCTTACATTGAGAAATAAATTCACCTGGGTGCCGAACCGGGCGAACTGCCGGACGACTTTTCTGCAGCAAAGCATTTCCAGTTCGACCAGCACCCCTGCGCGATTACCCGCCGCGAATAACTGCGCTGGCAAATGAAGCAGACTTGCTGAGGGGCCCCGGGTCAGACCTTCAAATCCGAAGATCTGGCCGTTATCAACTCTGAGGATAGGTTGAAACACGGGGCCGAGTAATCCATCCTCGAAAATCCGGTTCAACTCTTCTATTTCTGAAAAGTGCCGGTTATGTCGGGCTTTTATCAAAGGTTGATTCCTGTCGGCTTACGCCGTTTCGTATTTTTCTTTGTCAGTGTGCCCAAAGGTAACGGGACAGTTGGATATTATTCCAATATTTCAGCACGATAGGACGATACAGGGAATGCAGCCCCGACACAAGACAGGGTCCCGTCCGGGCATGAAGTCGGGCTTTATATCTGACCGGTTTATTCGGGGTTAAAAGTCCGAGGCTTGGGGTTCCAAGTACGGTGTGGGAGAGAGGGGGGTATCCAATTGGCCGGCTTCAGCCATGGGGCGTGAACAGGCGATCCGCTGAAAACAGCGGGTTGTTTGGTATCCTCTA
Organism: uncultured beta proteobacterium; assembly: GCA_942492335.1. Classification (GTDB taxonomy): domain Bacteria; phylum Pseudomonadota; class Gammaproteobacteria; order Burkholderiales; family SG8-41; genus CAKKQX01. The sequence goes on along the minus strand of CALOEN010000062.1, from coordinate 97,565 downwards.
GGGCCTGCTAACCGTTGCCACGTGAGATGCGGGTTGATATTTGTTGAATTGTCGTGGACTAACCAGGAAGAGGAATCAGCATGAAACAGGAATCCATTGCCGGAAGTTGTTTGTGCGGTGCCATCCGTTTTGAAATCAAGCCGCCTTTTTCACTTTTCAAGTATTGCCATTGCTCCCGTTGCCAGAAAACCACCGGCTCCGGGCATGCGGCGAACCTTTTCATTCCGAAGGGGCAATTCGCCTGGAAGTCCGGCGAAACGCTTGCCCGCCATTTCGATCTGCCGGGCGCCAAGCGCTATGCCGTGAACTTCTGTTCGCAATGCGGCTCGCGCGTGCCGCACCAGGTCACGGGCACGGAAAATATGCTGGTGCCGGCGGGCACCATGGATGCGGACCCGGAGATGCGCCCGGACAGCTGCATTTTCTGGGGGTCGAAGGCGTCGTGGTTCGTCGAAACGCCGGCGCTGCCGAAGTTCGACGAATACGGCAAGTAGGCAGGATCGTCAAAAACTGATTAGCCGCCAAGGCCGCCAAGAACGCCAAGGAGAATCAAGTTCAAATGAAAACGAACGACATTGCATTCAATATTCTCACCGTGTTTTTATTCCCTCGAACTAAAATAGTTGGACTCTTATTTTAGTTTTGTTTTTTCTTGGCGTTCTTGGCAGCCTTGGCGGCAAATAATTTCTGTTCTTCGACGCAACCGGGAAATTGAATCATGGAACAACTCGAAATCATCAGCTCCAAATCGTGCCCCTTCGCACAGCGCTCGCGCATGGTGCTGCTGGAGAAGGGCATAGCCTTCGATTTCACGGAAATCGATCTCGACGACAAGCCGGACTGGTTTCTGAAGGTGTCGCCGTACGGTAAGGTGCCGGTGATCCGGCATGACAAGGCGGTGATCTGGGAATCGGCCGTCATCAACGAGTATCTCGATGAGGTGTTTCCCGAGCCGCCGCTGCTGCCGCGCGATCCCGTGGGGCGGGCGACGGCGCGCGTCTGGATCGACTTCGCGAACAACCGCATGGTGCCGCACGTCTACAAGATGATGCTGCGCCAGGATGCCGAAGGCCAGGAATTGCACCGGCTGCGGCTGACCGAGGCGGTCCTCTTCATGGAGCACCAGGGATTGCGCAAGCTCTCGTCCGGCCCGTTCTGGTTAGGCGCCAGGCCCGGCCTCGTCGACTTCACGTTTCTGCCCCATGTGCAGCGGTTCGCCGCGCTCAAGCATTATCGCGGCTTCCTCATTCCGGAAGAGTGCACACGGCTGCGCGCCTGGATCGCTGCAATGTCGGCGCTGCCCTCGGTGCAGGCGACGCAGCGCACGACCGCGCAGTTGATCGACGGCTGGAAAAAATATGCCGACAACTCAGGCAAGGGCGTGACGGCGCGGGAGATGAGGGAAGCGTAGAAATGCAGGGATGAGGGAGTGGGGAGCAGGTAATGAGTGATGGGTAATGAGTGATGAGTGATGGGTGATGGGTGATGGGGAACCCCACCTCGGTGATTAAGTGATTAAGTGATTAAGTGATTAAGTAACTGCCGTGACCCGTGACTAGTACGCATCTAACAACCCCCTCTCCCCCGCTTGCGGGGGAGAGGGTAGGGTGAGGGGGTATTTGAATGTCATTTTGTCAGGCGTTCTTAATCAGGGCACCAGGAATAGCTGGCGCTTGTAATCAGGCCGGACGAATAATTTATTTGGAGGCGAGATGAAAGCAGCGTTCTTTATGAAAAACGGCGGGCCGGAAGTGATGGAGTATGGCGAGGTCAAGGATCCCGTTGCCGGGCCGGGCCAGGTGCTTATCGACGTGCACGCGGCCAGCGTCAACGGGGCCGACTGGAAGGTGCGTTCCGGCCATTACGCGCCGATCACGGATTTTCCGTACATTCCGGGGCGAGATTTCTCCGGCGTGATCTGCGCGCTCGGCGCAGGCGTCACGGAGTTTGCAATCGGCGATGCAGTTTTCGGGGTCTGCGATGTCGGTCAGGAGGCAGCTTACGCGGAGAAAATCGCCATCAATTCAGCCATCGTGGCGAGAAAGCCGGACAGCTTGTCGCACGCGGAGTGCGCGGCGCTGGCACTGATCGGGATCACTGCGCTGTGCTCGGTTGAGGACACGCTACAATTGAAGTCCGGTGAAACGATATTGATCCAGGGTGGCGCGGGCGGGGTCGCGAGCTTCGCGATACAGGTCGCCAAACATATCGGCGCGCGCGTGATCACGTCTGCGAGCGCGGTAAACCATGACTACCTGCGCAGTCTGGGTGCCGACCAGATCATCGATTACAACGCGCAGGATTTCACAAAGGTGGTGTCCGGCTGTGATGCGGTGTTCGACACCGTCGGCGGCGACGTCGCGCTGCGCTCGTTCGCCGTGCTGCGCCCGGGCGGACGCGCGGCGTTCATCGCATCAGGCGGCGCAGCACCGGCCTCGCCGCGCGCCGATGTCCAATCGCTGCGCCCGAAAGTCGGGCGTGACCGCGCGCACCTCGAGCGGATCGTCGCACTGGTCAACAGCGGCGCTGTCCGCATTCCCGAGATCACGCTCTATGCGTTATCGGATGCCGCGGCGGCCCATGCGGTGAGCGAAGGGCGACACCTGCGCGGCAAACTGGTGTTTAAAGTGCGGTAATGGGTAATGGGAAATGAGTAATGGGTAATGAGTGATGAGTGATTGGGTGATTAAGTGATTGAGTAGTTGAGTGATTGGGTGATTGAGGAATAATGAATAAGCTAATGTGTATGTTCCCGCAGCCACCGCTTTTCCAGCGTATTTTCGATTGACGTGAGGGTGTGCACATGACTTATCTCATACTTGGTCTCATTTTCTTCCTCGGCACGCATTCGGTCCGCATTTTCGCGGAGGACTGGCGCACGCGCACGATCGCCCGCATCGGGCCGAACCCGTGGAAAGGCGTGTATTCGCTGATCTCGATCGCGGGGTTCGTGCTGCTGGTCTGGGGCTACGGTCAGGCGCGGCTGACGGGCGATGTGCTTTACTCGCCGCCTGTGTTCATGCGCCATATCGCGGCACTGCTCGTGCTGCTTTCCTTCGTGCTGCTGGCGGCGGCCAAGGTGCCCGGAAATCATATCAAGGCGGCGGTCGGGCATCCCATGGCGGCAGGCGTGAAACTATGGGCATTCGCGCACCTGCTGTCCAATGGCAGTGTGGCCGATGTCATCTTGTTTGGCGCGTTTCTGGCCTGGGCCATCCTCGATTACATCGCCTCGCGCAAACGCGACCGCGCCGCGGGCACGCGGTATCCGGCGGGCAGCGGTGCGCGCACGGCGATGACGGTGGTCGCAGGTGTCGCCGCATGGGTGGTGTTTGCATTCTGGGCGCACCTGTGGCTGATCGGCGTGGCGCCGTTCGCATAGTACGGCGGGCGGGGTATCCGCACCGTGTAAATTGATTTCTTTGCCGGCCAAATTAATATCATGCCGATTTATGTGATCACGCTGCTGAGCGTCCTCAATGGCATCAGCCTGCGCGGCAGCCGTGTGCTGCTTTCGTTGTTCGCCATCCAGCTTGGCGCCGATGCGCTCGAGATCGGCATCCTGATTGCATTGTCTTCGGTTTTTCAGCTTTTTCTCGGGATTTATGCAGGCAGAGTGACGGACCGCTACGGATTTCGCCGGCCCATGCTGTTTGGTTCCCTGGGCGCGTCTATTGCGATGATGGTGCCTTACCTTTATCCGCATCTCACGTCGCTATACGTGTCGCGTGCGCTGACCGGCATGACGTTCATTTTTTTTCAGGTCGCCGTGCAGAATCTGGCTGCAACCCTGAGCGGTCCGGATATGCGCACGCGCAACCTGAGCACATTCAGCCTTGGCCAGTCGGTCTCGGGAATGCTGGGCCCGGTCATGGTGGGTTTCGCGATCGACGCCCTGGGCTACAAGTTCAGCTACCTCTTCCTGGCGCTGATGGCGCTGCTGCCCGTGCTGACGATGTTCGTATTTCCCCGGATGATCCCCGAGGGATCGCGCCACAGGAAGAAGGAAAAAACGCCGCCGAACGTTCTGGACCTGATTCACATTGCCCCGTTGAGAAGAACGCTGCTGGCCGGCGCAATTATTTTTTCGGGTGTCGACCTGCTGTCATTCTATGTGCCGATTTACGGGCACTCGATCGGGCTTTCGGCCACGACCATAGGGATCATTCTCGGAGTTTATGCCGCCGCCGCATTCGTCGTGCGCCTATTCATGCCCGCGCTGGTCAAACGCACCAGCGAAGAGAAAGTGTTGACGGTTTCGCTGTTTGCTTCCAGCGTGACTTACCTGTTGTTTCCGTTCTTCCAGAACCCCTGGATCCTGATGCTCATAGCGTTCATGCTGGGCCTGGGTCTGGGTTGCGGCCAGCCGCTGTCGATGATAATGACCTACAACCGGTCGCCGGAGGGCCGGGCCGGCGAAGCGCTGGGGTTGCGCATCACGGTCAACAAGGTGATTCAGATCGGGGTGCCGCTCGTGTTCGGTTTTATCGGCACCACTTTCGGATTGATACCGGTTTTTTGGTCGAACGCCATATTGCTTGCCAGCGGCGGTTATCTCAATCAGAAGGCTGACAGAGGCAAGGAGGAGATCGGTGAAGCGTGAACGGTCGAGGGCGCATCAGCCCTTGTTTTCAACCTTTTTGCAGTAAATCTGGCAATCATCCATCAGGGCTTTTACCTGGTCTTCGAACGCGTTCTGAGTGTTCATCAGGTCGCCCCAGCGCTTGGCGAATTCCTTGTGTTTCATTTCATCTTCGAGAAACATCCAGTGCACGGTCAGTTTCTCGATGTTGCCGCGCGAGTTGTGCTCCATCTGTCCCAGCTCGGAGACGAGGTCCTTCAGCTTCTCAACAGGGGTTTTTTCCGGTTTCTCTTCAGCCATGATGGATTATCCGGTAAAGATGACATGACCAGTCTACGGCAGACCGGGCGCCTTGGAAAGCTGTAGAGCAACATGGCGCCGGAATCGGGGGTCTCCAGGTTTCAGGTTCCAAGTTCCAAGGAAGCGAACATCAAAGCGAATTATTCCCGGGTTGCACCCAGCATTTCCAAGGCGAATAATCGAATGGCCGGGCGTGATAGTGCGTTGCGTACATAAAATCGGCCCCGGCCCTTTATTTCGATCTTTGAAAAGGAGATGCCATGGACCGGAAACTGATGGATGCAGGGCTGGCCGTGCGCCGCGAGGTGCTGGGCGGAGAGTACGTCGATCGCGCGATGAAAAATGCAGACAGCTTCAACCAGCCTTTTCAGGAGCTGGTGAGCGAATATTGCTGGGGCGTGTGCTGGACCGACGACAAGCTCACGCGGCGCGAGCGCAGCATACTCAATCTGGGCATGATTGCGGCGCTGGGCAAGATGCACGAGTTCGAGCTGCATTTTCGCGGCGCGCTGACCAACGGGCTCACCGAAGACGATCTGCGTTCGGTCCTGACTCAGATCGCGGTTTACTGCGGCATCCCGGTCGGCGTCGACTGTTTTCGCACGGCGCGGCAGGTGCTGGCCGAGGTCAAAGGAAAAAAGGGTGACTGAAGGCGGCGTTCAGCCGTCGTCTTCCGGCCGTTGGTGCGGCACGTGCCACGGGATCAGCATCGGCACCGCCCGCTGATAGGCGCGATAACCGTCACCGTGCTCGGCAGCGAGATCGCGTTCTTCGAGCAGCGTGCCCGCCACGATCCACGCGCTCCACAGCACGGAGAACAGCAGGCGGTCGAGCGTGACGTCGGGGCACACCCAGATAATGACCAGCACGAGGAAGTAGAGCGGATGGCGCACCCAGCGGTACGGACCGCGGATGGCGAGCGGCAGCGCGCGGGTTTCCTCCTCGCGCAGATGCCTGAGCAGGGTGTGCGCGCCGAGCGCATCGAGATGTTTCAGGGTGTGCAGGCCCCAGACGAGGCCGATCGCAGCAGCGGCGAAAATCCCGCGCAATATCCAGCGCGCCGGTCCCTGCGCCGAGTAGATCACGATGTCCGAGCGCTGCCAGAAGACCAGAAAAACCAACAACATGACGCCGGAGGCGACCGCGTAGAGCGCGGGACGGTGCGGCACGGGCAGCGCGGCGAGCACACGTTCCCGGAAGGAGCGGCGCACCATGCCGCTGTGCTGGGCGAAGAAGGCGAGGCAGAGCCCGGTATCGAGTGCGAGCGCCGTGCCGGTGGCCAGATGCAGCGGCATCAGCTCGAACGAACCCAGGTAAACGAAGACGCCGAACAGCGCGAGCGAGATTCCGCCTAGCACGAAGGCGCCGGCAAGCAGAAGATAGGCGGCGATTTTCCCGGAAGGGTTCATCCGCGAGCTATGGCAAGCTCAAGGCTTGTCGATCTCGAAATCGATGCGCTCGTGCACAGGCAGTCCCTGAAGATAGCGGCGCAGGCAGTCCAGACCCATTTCAACCGCACCGAGCCGCACCCAATCCCGGCCCCCGATGATCTGGCTGCGCCGCGAGGCGCAATCGTGCGCGCTGGCGATCGCAAGGTAGATCGTGCCGCCGAAATCGATACGGTCCGTGCCTTCATCGAGTTCGATCAGGACCGCGAGTGCAAGCGTGGCGCCGGTCTGTTCCAGCGCGGCGCGCGCGGCGGCCTCGGCGGTCTCGCGCGAAAGCTTGTGCGCCAGCGCGCCGCTGTCGATCCCGACCGCGGCGCATACCTCGCGCACCTCCGGGACCACGATGCCGCGTCGTATGACTTTGCTGGCGCCCGGAAGATGGGCGAGACGCGATGCAATCTGTCCGCTGGTGAACGTTTCTACCAAGGTCAACGAAGCCTGACGTTCGATCAGCGCGTCGAGGATGACCCGTTCGAGTGTCTGATCGCCTTCTGCCAGGATGAAATTGCCCAGGCGCCGGCGCACTTCCTGCTCGACCGGTGCGAGTTTTTTCTGTATGTCGTCCATGTCTTTGCCGCGTACCGTGAGTTTGGTTTCGAGTTGCGGATAATGCGCTCTGAACCCGAGCTTCACGCTCCCGTCCGGCACCAGTGTCTCGACATCCGCAAGCATGGCGTCGGCGTGCGATTCGCCTATACCGTAGGAATGGAAGCGCTTGAGGAAGATCGCCGTCTGCAGTCCGCTTTTCTCGAGGAGCCGGGGAATGATCTGCTCTTCCAGCATGCGGCGCAGCTCGCGCGGCACGCCGGGGGTGAAATAGAAACGGGCGCGGCCGATGTCGAGCGCAAAGCCGCACGCGGTGCCGACCGGATTGTCGATGACTTCAGCACCGGCGGGCAGCATGGCCTGTTTGCGGTTGTTGGGCGGCATCACGCGGCCGCGTTTGGTGAAATACTCCTCCATCCGCGACAGCCACTCATCATTCAGCACGAGGTCGACGCCTGCGGCGCGAGCGGCAATTTCCTGTGACAGGTCGTCCAGGGTGGGGCCGAGCCCGCCGTTGACGATCACCGCGTCGGCGCGCTCCGCGGCCAGTCTGAACGCAAGCTGAAGGTTTGCGCGATCATCACCCACCGTCGTCTCCCACTGAACTGCGAGCCCGAAGTCCTCCAGCTTCTGGCTGATGTAGCTGAAGTTGGTATTGACGATTTTTCCCGTGAGCACCTCGTCTCCGGTGCAAATTACCTCGATGCGCATGCCTGACTGCCCCCCGTCTGAATTTGCCGGTCGCATTATTGCTGATAACGGCGCTATTGTCTCATTATCACGGACGCTGCGAGAGGGGGTATGAGGTTCCAAGTTCCAAGTTAAAAATTCGGGGATGACGATCCGGTGCACAGCCAATCCTGCGGAAAACCAGTAAACTGTATGTTGAAAGTTCCCGCGGGTAGCGTTGCGGGCGACCAATACGGGATAAAGTTTTAATGTCTGGGAGGGCTTGAGGAAATGACGAAGAGACTCTCGCGTCCGATCAAAACCGAAAGGGACTACAAGGATGCCGCCTCTGTCGCTGACAATATTCGCAAGCAACCGGAGATCGAACCGGCTGCAGAGCGCCGTCTGCAGGCGCTGATCGATGCGATGGAGAAATTCGATGACCAGGACGATGACACCTGCGACGTCGCGGAAGATATCGATGTCATGCCGCGTCGACGTTGGTCTGACAGGGATGAGGGATGAGGAAAGGTACGCGGAGGTGGTCAAGGAGGGTTGGACTGAATCCCTGGCGGCCGAAACCAACGCGTATTTATCTGCATTGGGCGACCTCGTGAGATCTGTGAAACATTTAATGAGTGCGGGATAGCGTTATTACACCCCCATCTCTCCGCCTTCATCCCTGCCTTCAACACCTGCCCGGATTTTCGATTCAGGAGTAGTCTTTATGAAAGAACCACAAAAAGAAAGACGCCATCAATCTGAAAAGGCGTATCTCAAAGAGTCGTTTCTGACAAGCGGCGACGCCCGGCCGTTGCGTATCCTCTCCGAATATCTCGAACCCAAAGCACGCTTCGATTATCACCGTATCGACGACACGATCGTGTTCATGGGCTCGGCCCGTGTGCTGTCGCGCGAGCAGGCCGAGGCCGGGATCGGCGCCGCCGAACGTGGCGAGGGCGACCTCGAACTCGCGCGCAGGCAACTCGCGATGTCGCGCTACTACGAGGATGCGCGCGAGCTTGCGCACCGTTTCACAGAGTGGTCGAAGCATCTGGGCGACGAGGAGCGGCGCTTCGTCGTCTGCACCGGTGGCGGCCCCGGCATCATGGAGGCGGCCAATCGCGGCGCCTCGGAGGCCAAGGGGCTAAATGTCGGCCTCACCATTTCGATTCCGGTCGAGGAGTACGACAACCGTTACGTGACACGCGAGCTGTCATTTCACTTTCACTATTTTTTCATGCGCAAGTTCTGGTTTGCTTATCTCGCCAAGGCGCTGTTCGTCTTTCCGGGCGGCTTCGGCACGCTCGACGAGATGTTCGAGATCCTGACGCTGCGCCAGACGGGCAAGATGCGCAAGCCGCTGGTCATCGTGCTGTTCGGCAAGGACTATTGGGACGAGGTGATCAATCTGGAAGCGCTGGTTCGCCACGGCACCATCAACCGCGATGACCTGCAACTGTTTCACCGCACCGACTCGGTGAACGAGGCGTTCGACATCGTTACGCGGCATCTCACCGAACACGCGCTGGACGAGCGGGGCGCCTTCCTCTGAGAAAGTCATCCCCGCGAAGGCGGGGTTCAGATAAGTTGTCAGAGCAGCCTCCGTCCTGCCTTCCCCTGCAGGCGTTGGAGTGGATTTGATCAGCACGAAAAAAGATTCAGGTTAATACAGTCAAGCGAGAACTGATTTGCACATAAGCACACCGCCTCCCGGACGCATCATCGTCACGGTCTGCTGTGCCGAAGTGCTGAGCATGACGGCGTTTTCCGCGTTTGCGGCGCTGCTGCCGATACTGGCGCCCGAGTTCGGGCTGAATAATTCCCAAGCCGGGTTGATCAGCGGGGCCGTGCTCGGCGGCTACATGGCAGGCGTGCCTTTTCTCGGGTCGCTGACCGACCGGGTCGACGCGCGGCGGGTGTACGGGGTGGCGGCGATCGTTGCCGCGGGCGGCGCGTTGGGTTTTTCTTTTTTTGCGAGCGGATTCTGGTCCGCGTTGTTGTGCCAGGTGCTGATCGGCATCGGACTCGCCGGCACTTATATTCCCGGCATGAAGGCGCTGACTGACCGCGTGGGGGGGGCTTGGCAGAGCCGCGGCGCAGCCATTTATGGCGCAATGTTTGGCGCGGGAGCCAGCGGCTCGCTGATCCTTAGCGGCGCGATGGCGGGCGCTTTCGGCTGGCGGAGCGCCTTCCTGGTCGTCAGCGTCGGGCCGCTGCTGGCCGGCGCGATTGTCGTGTTCGCGCTGAAGCGGTCGATACCCCAACCGGCGCCGCGCCGCGCGCTACTCGACTTCCGGCCCGTGTTGCGCAATGCCGCCGTGCGTCCGTACCTGTTGACCACGATTGCGCACTCCTGGGAGCTTCACGCGACGCGCGCGTGGCTGGTGGCCTTCCTCACGTTTGCCGCCAGTCTGCACGGCACAGGCAGCGATCCGGGTTCGTTGGCGTTGACGGCCGCGCTCATCATTTTGCTCGGGCCGATCGCCAGCGTGAGCGGCAATGAGTTAGCGTTGCGCTTCGGTCGTGCGCGCGTGATGACCATAGGCCCTACGGTATCCGCGATCATGAGCTGCACCATCGGTTTTATCGCCGGCTCGCCATGGATCGGACTGCTGGCGTTCGCGGTCGTGCACATGTACTTCACCGGTGTCGATGCCGGCGCCATGACTGCCGGCGTGGTGAACGCGGCCGAGCCTGCCCACCGCGGGGCCACCATGTCTCTTTACTCGCTGCTCGGTTTTGGGACCGGGTGCATTTCGCCCGCAGTATTCGGCGCGGTTCTGGACCTATTTGGGGGGCGCGGCGTACCCCTGGCCTGGGGACTCGCGTTCGTGAGCCTGGGCGTGGTTGCGTTCCTGGGGGTCATTCCGGCGCGAAGGCTGAAGAGCCAGGAGGAAAAAGCAGGGGTGAGGGATGAGGGCGATTGATGCTCGAGCGCGGGAGGTGGACCGTCTACCGTTTGGGCGCCTGGCTGATCAGTTCGCCGCGTATCTCGCGTAGCTTCTCCTTGATGCGCGCGGCGTTCTCGTTGCCGATGCGCATCAGGATTTTCTGGCCCGCCGAGCGTGCTTCCAGTTCGGGATCCGCGAACAGGTAGAAGACTTTGGGCCGCACCAGTTTTACCGTCGCCTGTAGATCCGGAGCAGCCAGCAGATGATCGATCACTTCGACCAGCCGGTCGTTGAAATAGGCTTTCGGGTACCCCAGCTCCTCGTAGGCCTGCTGGAACAGCGGGTAGAAGTGGACGTAAAGCGCCACCATTTTTTTGGCGTCTACGACTTCGGAAAACTTTATGTAAAGTGCGTAGCGCTTGGTGTTGTCCGGCGCGATGGCAAAATCATCGTTTTTGCCGGTGACGAGAAATTTTCCGCCGGCCAGCTTCACCGGCACCAGCCGCAATGCCAGTTTTTGGCGCGGCAGGTTGTCGACGGTGGCGACGATGCGGCGCACGAATTTCTGCATCAGGAGCATATCGATGAGCGTTTTGTCGGACGACAGCTCGCCCAGCGCGTTCCCCATGGTGGCGTCGCTCACATCGAGCGCGGGCAGCGGCTTTTCCGGAGGCTGCTGCATGAGCGGATAGCGGATCTGCGGTTCAGCGGGCGCCGGCGGTTTCACGACAGCGGGCGGCTGGGGCTGCGCTACCGGTTCCGGCTGCGTCTTTGGCAGCGCGAAGTAGATAATCAAGGCGCACAGGCCCAATCCCAGAACGATGATCGACCACCAGATGGCTTTGCTCATAAGGTGCTCCTGAGATGGTTGAGGATGTCTGGCTACAGAATAGCACAGGGAAAGACAGGGATGAGGGATGAAGAGTCGTGAATGGTGAATGGTAAATCGGGAATCGTAAGAACTCGCCTTGAAGATAGTTTGCTGCGCTGAACTCTCCCCTAGCTGCTCCGCCGATTCCTCGGACCCATGTACGCCGCCGAGCAGTCGCAGACCGGGCCCGGGGTTTCGGGCGAGCACTGCGCGAGCTGTGACCATATATGCTTTCCCACGAATAGTGCCCGCCCCAGTACTTATCATTCCCGTTGCCGGTGCGCGAGGAGCGCAGCCTGCCGGGCCTGGTCGAGCAGCGCAGGGAACTCCTGACACAGAGTCAGGTTCGGCGTACCTGGGCGGCCTTCTTTTCGGTTACATTTTCTTGGCCGCGCAAGAAAAGGTGACCAGCCGCCGGGCTGCCCCCGGCCATTACTTGAACCTAGTGATGAGGGATGAGGGTCCTAAAGGATACATTTCATTTAATGAGGGATGAAGAAGGGGGAACAAAATAAAAAGCGGCGCGATTCTCAACGAAAGCTTATGATCGCAATAGTAAAGTCAGACGGTTACCGTTGGTTCATCATGCCGGCAATCAAGGAGAACGACCATGGCCAAAGGCCAGCAACGCAGCAACAAGGAAATGAAGAAACCCAAGAAGCAAAAGCAGCCCGCCCCGGTGGCCGCATCGTTCATGAAGCCCAAGGCGATCGAGCCGATCAAACCCAAATCCTGAAATTTGGAGTCGGGACCGTCAGACCCCGTTGCCCTAGCGCCCCATATCCTGTTTGTAGCGTTGCCGCGCCGCTTCTTCCTTGAGCGCGGCATCGACTTCCCGCATGACGCCGGCGACGTCCGCCGGTTTCTCGCTGCGCTTGAAGCGCCCGGTCAGCTCGATCTCCGGGTGTAGCTTGCCGCTCTGGTAGATCGACCAGATCTCCATGCCGTAGTCAGTCGCCAGCAGTTCTGGCGCATAGCGGCCGAAGTAGGCGGCGAGGTTGGCGACGTCCCGCTCGAGCATGCTGCAGGCGTGGTTGTTGCCGGCGGCGTTCACGGCCTGGGGCAGGTCGATGATGACGGGCCCGTCACTGCCGACGAGCACATTGTATTCGGACAGATCGCCGTGAATGATGCCGGCGCAGAGCATGCGCACGACTTGTGCAATCATCACGCGGTGGTAGTCGCGGGACTGCTCTGGTGTCAGTTCCAGATCGCTGAGACGCGGGGCGGCCTCGCCATCGCCTCCGGTCACTAATTCCATCAGCAGCACGCCGTCGAGGAAGTTGTAGGGCCGCGGCACGCGCACGCCCGCGGCAGCCAGACGGTAGAGGGCGTCGACCTCGGCGCTTTGCCAGGCCTCTTCCTGCGCCTTGCGCCCATAGCGGGTGCCTTTTTCCATGGCGCGGGCGCGCCGGCTGTTCTTTACCTTGCGACCTTCGGTGTAATCGACGCTCTGGCGGAAGCTGCGCTGGTTGGCTTCCTTGTACACTTTCGCGCAGCGGAACTCGTCCCCGCAGCGGACCACGTAGACCATGGCCTCCTTGCCGCTCGTGAGTTGGCGGATGACCGTGTCGACGAGACCATCCTCGACCAGCGGTTCGATTCTCTTGGGGACTTTCATGGGGGATTTTGCGTGCTATATGGGGGCGCAATGATAGCACCCCTCATCGCCCGTGCTTGTTTTAGCACCCCTTGTGGCCGGGTGCAGCCCGGCGGCTTTCATGGGTCAGATAAATCGGCGTGTCAGCAAGGGGGGACATCAGAGCAGTAAGCCGTAAGCGGTGATCGGTAGACCGGCCGCGGAGCTAAGTACATAGTTTTTTTACTGCTTACTGCTGACTGCTTACCGCATCTTATTCCACCCGTATCCCCGCAACCTTCACCAGATTCTTCCATTTGGCGATCTCCGCCTTGATGATGGCGCCGAATTCCTCCGGCGAATTGCCGACCGCCTCCAGCCCGTCCCGGAAGAATAACTTCTTCACGTCGGGCGACAGCACGATCCTGACGATCTCGCCGTGCAGTTTTTCGATGACCGGCCGGGGCGTTTTTGCCGGAGCGAGTATGCCGACCCAGGACGAGTGCTCGTATCCCGGCACGCCTGCTTCCGCTACGGTCGGCAGCTCGGGCGCGACAGAGGCACGTTTTGTGCTGGTGACCGCCAGTGCGTGCAGCCGGCCTGACTTGACGTGCGGCAGAGCGGTCGAGATGGCTGCAAAATAGAGCTGGACCTGGCCGCCTACCAACGCGGTTACGCCGGGTGCGCCGCCTTTGTAGGGCACGACCAGCATCCTGGTTCCCGTCTTGTGCATGAACTGCTCGGCAGCAAGATGGGTGCTGGTGCCCACGCCGCTTGAAGCGCAGTTGAGCTTGCCCGGGTTTGCTTTGGCAAAGGCAATCAGTTCCTTGACCGACTTCAACGGCACTGACGGGTGCAGGACCAGAATGTGCGGCAGGCTGGCGAGTTGCGAGATCGGCGCAAAATCACGAGCCGGACTATACGGTAGTTTTTTGCGCATGCTCGGTGTGATCGTAAACGATGCGGCCACTGCCAGCAGCGTGTAACCGTCCGGTGTCGCCTTGGCCACGATGTCGGTGCCGTTGATGCTGCCCGCCCCTGGGCGGTTGTCCACGACCATCGATTGTTTAAGCACGTCATCGAGCCGTTGCGTCACGATGCGCGCGACCATATCGGTCGATCCGCCAGCGCTTTGCGGTACGATGATACGGATGGGCTTGACCGGATAATCCTGGGCGAGGGCAGGGGCACACAAAAATGGCGCGACGATCATGAAGCATAGTGCTGCATTGATTGCGGACTTCCTGAAGCGGGCTCCTGAGCTCATCTTGATTCTCCTCGTAATGAATTTATGATTTATTGTTAGATTGCAAACTATCACAGCACTATCGAAATAGCTGAACCATTATCGCCTGCTTACTCAGCGTCGTAGCCGGGCTCAACGCGCATATCGATCACGCACACGCCGCCACCGCGCACTGTTGCAATGCCGTTCTCGATGGCCGGCTGCACATCGGCCACCTGTGTGACAGGACCGATTGCGACCGCACCCTGGGCCCGCGCCATGGCCGCAATATCGATATCAGGGTCGGCAATGCGCTGGCCTATCCACCGGTTCTCCGCCGGGCGACCGCGTGCGACCGCAACGCGTTCCTGGTGCCGCTCGTCGTTGAAGTACGAGCGGTTGTTGCAGATGATCATCAAGCACGGAATCTTGTAATGCGCGGCGGTCCACACCGCGGTATTGCCCATCAGGAAATCGCCGTCCCCGAGCAGGCCGACGGTAATCCGCCCGCTGCCCTTTAACGCCAGCGCTGCACCGACCGTGATGCCGGGACCGGCGCCCACGCCACCGCCGCCATCGAAGCCGACATAATCGAGCGGATGCCGGAACGGCACGTAACCGCCATGCCAGCCCAGCGGCAGGCGGGCGATGCAAAAATCGCTCCCCTTGATGGCGGCATTGAAGGCCGTGGCCACGCCGTGCAGCGTGACGGTGTCCGCGGACGCCGCCGGCATGGATTGCGCTACTGTCGGCGCCTGTGCTGCGCGCGGCTTAACGGCCTGCAGCAGCAGAGGCACCGCCGCATCGGGCTCGCACATCAGGTTGACGTCTACCGGCGGCAGACTCTGGTAGTCCATGCTCCAGCCGCGATGAATGTGCGCGTCGCAGGAGACGTGAATGATTTTTGCGGTCACCGGTTTCGTGCCGTAAGCCTGTTTCAATGCGCCGCCAAGGTCCAGCCAGTCGAGCGACAGAATCACGTCGGCCTCGGCAATCGCTTGCCTGGCTTGCGGCGCGAGGCGGTTGGCAGGAGGCGCAGCGTGCAGCCGATGATCAGTCGGAAACGCGGCGGCGAGCTTGATATGGGTGAGCACGCGCGTGTTGAGCTTCTCGGCAAGCGCCACGCGCGCGTTCCAGCTTTCGATGCTGCGCGAGCAGCGTCCGGCGAGCATGACCGGGTTTTTGGCCGCGGACAGTAATTGTGCCGCCGCTGAGACGAGGTCGGAAGCCGGTTGCGTGGCCTGTGGAGCCTGGTAGCGCGCCATGTCCGGCAGCATCGGAAGCGCCCCGATTTTTTCTTCCTGTATCGAGACGTCCAGATTTACATACACCGGTCCGCGCGGCGCGGTCTGCGCGATTTGCGCGGCGCGCACCAGCGCCTCTATCGCCGCCGCCACCGATCCCGGCTGGTTGTCCCATTTGGTGTAGTTGCGCACCAGCGCGCCCTGGTCGGAACAGGTGTGTATCCAGTCTATCCAGGGGCGGCGTTTCGCGGCGTCCCATGGCCCGCTGGCGCCGAGGATAAGCACCGGCGCGCGGTCGCACCAGGAGTTGAAAATCGGCATGGCGGCATGCATCAGACCGACATTGGAATGCAGCGCCGCGGCCATCATGCGGTCCGAGGCTTTCCAGTAGCCCTGCGCGATGTGCACCGCATGCTCATCGTGCAGGCACAGCAGCATTTGTGGCGCGCGGTTGCCAAGATGGTTGACGATGCTGTCGTGAAGGCCGCGGTAACTGGCACCCGGATTGAGCGCGATGTAGGGAATATCGAGGCTGCGCAACACTGAAGCGATCGCATCGCTGCCCCAGAACTCCTCGCTTTGTGCGGTGGCCACGGGCGAGTCGTGAACGATGGCGTTGTTATGAACTTCCGTAGCCTTCATTGATTTTCCTTGAGATTCATGACCAATCACCAGTCGCCGATGTTAATCCACACGGGCGCCTGATTTCTCCTCCAGCAGAACTTACAAGCCCAGCAACGCTGCGCCTGTGTCCCAGCATATGGTTTGTTCTTCGCCTGTCTTCGAGCCTGCGATCCGCCGCACGGACTGCACCGGATCGGCGTCGCGCAGCGGGAACGGGTAATCGCTGCCCAGCGCCACATGATTGGCGCCCACCCGTCGAATCAGATAGTCGAGCGCTGCATCGTCGTGCAGCACCGTATCATAATAGAGGTTGCCGGCGTAGCGGGCCAGGCTCGTCTTGACCTGGCCGCGCGCCGCAGGCGGCGCTGCCACGCGACCGCGGTCGATGCGGCCGAACTGGTACGGCACGCAGCCGCCGCCATGTACCAGCAGCACGCGCAGTTTCGGGAAACGGTCGAACACGCCGCCCAGCAGCAGCGCCGCTGCGGCGAAAGTCGTCTCGCTCGGGTTGCCTACCAGGATGTGCAGGAACAGCCGGCGCAGCCGCGGCGGCACGGCGAGGTCCGCTGGATGCACGATGACTGGTACGTTCAGTTCTTCGGCTGCTTTCCAGAACGGATCGAGGCCCGGCGCATCGAGGCCCTCTTCCTCGACGCGCGCGCCGATTTGCACGGCGCGATGCGCGAATTGCGTCACGGCGTGGCGCAACTCTGCGGCGGCAAGTTCCGGTGCCTGCAGCGGTACCATGGCCGCAGCGGCGTAACGATCGGGACGGCGCGCAACGATTTCTGCCAGCGCTTCGTTTTGCGCCCGTGCCAGCCACTGCCCCGCTTCGGTGCCGAGATGATAGCCCGCGAGGTCCATCCAGCCCGAAAGCAACTGAACATCTATACCCGCTTCATCCATCCATTTCAGACGCGCGCCATCGTCGATCAGCGTCGGCAGCAGCGGCATGCCTGTCAGGCGGCCGCCGACTTCGAGCCGCGTGACGCCGTCATCGGCTTTGACCACGCGGATGCCATGGCGCGCGCCTTCGGCATTGATGCGGTCGATGACAGGTTGTCCGACATGATGCGCATGCATGTCGAGGCAACGGTGTTTGCGTTCGCTAGTCGCAGTCATGGGGTGTCCTGAACGTTCCGTTATCGGAATTCAACATGTCTGATCTTTTATGGCCAGATTTGAAAACGGTATTAACCGGCAAAAAAATGTGCGGCACAGCGTGACCCAAAACAGTAATAATATAAATATAAACAACAGGTTACAGTATATCGTGGTCTGCTGGTTTTTATTTTCGATCCACGCGCTGCCACGCCGTGATCAACGCACGCGCGGCAAATTCAACCGCCATCTCGCGCTTGTAAGCCACCGACCCCCGCACATCTGCCATCGGTCCGGCCATCTCGCGCACGCCTTGCACGGCATTACGCAGCATTGCGGCGGTCAGTCGTTGTCCGACCAGATGTTTCAGATCGAGGATGATGGGCTTCCAGCTGACTGATCCCACCACCACGAGCGCTCTGTTGCAGTTGCCGCCGGCATCGACGCCCACGGTGGCGGCCGTATTTACAGTGGGAATTTCCAGCACGCCGCGCGCCATGTATTTGAAGAACGACGAGCCGGTGCGTGCAGGCAGCGGATCGACTTCGAAGCTGACCACCATCTCGTGCTTGGCAAAGCGGTTCTTGAACGCTTCTTCGAGTGACAGTGTGCGCCGGCCTTCGGGTCCCGCCACGGTCACGCGCGCACCGAGTGCGAGCAGCGCCACCGGCAGATCGAAGCCGCCGATCAACGGGCCGAGGCTGCCGCCGACCGTGATCATGCGGCGAACCCGGGTGTGACCCACCGCTTCGAGCGCGTCGTCTATCGCCTGCCAGTCATGCCGCAGGCGCTCGTTATCATAGAGGCGCTGCTGATGCACCGCCGCGCCGGCGCTCAGCACGCCGCGCTCGCTTATCGCCAGGTGGTTGAGTTCGGGTACGCGCCCGATGGCGATCAGGCGTTTCGCAAAGGGAAAGCCGCTGCGTTCGCGGCGCAGCGCGTGTGCGGTGCCGCCGCACACGATCATCGCGTCACCCGCGGCGATCTGCGCTACTGCATCTTCGACGCTGTCGGCGAACACCAGTTCCGCTTCGGGCGGACGCGCGCCCGACGGTTTTCCGGCACCCAAGCGTGTCCAGGTCGAACCTTTGGGTGCTGCAGGGGGTGTGATTTTTTCGTTTGCGTAAAGCCCGGGATGCAGCGCGCGATGTATTTTCTCCGACGTAATCGGCAGTTCGGTAATGCGCACGCCGACCGCATCGGCAACCGCGTTGGCGATAGCCGCGGGGATGGCATCGAGCCCGATCTCGCCCAGGCCTTTGGCGCCGTAAGGGCCGCTGGGCTCGTAGGAATCGGCGAACGCCACGTGCATCTTCGGCATCATCGCCGCGCCGGGCAGCGGGTAGTCCTTCAACTGGGGGTCGGTGGGCGCACCGTTGTACCAGTCGAAGTATTCGATCATCGCCAGCCCTATGCCTTGCGTGACTGCGCCCTGCACCTGGCCTTCGGCAGCAGCGGGGTGGATCACCGTGCCGCAGTCTACGGTTGAGGCAACCTCGATCAGCGTAACCTGGCCGGTGGCGCGGTCGACTTCGACCTCCACCGCCTGCGCCGTGAAATTGTAGGCGCCCGACTCGTTGCCGTAACGGCTGTGATCGGGAAAATCAGACGGATTGTCGAAGTTGCCGACACCAACGATAGGCTGTCCGTTGCGTTTGTAGATGTTGGCGCGCACCACGGCGCTGACCGGCTTGAACGCGGTTTCCGGGCCGCGCTGCGGGCCGATCTGCCGGTCGATGATGATCAATTCCGCAGGGGGCAGGTTTAATTGTTCCGCGGCAGCGGCCATCAACTGGGTGTGGGCCGCTTCGGCGGCATTTTTTACGGCATTGCCTGCGACATAGGTCAGGCGGCTGGCCAACGCGCCCAGTGAATGCGAGTGCACATCCGTGTCGGGGCGCGTGATGTCCACGTCCTCATAGGGCAGGCCGAGCTGCTCGGCGGCGATCTGGCGCAAGACCGTCAGATTGCCCTGGCCGATTTCGCCTTCGCCGGTGATGACCGTGGCGCGGCCGTCCTCGTTGATGCGGACGATGGCGGAACTGCCGTCCCAGTCGCCAAAACTGCGGCGGCCATTGACATGCACGCTGCAGCCCATGCCCAGTCCGTGGTCCGGTTTTCTGTCGCGGCGTTTTTGCGTCCAACCGATCATTTTTGCCGTCTGGTCCAGGCACTGCTTCAGTTCGCAGCTCGTGATCTTGTGGTTGTGAGGAGAGGTGTCGCCTGGATCCGATGCGTTCATGCGCAGCAGGTCGAGTATGTCGATTCCCAGTTTGTCCGCAGCGAGATCCCAGGCTTGTTCCACTGCCCAGTCCGCTGAAGGATTGCCGAAACCGCGGAAAGCGCCGGTCGGCACCAGGTTGGTGTAGACCAGGGTCGAGTTGGCACGCGCATTCGGATATTTGTAGAGCGCATCGTGACGCACCGTGGCCGCGCCGAGTATGGCCTGTGATTTTCCGGTATAGGCGCCGTTGTCGGCCCACATTTTTGTTTCCTTGGCGAGGATGTGGCCGTCTTTGGAAAAGCCGAGGCGCACCCAGTAGCGCATGGGCATGCGCGGGTGGCTGGCCAGAAATTCTTCTTCCCGGGTGTGTATCAGCTTCACCGCGCGACCCGCCTTGCGCGCGAGGATGGCGCAAATCACCGACGCATTGTCGTCACCGGACTTGCCGCCGAATCCGCCGCCGACCTCGGTTTGTATGACTCGCACCTGGCCTTCCGGCACGCCCAGCGCGGTGGCATAGCGGCCGCGGGCAAGAAACGGCGTCTGAGTGTTGCACCACATCGTCACGCGCCCGCTGGTCCACTGTGCGACGCAGCCTATGGTCTCGAGCGAGGTGTGCCACTGGCGGGCGGATTCCCAGGTGCCCTCGACGATGACGTGGGAGGCCTTGAATCCGGCATCGACGTCGCCGCGCTCGAAATTGAACTGGTGCGCGATATTGCCCGGCGTATCGTCGTGCACCAGCGGCGCGCCTTGCGCCAGCGCGGCGTCGAGCGACAGCACAGCGGGCAATACTTCGTACTGGACAACGATGCGGTCCACGGCTGCGCGCGCCGTTTCCGGGTCGCTCGCCGCAACTGCCGCGACCTCGTCGCCAACGTAACGCACGCGGTCGATCGCCAGCGGATACAGGTCCGGCCGGAACGCGCCCCACTTGCGCTTTGCGGTATCGTTGCCGGTGACGACGGCTTTGACGCCCGGCATGGCTTCGGCGCCCGAGATGTCGATAGACACGATGCGGGCGTTGGGATGGGGGCTGCGCAGCACCGCTGCATGCAGCATGCCCGGCAGGTTGAGGTCGGCGACATACTGCGCCGCACCGGTGACTTTAGGCACCGCGTCGGTGCGCGGCACATCCTTGCCGACCACCAGCAGGCCGCCGGCGGCCGCATTGAGTTTTGGCGAGCTCATGCTTTCCCCGCTTTGCTCATGAGTGCCATGGCTTCCCTGTAGGCATCGAAGATGCGGGAGTATCCGGTGCAGCGGCAATACACACTGTCGACGCTGGCGCGGATCTCGGCGTCGGTCGGATGCGGTGATTTATCGAACAGCGCGCAGGCCTGCATGACATGGCCCGGGATGCAGATGCCGCATTGCAGAGCGGACTTGTCGACAAAGGCTTGCTGGATGGGATGCAGCGCGGCCGCGCCGGCGACGCCCTCTATGGTGCGGATTTCCGCGCCTTCGCACAGCGCGGCAAGCTGCAGGCAGGAGGCGATGGGCTCGCCGTCGATGATCACGGTGCAGGTGCCGCAGGCGCCGATGCCGCAACCATGCTTGGTGCCTGTCAGTTTCAGATCTTCGCGCAATACATCGACCAGCAGGCGGTCGCCGGACTTCAATCGAACTTCGACGGCATCACCGTTGATCTTGAATTTGACGAACATGGGGGAGGTCTCATGTGGCGGCGTGCCGGAATGATCCGATAAGAGCGTCAAATTATATGCCATCCACGCGCTGGCAGTCAGCCGGCGTCCGTATAGCGGATGCAGCAGTCAATCGAAATCGCGGGTGACGGCGATCTCGCGCATGACGGCATCGGGGGTGTGATGGCGTGCGGCCTCGGGGCTGTTGTCGCCTTGGAGAAAAGCGCCCAGTTCGCGGCCGTGGTTGACCACCGCGACACCGAATCGCACGCGCTCCTGCTGGTAGCGCGCGAGCGTGGCCGGTATGTCGTTAGCCATCGTCTCGTTCAGCAGGTCGGCCAGTGTCATGGCGTCGCCCGCGCCCTTGGTGACGCCCATGCCGCAGTGCGGGCGTGCCACATAAGCGGCATCACCCAGCAAAGCGACGCGGCCGAAAACCATGCTCGAGGATTCGAGATCAAAAATGGCCTGGAAGAAAGGCACGCGCGTATGGCGCACGACTTCGGCAAATTGCGGCGAAAGCAATTCATCCGCAGCGCGGCGCACCGCGGTCAGAACGTCGGGGCGTATCAAGGGCGGCGGGATGGACATGTCGTGTGTTTTGCCGGCGATGTCAGTGCACAGACGCCGCAGTTCAGTCATTTCATCCACCGGCCGGTGCCAGACGAAGTTATAGCAGCGTTCGCCGGGCCGCGTGGAATTCGTGAAGCCGGCTACGGGATAGCCCAGCATCTGTTCCCGCGGTGGCAGGCAGAAGGCGAAATTGGGAAACAGGTCGCGGTGCGCCTGCGGTGAAAATGCCGTCTCGTCGGCCAGACCCCGCCACGCGACATAGCCCGCGTAGGTGGGCAGGGTGGCGGGCGCGAGCTGTGCACGCACCGCGGAGCGGATGCCGTCGGCGCCGATCAGCAGTTCACCGCGCGCTGTCGCGCCATTGGCGAAATGCGCGGTGACGCCGCGCTCATCCTGCTCCAGACGCCGGAACGTGTGTCCGAAATGGTAACGATCTGCTGGGAAAGCAGCCTTGAGCAGGACGTAGAGCCGGCCCCAGGTGGTGAGATTCTGCGGTAGCGGCAGCGTGCCTACGGTATTGCCGGCATGATCAAAACTGACGCGGCGTGGAATTTCAACGCCGAACGTCTCGTCTATCGTCACGCCGACGCGCGACAAGGCGCGAAACAGTTCGGGATGGGTGATGATGCCGGCGCCGCGGCCGACGAGATCGGTGCCGGAATGCTCGAATACTTCTACATCCCAACCCTGGCGCGCGAGCAAGTTGGCCGTGAACAGCCCGCCGAGCGAGCCGCCGATGATGAGTGCGCGCGGAGGTTGCGCGGAAGATGTCATGGGTCGCCGGGGTCAGGGCCGGTTAATCAATACGACAACAGGCCTTATGCTGCCTGTTGCGCTTCGGCTGCCGGGAAGTTGAGCTCGATGGTGACGTCGCTCGGGTCTTCGAAAAACACCTGATGTATGCCCAGCGACGGCACGGTACGCTCGCGGTAGGCGACGTTGTGGCGCTTCAGGCGATCGCGCATGTCTGCCAGATTGCTGGCGTTGAACGCCATGTGGTCCACCGTGCCGGTGCCCTTGAGCGAGTCGAGATCGCGGTCACCGAGATATTCCTTGAGGCCGGCCGTGTCGTTGAGATCTATGCCGATGATGTGCACTACGCCGTATGAATCCGGGTAGGGCACATCGTTGTAGAGCCACATGCCGGGAAACTTGAACTGCGGACGGAAACCTTCTTTGAATCCCATGACCTCGTTATAGAAACGGCGCGAAGCTTCGATGTCGAGCGTGCGGATCGAAAAGTGATCGAGTTTTCCTATGGGCATGATTGTTCCCTGGTGTTTGAATGGCCGCCTGGCATGCAGATCACTGCAGCGGCGAAAAGGAGGAAGGTAGCAGGATCTTGTTTTCCTGGGAGAAGAGTTGGTAATTACGGCCGCCATCTTTCAGGGCTTTTTTCCCCGGCGGCCATGAACCGGTGGCCTGGGCTTTCTTGCGTATGTCGTCGCGCTGATCGAGGGACGCGTAAGGCCAGATATGGACGAACTTGTTGAGCGCGCCGATTTCCGAGTACCAGACGGCGCACACCGGGCCGAACTTCAATCGAACCGGAAGCGCGCTTTCCCAGTTTTTCTGGATAACCGGCAATTCACCGGGTACATAAGTGTATGTTCGCATCTCGAAATACGGACCCATTTTTCCGGGTTTGATCTCGGGTGAAAAATTAAACGGGATCATGATGTCCGATTGCATCCTGGCTATGAACTCGCCGCCATTGGGCGGCCAGATCTTGTCTTTGACCGCTGCGGCGCGGATCCTGTCGCGCTCTTCGATATTCTTGTAGGGCCAGACGTGCACGACCTGGTTGAGCGGACCGATTTCGGTGTGCCAGAACGCTGCCAGTTCGGAATACTTCTTGCGCTTTTCGTAGGCTTCGCCGAAGCGTTTTTCGAATTCGGGAAGCGATTGGGGCTTGAGGTCGTAGGTCCTGACTTCGTAAATCATGGCGTATCCTTGCTTGAGATAAGTGGAAAGGAAAGCGGGCCGAATGGCGCGCCAGTCAACCTTCGGGCCCGGCGTAGATGCCTGCCGTCTCGGGGAACATGTTTTTGATGATCTTGAACTTGGAGATGTCGACGGTCGCATCCATGTGCAGGAACACCGCGGCGTCGCGGAGCAGCTTTTCGATGCCGAATTCGAGCATGATGCCGTTGCCGCCATGCAGTTCCACGGCGTGCTGGCAGACCTTGAACACTTCCTCGGACGCGAACAGCTTGGACATGTTGGTGAGCTGCTCCGAGTCCGGCGCGCCGGCATCGACGGCGCGTGCCGCTTCGTTCATGAGCGCGCGCACGGCGCAGAGTTTGGTGGCCATTTCAGCAAGCCGTATCGCGACTGCCTGGTGCTTGATCAGGACGCGCCCGCCCTGCACGTAGTTCTGCACGTACTCGGCAGTGCGCTCTAACGCGGCGACACCGATGCCCAGATTTTTCGACGCCTGGATGATCTTGCCCGCGCGGAAATAGACGCCGGCCTTGGACAGCGCGGTGTTCTCGACCAGGCAGTGGTCTTTGGGCACCGCGCAGTCCTCGAATACGATCTCGCCGTTGTTCATGAAGCGGCCGCCCAGCGTCTCGTTGCAGCGGGCGACGGAGAGGCCCGGCGTGTCGCGCGGCACGAGAAAGCTCGACGTGCCCTTGGTCATGCCCGCACCCGGCTTGGTGGTGGCGTAAACCACGTAGAGCTTGGCATCGTAGCCGTTGCTGATGAACTGCTTGCGGCCGTTGATCACCCACTTGTCGCCTTTGAGTTCGGCCCGGGTGTGCATCATCGCCTCGGGCACGTCGTAGGGCAGCCAGCGGTCAGAAGCACCGCGCGGCTCGGTCAGGCAGTGCGAGAGCAGGAAGGTGGGGTCTTCGACAATGCGCGGAAACCAGTATTCCTGAAGGTGACGCGGCGCGACATTGCGCAGCAGCACCGAAACCTTCCAGATTTGCACCAGCTTGTCGGAGAGGCCCGCGTCGCCGCGCGAAATTTCCTCGGAAATCATGGCGAAGGTCTGCACTTCGCTTTTGGGATCGACCGGCGTGCCGCCGAATTCCTCGGGCACGCCGAAGGTGCGGATGCCGATTTTATGGGCCTGTTCGAGGATTTCGCGCGGCAGGCGATCTTCCGGAGCCATGCTCCATTCGCGTTGCCAGTTCTTGCGGATGAACGGCGTCACAAAGTCGTCCACGAAGGCGCGACAGGCGTCGCGCATCATGCGCTGTTCGTCGGACAGCCCGCGGTTGACCATATCATCGAGCAGCATGTGCAATATCCTCTTTGATTGTGAAACCCGGGTTATGCGGCAGGTTGCCCTGACCGCGGGTCCCGTGCGGGATAAGAAAGGGGCGGCCACCTGAGCGCATTATTCTGGCCGGTTTGATTTGTAAACGCAAACCACGGTCTTGATCCGGATCGATCATATTGGTTCGCTGGGACTTCAGGAGGCGGGTGTCGGCGCGAAGCGGATTGAAACGCTGCCGACCGGGTCGAGCTTGAAAGTGATTTCCTCGCCGGCTTCGGCCCACAAGGGTGCAACTACCGAGCCGGTGATGATGACTTGCCCGGCACGCAACCGCTCGCCAAACGCAGCCAGCATGTCGGCAACATGACGCACGATGTCGATCAGATCGCCGGTGAGTGCCTGCGAGTCGGCAGTGCTGGCGAACTCGGTGCCGTTGCGCAGCACGGTGGCCTGCAGGCCGTCAAGCACGCAGCCTGCGCGAGTGGTATCGCGTGGGCCGAGCACGATGTGCCGCTGGTAAATGTTGCCGGCGAGTATGGCTTCGACATCGTCGGGCGGGAACTCCAGATCGGCGAGTTCGATAGCAGGACCTAATCCCGAAATCGCCGCTTTCGCGGCCTCGCGGCTCGCGCCCCCCGCCAAGTCTTTGCCGATATAAACCGCAATTTCGGGCTCGGCGACAGGTTTGACCCAGTTGGTGAGCGCCAGCGGCTTGGTGGGCGAAATCAGTGCCTGGCTGGTCAGGAAACCAACCAGCGGGGACTGGATTTTCAGCCGCTCCATTACGGCGGGCGCGCCGAATCCGACCTTCCAGCCCAGCGCTTTCTCGCCGGCCTTCAGGCGCTCATGCCAGCGCGTCAGTTGCTGCGCCATGCCGCGTGCGATGCGCGGGTCATACCAGGCGGCACTCATGATATTTCAGTCATTGGTACAAGAGTCCTTGATTAGACCTTAAAAATATTAACCGCCGATTAACGCCGATTAACGCAGATTAAACCAACATCAAAAGTTATGCCGCATACAGACACAAAATAACAGGTCATTGGATTGTCCTGCGGGTTTACAGCATGGCGGTTCAGTCTTATCGGCGTCTATCGGCGTTAATCGGCAGTTTCAATCATTTTTATTTCCTAATGCGTGCGTCCGCCTTCCACGGATTCATAGCCCGCCGCCTCGAGCGAGCCGGCGCCGCTCCAGCCCCAGATCAGCACGACGTCCTCGCTGGACGTGTTTTTGAAGCCGTGCCAGTGGCCGCGCGGCGTGAATACGACATCGCCTTCGCCCGAGGGTTTCTCCCCGTCGGCGGTATACATCACGCCGTTACCCTTGACGACGATCCAGAACTCGTCGCAATTGAAGTGACGATGCCGGTCGTGCTGCGCGCCCGGCGGCAGCACGGTCCAGCCCACCAGCAGTTTGTCCGAGTTGGCGGTCTTCTGGTCGATCAGGAACTGGACCTGCATATTGACCCAGCCGTCTTTTTCCTTCAGCCCGCCGACCTTGGGCACATCCTTGAGGTTGGTCATGAAAGGTTTCAGTACGGTGTAGGCATCGGGTTTCATTTCGACATTCCTCCCAGACGGCGGTACGCTTCATGTGCGACGACAAAGTCGTGATGGCCCAGCCCCAGGCCGCGGCAGGCATTCATCATCTCGTTAGCGGCAGCCGCGAGCGGCGCCGGAACACCCATTTTGCGCGCAAGTTCCAGCACCAGCGTCATGTCCTTCTGCTGGAGAGTAACATCCGCCAGCGGGACAGCGGGCATGTTGCCCTCGAGTATGAACGGTCCCCGATAACCGAGCACCGGCGAGGCGACAACGCTTTTGAGCATGGCATCGACTGCGACCTCGCGGGCAACGCCGCCCTTCTCGGCGAGCGCAACGCCTTCGCCGAAAGCGATGACTTCGACCATCAGCACGAGATTGACAGCGAGCTTCATCTGCATCGCCAGACCGCTGCCGCCGATGTACGTGGCTTTGGGCCCGATCGCAAGCAGTATGGGTTTGACCCGCTCGAAGGCGGCCTTGTCGCCACCCACCATGACCGAGGCCTTGCCTTCGACCAGCGTCACCGGACTGCCGGAAATCGGCGCGTCCAGCATGCTCAATCCCGCTTTGGCGAATTCAGCGGCGATGGCGCGGCTCGCGTCCGGCGCAATCGTGCTCATGTCCAGGTACACGCCGTCTTTTCCCAGGCCGGATATGATCCCGTCCCCGCCGAGCGCCACCGACCTGACTGCGGCGGCATCAGTTACGATGGAGAACACCACTTCGGATGCGGCGGCAACTTCACGCGGACTGTCAGCCCAGCGCATGCCGAGTTTAATCAACGGCGCTGCCTTTTCCTTCGTGCGGTTCCAGCCGGTGACGGTGTGTCCGCCTGCAATCAGGCGGGGAACGATGCCCAGACCCATGGCACCCAGACCTACAAAACCGATGTTCACCCTGACCGCTCCTTGATCGTGTAACGCATGAAAGATGATGATGACTTTAGCTGCGTGATTACCGCATGTCAAAGTCCCTCTGTCCGATATTCGCAGTCCGCAATGTGGCGCATCCAGCCTGCAATCTGAATCAACTGCTGTGAATAGCGCCAAAGTTGATAAGCATTGTTAGAATAACGCTTTCGCATGCCCGCCCATTCAGGAGAGGAAGAATAATGAGTGCAAAGTCCGTCAAAGTTTCGAAGCCACGCGATTACAAAATGATCGTCGAGAAGGATGTGCAGATCCCGATGCGGGACGGCACGATGCTTTATGCTGATATTTTCCGCCCCAACTCGGGCAAGGAACATTTTCCCGCGATCATGAACATCAGTGTTTACCAGAAAGACAAGCTGTGGGTGCCGCCGGCGGATCTGGAGGAAAAGGCCAATCCCCACATGAACTGGGAGACGGTCAATCCGCTGTGGTGGGTGCCGCGCGGCTACGCCTGCGTGCGCATCGATTCGCGCGGAACCGGAAAAACCCCCGGCAAGTCGGAGCCGAGTTCGAATCAGGAGGCAGTGGATTACTACGATGCCGTCGAATGGATAGCCAAGCGCCCATGGTGTTCCGGCAAAATCGGCACGCTGGGCATTTCGTATCATGCCTCCTCTCAGTGGCGCCTGGCCAATCTGCAGCCACCGTCGCTCAAGGCCATCATGCCGTGGGAGGGTCGCGCCGATCAGTACCGCGACCAGGCTTACCACGGCGGCATTTTTGCCCTCGGCTTCATCGGCAACTGGTGGCTGACGCACACGGCGCACCATCTGCTCGGCCGGCCGCGCAGCTACAACCCCGACGCTTTTCAGAACGACATGATGTGGAATTACATGCGCAACGATCTGGATTCCGAATACTGGCGCATGAACAGTGCGCGCTGGGACAAAATCAAGGTGCCGGTCTACAGTGTCGGCAACTGGGGCGGCTTCTCGATGCATCTGCGCGGCAACACCGAGGCCTTCATGAACGCGGCTTCCAAACACAAGAAGCTCAGAATTCACACCGGCACGCATTTCCATCCGTTCCACGCGGAGGAGGCGCGCATGGATCAACTGCGCTGGTTTGATCACTGGTTAAAGGGTATCGATACCGGCATCATGAAAGAGCCTCCCGTGAAACTGGAGATCCGCACCGGCGGCAGCACCGAGCGTTATGCATTCCGTACCGAGAACGAATGGCCGCTGGCCCGGACGAAGTGGACCAAGATGTATCTCAAGGCCGAGCGCGCGCCGTCGAGCGATGCCGATGCGGTGGAAGGGATACTCAGCAAGTCGGCGCCCAAAAAAGAAACCAAGCTCAGCTACATGGCCAGCGGCATCACCAAGGCGGGTGTGGCATCGGGTTCATCTCTTTCCACCACGCATGGCAACACCGGGCGCAGCGGGGTGTCGTTTGAGACTGCGCCGATGGCGCAGGATACCGAGGTCACGGGACCGCTCGTACTCAAGCTTTGGGTGTCGAGCACCTCGGAAGACATGGATATTTTCGCCACCATCCGCAATATCGGCCCCGACGGCAAGGATGTATGCGAGGTCGGCCAGCATGGCCAGCCGGTGCCGTGCGTGACCAAAGGCTGGCTGCGCGCATCGCATCGCAAGCTAGATCCCGAGCGCACGCTGCCCTACCGTCCGTACCATGCGCACAACGAGCGGCTGTGGCTCAAGCCCAACAAGCCGGTGGAATGCGATGTCGAAGTATGGCCGACATCGATGGTGTTCAGGAAGGGGCACAAACTGCGCATCGACATCCAGCCGCGTGACGGGGCCGGCAGCGCGCCGTATACGCACTACCATGCGGATTACAATGCCGGCGCTAAAAACGCCATCCATACCGGGGGCGACAAGGCTTCCTATCTGATGCTGCCCATCATTCCGCCGAAATAGGGCGCGTTGCTGAACGGCCCGGTCCCGCCTTGCGTGCGCGCAGCGGCGGGCGGCCGCACCCGGGGCGACGCAATGCTCAGGGGAGCTGGAGTTTGCCGCCGGGCATGGCACCCGGGACCACGATGGAAGAGGCGGCTTGGCGCCGCATTTCCTGGAGTTCCTTCACGGTGCGCTCGATAGCCACTTTGGCGGTATCGGAAAATTTCTGCGCGGCCTCGGAGAGCGATTCTGCATCGATCTCGAAGTTGATCGGCAGCGGCCCGGCGTTGGTCATGATCTGCGCTTCCCCTGCGTAAATGATCTTGCGGCTGGCGTCCGGCGAGCCGTCGCCATTGACCGGGGTCAGGGTGCGTATGGTGCCGACCTTGCGGTCGGTATAGGTATCCTCTCGGAACAGCGCCGAGGCATCCATCTTCGGATCGGTTTTCATCTCGTTCTGGCTGTCGGCCATGGCAGTCTCGCTTCATAATGGGGACAAAGACGAAAGCGTATCAGAAAATCCGGTAAAATCGGAGCATCTATTGATACAAACCGATGTTTACAGTTGGAATTTCCCATATGGCCGATATCGATGTTCATACCCAGACCGTAGTGCCGACGGAAGGCCTGGTCACGCTGACGCACGTCATTTACGGGCTGCACGCCTTCAGCGCGATCACTGGACTGACCAGCGCTGCATTCATCGTCACC
The DNA here is from genome assembly GCA_942492335.1 of uncultured beta proteobacterium. Lineage (GTDB taxonomy): Bacteria > Pseudomonadota > Gammaproteobacteria > Burkholderiales > SG8-41 > CAKKQX01. The sequence goes on along the minus strand of CALOEN010000062.1, from coordinate 67,755 downwards.
GCGTTTCTCAGCGGCTGGCCATCGATCATTGCCGTCATCCTTAATTACGTGAAGCGCAACGAGGTGCGGGGCACGTATCTCGACTCCCATTTCGGCTGGCAGATCCGCACCTTCTGGTATGCGGTGCTGTGGTTCGTCATTGGGGCGGTGCTGATCGCTACCGTGATCGGCGCGGTGATCGGGTTCCCGCTGCTGATCGTTACCGGGTTGTGGGTGCTCTATCGCATCATTCGCGGCTGGCTTGCGCTTGTCGATCGCAAGCCCATGCCTGCGCCGAAGTGATATAGCAGATCAACGTCATGAGACGATTCGATCCGAGAGAATTCGCGCGCAACGTGCTCGGTGAGCCGCTTCAGGACTGCAGCGTATCGCCCGTAACGGGGTTTTACCGCGACGGTTGCTGCAATACCGGTCCCGACGACCTGGGCGTGCACAGCGTATGCGTGCAGGTGACGCAGGCGTTCCTGGAATTCAGCCGTGCGTGCGGCAACGACCTGACGACACCCATGCCCGAATACGGCTTTCCCGGGCTGCAACCCGGCGACCGCTGGTGCCTGTGCGCGGCGCGCTGGAAAGAGGCGCTGGATGCCGGCGCCGCGCCGCAGGTGGTGCTGACCGCCACGCACGAGGCAACGCTGGAATTCGTGTCGCTCGACGCTCTCAAAAAGCACGCAATCGACCTGAGCTAGATGCTCCGATGAAAGCCGGCAGTCCAGCAGCAGCGGTGGTGCGCATTGATAAATGGCTGTGGGCGGCGCGTTTTTTCAAAACACGGGCGGCCGCGCAGCAGGCAGTCGAGGGCGGTAAGATCAAGCTCAACGGCGAGCGCACCAAACCCGGAAAAGATCTCAAGGTTGGCGACCGGCTCGTGATTCACGCCGGTATCTCTGCATGGACGATGACCGTGGTGCGGTTGGCGGACAAGCGCGGCCCGGCCACAGTGGCGCGCACCCTCTACGAGGAGGATGAAGCAAGCCGTGCGCAGCGCGAGGAACAGGCTGCGCTGCGGCGTTTTGCCGCCAGCCCGGACCAGGATCGCAGCGGCCGGCCCACCAAGCGCGAGCGCCGGCAGCTGGAACAATGGAGGGGCAAGGGTGATTTGTAAGCGCTAGGTTTGCTGCGCGCCGGGGCGGCCATCCTCGACGGCAAATGTAGCAAGATCGCGGATGCGCGATTGTGGGTCGGTGACGTTGTTGATCGCGCGCAGGCGTGCCAGGCAGCGTTGCGGTGTCAGCTCAATTAGCGTGTAGCCCCGGCGCGCGCCGTTGATAAACTTGATGTGTGAATTCTTTTCGATGATGGTGTCGACGCGCTGACGCGACGGACCTTGAGAGGTGATTGAGGTGCCGACAAACTCGGTGGCGACCACGGGCGCGCGTGCATCGTCAAAATCGGTTTTGAGATCAGCCACCACCGACATGTGCACGTCACCGCCGATGACCAGGGGATTGCGGATGCGCCTGGCTGCGATGAAATCCAGCAGCCGCTTGCGCGCCTGCGGATAGCCGTCCCAACCGTCGGTCCAGAACGCCTGTCCTTCCCCCGGCTTGCGGTCAGCCTGGGCCATCAGCGTTTGCTGCGCGATCACATTCCAGCGGGTGGTCGAGGCTGCAAGCCCGTCTTGCAGCCATTTTTCCTGCGCTGTGCCGAGCAAAGTGAGATTGGGGTCGAGGCGCTCGGGACATTCGCTGGCATCGACGACGTTGCTGCCGCCGCGCCCGGGCCTGGGGCAGACCTGGTGCGAACGGTATTGGCGCGTATCGAGCACGCTGAATGCCGCGAGCTGGCCGAATGCGGCACGGGTATACAATTTAAGCGACGGACCCTGTGGCCGCATGGCGGCGGGCAGCGGCATGTGCTCGTAATAGGCCTGATAGGCCGCCGCGCGCCGCATCAGGAACAGTTTATGCGGTTCGAGGCGTTGCGACCGGTCGTTGGCATAGTCGTTCTGCACCTCATGATCATCCCAGGTGACCAGCCACGGAAATGCGGCGTGCGCCGCCTGCAGGTCGGCATCGCTTTTGTAGAGCGCGTAGCGGTTGCGGTATTCATTCAGCGTCACGGGTTCAGGTGCTCCGTGCGCACGTACATGATTGCGGCCCCATGACGATTCGTAGATGTAATCGCCGAGGTGGATCACGAGGTCGAGGTCCTCGCCGGCCATGTGGCGATAAGCGGCGTAGTAGCCTTGCTCATATTGCTGGCAGGAAGCAAAGGCGAATCGCAGCCGGTCGACTGCGGCACCGGCTGCAGGGGCGGTGCGCGTGCGGGCCGCAGGGCTGGTTTCTCCGCCGGCGCGGAAGCGGTACCAGTACCAACGTGACGGTTCCAGGCCAGCCACTTCGGCGTGCACCGAGTGCGCATATCCGGGCGTGGCGATCTGTTTGCCGCAGCGGACGATTTTGCTGAAGGTTTCGTCGGCGGCGATTTCCCAATCGACTTCGACCGCGGCCTGGGGCATGCCCCCGCCGGCAAGCGGCTCGGGCGCGAGCCGCGTCCACAGCACAAAACCGTCGGGCTGCGGGTAACCGGAAGCGACGCCGAGCGTGAAGGGACTACTGGTGAACCTGGGCCGTGCCAGCACGCCGGAAAACGGGACGGCCAGCGTGACGGCGAGGCCACCGGAATAGGCAAGAAAGGCGCGACGGGATAGTGGCATGATTTGAACTATAACGCGGCTGGGTTGCCTTGCGCTGACATCAACTCAGGTTCACGCAAAAGTTATCTGGCTGTACACTTAAAGCGGCAGGCAGCAGCGTAAACTACAAAAATTATGCAGAACCAGATGCAGAAAACGCTCAACATCATCGGCGGTGGCCGTGTCGGCCGCACGCTCGGTGCGCTGTGGCAGTCAAAGCACGCCTTCGACATACAGGATGTGCTGAGCGGCACGCCGCACAGTGCGCGCTCGGCGGTGGCGTTTATCGGCGGCGGGCGCGCCGTAGGCTGGTTAAAAGAGATGCGGCCGGCCGCGGTGTGGATGCTGACCCCGCCCGACGGCAGGATTGTTCATTGTTGCGAGGCACTGGCGCACAGTGGCCTGCTGCGCAGCGGCGACATCGTATTTCACTGCAGTGGCGCAATGACTTCGGCCGAGCTCGCGGCGGCGTGCGCCGTAGGTGCCCTGGTGGCGAGCGTGCATCCTCTCAAGACCTTCGCGGACCCGGATGCTGCATTGCGCACCTTCGCCGGCACTTATTGCGGGGCCGAGGGTGACCGCACCGCACTCGAGGGGCTGCAGCCGGCCTTCGGGGACATCGGCGCACGCGTGTGTGAAATCGATCCCCGGTTCAAGACGATTTACCATGCATCGAGTGTGATGGTCTGTAATTACCTGGTGGCATTGCTCGAGTCCGGCCTGTTGTCGTTTGAGAAGTCCGGGCTCGATCAGGCGACCGCGTTGCGCGTGATGGAGCCGCTGGTGCGCGATACCGTAGACAATGTCTTCCGACTGGGCACGACGCAGGCGCTCACCGGACCGATTGCGCGTGGCGATCATGAGGTGGTGGCGCGCCATATTGATGCGCTTGCGGCATGGGATCCGCGTCTGGCCGAGATTTACCGGGCGCTGGGTGTCGTGGCGCTCGATCTCGCGCAAGCGCAGGGCGGCGCAACTGCAGAGGCGTTGGTACGGCTGGAGAAACTGCTTGCAGATGCGGGGCGATAAGCAGTGTTGGCTGCGGTTACGACCGTTACAATCTGGCGCAGGCGTGGTGCGTGGTACGGAATGAATTCATCCGTAGTTCACAAAAGTAAAAATCTCGAATTTGCCGCCAAGGCCGCCAAGCACGCCAAGGAAAACAAAAAATTAAACATTGATTTACACACGCTTGATTCAGCCAACATCGTCAGGTGCGCCTTCAAGAAACCGCAATCAACAAGTGGTTTTGCTATTTTATTTCTTGGCGTGCTTGGCGCCCCGTCAAGCGGGTATTAAAAAGAAGCCTTGGCGGCTAATATGGGGTTATATGAATAAGTTAAAACTCAGCATCCTCGACCAATCGCCCATCATCAGCGGCCATACGCCAGCGCAGGCGGTGCATGAAACCATACGACTCGCTCAGGCCGCCGAAAGGCTCGGCTATCACCGCTACTGGATGGCCGAGCACCATTCAATCGCGGCGCTGGCCGATCCCTGCCCTGAAATCCTGGTGACCCGCGTTGCCGCAGCGACGTCGGCGATACGCGTCGGCACCGGCGGGGTTCTGCTGCCGTATTACAGCCCGTTCAAGGTGGCGGAACAGTTCCGCATGCTCGAGGCGCTGTTTCCCGGCCGTATCGACCTGGGCATAGGGCGTGCCCCCGGCGGTGACCAGGTTACGGCGGCGGCGATGGGCGAAGGCCGTTATTCCGGCGCCGAGCATTTTCCGGAACAGGTGCAGTATCTGGCCGCTTATCTCGATGATGCCTTGCCCGTGAACCACCCGTTCGCCAGAGTGAAAGCCATGCCGGCCGGTCCCACGGCGCCCCAGATCTGGCTGCTCGGCTCATCGGACTATAGCGGCGCGCTGGCCGCGCAGCTGGGGCTGCGTTTTGCGTTCGCGCATTTCATCAGCGCGCAGGGTGGCGCTGCGGTGATGCGCGATTACCGCGATCGCTACCAATCATCGCCCCGAGAGCAGCAGCCCCGGTCGCTGTTGTGCGTGTTCGTCATCTGTGCCAAGACCGGTGAGGAGGCCGAGCGCCTGGCGATGAGCATAGATTTGCGCAGGCTCAACATGGATTACGGTGTCAATGCGCCGGTGCCCAGCAATGAAGAGGCTGCGAATTATCCTTATACCGAAGCCGATCGCCGGCGTATCGCCGCCAAGCGCCGCCGCCTTGTGCTCGGTACGCCGGATACGGTGCGCGCACGGTTGCTTGAGCTGAGCGAAGAATATGCGGCCGACGAGTTGATGGTGATCACCATCACCGGCGATTATGACAGCCGGCTCAGGTCGTATGAGATGTTGGCGGACGCCTGCGGGTTGTGTCATCGGAACTAGGCCGGGACGCGTTAAAGGATCGCACGGCCTGTTGCCGGTGCAACTTTAGACGTATCGCGTCAACGGCGTATCCGTTGCTTCATATCCTTTAGGAGGTTCAGATGAAAAAGATGATTGCGGCAATTTGTTTCATGATGGCCACTTCGCCGGTGGCACTGGCCCAGGACAAGGCCAAGGACGCCGAAAAGAAAGCGGCGCCGGCGGCGGAAAAATCGACTAAGAAGCAACCAAGTGCGAAACAGATAGCGCAGCAGGAAAAAATGAAAGCCTGCAGCAAGAACGCCAAAGACAAGAAGCTCAAAGGCGACGAGCGCAAGACATTCATGAGCGGCTGCATGAAGGGTTGACCGGGCTTTCCGACCGGTTTGCACGAGTGGCGGTACTGGGGGCATACTGGCCGTAACAGGTATGCCCCTTTTGCATATGGATTTTCTGCGTGGTTTCCGGCAGATGCTGTTCGGCGGCCTGGTTCTGGCCGCAGGAGGAATAATGACCGCACAAGCCCAGGACGTTTTTGAAACCCCGCGTCTCCGGTTGCTTGAAGATATTGCGCGGCTCACGAGTGAAACGCGGTTCGAAACCGGACGCGCCTCGCTAAGCGGGCAGACCATGGCGGCCATGCGCAAAGTGCCGCGCCATCGCTTCGTGCTGCCGGGAGACGAGCGCTACGCCTACGACGACCGGCCTCTGCCGATAGGGCACGGCCAGACGATATCCCAGCCGTTCATCGTGGCGCTGATGACCGATCTTCTGGATTTGAAACCCTCGGACAAGGTGCTCGAGATCGGCACCGGTTGCGGTTATCAGGCTGCTGTGCTTTCCGAACTCGCCCGTGAAGTCTATTCCATAGAGATCGTCGAGCCGCTGGGGCGGGAAGCCGCACAACGGCTAAAGACCCTGGGTTATCGCAACGTTGAGGCGAAGGTCGGTGACGGTTATCAAGGCTGGGCCGAGCATGCCCCTTTTGATGCCATCATGGTCACTGCCGCAGCGCGCGATGTGCCGCCGGCGCTGGTCGAGCAATTGAAATCTGGCGGGCGGCTGGTCATTCCGGTCGGCAGCCGGGAGGGCGGCCAGATCCTTTATGTCATGGAAAAACAGCCTGATGGAAATGTGACCCGGCGCGCGGTGCTGGGGGTGCGTTTTGTGCCGCTTACGAACAAGGAGGGCCGCCAGCAGTAGTGATTCAACCAGCAGCGATAGCGAAGTTGCGGCCCATGTTTTTCGCCTTGAGCAGGGCCTGCTCAGCGGCCTCGAGCAATTGAGCGGGAGTGCCGAAATCGGGAAACGAGGCAATGCCGCAGCTGAAGGAGGTGGTGAACTCTTCTTTCTTCGCGCGGTGGCTTACCAAATTGAAGCTGGTGCGGACTTTGTCCATGATGGTGAGCGCCTGCTCGGCCTGGGTCCCGATCAGTATGGCCAGGAATTCCTTCCCCGCATATCTGCCTATGATGTCGGTCGTCCGCAGCCGCTGTTGCAGTAGCCGCGCCAGGCCCTTGAGCACGTGGTCGCCTGCGGAATGACCATGAGTATTGTTTATGTTTTTGAAGTGATCGATATCGATGATCGCGATTGCCAGATTGGTCTTGTGGCGTTTTGCCCGGGCGACTTCGGCGGCCAGATGCTCCTTGACGCGGTTATGGTTGAGCAGCCCGGTAAGTCCGTCGCGTACCATGTGCGAGCGCAGAATGCGTCCGCGTCCTGCGCGAATCTGAACCAGGGCCGCAAGCTGGCTGGGCTTGACCGGTTTCGTCAGAAAATCGTCTCCGCCGTTTTTCATGGCTGACAACTGGCGGTCTCGATCGGTTTCCGCGGACAGAAACACGATCGGTGTGCCGAAGTAGGCGCCTTCCTGACGTATCACTGACGCCAGTTCCACACCATTGCACTCCGGCATGTTCAGGTCCATCAGGATCAGGTCGGGCGAGAACTCGACGAGCTTTGCCATTACGGCCATCGGGTCAGTGACGATCAGGGTCCTGAACCCGGCGTGTTGCAGGTGAAGGGCATGGGCGGCGGCATCAAGCGGAGAGTCGTCGACGATCAGTACCCGATAAAGCTCTTCGGGCTGGGTCTTGGTCAGGTAGTCGAGACAATCGACGAGCGTCGGGATATCAAGGGGCTTGGTGAAATAACCGCTGCAACCCGCACGCGCGGCTGCAAGGCGCCCGGCGAAGTCATCGCGCACAGAAATGAAGATGAATGGAGGAAGCTCCGGCATCTGGCCGCTCAGCTCTCGCATGACGGAAGTGCCAGGCACATCGCCATCGAATTTGATGTCGACCAGGATCGCTGCCGGACGTTTCTGATTCAAGGCGGCCTTCAACGCTTCCGGACCGTTGAAAATTTGCACTTCATATCCGAATGCCCTGAGTTGCAACGAAGTTTTGAGGGCGAAGCTTTCTTCATCGTCGACCAGATAGATCAGATTCCTCACTGCACTGGAAGCTTTGGGGGGCAGCGTCAGGGGTTGAGATTGCTCGGTCGAAGCCGTCTCTCTGACCGTGCCCAGCAGCTCTGACATCTGAAGCAATTGCACGCTGGTGGGGGGGCGGGCGGTCTCGATAATCGAATGGAGTCGTACTTCGGCTTCTCTGGAGGCCAGGCTGACGTCGCTAAAACCGAATGTTCCGGCTGAACCTGTCAGGCTGTGCAGATGCAGCCGCAGTCGGCGCGCCGTCTCGACATTCCAGCCGTTTCTAGCAAGACCGCGCCAGGCCATGTCCATCCCCTGTATTCGATCCGGCAGTTGCGAGCGGAAACTGTCGTGTAACCCTTCCAACTGCTCCAGTATTGAATTGGAGGCCATCGTCATAGCGGCAGCGCCTGTGTCATGGGGTTGTTCGCTTTTGGAATCATGACCCCTGTGCTGTGCGCTGTGGACACCGCGACTTCATGGGACTGGAACTCGGCGCGCATGATAATTATTGAGTGCTTGCGGTTATTGACAACCGATACAGCACCTTGGGCGTGGCAGGGCCAGCCTTGTCTGACATCATCGTGCTGTAAGCTATTAATTATATTCATGATAGTGCTTAGGACCGGGTCTAAGGCGTAAGATCATGACCACACAAGACTTCCCCGAGCAAGAAACACACCATGGCAGTCGGGAGTCCGGCAGTTTCGCCAAGAGAATGGTTTAACCTATTGTATATAATATATATATTGAATATAAGGCCTACGCTATTACCGAGTTTCGCCCCTCATTTGCCGACGTTATTTCGTCGTAGTTGTCAAAGTGTCGCCTCAAATGGCGGCCTTATCGAAATAAGAAAAGGCACCACCGCCACACGGGATCGAGCCTGATTCGATCGATCTTAGCCGGCGCTGCATGTCCTGGATGCGCCGTAACAGACGTGGCCTGACTGTGCACCAACTTGACGCACCGATGCACCACCAGCAGGCACCGGGATTCGAGGATAATACATAACACACTGATAATAAATAGTATTATATGTGGCACGGCTGTTGCTAGATATGCCGCATGAGAGAAACACCGCTAACTATGCTGTTGCTGTGGCGCCTATCCGCGGGCCGCCCGGTCGAAGCGGTGGCGTGACATCATGAATTACACGAATTTCATCAAGGAGATCGGGCGCGGCACCCAGGGCTCGCGTGATTTGTCGATTGCGGATGCGGAGCAGCTCTACGCCGCCATGCTGGACGGCGGGGTCCCCGATCTCGAACTCGGCGCCATTACACTTGCGCTGCGCATGAAGACCGAGTCGGTGTCGGAGTTGATCGGCTTTTACAATGCCGTCAACGCGCGCCTGCATCGTCTCGAAGTGCCGGCAGGGAAACCGCGGCCGGTGGTGATCCCGAGCTATAACGGCACCCGCAAGCAGCCCAACTTGACGCCGCTGATCGCATTTGAACTCGAACGTTTCGGTGTGCCGGTGCTGATACATGGCGTGCTCGATGGCGGCGGACGAAGCGCCAGCGCTTACGTGCTGCGTGAACTCGGCGTGCTGCCGTGCGCCACGCTGGGACAGGCGCAGCAGGCGCTTGATGCAGGACGCATTGCATTCGTGCCGACTGCGGTCCTGTCGCCTGGTCTGGCGGGGCTGCTGGCGTTGCGCAGCCGCCTGGGCGTGCGCAACAGCGCGCACACGCTCGCCAAACTCATCGATCCGTTCGGCGGGGCCGGCATGCGCATGGTCGGCGTCACTCATCCTGATTATATGCAGAAGCTGCGCGATTTTTTTGCCGCTACTGGCGAAACCACCCTGTTGATGCGCGGCACCGAGGGAGAAGCGTTCGCAAATCCGCGCAAGCGGCCTCGCATCGAATTCCACGAAGCGGGCGAGTGCACGGTGTTGTTCGAAGGAGAGCACATGGCGACCGCAGTCGAGACCTGCGACATCGAGGTCAAGGCGACCGCGGCGTGGATAGAGAAAGCGCTCAAAGGCGCGGTCCCGTTGCCCATGCCCATCGTCAATCAGCTCGCATGCTGCCTGTACTGCTCGCGCTATGCCGAGGATTTCAATCAGGCCAAGGCCATCGTCGCACTGGAGACCTGTGGCGCTGCGGCCGCATGATAAAAGGTGGGTATGTATTCTTATTAAGCATGGCGCCGGCATGGTTTTCGGGCCAGCCTGCACATGCGCGCTCAGATCCTTATGTTGCCTACACGGCAGGATGCATGGTCAGGTGAACGTATCGCGGCATTGATTGTCAATACCCAGGACAGGGCTGGTGTGGCGAATTGCGTGTCATACAATTCCGCTGCACTGGTTAATGCAGCCATCTTTCTGTAACATCACTTTTTTTCCAACAACCCCGAGGAGAATACAGAGTGCAACATCAGCTACCCGCTCTTCCCTATGCATTGGATGCGCTACAGCCGCATATTTCGAAGGAAACACTCGAATTTCATCACGGCAAGCATCATCAGACTTACGTGACCAATCTCAACAACCTGGTCAAAGGTACAGAGTTCGAAAACATGTCGCTCGAAGACATCATCAGAAAGTCTTCGGGTGGGATGTTCAATAATGCAGCTCAGATCTGGAACCACACTTTCTATTGGAACAGCCTGTCGCCCAAGGGCGGCGGCAAGCCCACCGGAAACCTCGCCAAGGCGATAGACGCCAAATTCGGGTCATTCGACGAATTCAAGAAACAGTTTTCGACGGCGGCGATCGGCACTTTCGGCTCGGGCTGGGCGTGGCTGACCAAGAACGCGGACGGCAGTGTCGCGATCGAATCCACTTCGAATGCGGCTACGCCGCTCACCACCGACAGGAAGCCGCTGCTGACTTGCGACGTCTGGGAGCACGCCTACTATGTCGACTATCGCAATCGTCGTCCCGATTACGTGGCGGCTTTCTGGAACCTGGTGAACTGGGAGTTTGCAGCGAAAAACTTCGGCGGCTGATTGTCGGGCTGACACCGGTGAAAAAGGGCGCTTCGGCGCCCTTTTTGCTGGGCGGAGCAGATGAGGGCCTTGAAAAACCGACGAATTTACTCAACTATTGCTTCGCCACTTCTCTTTCTTTAACCTAACCAGCAGCTTCATTGAAAAAATAACCCTTTCCCAAAGGAGGCCGCCATGAAAAATCCGCTCGATTCATTGTGGGGAACGGTAATCAGCGGCCTGGTTCTTACGCTGATCCTGTACAACATCATCAAATTTGCGATGCAGTAAGGAGGCGCCATGGATTTCTTACTACTCGGATTGGGCAGGTGGTTGCATATCATGGCCGGCGTGATGTGGATCGGTCTGCTGTATTACTTCAACTTCGTGCAGGTCGGCGCGCTCAAGGCGGCTGGTGCGGACAATACCGGCGCCGGCATTACCAAGCATGTCGCGCCGCGCGCGTTGTTCTGGTTCCGCTGGGCGGCATTGGTGACGTGGCTGGCCGGGGCCATGATACTCGGCAAGCACTTTCTTGACGCGTTCCTGTTCCTGAAGCCGGCTTACTACCCGATCGGCATCGGCGCCTGGCTCGGCACCATCATGTTCGTCAATGTATGGGTGCTCATATGGCCCTGCCAGAAGAAAATCCTGGGGATAGTGACGGCAACCGACGAAGAGAAGAACAAGGCGCGCCGTCTTGCGTTTCTTGCTTCGCGCACCAACACCGCGCTGTCGGTACCGCTGCTGTTTTTCATGTCGGCGAGCGGGGGCGTGTTCAGGACTGCGATCTTCGGCTAGGTTGAAGTTGCATCGTAATCGAAAAACGCACGGAGAAACCGTGCGTTTTTTGCGCTACCTTGCGGCAGGCGCACGGTCGAGGCCTTCGATTTTCGCGCCCGGCCCGATGCCGTTTTTCTTGTACCACCCCTTGTTCATCTCGAGCGCATAGCGTGCGGGTCTTGCCGAGTTGTGGGCATCGGTGGTGAGCGGCTTCATGTCGGTGATATTGATGATGGCGCCCGCGTCATCGATGAACGCGATGCTGAGCGGCAAATAGGTATTCATCATCCAGAAACTGAGCGGCGCGGTCTGCGGGAACACGAACAGCATGCCACGACTCTCCGGCATCATGCGCCGGTGCATCAGGCCCTGTGTGCGGTCGGCATCGGTAAACGCCACCTCGGCGGTCAGTTTGTGCCCGCCGACGGTGAGCGTGATTTCGGGGAGCTCGGCGCGCGCGGCAAATGCCAGCAGGCACAGCAGAATTGCAAACGCATGTTTCAGGTTTGTTTTGAGCATGGTGTCTTTAACGTTTAGCGCGGCGCGCTGTTGACCAGCCAGTCACTGATGGCGTCGAGAATGACATCTACGTCACCCACCGCCGGCAGCAGCGCAAGCGCGACGGCAGGAAAGCGCAGGCGCAAATCTTCGAGCAATTGCGGTAGGTCGTGCTTGAGATGGCCGCCCTGCGCCATGAACAGCGGCGCAACCGTAATGGCATCGTGTCCCGCCGCGGCCAGTTTTTCGACCGCATCAGGCAGTGCGGGCGTCATGATCTCGAGAAAGGCCAGCTCGACCGTGAGGCCGGAGCGCAGGGCGACGTTGTCTCGTATTTTTCGGAACGGCTCCGCCCACTCGGGATCGCGCGCGCCGTGAGCAAAAAGAATCAACGCTGATTTCATCCCTCATCCCTCATCCCTCATCCCTCATCCCTACACCTATCTCTTCCCCGTGCTCCCAAAACCGCCCGCACCCCGATCGCTGGTGTAAAAGTCATCGACAATATTAAAGCCGACCTGCATCACGGGCACGATCACGAGTTGCGCGAGGCGTTCCATGGGGTTGAGCACGAATGGCGTACTGCCCCGGTTCCAGGTCGAGACGAAAATCTCCCCCTGATAGTCGGAGTCGATCAGGCCGACCAGATTGCCGAGCACGATGCCGTGCTTGTGACCCAGTCCCGAGCGCGGCAGGACTACTGCCGCAAGGCCGGGATCGGCGAGATGGATGGCGATGCCCGATGGAACCAGTTCAGTTTGTCCCGGCTGCAATGTGATCGGCTCGGTTATGCAGGCGCGCAGATCGAGGCCGGCCGACCCCGGGGTGGCGTAGTGCGGCAGTTGGTTGCGCAGCCGCGCGTCGAGAATCTTGACGTCTATTTTTTTCATTAATCAGTTAAATTCAAAAGCATTTGCCGCCAAGGCCGCCAAGGAAAATCGAGGCAACGGGTTTCATAAAATTACCGTGCTTGGAAATTTGAATGCGGACTGCTGGATTTCTATGCTTTGTGTTTCAACACTTTTGTTTTTAGGGGTTCCATGGCGCTCTTGGCGGCCTTGGCGGCTAAGGATTTAGGTTTTTTCATTGAACCGTAGAGCGCCGCGATGTGGGCGATGATCTGTTGCGCAACCACATCCTTGGATGCGCGTTCGAGCTGGCGGGTGCCGGAATCGTCGAGCAGCATGACTTCGTTGTCGTCGGCCCCTATGGCGTGCTGCGCCAGGTTGGCGACCATCATCGGTATTTTCTTCCGGCGCCGCTTCTGGTCGGCATAGGTATCGAGGTTGCGGCTCTCGGCTGCGAATCCGACACAGAACGGCGGCTTGGGGCGCGCCGCCACCCAGCCCAGAATGTCGGGATTGGGCACCAGCTTGAGACTCAACTGCGCCTCGTCGGTCTTCTTTATCTTGTGTACGCGCGGGTGTTCCGCCCGATAGTCCGCCACCGCGGCGACGCTGATATAAATGTCGGCGTTCGCCACCTGACGCTTGACCGCCTCGAACATTTGAGCAGCTGTCTCGATGTGAGTGATATCGGCGCCGGCTGGCGCCGACAGGCTGACCGGGCCCGAGATCAGGGCGACTTTTGCGCCTGCTCCCATGGCGGCACGGGCCACGGCATAGCCCATTTTTCCCGAGCTCCTGTTGGTAATGCCACGTACGGCGTCTATGGCTTCGAAAGTCGGCCCCGCAGTGATCAGCACCCGGGCGCCGTTAAGCAGCTTGGGTGCCAGAAAAGCAATGGTGGCATCGGCGATTTCCCGGGCTTCGAGCATGCGGCCCATGCCGGTTTCGCCGCAGGCCTGGTCGCCGCTTGCCGGGCCGAGCAGGGTGATGCCGTCGCGCTCGAGCTGTGCGACATTGCGCCGGGTCGCCGGGTTCTCCCACATCTGGCGGTTCATCGCGGGTGCGACGAGCAACGGGCATTCCCGCGCCAGGCACAGCGTGGAAAGCAGATCATCGGCCAGGCCGGCTGAGAGCTTGGCCATGAAATCAGCCGTGGCTGGTGCGACCACGATGGCCGCCTTGTCGCGCGTCAGATCGATGTGGGCCATGTTGTTCGCGATGCGCGCGTCCCACATGTCGGTGAATACAGGGTTGCCCGAGAGCGCTTGCAGCGTGGCGGGCGTGATGAAGCCACAGGCGGAAGAGGTCATCACCACCTGCACCTCAAAGCCGCTCCCGGTCAGCATGCGAACCAGCTCGGCCGACTTGTAGGCGGCGATCCCGCCGGTCACTCCGACCAGGACTTTTTTCCCAGAACTATCAGTCATATAGCGCTTTCCGCTGGTAAGAGAGAAGAGTTTAACCGCAAAAGCCGTGAATCGTAAATCGCGAATCGAAAAACCAATACCATGCGTCACGTAAACGCTGTGTGCATATGGGTCGTTAAGGTGTGATCGAATCACGATTTACGATTTACGAGTCACGCTCTATGGCAATTACTGACTGGCCTGTAGATGACCGACCCCGTGAAAAGCTCCTTTCTAAAGGCGCGGAAAGCCTGTCTGACGCCGAACTGGTGGCCATATTTCTGCGCACCGGGGTCAGGGGAAAGAGCGCGGTCGATCTCGCGCGCGACGTGTTGAAGCAGTGCGGTTCGCTTTCAGCCCTGTTCAGTGCGGGCGACCGGGAATTCTGTGCAATACCGGGGTTGGGTGCCGCCAAGTATGTGCAGTTGCAGGCCGTGAGTGAAATGGCGCGGCGGGCGCTGCGCGAGAAAATCAGCAACGGCGATGCGCTCGGATCGCCGGGCTCGGTGCGCGATTACCTGCGCCTCATGCTTCAGGGCAGGCCTCATGAAGTGTTCATCGGGGTCTTCCTCGACGCACAGAATCGCGTGATCGCGGTGGAGCAACTGTTTCGCGGCACGCTGACCCAGACCAGCGTTTATCCGCGTGAAGTCGTGAAGCGGGCGCTGCATTACAATGCTGCGGCCATGATTTTTGCGCATAACCATCCGTCGGGCGTCGCCGAGCCAAGCCGTGCCGATGAGATGTTGACCGTGGCGTTGGCGCAGGCGCTGGCTTTGGTCGAAGTGAAAGTGCTGGATCATTTCGTCATCGGCGGCGACAGCGCGATGTCGTTTGCTGAGCGGGGGTTGCTATAGACTATTGTTTTATTAGATAGTTTTTATGGGGCGATGCGTGGGTGCTCCGGGCCTGCGGCAAGCAGGTAAGGCTTGAGCAAGTCACTGAATGTAGTGTATTATCGCAGGCTTTCTGATTCTGGAGCTGTGCCATGGCCCGCGTATGTCAAATCACCGGCAAAAAGCCGATGCGGGGAAACCACGTTTCCCATGCCAATAATAAAACGCACCGGCGTTTTCTGCCCAACCTGCATTACCGCCGGTTCTGGGTTGAGGGCGAGAATCGCTGGGTCAGTCTGCGTGTGTCGCAGGCGGGGCTGCGCACCATCGACAAGAAAGGCATCGACGTTGTGCTGGCGGAACTGCGCGCACGCGGCGAACAGGTTTAACGGGAGCGCATCATGAGAGAAAAAATCAAACTCGAATCGAGCGCCGGCACCGGCCACTTCTACACCACCACCAAGAACAAACGCACCAAGCCGGAAAAAATCGAAATGAAGAAGTTCGATCCGGTGGCGCGCAAGCACGTGATTTACAAGGAAACGAAGATCAAATAAACCGGACGGCGTCCGCCGCCGGTTTATTTCCGCGCGTTGGAGCGGACGGTAAGCCGCCGCTCAACGCGCGGCGCAAAAAAAGCCCGCTTGATGCGGGCTTATTTTATGGTTTCAGAGGGGTTACGCTAGACTCGATTCCCGATTCCCGATGTCAGGCGTAGCAGCGCAGCCTGCGGGACAACACGCTGCGTCGCAGCTTGTTGCGGTGAAGACTAATGCGGTCCGGGTGTAGTGCTGACCGCGTTAAGTCGGAGCCAAAATTCCGTTTGAAAGCGATGAGGGTAAATCTGCGTTAAGCGTAGCAGCGCAGCCTGCGGGAGAATTCCTGAAGAGCGACGATGCCGCTGGCCTCGGCGCGCCGGCACCAGTCCTCGAGTTGCAGCAGCAGTTGTTCCTTGGACGCGCTCGAGCGCTGCCATACCGCTGCCAGTTCATCGCGCATGGTGTAAATCGTCTTCAGCACCTTGCTGTGATTCAGCACTTCGTCACGCCTGGCGCGTTCCTTGACGGGCAGCGCGCCGGCATCGATGCGCAGCCAGTGCTTGAGCGCGGCGAGATCGACGTTAACCGCGCGTGATTTGAGTCCGTTTATCTCCCCGGCGCAGGTGCGGCGCAGTGATTTCGTATACTTGGCAAGCACTTCGTAGCGATGCGTGATCACAGCCTGCAGTGTGGCGAGGTCGCAGTGCGTCTTGGCGGTATCAATCACAACCGCGGGTGCGATTTTCTTGACCTGCGCCAGTCCGAGCGTTTCGAATATGCGGATGTAGAGCCAGCCGAGGTCGAACTCGTACCAGCGGTTCGACAGCCGTGCTGAGGTAGGATAGGCGTGGTGGTTGTTGTGCAGTTCCTCGCCGCCTATCAATATGCCCCACGGCACAACATTGGCGCTGGCATCGTCAGGCTGGAAATTGCGATAGCCCCAGTAGTGACCGATGCCGTTGATGACACCCGCAGCCGTCAGCGGGATCCACAGCATCTGCACGGCCCAGATCGACACCCCGATGGGCCCGAAAAGCGCAACGTTGATCGCCATCATCAACCAGATGCCGATACGGTCGTGGTTATAAACGTGATGCTCGAGCCAGTCGTCCGGCGTGCCGTGACCATAGCGCTCAAGCGTTTCCTGGTTCTGGCCTTCCTGGCGATAGAGTTCAGCGCCTTCCCACAACACTTTATTGATGCCGAAAATCTGCGGGCTGTGCGGATCTTCCGCCGTCTCGCACTTGGCGTGATGCTTGCGATGGATCGCAGTCCAGGTCTTGGTCAGCATGCCGGTGGTCAGCCACAGCCAGAAGCGGAAGAAATGGCTGGGCAGGGGATGCAGTTCAAGCGCGCGATGGGCCTGGTGACGGTGCAGGAAAATAGTCACTGCGGCAATCGTGACGTGGGTAACAGCCAGTGTGTAAACGATATATCCCCACCACGGCAGATCAAAAAACCCTGTAAACATAACGCTCCTAGTTTGATTCAACCTTATTTGATCTGGTCAGTGTACTGAAGTTCATTGATTCGGCAAAGCTTTTTCTCCGCTGCGGATTTTGCAAATCTAAACCGACCATGTTTTATAACGCAATGATTGTATTGATAATAAACACGCACCGGTACGATTATCAGACAGAGCCGCCGCGTGCCGTCGACGTGATACGGTAATGCAGTATTTGAAAAAGCGGTTTATGGCTTGCTGGCGGGTAATGTTACGCCGCCGAGAATGCGCACTTTGCGCTGGGCCTCCTGGCCCTGAACCCAAATCGTCTCCGTCGCGCCATGTCGTAATGGTTGACAGGCCCTAACCCGTGCGTTCCAGCGCTGCGGCGAAAAAGCCATCGGTGCCGTGAATCTGCGGCCACAGTTGCAGATAGGAACCGGTTTTGAGCGAGATCTGGTGTTGCTTGAGAATTTCACCGCAGTCCAGAAGCGCGAACTGAGGATGGCTGGCCAGAAAAGCGGCCACGATGTCCTGGTTTTCTTCGGCGAGGAGGCTGCAGGTGGCATAGACCAGGCGTCCGCCCGGTTTGAGCAGCCGTGCCGCGGAGTCGAGAATGGCCGCCTGTTTGACTTTAAGTTCGGCTACGGCCTGCGGCGACTGGCGCCATTTCAGATCGGGATTGCGGCGCAGCGTGCCGAGTCCGCTGCACGGTGCATCGACCAGCACGCGGTCGATTTTACCGCCGAGCCGCTTGACCCGGGCATCGTTCTCGCTCTGAATCAGCTGCGGGTGCAGATTGGACAACCCTGAGCGCTTGAGCCGTGGCTTCATGCGCGCCAGGCGTTTTTCCGACACATCGAATGCGTAAATGCGTCCCTGCGACTGCATCATGGCGCCGAGCATCAGCGTCTTGCCACCGGCGCCGGCGCAGAAATCGACGATCAGCTCATGGCGCTTCGGTGCGACCAGAAAGCCCAGCAACTGGCTGCCTTCGTCCTGAACTTCGATGCTGCCGTCCAGAAACAGCGGATGACGATTGAGCGCGGGTTTGCCTTTTACCCGGATACCCAGAGATGAATAAGGCGTGGCGACACCTTCGATGCCGGTTTCCGCAAGCCGGCGCAGGACCGTATCGCGATCGGCGCGCAGCGTGTTGACCCGCAGATCGAGCGGCGCCGGCTGTTGCAGCGCGCGTCCTAACGCGAGGATATCCGCTTCAGGCATCTGCAGCGCCAGGCGTTCGACCAGCCAGTCCGGCAAGTCCGCCTGCACCGCGAGCGGCAGATCTCCGATTGCTGCGGCTTTGAGGCGGGCCAGCCAACCGGCTTCGTCTTCCCTGAGCGCTGCACTGAGTTCGCGCATGCTGATGCCCGCCACGCGCGTCAGATAGGCGAGCAGCACGCGCCGCGGCGAGTCATCCTTGTTCAGGTGATCGACCAGCCGCTTGCGCCGCAGCACACCAAAAACCGACTCGGCAACGAAGGCGCGATCATGCTGGCTGAGATTGCGATGACTGCGAAAAAAATTGCTCAGCACCGAATCTGCCGGTTGCTCGAATTTCAGGACTATGCGCAGCACATCGGCCGCGGCGTCCAGTTGGCCGGAATGTATGGTCATAAATTTAGCTGCTGCAAAAGGCCGAGAATATCAGGGATCGGTGCTGCTGCACCAAGAGATGGCGGGTTAATGGGCGCTTATTCTTCGCTGATACGAATTTCGTTCACCAACTGCTCACCGGACTGCTCTCCTTCGCGGTTTATAAAGCGAATTTTTACCGGCAGATGGCGGTATTCCGTGGCCAGCCAGATCTCTATGCTTTCCTCTCCCGGGCGCCGCACCTGCCTGATCGGCAGCGACTTCAGCGTGCCGAGCGCGGTCTCTATGTTTTCCTCCGGCAGCACTTCGAGCTCGTAGCTGTCGAGGTTGGCGCCATTGGTGATAGGCAGACGCAGCCGACCTGGTGGCGGCGGTGCGAGCGCCAGCTGATACATGAAGCTGAGTATGTCCTGGCTGCCTGCGGGAAGCTTGTCCGTGTGCCGAACAGGCACCCTGCCCAGGGAGATCTGACCACTGTCCCATTCAAAATTCGCTTTAGACGCCTCGATTTCGCCGCGGCGCTTGCGGCTCATCAGAAAGGTCTCGGGACGCAGGCCGCCGGCCGTAATTTTTCCCTTGCTCAGGGAATTGAGATGTTGTGAGGCAAATAAATCCGCGATGCCGGTGGTTTCCGAGACGCTGCCGAGTATGTAGTCACCGGCATCAATTTCCCACGACTGTACGGTTGTCCCGACGCTGAATCTTTCTCTGCCGAGGAACAGGGTGTAGGTGATGCGGCCTTTTTTGGGCAGGCTGCGCGGCGGCGCGACCGGTGCTTGTGTTGCTGGCGCCGGTTGTTCCTGCACTGCCGCAGGTGCTGCAGATTCCGCAACCGGTTCCGGCGCCGCGGGTGGCGGTAGCATGAATGGCGTCGCGGTGGTGGTGGCTGCCACAGGCGGTGCAGGCGCTGGTGGCGCAGTGCGGCGCACTGGTGTGTGTCGGGGTTTGGGCTGCGGTTGGGGAGGCCGTGCAACCGTCGGGGGCGGTGCACTGACGAGCCGCGCTTCCAGCGGCGGGACTGGGGGGCGGGTCCGCGGGATATCCAGCCACGCACCGGAAAAAGCGAGGAAATGCAGCAGCAGCGACAGTGCTACGGCGATGAAACAGCGGCGCGTGGACGCGGCAGTCACGGCTTGAGCTGCTGCGGCCCCAGTTCGAGATTCGTGATGTTCTGTTCGTAGCGCGAGCCGTTTTTTTCGACAATCAGCACTTTGACCGGGAAAAAATGGTGCTGCAGCGCGAGCCAGACCTCCGTCGCACTTTCGTCGGGTTGCCGCTGCTTTACGAGATGCAGCGTCTTCATTCGGCCCAGCGGTGTATCGATTTCGACATCAGGCGTGATCAGATAGCGGTACTGGTCCAGCTTGCGGCCATTGGTCATCATCACATCGAAATGCCTGAGTCCATCGAATGCGACGAACATGAATTGATACAGGAGGGAAATACGGTCCTGTGTCCCGGGGGCCAGTCGCGCCGTTTCTGTCCTGCCCTCATGATTGAGCGTCAGGCGTTCCTTTTCCCAGTCGAAGCGGGCGGACACCCGGCGCGAGCCGTCATTTTTGTCATTGCCCTCGAAAAGTTCCGGCCGCAGACCGGTTTCGAGCAGCTGGCCGCTGCTGATGAGCGTGGCCGTATCCTTGCGGAACGACGCGAACAGGCCAACTGCATTGCTTTCACTAACAATGCGATAGGTGTTATCGGTCGCTTCGAAGTGTTCCTGGGTCACTGCGATTTGCAGGCCGTTGAAACTGATATCGTAACTTGCGCTGATGGCGGCGGGTGCCGCTGCGCGCGCCGGAGAATGCGCGCCTACCAGAGGCGTACCCAGTGCAACGCTCAGAATCAGGGTCCAAAAACGGGCCATTCAGGATTCCAGTGGCGGCGCGAGCAGTGCTCCGGATGCGGCTTGCGCCTGTTTTATCTCGACCTTGTCATCTGCGGTCAGTGCGAGCCGGCCTTCGCTGAACCAGCGCAAGGCCTGCGGATAGATGCGGTGCTCCTCGCTCAGCACGCGTTCAGCGAGTGTGTCCTCGGTGTCGTCGGCTAGTACTGGCACCGCGGCCTGTATGACGATGGGGCCGTGATCGAGTTCCGGGGTCACGTAGTGTACGGTGCAGCCGTGTATGCGCGCGCCTGCCGCAATCGCGCGGCGGTGGGTGTGCAGTCCGGGGAAAGCCGGCAGCAACGAGGGATGGATGTTGAGCATGCGTCCGCTGTAGCGCGTCACGAAAGCATCACCGAGTATGCGCATGAAACCGGCCAGCACCACCAGGCCGGGGTGATAGCTGTCGATGGCGGTCGCCAGGGCGTCGTCGAAATCGACTCGACTGGAAAACTGACGGTGATCGACCACCGCGGTTGCGATATTGCGACTGCGCGCAGTTTGCAGCCCCGCAGCGTCGGGATTGTTGCTGATCACGGCTGCAATCCGCAACGGGATGTCAGCCCTGAAGATCGCGTCCATATTGCTGCCGCGGCCGGAGATCAGGATGACGATGCGTTTTTCGCTCAAACTTGCTTCCTTAAATCACCTGAGTCTGCGGCTCGCCGTCGCCGCGACGCCGTATCACGCCGATGCGCGATACCGTTTCGCCTGCTTCGCGCAGCATTGCTTCCGCCGCCACCGCCTGGTCGGGGCCGACGATCACCACCATGCCGATGCCGCAATTGAACACGCGATGCATCTCCCGGCTGGATACATTGCCTGTTTTCTGCAGCCAGTTGAACAGTGGCGGCATGGTCCATGTCCCGGCGTCGAGGCGCGCGGTCAGGGTTTCCGGCAGCACGCGCGGGATGTTCTCCACCAACCCGCCGCCGGTGATGTGTGCGAGGCCTTTGACGTTCGCTTCCCTGATCAATTTCAACAGCGGCTTCACGTAAATGCGCGTTGGTTCAAGTATTAAATCACCCAATGTTTTGCCGTCTAGTTTCGTCGACAGGTCCACGTCGCGGGCGCTGATGATTTTTCTGATCAGGGAATAGCCGTTGGAGTGGGCGCCGCTGCTAGCCAGCCCCAGCACGATATCGCCTTCCGCGATCGTCGAGCCGTCGATGATTTTGTTTTTTTCCACGATGCCGACAGCGAAGCCGGCGAGGTCGTATTCCCCGGTGGCATACATGCCGGGCATCTCGGCGGTTTCGCCGCCGATCAGCGCGCAGCCCGCCTGTTCGCACCCGGCGGCGATGCCCTTGACCACCTGGGTCGCAGTGGCGACATCGAGTTGGCCGCAGGCAAAGTAATCGAGAAAAAACAGCGGCTCGGCGCCCTGGACCAGGATGTCGTTGACGCTCATTGCCACCAGGTCTATGCCTATGGTGTCGTGACGATCGAGCTGGAAAGCCAGTTTCAGCTTGGTGCCCACGCCATCGGTGCCCGAAACCAGCACCGGTTCGCGGTAATTGCGCGATATTTCGAACAGCGCGCCGAAGCCGCCGATGCCGGCGAGCACGCCGGGGCGCTGCGTGCGCCGGGCATAGGGTTTGATGTTTTCGACCAGTTGATCGCCGGCAGCCATGTCGACGCCGGCATCGCGGTAGGTGAGCGGTTGCGGTTGCTTCGGATTAGACAAGTCGAGTACCCCGGAACATAAAAAGACTGGCCGTGCAGATCAGTGCGAAAAAATACGGATGCATTGTTGAATTGGGCTAAGATACATAGGGATAGTGGGATTATCCGAAAAAAACACTTCCGTCCCTCTGTGCACCCCTTAAGGGGGTATTAAAAAGAACCCTCTGTAGCTGAACTGGATTTTACCGTAAATGGAACCCCCGCGTTCTGACGATCTGTGGTTGCTTGCGCTGCACCCCGCGCCATGAAGCAACTGGCTCTTGATTTAGCCGTCAATCCATCGCCCACGTTCGACAACTTCGTGGCCGGACGCAACGCGGAACTATTGCAGCAGATGCGGCGTTTTTCTGCCGGCGAAACCCGGGAACGTTTTATTTATATCTGGGGCTTGGCGGGCAGCGGCCGCACTCATTTGCTGAAAAGCGCGGTGGCGGCGGCGCAATCTGCCGTAGCGAGTGCAGCCTACGTTTCCGCTTCAGGCGCGACCCGGTTTGCATCGGATGTGGCATTGATGGACTGTGTTGCGGTTGACGATGTCGATAGTCTCAATGATCCGGCGCAGATAGAATTATTCAATATATACAATGAGATGCGAGAGCGTGGTGCAATGCTGCTGGTAAGCGGCAATGCGCCGCCGGTGCAACTGAAACTGCGCGAAGATGTGGTGACGCGGCTGGGCTGGGGACTGGTCTATCAGGTGCACGCGTTGAGCGACGAGGAAAAAACGCAGGCGCTGATGATCCATGCCGAGGGCCGCGGTTTCAGACTATCGGGTGACGTCTGCAATTATCTGCTGCATCACGTGCGCCGCGACCTGCCTACGCTGCTGGCGATGCTCGATGCGCTGGACCGCCATTCGCTGGAGACCAAGCGCCAGATCACGGTACCGCTGGTGCGGGAACTGCTGCAGGCTGCGCCGTCGCCGAATGCCGGAAAAGAAGATTAAAAACAGCCACAGAAAATTCTTTTTGATACCCCCTCCGAGGGGTACACGGAGGCCACAGAGAAACCATCAAGAGCCTGAATCCCCGAGTTCTGTAATTTGCGGAGTAATGGCAATATGATGACCCGTTTTTCCTCTGTGTTCTCTGTGGCAATATCTTCGGATTCTTCGGATGTTTTCTAGAGAGTGTTTTTCGTGAATCTCGCATTATTTGATCTGGACAATACGCTGCTTGCCGGCGACAGCGATTTCGAATGGGCGCAGTTCCTGATCGAGCAGGGCGTGCTTGATCGCGAAGTGTATGAAGCGCGCAATCAGGACTTCTACGATCAGTACAAGGCCGGCACGCTCGATATCCTGGAGTTTCTCGACTTTCAATTGAAGCCCCTGTCGCGTCATTCGCGCGCGGTGCTCGATGGCTGGCACCGTGAATTCATGGCGCGCAAGATTGCGCCCATGATCCGCGCCAGCGCCCGCTCGCTCGTCGCGCGCCACAGCGGCGATCTGCGGGTGGTGATCACCGCGACCAACAGCTTTGTGACGGCGCCTATCGTGCGCGAGTTCGGCATCGAGCATCTGATCGCAACCGAACCCGAACAGCGCGCCGGCGAGTTCACCGGCAACGTGCTCGGTACGCCGTGTTTTCGCGAGGGCAAGGTCGCGCGCCTCGATGACTGGCTCGCAGCGCAGGGCCGGCCGCTGGCGTCATTCAGCGCATCCTGGTTCTATAGCGATTCCCACAACGATCTGCCGCTGATGGAGCGCGTCACAAACCCGGTGGCGGTCGATCCCGATGCCACGCTGCGCGCGCACGCCGAACGCAGCGGCTGGCCGATTCTCAGCCTAGCTTAAGTTCCATGTTCCAAGTTCCAGGTTTCCGGTTACCGGATCACGTACACTTCCCGCGATTTTCAGCTATGAACTTTGAACTTTGAACATGAAACCAACATGAGCCGACCGCTGCCACTAATATTCGCATTCTTGGCGGCCGCCGTGGCCAGCCTGTTCGCCGCGCTGTTGTTTGGCACCTTCCCTATTGCGGCTCAGCAGGTACTCGACAGCGTTTTTTTCCCCGTGCCCGGCGTCGTGCATGATGTGATCTGGCAGCTGCGCATGCCGCGCGCCTTGGCGGCTTTCGCCTGCGGCGGACTGCTTGCCCTGTCCGGTGCACTGCTGCAGGTGCTGTTGCGTAATCCGCTCGCAGATCCTTATATCCTGGGGGTGTCGGGCGGCGCCTCGCTGGGTGCGCTCATCGCGCTGACGCTGGGCGCGGGCGCTGCGTTGATGAACGCGGCGGCACTCGCCGGCGCAATTTCCGCCATTGCCGTCGTCTTCGGCCTGAGTTTTCGGCGCGGCGACTGGAATGTCTACCGGATACTGTTGACCGGCGTCGTGCTATCCACGGGATTATCGGCCTTGATCAGCCTGGTGCTGGTGACCGCACCCCAGGCGCAGGTACAGGGCATGCTGTTCTGGCTGATGGGAGATCTTTCATATGCCGGGGATCCGTCATGGGCGTTCCTCTTTCTTGCGGGACTGACGGCGCTGGGCATCGCGCACGCGACCCGGCTTGACCTGCTCGGGCTGGGCGAACTCAAGGCACAGTCGCTGGGCGTGGCTGCGGCGCCGCTGCAACTCGGGATTTTTTTTAGCGCTGCGCTGGCCACGGTCGCCGCAGTCGTGCTCGGCGGCGCAATCGGCTTTGTCGGCCTGCTGATCCCGCATGCGGTCCGGTTGCTGGGTGTTGCGAACCATCGCCAGTTGTTGCCGCTGGCGGTGTTGCTGGGCGGCACCTTTCTGACGGTGGCCGACACGCTGGCGCGCACCGTGCTGGCGCCGCAGCAGTTGCCGGTGGGCGTGTTGACCGCGCTGCTCGGCGTACCGGGCATGCTGCTATTGCTGGGCAGGCGCCGCTGATGCTAAGTGCTGATTCGATCACGCTGAGCGTCCCCGGTCGCGTGCTGTGCCGTGACTTGAACTTCACCGTGGCGCCCGGGCAGGTGTGGGCGATACTCGGCGCGAACGGCAGCGGCAAGACGACACTGATTCACGCACTGAGCGGCCTGGGTCCGTGCGAGCGCGGTACGGTGTTGCTCAACGGCGAACCCCTGGCTTCCGGTGACAGCAGGCAGCGTGCGCGCGAGATCGGTGTACTGCTGCAGCAGGAGGACGCCGTATTTTGGGGCAGTGTGCTCGACTATGTTCTGCTTGGTCGTTTCCCTCATGCGCACTCGTGGTTGGGCTGGAGCAGCGAGGATGAGCAGGCCGCGAGCGCAGCCATGGACGAAGTCGGGCTTGCCGGGTTTAAGGCGCGGCGCTACATGACGCTTTCAGGTGGCGAACGGCAACGCGCGCGCATGGCCCAGATTCTGGCGCAGGCGCCGCGACTGTTTCTGCTCGACGAGCCGCTGCAGCACCTCGACCTGCGCCACCAAGGCGCGGCGTTGATGCTGTTCCAGCGCCTCGCGCGGGAACAGGGCAGGGCAGTGATGATGGTGTTGCACGATACGTTGTGGCCCGGGCGTTTTTGCACCCATGCGCTGCTGATTCATGACGATGGCAAGGTGCGCGCCGGGGCGGCGGCCGAGGTGCTCGACCGCGTCAGTCTGGAACAGCTCTACGGCTGCCGGTTGCAGGAGTTTGCCCTGGGCGCAGGTCGTTATTTCCTGCCCGTTGTATAATTCACCGCCTGCGAATTGGGGCGGTGGCAACACTATGAAACGCCGCTCAATTTGTTTCGGCACCCAACCCGGAACCAGATGATTAAAAAATTCTTCGGCAAGGTTTTCTCCGGCCGGATGTTCAAGGCCGTGCAGCCAAAGATCGTCGCCTTCAAAACGCACGGCGTTGCCCGCGAGCGCATCAGTTCGTGCGCGCTCAAGACCACGCAGACGCTGCAGCACCATCATTTCGCTGCGTTCATCGTCGGCGGCGCGGTGCGGGACCTGTTGCTCGGGCGCGAACCCAAGGATTATGACGTTGCCACCAACGCCACGCCCGAAGACGTGCGCCGCCTGTTCCGCCGCTCGCGCATCATCGGCCGGCGGTTCCGGCTGGTCCATGTCATGTGCGGTGCGGATACGATAGAAGTCTCGACGTTCCGCGGCGGCGATGCCGCCGAAGATGTGGCCGCGCGCGTGTCTGACGAACACGGCCGCATCCTTCGCGACAACGTGTTCGGCAACCAGCAGCAGGACGCGACGCGGCGCGATTTTTCCATCAATGCGCTGTTCTATGATCCGGCAACGCAGGAAATCTGGGATTATCACGGTGGTGTGGCTGACCTCAAAAAACGGCGGCTGCGCATGATAGGGGATCCCGGTCAACGCTACCGCGAGGATCCGGTGCGCCTGCTGCGCGCCGTGCGTTTCGCAGCCAGTTGCGGGCTCGATATCGAAGCCGGGACGCACAAGCCGATACGCGCGATGGCCGACCTGCTGCACAATGTGCCGCCGTCGCGTCTGTTCGACGAGATGCTGAAACTGCTGCTCTCGGGTTACGCCACCGAGTGCGTGACCAAACTGCGCAAGGAAGGGTTGCATCACGGTCTGCTGCCATTGCTCGACGTGATACTGGAGCAGCCTATGGGCAAGCGTTTCGTGATGCTGGCGCTGAAGAACACCGATGATCGCGTGCGGGCCGGCAAGCCGGTGTCCCCTGCCTTCCTGTTTGCCTCCCTGTTGTGGCACGAAGTGCTGGCGGCGTGGAAAATCATAGAAGCCAAGGGCGTGCGGGGTATCCCCGCGCTCTACCAGGCGATGGAGCAGGTCAGCGAGGTGCAGGCCGAAAAACTCGCGATTCCGCGCCGTTTCGGCACCGACATGAAGGAAATCTGGGCGCTGCAACCGCGCCTGCTGCAGCGTTCCGGGCGCCGCCCGTACCGGTTGCTCGAACATCCGCGATTTCGTGCCGCCTACGATTTTCTGCTGCTGCGCTGCGAGAGCGGCGAAGTCGAGCCGGCCATCGGCGAGTGGTGGACCCGCTTCCAGGACGCGGATGAAACCGGGCGTGAGAACTTGCTGACCGCGGATGCGGAGCCGAAGCCGCGCCGCAAGCGCCGCCGCCGCAAACCCGGCGGTGCAGCGAAGGCGGAATCATGAATGAAACCGCCGCGGCGGTTAAATAACTTGAAACTTGAAACTGAAACAAACTTTATTCATCGCGCTGGGCGCCAATCTCGACCAACCCGAACTGCAGGTCGAGGCGGGTATCCGCGAACTCGCGGGTCTGCCGCAGACGCATCTCGTCAGCTGTTCTTCCCTGTATCGCAGTGCGCCTGTTGGCTATAGCAATCAACCTGATTTCGTCAATGCCGTGGCGCAGATTGAAACCGGCCTGCAACCGCGTGACTTGCTCGAAGCTTTGCTCGCGATTGAATTGCGCCATGGGCGGGTGCGCGATTTTCCCAACGCGCCGCGCACCCTGGATCTCGACATTGTGCTTTACGGCAACCTTGCGTTGCACGAGCCGGGACTGACCATCCCGCATCCACGCATGCATGAGCGCGCGTTTGTGATCGTGCCGCTTGCCGAGATCGCCCCTGAAACTGTGGTTCCCGGGCATGGCAGCGTTCGAGAACTGTTGAAAAGCGTGGGTGCTTCCGGCATCACCGTTCTTACCGGTGTGCAGGCATGACGACCGCACTTTTGCCGGACAAGTACCGCTACATCGTGATCGAAGGCCCGATCGGTGCCGGCAAAACCAGTCTCGCGCGTGTCATGAGTGAACGCTGCGGCGGCGTTCCCCTGCTTGAGGATCCGGCGGCCAATCCGTTTCTGGCGGGTTTTTATCGGGACTCGGCGCGCTTCGCGTTGCCGACCCAGCTCTACTTCCTGTTCCAGCGCGCGAACCAGGTGCAGGATCTAAACCAGTCCGACCTGTTCGAGCAGCGGACCATTTCAGATTTCATGCTCGACAAGGACCCGCTGTTCGCGCGCCTGACCCTGAACGATGACGAACTGCGTCTTTATCAGCAGATTTACGATCATCTCAAGCCGCAGGCGCTGCTCCCTGACCTGGTCATATATCTGCAGGCGACATCCGAGACGTTGATCGAGCGCGTGCAGCGCCGGGGTGCCAGCTATGAAAAGAACATATCGGACGATTACCTGGTGCGGCTGGCGGACGCCTACACCCGGTATTTTTACCAATATTCCGCCGCACCGCTGCTGATCGTGAATTCGGAAAATCTGAACTTTGTTGATTCGGAAGCCGATTTTGCTTTATTGTTGCAGCGCATCGACGCGATGCGCGGGCCGCGCGAGTTCTTCAGCCTCGGAAGTTAGCTAAAAGAACAACGGAACCGCAGAGACGCGAAGGCGCAGAGAAAACGCAAAGATAGGCATTGGCAAATACAGCAGATAAAAGTTAGATTTTCGAGGGTTTTATCGAATCGAGCTCGGGTTTGTTTTTCTCCGCGCCTTTGCGTCTCTGCGGTAAAAAAGGGGTTTATATGCGTATTACCTTGAATAACCTGCAGAAAATGGCGCAGGAAGGCAACAGGATTGCGATGCTGACCGCCTATGACGCCAGCTTTGCCGCCTTGGTCGAGGGGGCCGGTGTAGAGTCGATTCTTATCGGGGATTCGCTGGGCATGGTGCTGCAGGGCCACGATACGACGCTGCCGGTAGCCCAGCGGGACATGGTTTATCACACCGCATGTGTGGCACGCGGCGCCAAGCGCGCGTTCATCATCGGCGACCTGCCGTTCGGCACGTTCCAGATCTCGCCGCAGGAAACCTTCCGCAACGCCGCGGAAATCATGGCGGCGGGAGCGCAGATGGTGAAGCTGGAGGGCGGCAGCCCGATGCTGGAGACCATCGAATTTCTCACGGCGCGCGGCATACCGGTATGCGGCCACATCGGGCTCACGCCCCAGTCGGTCAATCAGTTTGGCGGTTACAAAGTACAGGGCCGGAGTCAGACTGACGCCGAGCGGTTGCTCGAAGAGGCGAAGCTTCTGGAGCAGGCGGGCGCCGGCATGATCGTGCTTGAAGCGATGCCGGCGGCACTGGCGCGCGAGATCACGGCTGCCACGAACAATATGCCGACGATAGGCATAGGCGCCGGCCCGGATTGCCACGGCCAGGTGCTGGTGCTGCACGACATGCTTGATGTCTATCCCGGCAAGAAGGCGAAATTCGTCAAGAACTTCATGCGCGCCGCGGGCAGCATCCAAGGCGCAGTCGAAATGTACGTAAAGGAAGTGAAAGCCCGGACGTTCCCCGGGCCCGAGCACTCGTTTTGACTTCAGGATTCGGGATTCGGGATTCAGGATTCAGCGGCTATAATTCGTAATGCATCGGACAAACTTGATTCTGAATCCTCATCGCTGAATCCTGCACTCTCATGGACATCATTCATTCCGTCGCCGCTTTGCGCGAACGCCTGCAACGCGTGCCCAACAACGTGTTCGTGCCGACCATGGGCAACCTGCATGACGGGCATATCCAGCTGATTAATGTCGCCAAGCCGCGTGCGGCGTGCACGGTGGTCAGCATCTTCGTCAACCGCCTGCAGTTCGGGCCGCGCGAGGACTTCGACCGCTATCCGCGCACGCTGGAGGCCGATTGCGCCAAACTCAAGGCGGCCGGCGTCGACGTGGTGTTCGCGCCCGATGAGCGCGAAATCTATCCCGAACCGCAGACCTTCGTGGTCGAACCTTCCGACCTGCAGCATATTCTAGACGGCGAAGCGCGTCCGGGACATTTCCGGGGCGTGGCGACGGTGGTGCTCAAACTCTTTAACATGGTGTCGCCGCACTCGGCGATTTTCGGCAAGAAGGACTATCAGCAGTACATCGTGTTGCGCGACATGGTGCAGCAGTTTGCGCTGCCGATCGAAATCATTCCGGCCGAGACGGTGCGCGCGCCCGACGGGCTGGCGCTGTCTTCGCGCAACAACTATCTTACGCCGGAAGAGCTCCGCGAGGCGCCGCGGTTACATCAGGTGCTCGCCCGCGCCCACGATGAAATCATGGGCGGCGCGCGTGATTTCCAGCGCATTGAACTGCACAGCATGTCTGAACTCGCGGACCATGGCTGGAAACCCGATTACGTCACCGTGCGCCGCCAGGCCGATCTGCAGCCGCCGCAGGCCGATGATCGCGAGATCGTCGTTCTCGCCGCGGCGCGCCTTGGCGCAACGCGGCTCATCGATAACGTCGAAGTATTAATCCGTTAGTCATAGTTGAGGAAAATGTAATGAATACCGAAATCATCGCTGAAACCTGGTATGCGCTTGGCAATCGGCAGTCAGAATTTGTCGAAACTTTTTACGAAAGGTTTTTCGGGCGCTTTCCCGGCTATCGCAAGTTCTTTCCACAGACACTGAAAGCCTCGCATCTGGACAAAATGGTGCAAACCCTGGCGCTAATGGCCAAGCTGTCCGAGGACCAGACTGTCATCGCGCCGCATATGCACCGGCTGGGCGCCGAGCACGTGGCCTACGATCTCAAGCAGCATGACTTCGATAACTTCAAGGAGGTGTTTCTCGAGGTGCTCGGAGAACATCTTGGCATACGCTGGGTGCCGGCAGCCAGCCAGGCCTGGAACGATGCGTTCGACAAGGTGCTGGTGCCGATGATGCGCGAGGGTATGGGCAAGAAGTAAAGCCGGCGCCTGGTGCCTTAGGGCCGGATAAGCTGGTGCCGGGAGGAGGTGAACCCTCGCACCGTTACCTGCACGGGATTATAGTTTCGACGTAACCTGAAGGTTAGTCTTCACTGAAATCTTTGGTGTGGGGAGGTGATGAACCCTCGCACCGTTACTGGCACGGGATTTTAGTTACGACAGAACCTGAAGGTTAGTCTTCACTGAAATCTTTGGTGTGGGGAGGTGATGAACCCTTGCACCGTTACTGGCACGAGATTTTAGTTTCGACATAACCTAAAGGTTATGTCTTCACTGAAATCCGTGGTGCCGGGAGGGGGAATCGAACCCCCATGGTGTTGCCACCGCGGGATTTTGAGTCCCGTGCGTCTACCAATTCCGCCATCCCGGCTATACAGGGCAGAGGCGAATTATCGCGCATTACGAGGACGGGCCGCAACAGCGGCCATAGCATGCTCGCGTATAATCCGCGCGATGCGACTTGACGATTTCGATTTTGAACTGCCGCAGGAACTGATTGCGCAGACCCCTGCGGCGGAACGCGGCGCGAGCCGGCTGCTGCACCTGGACGGCGCGAACGGCGCCCTTACCGACCGCATGTTCCGCGACGTCGTCGATCTGGTTTCCCCCGGTGATGTCATGGTGTTCAACAATACGCGCGTCATCAAGGCGCGGCTGACCGGCCGCAAGCAGACCGGCGGCAGTATCGAAGTGCTGATCGAGCGCGTGCTGAGCGGCAACCATGCCTATGCGCAGGTGCGCGCGAGCCACCCGCCGCGCGAGGGCAGCATGCTCATACTGGGCGAGGGCATCGAGGCCACTGTGCTTGGGCGGCATGATGATTTTTTTAAGTTGCGCTTCGAGGGCTGCGACAACGTGTTCCAGTTGCTGGAACGCAATGGCAGCGTGCCGCTGCCGCCCTACATCACGCGCGCGGCGCAGATCGAGGACGAGGCGCGTTACCAGACGGTTTACGCGCGCGAACCGGGCGCGGTGGCCGCGCCCACTGCGGGGCTGCATTTCGACGAGGCGCTGCTCTCGGCGCTGAGCGAACGCGGTGTGCATCTCGCTTATGTCACCCTGCACGTGGGGGCGGGCACATTCCAGCCGGTGCGGGTGCAGAACCTGGCCGAGCACGAGATGCACAGCGAGTGGTACCACGTGCCTCAGGAAACGGTCGATGCCATCGCGCAAGCCGGGTGCGAGGGCGCGCGCGTCGTGGGGGTGGGCACAACCTGCCTGCGCGCGCTCGAGACCGCGGCCGCAGGCGGGGAACTCAAGGCCGGCTTTGGCGACACCCGGCTGTTTATCATGCCCGGATACCGCTTTCGCATTGTCGATCGGCTGCTCACGAATTTCCATTTGCCGAAATCCACGCTGATGATGCTGGTGTCGGCTTTCGGCGGCATGGATAATATCCGGCGCGCGTACCGGCATGCGGTTGAACAACGCTACCGCTTCTTCAGCTATGGCGATGCGATGTTGATTGAACGGCAGAATCATTAGCCGCCAAGACCGCCAAGACCGCCAAGAGAATCGATAATGACCAAACCAGAGCTGGATAGGCATGATGGCAACACGCATGTCATTACAACCACCGCGCGCCGGATGATCAACGTTTTTTGCAATCGGCGATTGACCGCGGACTGAGACGCATGGAATTCAAATTACTCCATCAGGACGGCCAGGCGCGCCGCGGGCGACTCAAGCTCGCGCATGGCGAGGTCGACACACCGGCGTTCATGCCGGTGGGCACCTACGGCACCGTCAAGGCGATGAGCCCGGCGGAACTGGTCGAGAACGGCTCGCAGATCGTGCTCGGCAACACTTTTCATCTGTGGCTGCGGCCCGGGCTCGATGTCATTGCCGCGCATGGCGGGTTGCACCGGTTCATGGGCTGGGGCGGCCCCATACTCACCGATTCCGGCGGCTTCCAGGTATTCAGCCTGGGCGAACTGCGCAAAATTACGGAAGAGGGCGTCAAGTTTCAGTCGCCGGTCAACGGCGATCCGTGCTTTCTGTCGCCCGAGGAATCGATGCGCATCCAGAAGGTGCTCAACAGCGACATCGTCATGGTGTTCGACGAGTGCACGCCCTATCCGGCGACCGAGAATGAGGCGCGAGCTTCGATGGAACTGTCGTTGCGCTGGGCCGATCGCTCAAAGCGCGCCCACGAAGGCAATGCGAATGCCTTGTTCGGCATCGTGCAGGGCGGCATGTATGAAAGTCTGCGCGACGAGTCGCTGGCAGGATTGATCGACATCGGTTTCGACGGCTACGCCATCGGCGGCCTGTCCGTGGGCGAGACCAAGGAGGAAATGGCGCGCGTCCTGGCACATACCGCGCCGCGGCTGCCTGCGGACCAGCCGCGTTATCTGATGGGTGTAGGCACGCCGCAGGACCTCGTCGAGGCCGTCGCAGCCGGCATCGACATGTTCGACTGCGTGCTGCCGACCCGCAACGCGCGCAATGGCTGGGTATACACCCGCCACGGCATCATCAAGCTCAGGAACGCACAGTATCGCGACGAGGTAAGGCCGCTGGACGAACAGTGTGCCTGCTATACCTGCCGCAATTTCACCCGCGCTTACCTGCACCATTTGCAGCGGGCGAACGAAATCCTGGGCGCGCGGCTCAATACCCTGCATAACCTGCATTATTACCAGGAACTGATGAGCGGGCTGCGGCAGGCGATAAGCGCGGGCCGATTGTCCGGTTTCATCGCAGAATTCAGCCAGATGCAGGGAAAATCGTGTTAAAATACAACGCTTTTTAAGGGGCCATGCGCCCTGTTCAACCCCTAACAACGGAGGTTTTTTCATGCTAATCAGTCCAGCGTGGGCGCAAGCCGCGGGTGGCGCACAGGGCGGCGGCATCGAGAGCATGTTGTTGATCGTGCTGATGTTCGTGGTGCTCTATTTCCTGATGATTCGCCCGCAGATGAAGCGCGCCAAGGAACACAAGGCCATGATCGAAGCCCTGCAGAAGGGCGACGAAGTGATCACCTCGGGTGGCGTGCTGGGTCGTATCAGTAAAATCAACGAAAACTACGCGACGCTTGAAATTGCCAACGGGGTAGAGATCCATGTGCAGCGCCCGGCGGTCCAGACGGTGCTGCCTAAGGGCACCATCAAAAACATTGAGTAAGGAGTGAGGTGTGAGGAGCGGATCCGCATCCCCGCTTCTTTTGCCCATAACTCTTTACCCATCACTCATCACTTTTCTCGCGTCAGCCTATGAACCGCTACCCGCTCTGGAAAAACATACTCATCGTCATTTCGCTGGTGGTGGGGTTGCTTTATACCCTTCCCAATTTCTATGGCGAGGCGCCGGCGGTGCAGGTTCTGCCGCTCAAGCACGGGCTGAAGGCCGATACCGCGCTCATGGGTCGCATCGAGGAGACGCTCAAGCAGGGTAATCTGGTAGCGGACAGGATTTTCCTGGATCCGACCAGCGTCAAGGCGCGCTTCCGCGATACCGACACCCAGCTCAAGGCCAAAGATCTACTGCAGTCCAAGTTCGGCGAAGATTATGTGGTGGCGCTTAACCTGTTGTCCAACAGCCCTAACTGGCTGACAGCGATCGGCGCTCTGCCGATGTATCTGGGCCTGGATTTGCGCGGCGGCGTGCATTTTCTTCTGCAAGTCGACATGAAAACCGCGTTGACCACGAAACTCGAGGCTTTCGTGGGTGACATCCGCAGCGCGCTGCGTGACAAGCGCATCCAGTACAGCGGCATCAACCGCGACGGCCAGACCATTGTCATTCATTTTCGTGATCGCGACATGCGCGAAAAGGGGCAGGCGGAAATCGAAAAAATTTTGCCCGATCTCGACCTCAAGCTGCGGGATGACGGCGGCGAGTTCCTGATCGCCGCGGCGATCAAGCTCGATGCGAAAATCCAGGCCGAGAAATTCGCGCTGGACCAGAATATCACCACCCTGAGAAACCGCGTCAATGAACTGGGCGTGGCCGAACCCATCATCCAGCAGCAGGGCACCGATCGCGTGGTGGTGCAGTTGCCTGGCGTGCAGGATACCGCGAAGGCCAAGGACATACTCGGGCGGACCGCGACGCTGGAAGTGCGGATGGTCGAAGCGCACTCCGGCGATTCTGCAGCCAGAAACTACGATCCCCAGAAAATCCAGCAGGCGATAAGCGGCCAGGTCCCGTTCGGCACCGAGCTGTTTTATGTGCAGCGCGATGGCGTCAAAGAGCCGCTGTTGCTGAGCAAGCAGGTCGTGATTACCGGCGACCGCCTCACGGACGCAACGCCGGGATTTGATCCGCAGGATCACAGGCCCATCGTCAGCGTCACACTCGACGCCCAGGGCGCGCGCATTTTCCAGCAGGTCACACGCGAAGCGGTCAAGCGCCGCATGGCGATCCTTTTGATCGACCGCGGCAAGCCCGATGTGCTGACCGCACCCGTCATCCAGTCAGAACTGGGCGCACGCTTCCAGATCAGCGGTTTCAAAAGCACCTTGGAAACCAAAGACCTGGCGTTGCTGCTGCGCGCCGGATCGCTGGCGGCGCCGATGGATATCATCGAGGAACGCACGGTGGGCCCGTCGCTAGGCGCCGAGAACATCCGCATCGGATTTAATTCGGCGTTATACGGGTTTCTCTCGATAATGGTTTTTATGATTTTATACTACGCGTTGTTCGGCGTATTTTCGGTGGTTGCGCTCGCTTCCAACGTTTTATTCTTGGTGGCACTGCTGTCGATGATGCAGGCGACTCTGACGCTGCCCGGCATGGCCGGCATTGCGCTTACCATAGGCATGGCGATTGATTCCAACGTGCTGATCAATGAGCGTATTCGCGACGAACTGAGGATCGGCAACACGCCGCAGGCGGCCATTCACACCGGGTATGAACGCGCGTGGGGCACGATTCTCGATTCGAACATCACCACCCTGATTGCGGGGCTAGGGCTGTTCGCGTTCGGTTCGGGGCCAGTCAAGGGTTTCGCTGTGGTGTTGTGCCTGGGCATACTCACCTCTATTTTCAGCGCCGTCGTCGTCTCACGCGGCCTTGCCAACCTGGTCTACGGCAGCCGCCGCAAGCTGGAGAAAGTTTCGATCGGCCAGGTGTGGAAGCCGAACGCTGAAGCAAAAGGAAAGGCGTGAATGGTGAAGGGTGAATCGTAAATCGAAAGCTGCTTTCAAAGCCTCACGATAAACGGTTTACGTCTCACAATTAACGAATCACAATTAACGAATCACGATTAACGATTCACGGAACCTGACATGGAATTTTTCAGAATAAAACGCGACATCCCGTTCATGCGCTATGCGCTGATCTTCAATGTGATCTCCATACTCACGTTCCTGGTCGCGGTGGTGTCGCTGTCCACTCAGGGACTGCGTTTCGGCGTCGATTTCACCGGCGGCACGCTGATGGAAGTATCCTACGAGCAACCCGCCGATCTCAACAAGATACGCGCCACCATCGGACGGCTCGGCTTCACCGATGCCTCGGTGCAGAATTTCGGCACCTCGCACGACGTGCTGATCCGGCTGCCGGTAAAGCAGGGCGTGACCAGCGCCAAGCTGTCTGAAACCGTGATGCAGGAACTCAGGAAGGACGAGCAGAAGGTGGTCGTGCGCCGCGTCGAATTCGTGGGGCCGCAGGTCGGCAAGGAACTAGTCGAGGCGGGCGCGCTCGCCCTGCTGTTCGTCTCGCTCGGCATCATAGGTTATCTGGCGCTGCGTTTCGAGTGGAAGTTCGGCGTGGCCGCGATCATCGCCAACCTGCATGACGTGGTGATCATTCTCGGGTTTTTCTCGATTTTCCAGTGGGAATTCTCGCTGCCGGTGCTGGCCGCCGTGCTCGCCATTCTCGGTTATTCGGTCAACGAATCGGTGGTGGTATTCGACCGGGTGCGGGAGAATTTCAGAAAAATGCGGAAGGCGTCCGTCACGGAGGTCATAGACAACGCCATCACCAGGACCATGTCGCGCACCATCATTACCCACTTTTCGACCCAGTTGATGGTGCTGGCCATGCTGGTATTCGGCGGCGAAACGCTGTTCTACTTTGCGCTGGCGCTGAGTATCGGCATCCTGTTCGGCATTTACTCGTCGGTGCTGGTGGCGAGCCCGATCGTAATGTGGCTGGGCGTGTCGCGCGAGGATTTGGTCAAGCCCGAGAAGAAACCCGCGGCCGAAACCGTATAGGCGCACGGCCGTTTGGAATACCTCGTCACCTTTTTCGATATTCTGTTGCATCTCGACCGCCACCTGCAGTGGCTGGTGGCCAATTACGGCGTCTGGGTCTACCTGATCCTGTTTCTGATCATTTTCTGCGAGACCGGACTGGTGGTCACGCCGTTTCTTCCCGGGGATTCACTTTTGTTCGTGGCCGGTACCATTGCGGCCACCGGGGCGATATACGTGCATGGGTTGTTCGCACTGCTGGTCGCGGCTTCATTCATGGGTGACAACAGCAACTACTGGATCGGCCGCGTGCTCGGGCCGCGCGTGTTCAGGCGCGAAAAATCGTGGGCGTTCAACCCCGTATATCTCGACCGCACGCAACAGTTTTATGAAAAGCACGGTGGAAAGACCATTATCATCGCGCGCTTTGCACCCATCGTGCGCACCTTCGCCCCGTTTGTCGCCGGCATCGGCCGCATGCGCTATGGCCGTTTCCTGTTTTACAGTTTTTCCGGCAGCATTTTCTGGATCGGTTCGATCACCTATGCCGGCTATTTTTTCGGGAACATCCCGGTGGTCAAGCAGAACCTGTCACTGGTGATCATAGGCATCATCATTCTTTCCATCATGCCGGGCGTGGTGGAATACTTGAGGCACCGCGCCAAGTCGTCCTGAGCGCCCGGCACGGCGCGCACCACGGCACTCAGAAAGCGACCAGCACCGGGGGCTGTTTCGAACCTTCGATGACCACCTGCTCGAAATTGGACAGGTCGACGACGATGCTGTGTGCGGACATGCGGATTTCCTTCTGAAAAGGGAGATATTACAGATGGGGCGCGGACGGAAGAAATTCAAGCCCGTCACCGCGGGACGGCGGTGCTGCGCAGCTCAGATTTTTTTTGCGAGTTCGGCTGCTTTGCCGATATAGGTCGCCGGCGTCATCGCGAGCAGGCGCTTCTTCTCTGCCTCCGGGAGTGCAGCGATGCTCCTGATGAAAGCATGCAGCGCATCGCGCGTGATGCCTTCCTTACCGCGCGTCAACTCCTTCAGTCGCTCGTAGGCGCCGGTCACGCCGTAGCGCCGCATCACGGTCTGGATCGGTTCGGCGAGGACTTCCCAGTTTGCATCGAGATCCGCCGCCAGTTTCTCGCGGTTGGCTTCGAGCTTGTTGAGGCCCTTGAGGCAGGAGTCGTAGGCGAGCAATGTATGCCCGAACGCCACGCCCATGTTGCGCAGGACCGTGGAATCGGTGAGATCACGCTGCCAGCGCGAGACGGGAAGTTTTTCGCTCATGTGCTTCAGCAGCGCGTTGGCGATCCCGAGATTACCTTCCGAGTTCTCGAAATCGATGGGATTGACCTTGTGCGGCATGGTGGAGGAGCCAACCTCGCCGTCCTTCAACTTCTGCCTGAAATAGCCGAGAGAGATATAACCCCACACATCGCGGTCGAGGTCGATGAGGATGGCGTTGACGCGCGCGCAGGCGTCGAACAGTTCGGCGATCGCGTCGTGGGGTTCGATCTGTATGGTGTACGGATTGAATTCGAGCCCCAGTTTTTCGACGAAAGTACGCGCGAAACGCTCCCAGTCCACTTCGGGGTAAGCGGCCAGATGGGCGTTGTAATTGCCGACGGCACCATTGATCTTGCCGAGAAGGCTGACGCCCGCCATGCATTTGCGGGCGCGGTCGAGGCGCCAGGCGACGTTCGCCATTTCCTTGCCCAGCGTGGTGGGCGACGCCGGCTGGCCGTGAGTATGGGCAAGCATGGCGTCAGCGGCATGCTCGTGCGCCAGCGCCGCCAGCCTTTCGATGATCCGCTCCAGCGCAGGCAGCATCACCTCGTCGCGCGCGCGCTTGACCATCAGCGCGTGGCACAGGTTGTTGATGTCTTCCGAAGTGCAGGCGAAATGGATGAATTCCGCGACCTTGACGATTTCGGTGTTGCCGACAAGCTTGCCCTTGAGAAAATATTCGATCGCCTTGACGTCGTGATTGGTCTTGGCCTCGATCGTCTTCACCGCTTCGCCGTCCACCTCGGAGAAATTGGCGCCGATCGCATTGAGCTGGGTGATCGTCGCCGGAGAAAACGGCGGCACTTCCGCAATGGCTTTTTCGTTCGCCAGCGCCTTGAGCCACTCCACCTCCACCCGCACGCGGAAGCGGATCAGCGCAAATTCGCTGAAATAATCGCGCAACGCGGCGACCTTGCCTTGATAGCGGCCATCGAGAGGGGAGAGAGCGGTGAGAGGAGTGAGCGCCATGGTCGTTTGTTATATGGAAACAGGCGCTTATTTTAGCATAGGGCATCAGGGGGCGACCGAGAGCCAGTCGCGGCCGTTTGATCGGGCTGCATCGCAACTTACGACCCGGCGATATGCTAGGCTTTGCTGCCATGAATGTCTCGTGGTGTATGGCTCTCCCTTCACTTTCTATGTGGCGCGGCCTGTAAAAAACAATGAATTATCATGGTCTCAAAGACTGGGCGCTACTGCTGACACTGGTCGTGCTGTGGGGCTCGAACTTCATGTTCATCAAGCTGGGGGTGGCCACAGTGCCGCCCGCGACACTGGTCGCGGCGCGGCTCATCATCGGTGCGCTGATACTCGTCGCTGTAGTGCGCGCCCTGGGCTACCGCTTTCCCCCGCCCGGACGCATCTGGCTCATATATGCGATCGTCGCCGTCATCGGCAATTCACTGCCGTTTATGCTTATCGCGTGGGGGCAGCGGGCCATAGACAGCGCACTTGCGGGCATCCTGATGGCGATCATGCCGCTCACGACGCTGGTACTGGCCCATTTCTTCGTCACCAGCGAGCGGATGACCCGCAACCGCGTCGCGGGTTTCGTGCTGGGATTTGTGGGGATCGTGGTGCTGATGGAGCCTGCGGCGCTGACCGGGCTGGGCGGATCGGGGCGCAACATCCTGGCCCAACTGGCGGTGCTGGCGGGCGCGATGTGCTTCGCGGCGCAGAGTGTGCTGGTGCGCGTGAAGCTCGCGGGTAACGTGATGGTGGCCTCCGCTGCCATCATTACCATCGCGGCAGCGATCAGTCTGCCGATCGCCCTCGCGGTGGACCAGCCGTGGCGGCTCACGCCGAGCACGGCGTCATTCTGGGCCGTGATCTGGATTGGCATCGGCCCCACTGCGCTGGCGACGCTGGCCTATCTGAAGCTCATCGGTTCCGCGGGGCCCACTTTCATGTCGCTGGTAAATTACTGTGTCCCGGTCGTGGCGGTATTCCTGGGCGTCGCGCTGATGGGCGAGGCGCCCGGGGTCAACGCCTATGCCGGCCTGGTCCTCATTCTTTCCGGTATCGCCTTGAGCCGGCTGCGCCGCCGCTTGATATCCCCGTAATCCATCCCCATATACAGCCAGTAAGCCTCTGTTTCGCAAGATGCGGCAGCGTGCAAGAGGCTGTCAGCGTAAACAGATCCGGCGCGTTAATCGATATCAGGCAGCGATTGCATATGAACATAGTCTATAACAGCGAAAACTACTGGGTCGCCGAATATGCGGCAGGACAGGGCTTGGAATTGGTCGATAAACAGGCCTCGCGCTGCACTTTCTTTTCCGGAGACATGGCAGAGAAGTTTGCGCAATCGATGAATGCCGTGATAGCCGAAGATCCGTCCGTCGAGAACATAGACGAATTTCTCGGCAGCTTCGACAGCCTGCTTACCGTGCCGGTGGTCTATCACTGACAGGCGAAGCGTTTATTCGCGGTTAATTGCGAGCGGTGACCGCCGCTTGTTTTTTCTTGATCATTCTCGCGTGACATCCACTCCGGCATGGCTGGCGATCAGGTCGCGCACCTGCGCCATCATGGTCTCTCCCGCCAGGTTTTCAGCGATCACCACGCTTAATTTCGGCTGCGTGGCGTGGCGTGCGATAAGCTGGAACTGTGGCGCGGCGCTGAACAGGTTCTGATATTTCGCCGCAATCCGGTCTTCGAATGCGGCGATATCTTCACGATGGATTTCGCGCCGGCGCACACACACTCCGAAAATGTTGCGCACGCTGCGGATGCCAGCGTGGCTTACCGTGACCGTTAGCGAATTGGTCAGCAAGTACACGGCGAAGCCGGCGAACACGACACCAAAAACCGGGAATGGCACTAAAAAAGTGCCCACCAAAGCGATGGCAAGCAGACTGTGGGCACTACTGCCGCCGGCCGCCAGAAAATTGGAGGCCGCCAGCAGCGGCAGCACGATGCATATGAAGCTGAACATTCCCAACAGGGATGCGATTTCCGGGGCGCGCAGCGGCGGGAAATAAAGTTCGATACCGTCGGGGCGTTGCGCAACGCGGACCAGGTTTTTCGGTAGTTTCAGGATGATGTTCTCTTTTGCAGCGCCGGCTTTGCCCCGGCGCTGTGCGCCGCTAGGCGGCGAGTTTGACCGCGCTGGCGATGGTGGCGGCATCCAGTTCGCGATGCCAGCATTGCGTGAGTTGCCACAGCACCCGTGCGTCACCCAGCGCGCGGTGTCGCGCATCGCAGGCGATGCCGTGGCGCGCTATCAGGATATCGAGATTGTGGCGCTGGTGGTGAGGGAAAAGACGGCGCGAGAGCTTGACCGTGCACAGCACGCGCGAGATATAGTGTATGCCGACGCGCTCGAATTCACTGCGGAGGAAGCCATAATCAAAACGGGCGTTGTGCGCGACCAGCAGCCTGCCGTCGATACGTTTCAGCAGGTCGTGGCTGATATCGGCGAAGCTGGGCGCGCGCGCCACCATTTCATCGTCGATGCCGGTCAGAGACTGGATCATCGGGGGTATGCTGATACCGGGGTTGACCAGCGTAGACCACTCGCCAAGGACGCGGCCGTGGTTGACTTCGACCAGGCCGACTTCGGTGACGCGGTCGCGCTCGGCGCTGGAGCCGGTGGTTTCGAGGTCAAGAAAAATGAGATGTTCGGTCAGCATGGGCGTACGTCAAACATGAGCAGCAGAATGGGCATCACGCATCGAACATTTGAGTGATTGAGTGATTGAGTGATTGAGTGATTGAGTGATTGCGCATGCGCTGGAGAGTGTTAGTTTAATCACTTAATTACCTAATCACTGAATCACAGGTTCCTTGGTTAGCCGCGAAACCCGATCGCGCGCGAGATGTCTTCGGCGGCTTGCTTGACCTGTGCCGCCCACGCCTTTTTGAGGCGGTCCGAAGGCGCGGAGACCGACAATCCTGCAACCAACCGGCCTGCGTCGTTGTAGATGCCGGCGCCTATGCACGACACGCCTATTTCGGCTTCCTCGTTGTCATAGGCGTAACCTTGTGCGCGGATGCGCTCGAGTTCGCCCGACAAGCTTGCGGCATCGGTCAGAGAATTTTCGGTGAACTTTGGGAGCCCGGTGCGTTTGATGTAATCGGAGGTATTCTGCGGCAGGTCGGCGGCAAGGAATATCTTGCCGACGGCGGTGATATGCAGCGGCGCGCGTGCGCCTATAATTTGCACCACGCGCATCATGGAACTGCCGGCGGCGGTGCGCTCGATGTAGACCACTTCATCATCGTGCCGCACCGACAGATTGATCGTTTCCCCCAGGTCCTGATGCAGGGTCTGCATGAAAGGCAGGGCCTCCTGGCGCACGCTGATGCGCGACTTGACCAGAGTGCCGAGCTCGAGCAGCCGTATTCCCAGGCGGTAGGTGCCGGGCTCGATGCGATCGACCAGCTTGTTGTCCACCATCACGCCCAGTATGCGATGCGCGGTGGACGGATGCAGCTGGGTCTGGGCCGCCAGGTGCTTGAGATTGACCGGAGCGGTATGCTGGGCGAGCGTGTCGAGCAGGCTCATCATGCGTTCGATGACCTGGATCGAGGACTTGGTTGTTTTTTCTTTCACGTGGAGATGTTGTAAGTTGTGCGCTGGATTTTATATGATGAAATTTGTCGGAACAATGTGTAATGAGGGCAGGTGGTCAGGGTCCTGTGCCGTAGATGTAACATAAATGATTGTTTATAATGGAATATACGAATTGTGACTCGAGCGAGATCAAACGCAGCTGCAGCGGGCAAGGCTGAATCGCCGGCACTCCCGGCATCCAGGGATAAAAATTACATCACCCCGAACGGCCATGCGCGGCTCAAGCACGAACTCACCCATCTGCTCAATGTCGAGCGCCCGGAACTGGTCAAGGTGATTTCCTGGGCCGCGTCCAATGGCGACCGTTCGGAAAACGGCGATTATATTTACGGCAAGAAACGCTTGCGCGAAATCGACCGCCGCATACACTTTCTCGGCAAGCGGCTCGAGACCGCGGTGGTGGTAGATCCCGCGGCGCAGGGCGGGAACGACCGGATTTATTTCGGCGCGACCGTGACTTGGGCCGATGGCGCGGGAGATGAGCATACGGTCACCATCGTCGGCACCGACGAGGTCGATACCAGCCTCGGCCATGTCAGCTGGATCGCGCCGATAGCCCGGGCGCTGCTCGGCAAGCGTGAAGCAGATACGGTGGTCCTGCGCACGCCGGCGGGCGAGCAGGAAATCGAAATCATCAGCGTCGAATATCATGCGCCTGAGCCGCAGCAGCCACCGACTTGAAACTTGAAACTTGAAACTTGAAACTTGAAACTTGAAACTTGAAACTTGAAACTTGCGTGTCTTTTTTTAATGCGGCGTTAGCAGCGTGGCGCGCCACCTACAGCCCGACGCCAGGCCGCGAGGTGGACGACGCGCAGCTTGATGCGGTGGTCAAGCTGAGCATCAAGGCGGTTCCCGGCGCGCGCACCGCGGCGACGCTGGGCGCGGAACGCGATGGCACGGGAGTGGTGATCAGTGACGACGGGCTGATACTGACCATCGGCTATCTGATCCTCGAGGCGGCTTCCATCCTGGTGATGACACGCGACGGGCGCGTGTTTCCCGCGACCGTGGCTGGATTCGATCATCCCACGGGATTCGGGCTGCTGCGATCGCAGCCCGATGTGGCGCGCCATCCTCTGAAACTGGGCGATGCGTCTGCGCTTGAGGAATTGCACAGCGTGTTTGTAGCTACGCATCCGGGCGCCGGCGGCTGTTCGCGCGCGAGCATCGTGTCGCGCCGGCGCTTCACCGGATGGT
Source organism: uncultured beta proteobacterium (assembly GCA_942492335.1). Classification (GTDB taxonomy): domain Bacteria; phylum Pseudomonadota; class Gammaproteobacteria; order Burkholderiales; family SG8-41; genus CAKKQX01. The sequence continues at coordinate 24,107 of CALOEN010000062.1, read as the reverse complement.
GGGAATACATGCTCGATAATGCGATTTTTGCGTCGCCACCGCGCGCCGAGCACAGCGGCGCGGCGTTGATAGACGCTGAAGGCGGGCTCGTCGGCATCGGCTCGCTCTGGGTGGGTGATGCGCTCGACATGGGCGTGGCTTTTCCCGGCAATATGTTCGTGCCCGTCGATTTGCTGAAACCGGTACTCGACGATCTCGTGGCGACTGGGCGCCGCAGCGGGCCGGCGCGTCCCTGGCTGGGTGTTTATTCCGAGGCGATCGAAGGGCATCTTGCAGTGACCGGTGTGCTGCCGGAGTCACCGGCTGAGCAGGCAGGCCTGCATCGGGGCGACGTCATACTGGGCGTAGGCGGCCAGGCGATTGGCGACCAGGGCGAGTTCTATCAGCGGCTGTGGGCGAGCGGCGAGGCCGGAGCCGAGGTCACCCTGCATGTGCTGCACGATAAAACTGTGAAGCACGTCATCGTGCATTCCGCCGACCGGCTCGAGTACCTGCGGCCGTGGAAAGTGAGTTGAGCGGTCGTATGTCTGTCGGCGTTGTTTCCCCCCCCTCTCTCCCCTTCCCGTCTCTCCGATCCGCTCCCCCTTCTCCACGCCGCTTCCCGCCGACTCACCTACGCACCTGGATTTCGGGTGCATATTCCCCCGCGTGGCCATTAAAGAAGTAGTCTCCCTCAACCATGGGCGTCCCATTATAGTCACCCCGGGCACCCTCACAGTCCGGCGCATGTGTCCGGCAAAGTTCGTGATGGCTACCTACGGCCTCATCGCCATCGAAGCGATGGCCTGTATTACACCAGTATTGCTATTTGACGGCCTGGATAGATAAGCGAAAACCGAAAATATCAAATAACCAATCAATGATGGGACGATGAAGCCCATGGAAAAAATGGCGCCAAAATAGATTTCATTTTTTCCGGTGACGCTCAGGAATACTTCATCAAAGATGAAGTGAGCGGGTGCTGGCTGGTAGATGGCAAGACTTTCGCCTCCAGTGAGGCGGCGCAGGCTTACCTTGATGCACACAGGGAGGAGATTTATAGCCAAGAACTGCCCGGGCTCTGATGCCGAGGAGGTCGAGGGTACGATAAAGCAATCAAACATTTTGAGCGCCGTTTGGAAAGGCGAGATTGACGCCAAGACGCGCACGAAATCATCATGCAACTCACGAAGATAGAGAACCGCTGCCCCGATGAGCCTTTCCGGCAGCGCCTTGTTGTCGTGCTTGAACGTTTTCGAGCAATCGCGAGCAGGTCAATTCCGTCATTACAGGAAATATTAATTAAACCGGAGGGAAACACGGTGCACGCTGCTGGAAATCATTCGTGTTTCCCGCCAAATTTAGTTAATCGGTGATGGAGGGAACAGTGAAAAATACATGTCACTTCAAGATGCTCACCGCGCTCTGGGCAGTGTTCGGCATCGCCTTCCTGGCTCCGGTTTCAACAATGGCGGCCGAGCCAGCATGGTGGACGCAGATGAAGAACGATTGTCGTGCTCGGGGAGGCACGATCGCTAACGCCTATAACACCGCGGTCGCGCAAGGTGGTTGTCAGTTGCCCAGCCAATCTAGCCCGTCTTCACCCCCTTACGACGACGGAGCCGCACGCCGCGCCCAGGTGGCAGCAGAGGCTGCTGCAGCAGCCGAACGCCAACGCCAGGCAGAAAGAGATCGGATCGAGCGCGAACGTCGGGCCGAGGAAAAGCGCAAAAAAGACGCCGCGTTTATCCGTGAGCGCGATGCGGCGGCTGTTCACTCAAGGGGTCATCGGGTGGCGGCGACGCCATGTCCCAGCTCAAAGGTCTTGCGGGGTCGGATAATTCCGGCCTCAAAGGGAGTGGATTCGACTCGGGCGGCAGCGGCTTGAAAGAGTTACGCGGCAGTGATCGTGCCGACCAGAAAGCGCGCTCGAAACCCGCTCGACCTGCGCCCCATACTGACACCTCGGTGGTAGATGCACGCAACGTGCCATCTGGTCTGCCGAAATCTGTGGACGATGCCATTCCGCACACACCGTCGGGCGACCGCGTCCGCAAAGGATTCCAAGCCATTCAAGCAGGCGACTGGAAAGCCGCGCTGGCGTGGTTTAAGGATGCGCGCAACAAAGAACCCGGCAATCCCGGCATTGGTCGACTTGTCGATCTGGCGCGGTTCACGCTCGACTATCGGGCACGGGCGCAATCGCCAGCGGTAGAAAAGAATTCCACACCCGTGCAATCTACACAATCGCCTGATAAAAATATCACAGCCAATTCCCTAGGCGGTGCAGCAGCTAAATCCGGCGATGGCTCTTTAGCCCGCGCGGCAGCAGGCCAAATGGCCGCCAGCGCGCGCGCCGTTGCGGCGTTCTAGCATTATGTCAACTATTATGGCGACTATGACGCCGCAGGCCGCGCAAGTGTGGTTGCGAAGGCGGCTCGCGGAGAAGGTTACACAGATGAAGAATTGAAAGTGCAATTGCAGAAATCACTCATAGACTATCGTAAAAACTATCGCAAGAATCATCCTAACGGCCCTGTTGATAGCGTGGTCGGCAGTCCCGGTGCGGAGGAAATAAACATCGGTGGAAAGGGATGAAATATTTCAGTCTGTGCACTTCATTTTATAGACCGACAAACGGTAAACACATAATGCAGAAGGACGAACCATGAAATCTACCAGAAAGGCCGTCATTTTCGTCCTCACATTCCTGACTCTGGCCGCGAGCGTCTACGCCCAATCCCCGCGCGAGCAGTTGCAGCAGATGGTCGAGCAGTTGCAAAAGACGCCAACCGACAACGCCCTGCGCGAGAAGATAATCAAGCTCGCTGCGGAGGTCAAACCCGCGCCTGCTGTGCCGGAAGAGGCAATCAAATACGAAGGACGTGCCCAGGCCGCATTCAAAAATGCAAAAACACAAACGGAGTATCTTGACGCCGCAGATGAGTATGAGAAGGCCATTGCTGCTGCTCCATGGATTACCGGGTATTACTCTGATATGTGTATGATTTACGAAAAAAGCGGCTGTATTTATCGAGGCCAAGAAAAATTGCGAGCTTTCATTGATCGGAGTTAGTGGTGCGGCCGAATCGATTGAAATCAAACGCCGAATTGCAGGGTTGGATTATATGGCAGAAAAATATTCGAGTAATCTTCTCCAGTCTAATTTGTCCGCCCCCTTTGATGCACCGCTTCCAGAATTTGCATCAGGCACAAAATATTTCTGTTTTGCCAAATATAGTGAATACGTTGGCCCTTTCGAACGTTACATGCTGAAGAATACACGCGGACGTTATGAACAATGGATTGTTATTAACGGCTCTACAGCTACACTAGTTGGGCTTGGGTATTTGGATGCTACAGCTTTTGCCGAAGTCATCAGAAACGGTAGGCTTAGGTACGCATCAAAGCGTTACTTGGACACACAGAAAAAACTAACAAATCCGATGATGGATACTAACAATTTTCCAAGAGACGAGTCGTTACGCAATACGTTTATAGATTGGAGTAACGACAGAAAAGAGGCTCTAGAAAAGTTAAAGTTGCCGATGATGGCAGTAAAGTTGGTTTGTGGACGAGGGGGCTGGTAAAAACATATCATAGTGAATGCATCCGAAGGTAACAGCGAGCGTAGGGCGAGTTGACCTTGCCCCTGTTTAACGCATCCCACGATCGAGGCCTTCATGCGGCTCGCTTTTCCTGAACAGCGATCCAGTGCTTCTCGAACTGCATCGGACTGACATGGGCCTGAGGGGACAGACCCTGAGAACTTTTCGGGGACAGACCACTAATCCAACCCGCAAAAGCCAATCACTGAATGATAGACAACAAACTATGAAAACTACCAGCAAGCTAATCATTTGCGTTCTCGCAAGCCTGGCCTTGGCCGCGAGCGTCTACGCCCAATCCCCGCGCGAGCAGTTGCAGCAGATGGTCGAGCAGTTGCGGAAGACACCGAACGACAATGCGTTGCGCGAACGCATCATCAAGCTTGCGCCCACGCTGAAGCCAGCGCCCGCTTTACCTGATCCAGCAGTCACCTTCGAGGGCCGCGCCCAGTTCGCCTTCAGGAGCGCCAAGTCCGAGAATGATTTTCTGGTGGCGGCCCAGGAGTATGAAAAAGCCGTTGCCGCCGCGCCGTGGGTTCTCGGTTATTACACCGATCTGTAGCATGATCTACGAGAAAGCGGGCAAATACGAAGATGCCAAACGCCACTGCGGATTTTACCTAATCGGCCTCACCGACCCCGCGCAAATGACTGACGTCAAGCGGCGCATTGCCGGACTTGAGTTTGGGATTGAGAAAGCGAATTCACCACAAGCGCAGGTAGAACGAGGGCGTGACGAATTTGCGGATTTTCTTCGTCGAAACGAAGGGGCTATTTTTAAAAGTTCGCCGCGTCTTGGGCGGAAAGGCAACGCACTTGACTACAAGGAGGCAAAAATTGAAAAAGGTGTGGTCGTAATCGGGCTTCGCGTTGTGAGCGAAGAACGGCTTAGATACAACCCCCATTTACGCGGAGTGCTGTCGTCAGCAATGAGTTATCCGGTTACGAAATTCACCAGCGCAGTTCCTAGCAGGAACTCGAGTGGCTCTGCTTATTTGGAAACCCTGACTTTCTCACGCGATGGAAAAACTTTGACGACAAACTGCTCGGCTAACGGGAAGCCATGTACTGAAGATTCTGTCGCTGGTGACCTTTTTCGTCGCGTCAATTAATTTCAATACACTCGATCTGCTTCGTGCAACCTTCCGACTCGGCGTTTCGAGACGGAAGGTGAGGAACAAACATTAGGGGACAGACCGCTGTTTCCATTGATATTCAGGCTATCTGAATCCAGTGCGTCAAAACCTAAAGCCCGAATCAAGGACAACAAACTATGAAAACTACCGGCAAGACCATCGCTTTTAATCGAACAGGAGAAACGGGTTGTGAAACCTGAATCAGCACGCGCCCTCTGGATACTCGCCATGATACTAGCCGTAGTCAGCTCGCTTGTGCCGAGTCCGAGTGGAAGCTTTTTCTTGAGCGCGGTTGCCACGCTGATTGCCCTGCCCCCCGCGATCTTTGGCCCGGGCCGTGCTCGCCTCGGCGGGGCGATTGCCTGCATTCTCTCCTTGGCGCTGGCCTTGGCCGTTTTTCCGACGATGCAGAAAGATCGGGCTGCGGCGCTGAGCGCACGAAAAGTAAGGAACGGCCCCTGGACGTAACAGGCCAACCTGGTTCGCCGACATCCAGCGGATCGGACCAGGTGAAAAGTGATGAAGCCAATTTCGACACTTTGGCCTTCTACAAACGAATGCAGCGCCAGCAGGTAAGTCAATAACGGCTATGGCCGCACGGAAATCAATCTGGCCCCTGCGTTGCTTTGCCGTGTTAGCAGCGTTGACCATCTGTCCTGAGATCACCAACGCAGAGTGCGTGAGGTGGATCGCCGCCCAAAAAATCTCCAAACACCGCGCCGGAGTTCGGACGGTCCGGGTTCATTCGGAGCGCTACACAACACGGTCACGCTGGATGTGCCTGAGTTACGTCGGATCGCTAGAAAAAAACGGCGTCGAGCATGTGCTGATCAAGGACGAAACGGGCACCGTCCATCAATTGCAACTGGGCAGTTATATGGGTGAGAATAACGGCGTCATCATGAAGATCGATTCAACAGCCATCCAAATCAAACAGCTGATCAAGCGCAACGGACGACTGCAGGAAATCGATGTAATCTTTACCAAGCGTGCGCCACCAGAGAAATGATGCTGACGTCAGGCTGAAACCAGTGCCATCCTGTTCTGCAAAGGGTTTTTTGTGCGGTCAGCGCATCAGGCCAGCGGCAGCGCCGTCTTGTATTTGACCTGCTTCAGCGAGAAGCTCGACTTGATGCTGGCGATGCCGGGAATTTTCGACAGGTAGTTGACGATGAAGCGCTCGAGAGATTGCACGTCGGGCACCACGACGCGCAGCAGGTAATCCGCATCCCCCGTCATCAGGTAGCATTCCATCACTTCCGGCCGCGACTGTATCGCTTTCTCGAACACTTCGAGCGCGCGTTCGACCTGCTTTTCGAGGCTGACCTGGATGAACACGCTCACCGTGAGCCCGAGCGCCAGCGGATTGAGCAGCGTCACGTAGCGGCTGATCAGGCCGCTTTTTTCCAGCGCGCGCACGCGCTGCAGGCAGGGCGAGGGCGACAACCCCGCCTTTTTCGCGAGTTCGACGTTAGTGATGCGTGCATCGCTCTGCAGCGCATCGAGGATTTTATGATCTATCTTGTCCAGATTAGAAATCGGCATTATATTTTTCATTTTAATGACTAAACAGTGGAAAATACTGTAATTGCCGCATATTTTACATGAGTACGAAACCCCGTGCGCCGCCAGATTGACTATCATGAGCAGCATCTGCGTAAGCGACGAGGGCGCCATGAGTAATCCGTCAGATTTTCCGTCAGCGCTCCCCGGGCTGGCCCCGCGCGCTGCCGACCCCGACCCGGTCGAAACGCGCGAGTGGCTGGATGCGCTCGACGCCATCGTCGAGAGCGAAGGCCGCGAGCGCGCCACCTTCGTATTAAAACGGCTGCTCGATCACGCGCGCCAGCAGCGTGTGCCGCTGCCTTCGGTGGTCAACACGCCGTACCGCAACACCGTTTCCCTCGAAGACCAGCCGCAGTTCCCCGGAAATGCCGACCTTGAGGCGCGGCTGATCGCGCTGGTGCGCTGGAATGCGCTGGCGATGGTGGCGCGCGCCAATCGCGAGCATCCCGATCTGGGCGGGCACATCGCAACCTACGCGTCGATCGCAGACCTGTTCGAAGTCGGTTTCAATCATTTTTTCCGCGCGGCGCATGGGGATCGCGCCGCGGAGCATGGCGGCGACGTCATCTACTTCCAGCCGCACGCGGCGACCGGGGTTTATGCGCGCGCGTTTCTCGAAGGCAGGCTGGACGAGTCGCATCTGGCCCACTACCGGCGCGAGACAGGAGGCCGGGGGCTGCCCTCGTATCCGCATCCGTGGCTGCTGCCGGACTTCTGGCAGTTCGCCTGCGCTTCGATGGGACTGGGGCCGATCAACGCGATCTATCAGGCGCGTTTCATGCGCTATCTCGAAAACCGCAGCATCCTTGAGACGGCAGGCCGCAAGGTGTGGGCATTCGTCGGCGACGGCGAGATGGACGAGCCCGAGGCGTTGGCCGGCCTCGCGTTTGCGTCACGCGAGCGGCTCGACAACCTGATTTTCGTCGTCAACTGCAATTTGCAGCGGCTCGACGGCCCGGTGCGCGGCAACAGCTCGGTGATCCAGGAACTCGAAGGCCTGTTTGCCGGCGCCGGCTGGAACGTGATCAAGCTGCTGTGGGGCTCGGACTGGGACCCGCTGTTCGCGCGCGACCGCGACGGCGTGCTGCTCGAACGGCTGCACGAGACGGTGGACGGCGAATTCCAGAAATATGCGGCGACCGACGGCCGCTTCAACCGCGAGCATTTCTTCAACAAATATCCCGAACTGCAACAACTGGTGGCGCATTTGTCGGACGAGGACATCGACCGCCTGCGCCGCGGCGGGCACGACCCGGTCAAGATTTTCTCCGCCTATCATGCCGCACTGAACCACAAAGGCCAGCCCACGGTGATTCTGGCGCAGACCAAGAAAGGCTACGGCATGGGGCACTGGGGGCAGGGCAAAATGACCTCGCACCAGGCGAAGAAATTCGAAGACGAGGCGCTGATCGCTTTCCGTGACCGCTTCTCGCTGCCGCTGTCCGATCAGGACGTGTGCGCGCTGCGCTTTTACAAGCCCGACGACAGCAGCGCTGAAATCAAGTACCTGCACGCGCGCCGTCAGGCGCTGGGCGGCCATCTGCCGGCACGTAATACTACGGCCCCGAAGTTGCCGGTGCCGGCGCTGTCGAGTTTTGCGAAAACGCTGCAGGGCTCGGGCGGGCGCGAGCAGTCGACCACCATGGTGTTCGTCAACCTGCTGTCGCAACTGCTGAAGGATCCGGCCATAGGCAAGCGCATCGTGCCTATCGTCGCCGACGAAGCGCGCACCTTCGGCATGCAGGCGCTGTTCCGCCAGGTTGCGATCTACTCCGCGGTCGGCCAGCTCTACGAACCCGAGGACCGCGATGAATTGCTGTACTACAAGGAGGCGAAGGACGGCCAGATACTCGAGGAGGGCATCACCGAAGCCGGCGCGATTTCATCGTGGCTCGCGGCGGCGACCGCCTACTCGGCGCACGGCACGCCCATGCTGCCGTTCTACATTTTTTATTCGATCTTCGGTTTTCAGCGCATCGGCGACCTGATCTGGGCGGCGGCCGACATGCGCTCGCGCGGCTTCTTGCTGGGCGCAACCGCCGGCCGCACCACGCTTTCGGGCGAAGGCCTGCAGCACCAGGATGGTTCCAGCCATCTGATCGCTTCGACGATCCCGACCTGCCGCGCCTACGACCCGTGTTTCGGTTACGAGCTGGCGGTGATCGTGCAGGACGGCATGCGGCGCATGTTCGAGGCCCAGGAAGATGCGTTCTATTACATCACCGTGATGAACGAGAACTATGCCCATCCCGCCATGCCGGATGGCGCCGAGCAGGGCATCCTGCGCGGCATGTATCACTTGCGCAAGACGACAGGAGCCAAGCGCAAGGCGAGGGCGCAGTTGCTCGGCAGTGGCACCATACTGCGCGAAGTCATCGCCGCGGCCGACATGCTGGAAAAAGACTGGGATGTCGCGGCCGATGTGTGGAGCGTCACCAGTTTCACCGAGCTCAGGCGCGACGGCATGGCGACCGAACGCCACCATCGCCGCAATCCCGCTGCGAAAGCGCGCGCCAGTCATGTCGAACAGTGCCTGGCGAAGACGGCGGGCCCCGTCATCGCCGCCAGTGATTACGTCAGCGCGGTGGCGGATTTGATCCGGCCTTACGTGCCGTGCCGTTATGTGACGTTGGGCACCGACGGCTTCGGCCGCAGCGACACGCGCGCCGCATTGCGCGATTTCTTCGAAGTCAGCGCCAAGCACGTGGTCATCGCCGCGTTGAGTGCGCTTGCTGATGAAGGCACTCTGGCACGATCGGTCGTGTCAAAGGCGATGAAACAATACGAGATCAAACCCGACGGAGCGCCCGCCTGGGAGCGTTGAGACCGGGTTTTCAGGTTCCCGCCTAGCCCCAAACCTTTTTAGCCACAGAGGTAACAGAGATCACAGAGAGAATTAAACCCGGAAAAGATCTGCTTTTTCTCTGTGTTCTCTGTGACCTCTGTGGCAAATATTCTTGATCTTCGTCCTTTTTGTCGGGGCGGGCGCCAGCGGTTCCATGACTGATTTTCTGCCATAATCCCCTGTGGCTAACAATGACTACAAATAAAATGCGCGTTGGTCTTTTTGTCACCTGCCTGGTCGATCTGTTCCGGCCCAGCATCGGCTTCGCTGCACTGAAGCTGCTGGAAGCAGCAGGTTGCGAGGTCGTCGTGCCGCAGTCCCAGACCTGCTGCGGCCAACCCGGCTACAACTCGGGCGACCGCGCATCCGCGCAGGCGCTGGCGCGCAAGGTGCTGGACGAGTTTGAGTCGTGTGATTATCTGGTCGCGCCATCGGGTTCCTGCGCCGGCATGATACGCGCGCACTACCCGGACCTGTTCTCCTATCAACCCGCGGAACTCGAACGCGCGCGTCGCTTGTGCGAGCGGACCTACGAGTTGACTGATTTTCTAGTTAATGTCGCCAGGCTTGAACACGTGCCGGGGCGCCTTGACGGGACCGTGACCTATCATGACTCCTGCTCGGGCCTGCGCGAAGCGGGCGTGAAGTCGCAACCGCGCCAGTTGCTTGCGAAAATGCCGGGATTGAAGCTCAGGGAAATGGATGAGGCGGAAGTGTGCTGTGGCTTTGGCGGCGCCTTCGCCGTCAAGTTCGGAGAGATCTCGACGCGGCTGGCCGACAACAAGTGCAATAATGTCGCGGCGAGCGGCGCCGATGCGCTGGTGCTCGGCGACTTGGGTTGCATGCTGAATATCGAAGGCCGGCTGCGCCGGCGTGGCGACATGAAAACGAAAGTGCTGCACGTCGCCGAAGTCCTGGCGGGTTCGGAAGAATCGTGAAAATCATCCCGGTCTTGGCAAATCGGCTGCCCAGTTCCTGGGCCTGCTGCGGGGTGATCTTCTTGCCCAGAAAGCTCGCGACTTGCTCGGACTTCGCGGCAAGCACGGCCTCGCGCGCGAGCTGCTCGCACAGCGGCTTGAGCGTGGTCTCGGAGCAATGCCCCAGTCTTTCGTCGCCGAAGCCTGCACACTATTGCCGGGAGTGATTTCCCGTTTATCAGCGACGTGATCGATCCCGCAAGCGCAGCCTTGATGCCCGCATCGGCTCAATACAACCGGCTTGGCAGCCAAGTCACGACTCCCGGATACACGCTCAGCAGGACCAGCACGGCAAGCACCGCAAAGACGAAGGGGGTGACGCCCCTGAATATGTCCATCAGCGCAATGTCCGGAACGACTTTCGACAGGACGTAGATATTCACGCCGACCGGCGGCGTGATCAGGGCAAGTTCAATCATTATAACGACATAGATACCGAACCAGATCGGGTCAAAACCAAGATTGACGACGACGGGAAACACGATTGGAATGGTTAAAATAAGCATCGCCCAGACGTCGAGTACCATACCCAATATGATATACATCAGCGTAAGCAGCGCGATCATCGCGAGCGGCGGTATGGCGAGGCTTTCGATTCCGCCCACGATCACATTCGTCAGATTGGTGAGCACGATGAAGTGTCCCATCATGTGACCGGCGAAAATAATCACGAAGATCATCGCACTGGTGTGGACCGTATTGCGTAGCGCCTCGGCGAGCACTGCCCAGGTTAGTCGCCGCATCGCAAGGGCGATCAAGACGATGCCACCCACACCAGCCGCCGCTGCCTCGGAGGGATCGAAAACACCGAGATAGATGCCGCCGATGACCAGGGTGAAGACCGATAACGTCGGCAGCAGCTTGGCGAGCGAGGCGATGCGTTCATTAAGCGGGAAGGATGGTCCCGGCGGTCCCATCTCAGGATGACGCAGGCATATGAAAAGGATGGTTGCGGCGAACGCCACCGTCATAATAATGCCTGGAATGATTCCGGCGATGAACAGCGCGCCGATCGAAGTCTCGGTCCAGATCCCGTAGACTACTAGAAACAGGCTCGGCGGGATCAAAACACCAAGCGTCCCGCCCACCGCGACCGTCCCGGTGCTGAGGCGGTCGTTGTAGCCATAGCGGCGCATTTCGGGCATGCACATCGGCGCGAGCATCGCGACCACGACCGCACCGCCGCCGGATACCGCGCCGAACCCGGCGGCCACGACGATCGAGGTGATCGCAAGCCCGCCAGGCATCCATCCGAGCCATTTGTAGACGCACTCGTAGAGGTCCATTGCCAGCCGGGTGCGGAATACGAGCTCCCCCATCAGGAGATAGAGCGGCAGCGCGGTCAGCACGAAGTCCGTGCCGCGGTCCCAGAGATTGAGAACGAGCTGCGTTTCCGGATAGGCCAGCCCACCGATCACATACAGACCTACGGTCGCCGTAGCCAACATGGAAAATGCGATCGGCACGCCGAGCGCGATTAGCGCGAGCATGACGACAAGAAAAAGGGCGCCCAGGAGTGGATCCATGCTTTTAAATCGCTCCCGCTATGTAATTAATTCCAAACAAGCTGTTTTGAGCGACTGCCGGGCGAATTGCGGCTGCGGCCTGATTACTTCGCTTACCGCCCCCCGATGAGCGCCTATTGGTCTGTTTCGGCGTCCCACGCCGGCGCCCGGACTGCGCGCATGAGGTGCAATGCGAATACGAGTACCATCGTCACCGAAAGCAATGCGATACCGATGTAGTAGAGCCAGATCGGCAAGTGCAGGAATTCAGTCGTTACAGGTATCGATTTGAGATAGCCGATTTCGCCGCCCGTTTTTTTTGCAATCAGCACGAACACCGTAATGCCAATCAAGGCGTAAAGCACCTCAATCGCACGGCGTGCGAAAGCCGGCATCAGCCGGTTGAAAAGATCCATGCGAATGTGGCTATTCTGCCGGGTGCATTCGGGAAAGCAGAAGAGCAAGACGATGATCAGCAGATGGTCGATCGCCTCGAGGCTCCAGATGAACGGCGAGTTAAAGACATAGCGCCCGATTACTTCCATCAGCATGATGAGAGTCATGACGGGCAAAAAGACGTAGGCGGAAGCCCGAGCGAGTGCCCGGGATACCATATCGAGCCAAAATGCCATTGAATGTTATCCCGAATAATCCGTTACGCCGGGCGCCGATCTCGGCGCCCGGCAGCGGCTCACCCGCCGATAAATTTGCCGACCGGCTTTTCAACGGTCAGGCGCATGATTTGCTCGGGTGTCATCTTGCTGAAATACTCCGACCGCTCGCGAATGAAATCGAGCAGCTTCCCGGCGGGTCGCCCCTCCGCCTCGTTGCTCTTGGTCCAGGCGTCAACCACGGGCTGAGCCGCGGCTTGCCACTTCTTTTTCTCCGCATCGGATAATTGCACCATATTAATGCCCTTGGCGCTGAATTTGTTACGCGCCTTAGCCCCCGCGAGTACGTAAAACTCCTGGGATATGGCCTGGGAAAGCCCTTGCGCCCAGCGCGACACGACTTCCTTGAGATCGGGCGGCAACGCCTCAAACCATTTGCGGCTGACGCAGTGTTCCTGATTGAGGCGGCTTAGATTGATATAGGTGTGCGATTTCTCAATCTCGTCGATGCGAAACAGCACCGAGACCGAGTCAGGAAAACTTACCACATCGAGTAATCCACGCTGGAACGCGGTATAGATGCGCGGCGCCGCCATGTTGGTCGGCACCGCACCAAGGGCTTTCCACACGTCGCCATGCACGCCGCCGCCGGTGCGTATCTTCTTGCCCTTGAGGCTTTCAAGGCTGTCCAGCACATCCTTCGAATGCAGAACATAGGGCGTGGTGGTATAGACAATGCTTATCAGCACGCCAGTCCGCTCCATCTCCTTGCGGAAGAATTCATCATAGACCTCGTGCGTGATCCGGGTGCCGGCCGGTGAACTTGGCACGATCCCGGGCAACGACAACGCATGCATCAAATGAAACGTTGTCGAATTGTAGAATGTGTAGCACGCAGTCATATCGGTGAGCCCCGAGCGTGTGGCATCGAAGCCTGCATTGATCGGATGAATCGTGCCGCTCCAGCGCTCGTCGACCTTAATCTTGCCTTTGGACAGCTTCTCGAGAAGCCTGAAGCCGGGCGTATAAACGCTCTTCGCCATTCCACTGGTCGCCGGAACATGATGGCTCCACCGCAAGGTGATGGGATCGCCCTTGTAGGTGATCTCCGGCATGTTGTAGGCGCTGTCATCAAGCCGGCCATTGAGCCAATCGGCGGCATATTTCGTAGCCGCCTCGACTTTGGCAACGTCGGTGGTTGCCTCCAAGTCCTGGGCCATGACCGGCCCGCTGAAAACCAGCATGAGACCGATGAAACCTGCCGCCGCGGTCACAGTCGCACCGGTCAGGAATTTACGGTGAGACGTGTCAGGCTTGGACTCAACAGCTTCTTCTTGTGACAGTTTCTTAACCATTCTTTCCTCCTAACAGTTCATTGAAATTCGTCTGATTTGCAAAGCAAAGCAGCATTTGTCATGTCTCATATATATTTTGAGACAGGGGCTAAATTTCAAGATGTACAATACTTTTCTACTTTATCGGTAATCCTATACCCGTGTATCCCAAAGATCAAACCCGATCATCGTATCGTAGCCGGTTTCATTTTTCTTGATACTTCGTATTGCTTCAACTCCTAATTTGTTGCGCGAGGGGCGCCGCTGGAGAGCTTCTTCGGGTCATCATCCCCGAGTTCCGGGATGCGCGAGGAATTCCCGGAAAATAACGCGCGGGCTTCCAGCCAGCAGATCTCCCGTAAAACTTGCAACATTCTTCAATCACTGAAAAGGGAAAGTCGTGCGTTATCGGAAATCCGAAGCCAAGGCATACGGAAGGGTTAATTTGCACGGCATTTGGGCCGCGATCCGATACCCCTTCACGACAGCGGGAGAACTCGACGAGGCGGACCTGCGCAAGAACGTCCGCAAATACGTCGACGCGCACTTTGATCAAAGGTTCTGGACATCGGTCACTATCAATACCGCTACCTATGACTACGTTTGCCACGGCACCCTGACATTGGTCGCTTCGCTCAAGGGGTCGGCTGATACGGCCATCGACTATCTTGCCGGGCGAAATCAGAATCCGAATCCGAAGCGCTACGTCTGGAAGGCCAAGGGCGAGATTATTCTGCGTATGATTCAGAAGGCCCGCCAAGCCACGCTTCAGCAGGCGGCTTGATTGTATAGTCACTTACGAGACACTACACTAGTTGCCATCATGCAAGTCAGATCGATGCATTTCAAGGCGCGCGCCGGCGAGAAGCTCGCCGACGTCAAGCTGCAGGCTGCGCTCAGGAAACTCCAGGGTAATTTCGTCAAGGGACGCGCCGACCGCGTCGCCGAACTCGATAATTTCGAGGACATCCGCACTGCGGCAGCCGCGATACGCGACCGCGCGCTTGCCAATCTCGACGTCTATCTCGAAGAGTTCGAAAAAAACGCTACTGCGCGAGGCGCAGTGGTGCACTGGGCCGAGACCGCCGAAGAAGCCAATCGCATCGTGTGCGAACTCGCGGCGCGCTACGGCGTGCGCAAGGCCGCGAAGTCGAAATCGATGGTGAGCGAGGAATGCGCGCTCAACGATGCGCTGGAGGCGGCGGGGGTCGAGGTCATCGAAACCGATCTCGGCGAATACATCCTGCAACTCGCGCAGGAGCCGCCCTCGCACATCGTTGCCCCGGTAGTGCACAAGAGCAAGGAGGATGTATCGGATCTTTTCGAGGAAAAACATAAGCTTACGCGAAAAACCCGCATACCTGATTTATGCCGAGAGGCGCGCGAGATGCTGCGACCGCATTTCCTGTCGGCCGACATGGGCATATCCGGCGCGAATTTCATCGTTGCTGAGACCGGTTCGACACTGATCGTAACCAACGAAGGTAACGGGCGCATGGTGACAACACTGCCGCGCGTGCACGTGGCGATCACCGGCATAGAGAAAGTGGTGCCGACGCTGGAGGACGCGACCACGCTGCTGCGGTTGCTGCCGCGCCACGGCACCGGCCAGTCGATCACCAATTACATTTCAGTGACCACCGGCGTTAAAGACGATGCCGAACTCGATGGCCCGGAGCATTTTCATATCATCCTGATCGACGCCGGCCGCACCAAGTTGATCGGCAGCGACATGCAGCCGATGCTGCGCTGCATACGCTGCGGCGCATGCATGAACCATTGCCCGGTCTACCAGAATGTCGGCGGCCACGCTTACGGCTGGGTTTATCCGGGGCCGATGGGCTCGATCCTGACGCCGACCTATGTCGGCATCGAAAACGCACTCGATCTGCCCAATGCTTCGACGCTGTGCAACCAGTGCGGAGTCGTCTGTCCGGTCAAAATTCCGCTGCCCGATCTGATGCGCAAGCTGCGCGAAAAGCAGTTCGAACGGGGTCTGAAGCCGCGGCCGGAAAAACTGTTACTGGCGCTATGGGGGTGGACAGCCCGTCATCCGGCGCTGTACGCGGCGCTGTCGCGCGTCGGCGCGCGCATACTGGCGTTAATGGGGGGCGCGGAAAAACAGATACACCATCTTCCCCTGGGCGGTGGCTGGACTGACGGGCGCGATATGCCGGCGCCGCAGGGCAGGACGTTTCGGGAGCTGTACCGGCAGAAAATGCAACAAGGCAAAACTGTAAAGTAATAGACAGGATAGCCAGGATTTTTCAGGATTCACAGGATGTGTTTTATTCCGGGAAAATTGTCAGTCGATGATCGAGCCTTGACTCCTGTCAATCTTGTCGAATCCTGTAAATCCTGTCCATTGATTGTAAGGAGACGACAATGAACAAACCCGCAGACATTCAAAACGCTGAAACCATTGCGCTGTGGATCGATGGCAAGCGGCAGGCAGCCACCAGCGAGCGCTTTGGTGACGTGACCAATCCGGCGACCGGGGCGAGAGTGCGCCGTGTGCCGTTGTGCAACAGCGCTGACATATACGCTGCAGTGTCGGCAGCCAAAGCCGCATTTCCGGAGTGGCGCGCCACGCCTGCAGTGCGGCGCGCGCGCATTCTGACGCGGTTTCGCGAGTTGCTCGAAGCGCATCGCCAGGATTTCACGCGGCTCATTACCGAAGAGCATGGCAAGACGCTGGCCGATGCAGCGGGTTCGCTGCAGCGGGGCATCGAGGTGGTCGAGTTTGCGAGCGGCGCGCCGCATCTGGTGAAGGGCGAGCACGCCGAGGATGTGGGGCGCGGCATCGACTGCCATTCCATGCTGCAGCCGATCGGCGTGTGCGCCGGCATCACCCCGTTCAATTTTCCGGTGATGGTGCCAATGTGGATGTTTCCCGTGGCGATCGCGTGTGGTAACACGTTCGTGCTGAAACCTTCCGAAAAGGTGCCCTCGGCCTCGATGCGCATGGCGGAACTGTTCGCCGAAGCAGGATTGCCGAACGGCGTATTCAATGTGGTGCACGGCGACAAGGAGGCGGTGGACGCCATTCTCACGCACCCCGATATCAAGGCGGTGTCGTTCGTGGGCTCCACCCCGATCGCCAAGTACGTGTATGAGACCGCGGCGCGCCACGGCAAGCGGGTGCAGGCACTGGGTGGCGCCAAAAATCACGCCGTTGTGCTGCCGGATGCCGATCTCGATTTTACCGCTGACGCCCTGATCGGTGCGGGTTACGGTTCCGCCGGCGAGCGCTGCATGGCGATCTCCGCGGTGGTGGCGGTGGGTGATGCGGGCGATGCGCTGGTGGAAAAGATCAGACAGAAAGCGACGAAGCTGCCGGTCGGTCCCGGCGACCAGCATGGCGTCGAGATGGGCCCGCTCATCACGCGCGCTCACCGCGACAAGGTCGCGGGCTACATCGACAAGGGGGTGGACGAAGGCGCCAAACTTGTCCTCGATGGGCGTGGCTTCAAGGCGGCGGGCCACGAGCAGGGATTTTTCCTGGGCGCTTCACTGTTCGATCACGTCACTCCCGAGATGACGATTTACCGGGACGAGATTTTCGGTCCGGTGCTGGTGGTATTGCGCGCGCAGACGCTGGATGAGGCGATCGGCATCGTCAACAGCAACCCCTATGGCAATGGCACCGCGATTTTCACGCGCTCCGGCGGCGCGGCGCGGCGTTTTCAGAACGAGATCGAGGTCGGCATGGTCGGCATCAATGTTCCGATCCCGGTGCCAATGGCATTTTTCTCGTTCGGCGGCTGGAAGAATTCGCTGTTCGGCGACCTGCACGTGCACGGCATGGAAGGGGTCAGCTTCTATACCCGCACCAAGGTCGTGACCACGCGCTGGCCGGCGACCGACACCGTTGCGCCCGGCCTTCACATGCCCACTCTTGGGTGAGAAGTAATGAGTAATGAGTAATGAGTAATGAGTGATGAGTGATGATGAGGGGAACAGCACTGCGCGCAAGGCGATTCTTTCGCGCATACGCGCGGCGCAGGGCAGGAGCGGCGCGCCGGAAGATGCAGAGCGCGAAGCCGTGCGCGCGCATATTCGCGCGCATCCGCAGAGCCCGCGTCCCGCATCTGACGGGGATCTGGTCACGTGTTTTCGCGAACGTGTCCTCAGTCTTGCCAGCACCTGGGATGAGGTCTCCGCGGAAAGTGAAATTCCGGCGGCAACTGCTGCCTATCTGCGTGAACACAATCTGTCGCTGCGTGCCGTATGCTGGCAGGAATTCATCGGCCTCGACTGGGCGGGCAGCGGGGTAGAGGTCGAGGCGCGCAACGCGAGTGGCGATGACCTGGTGGGCGTCACCGGGGCGTTCTGCGCCATTGCCGAGACCGGCACGCTGATGATGCTTTCAGGCCCATCCACGCCAGCCGCGATGAGCTTGCTGCCGGAGACCCATGTTGCTGTCGTGAGCAAAACGCGCATCGTGCGGGGCATGGAAGATGCCTGGGACCTGCTGCGCGCGGAATTCGAGCACTTGCCGCGCGCGGTCAATTTCATTTCCGGCCCCTCGCGCACCGCCGACATCGAACAGACGGTCACTCTCGGCGCGCACGGCCCGTATCGCGTGCACATCATTCTGACTTCCTGAATATTCAGCCGGCGCGGTACATTAGGGAACTTTTCTGCCACTCGCGGTCAGAATCGCGATAACCTTGAGATATCTGCATCCCTTGTGAGGACAGCAAAGGTCGGTGCGGCTATCAATATAAAAGCAAGAATACCGTGACGAGGGACGGCATGTCTGTGTGCCGGGCAACGCGGGTCGCCAATCATGACTCAACTTGGTTTTCTACCGGAGTTTCCTTTTCCCGCCAATCCGCTCGCGTTGTTTGGTGTGCTTTTGCTCGCCGGTCTGATCGGCGGTGAACTCGTCAAGCGTGTGCTGCGCCTGCCGCGCATCACCGGCTATGTGCTGATAGGCATGGTGCTCGGCGCCAGCGGCTTCAAGCTGCTCGGTGACAACCTGATTGGCGAGGCCTGGATCTTCGTCGATATCGCGCTGGGACTCGTTCTGTTCGAACTCGGGCGCCGGCTCGATATCGGGTGGCTCAGAAAAGACCGCTGGCTGCTGGCCACCGGCGTGCTGGAGAGCGCGCTGTCATTCGGGTTCATCTACCTTGCCCTGGTTTATTTTGACGTCAGGCCGTTGTATGCCGCGGTGGCCGCCGCGATCGGCGTGTCCACTTCGCCGGCAGTGGTGATGCTGGTTGCCCAGGAGCTGCGCGCCGAAGGCCAGGTCACCGAGCGCGCGCTCAACCTGGTGGCGATCAACAGCGTGATCGCTTTTGTGCTGGTGACCATGCTGCTGTCGGGTATCCATCACGAATACCGGGCCGGATGGTTTACGGCGGCGCTGCATCCGGTGTACATGCTGGCGGGTTCGCTGATCCTGGGTTATGTCGCCTGCATGCTGACGCTGTGGTTGTCGCGCTGGCTGGGAAAAAATGCGGAGCGCCACTTTGTGCTACTGGTGGCGCTGGTCGTTGTCACAGTCGGGGTGGCGCGCATGCTGGAATTGTCGGTGCTGCTCGCACTCCTTGCGTATGGCGTGATGGCGAGCAATCTCGACCGGCGCCATGACCTGATGGCGGTCGATACCAGCCGCGTCGGGCAGTTGTTCCTGGTGGTCTTGTTCGTGGTCGGCGGTGCCAGCCTGCAGCTCTCCGATATGGCTACCGGCGGCGCATTGGCGCTGGTCTATATCCTGGCGCGCTTCGCCGGCAAGTCGATTGGCGTGCTGAGCCTCATGCATTTTTCCGGCGTACGCGCGGGCAGCGCCGGGCTGCTGTGCATCGCACTCACGCCGATGTCGAGCATGGCGCTGGGCATGGTGCAGGGCATGGCAAGCATGTATCCGGAATTCGGCGCCAAGCTGTCGGTGATCGTGCTGTCCGCAGTGCTGATCCTGGAACTGCTCGGCCCGATCGCCGTGCAGTTTGCGCTGAAACAGGCGGGTGAAACCAACGAAGAAAATCAGCAATGAGCGAAAGTCAGATGGAGTTCAAGTCCTCCCCTGAATGCGGCATCGGCGTCGAGCTCGAACTGCAGATACTCAATTCGCGCGACTTTAACCTGGCGCGCGATGCGGCAGATCTTATCGGACTGCTGGAGAAAAATCCTCATCCGGGATTAATCAAACCGGAAATTACCGAGAGCATGGTTGAGTTGAACACCTCCGAGCACCGGAATCACGACTCGGTGGTGAACGAGCTTCGGCAGATCCGCGATGCGATGGTGCAGGCGGCGGAGCGGCTCAACGTGCGCATCGCCGGCGGCGGCTCTCATCCGTTTCACAGTTGGAGCGACCGGCGCATATATCCCACGGAACGCTTCAAGCACCTGCTCGACGTTTACGGCTATCTTGCCAAACAGTTCACCATTTTCGGGCAGCACGTGCACGTCGGTTGTCCCGACGGCGACGACGCGATGTACCTGATCCACATGCTGGCGCGCTACGTGCCGCATTTCATCGCGTTGTCGGCTTCCTCGCCATTCCAGGAGGGACAGGATACGGCTTATCAGTCGTCACGTCTGAACACGGTGAGCGCTTTCCCGTTGTCCGGCCATGCGCCCTTCGTGCAGTCGTGGGGCGAGTTCATCGCCTACATCGACAAGATGCGCGGCTTCGGCATCATCGAAAGCCTGAAAGATATCTACTGGGACATCCGTCCCAAGCCCGAATATGGGACAGTCGAGGTCCGGGTGTTCGACACGCCTCTCACGGTGGAACGCGCTGCGCTGCTCGCAGCCTATACGCAGACGCTGGTGCGCTATCTGCTCAGCGAGCGGCCACACGCGCCGTCACCTGACATCTATTTAGTCTACAGTCACAACCGCTTCCAGGCGTGCCGTTACGGGATGGCCGGCAATCTGGTCGATGCCCACACCCAGCATAGCGTAAGTCTGCGCGAGGACGTGCTTGCAACGCTGCGGCTCATCGAACATCACGCCGCCGAACTGGGCAATGGCGCTGCGTTGCAGGCGCTTGCCGCCGATATTGAGACTGATTACAGCGATGCCCGCTGGCTGCGCGAGACGTATAAGCGCTACAATTCTTTTAATGACGTCGTGCGCCTTCAGAGCGATTTGTGGATGGGGCGCGAGACAGCTTAATTATCATGACCCAACCGCTGAAAATCGGATTGTCGCCGCGGTTTCTGCACAAGGTGCCGCAGGAACTGGGTTTCCGCGGCAAGACGCTGCAGTACCTGGAGCAGTCGATCGCCCACTGGCTGATGACGGCCAATGCGCTGGTTTTCATGATTCCATCGATCGAGGGCGGAGGACTGCTCAGGCGCGGCAATATCCATGTTGCTGATTATGTCGCATCGCTGGACGGGTTGGTGCTGCAGGGCGGCGCCGACATCAGCCCGATCACCTACGGCGAGACGTCGCTCAAGACAGAATGGGACGGCGATCGCATACGCGACATGTACGAAATGGACCTGGTGCAGGCGTTCGTTGCCGCCGGAAAACCGGTGCTGGGCGTCTGCCGCGGGCTGCAGTTGATCAATGTCGCTTACGGCGGCACGCTCTACCAGGACATCATGCACCAGCATGGCGATGATCTGGAGCATCACAACGTCGCTGCCTATGACCAGAACTATCATGAGATTGACCTGGTTGAGGGCTCCGGGTTGGCGCGGCTCTACCCGGGCCAGCAAACCGTGCGCGTCAACAGCATCCACCACCAGGCGGTGAAAGATCTGGGGCGCGATTTCGCCGTCGAGGCGCTGGCGGTGCCGGATGATATTGTCGAGGCGATCCGCTGGCGCGGTCCCGGCTACGTGGTGGGCCTGCAATGGCACCCCGAATTCCATGACCCGAACGATCCGGATTTGCTCGACGGAACGCCGATACTGAACGAATTCCTGGACGCTGTGCGGTGCGCGCGCACAGGTCAGCCCGTGTCTGCCTACCGGGCGCTGTTCGGGCGCTGGGCGACGTTTAATAAATGATAGTAAAACAATGAGTTATATCTTATTCTTGCCATCGCGGTGCGCGCTGCCCGCGGCTGGTTGGAGGCACAGGAGACAGGTATGAATACGCTGATGCACTGGTTGGGCGAGATCAAGGCAGTGCTTTCCATTCCGCTGTTCCCGCTCGGGAAGACGGAGATCACGCTGTGGATCCTGCTCTATTTCCTGATCCTGGTGGTGCTGCTGTTTTATGTGGCAGGGTGGATCAGGTACTGGCTGTCCGAGCGTATCCTGACCAAAACGAATCTCGATCTCGGTGCCCGCCATGCGGTGGGTACGATCACGCGCTATATAGTGCTGATCATCGGTTTCGTGGTGATCATGCAGACCGCCGGCATCAACCTCACCACACTCAACGTGCTGGCCGGCGCGGTCGGCATCGGCGTCGGGTTCGGCCTGCAGAATATCGTCGGCAATTTCATCAGCGGGCTGGTCATCATGTTCGAACGGCCGATCAAGGTGGGTGACCGTATCGAGGTCGGCATCGTTTCGGGGGATGTGATGGAAATCGGTGCGCGCAGCACCAAGGTGCTGACCAATGACGACATCACCGTGATCGTGCCGAATTCGAAATTCATGACTGAAAATGTCGTCAACTGGAAATACAACGACGACAAGTTGCGCTTCAAGATCCCGGTGGGCGTGGCGTATGGCAGCGATGCGCGGCTGGTTGAAAAGGTGCTGCTCGAAGTGGCGAAGGAAAACGCGGATGTGCTGGGCCAGCCGGAACCGGGCGTGCGTTTTCTGGGCTTCGGCGACAGTTCGCTCAGTTTCGAACTGCGCTGCTGGAGCCGGTCCCTCGTCACCAAACCGAACAAATTGATCAGCGCCTTGAACTTCGCGATCTACGACAAGTTCGCGGAGCACGAGATCAAGATTCCGTTCCCGCAGCGCGATTTGCATATCCGCAGCGGCGTGCTCGAGGTGAAAAGCGTCACGCCGCCCGCCTAGGACCGGCAGGTGATATGAAGCGCAACTTGTGGCCGTAATCCCTGTCGAACTGAAATGAACGTCGAGATCCCAATGAGGCCGAATCGTTGCTGGGGGCTAGCTTCCGGGCGGGGCGCCGTGCGCGCCATGATCATGCTGCAGGCGTCTATCGGCATGTTCCTCGGCATGCTGCTGGCCGCCGGCATGCGCAGCAAGCGGCACCAGTAACGGTACTGACGCTCGAAGGGGGCGGTGAGTCCGGCCACCGCCGACTACGTAGTGCGGGGCATGGGCCAGGCCGCCGAGCAGGGGGCGGAACTCGTGATCCTGAAGATCGACACCCCGGGCGGTCTAGATATGGCGATGCGCAGGATAATCAAGAAAATCCTTGCCTCGCCGGTGCCGGTGGCGACATATGTCGCGCCCGGCGGCGCGCGCGCCGCCAGCGCCGGCACCTACATCCTTTACGCCAGCCACATCGCGGCGATGGCGCCGGCAACCAATCTCGGCGCAGCAACGCCGGTGGCAATCGGCATCATGCCCGGCTCCGAACCCGGACAAGAGCGCCCCGGGCGAACCAAAAAACGACGGCGAAAATAAAAAGGCCGGCAAGACGGCCGGTGGGGCGAAGCCGGAGGCATCCTCCAAAAGTACCATGGCACAGAAGCAGATACATGATGCCGCCGCATACATCCGCAGTCTGGCGCAACTGCGTGGCCGCAATGCCGATTGGGGGGAGCGCGCTGTGCGCGAGGCGGTCAGCCTGTCTGCGGCCGAAGCCAGGAAACTCAAGGTAATCGACATCGTCGCAGAGGACGTCAACGATCTGCTCAAACAGATGGACGGCAAAAAAATCACGGTTCAGGGCGTGGAGCGGACTCTCAAGACCGAGGGCGCTGCAGTGGTTGCCATCGAGCCCGACTGGCGCAACCGGTTGCTGGCGGTAATCGCCGATCCCAGCCTGGCGCTGATTCTGATGATGATCGGTATATACGGCCTGATCTACGAGTTCTTGAGCCCGGGCTTCGTGCTGCCGGGCGTGGTCGGCGCGATCTGCCTGCTGCTCGCGATGTTCGCGTTCCAGATGCTGCCGATCAACTATGCGGGACTCGGGCTGATACTGCTGGGACTGGCTTTCATCATAGCCGAGGCGTTTCTGCCGAGTTTCGGCGCGCTCGGCATCGGCGGCGCCATCGCCTTGGTGATCGGCTCGGTGATCCTGTTCGAGCCCGGCGCCGCCGGCTATGCGGTGCCACTGTCATTTACGGTGACGCTGGCGCTCGCCAGTGCTGTGATCGTTTTCGTGATCGTGGCCATGGCGGCCAAGGCGCGTAAGCGCGCGGTGGTCAGCGGTAGCGAAGAAATGATAGGTGCGCCGGGTGTGGTGGACATGCAAACGGAAGGCTGGGCGCGGGTGCACGGCGAGAACTGGCGCATCGTGAGCCGCGTGCCGCTCGCGCGCGGGCAGAAAATCCGCGTCACCGGCATCGAAGGGCTGACGCTCAGCGTCGAACCCGATTTAGAACAGGATGTTGGGCATCACGATAATCCATGACGATACGCTCGCCGCGCAGGGCACGCAATAGCAGCCCATTAATTATCACGAAACAAAAAAC
>CALOEN010000061.1:0-109401 GCA_942492335.1 uncultured beta proteobacterium | reverse complement strand
CCAGCGCACGGCGAGCGGGCCCAGCTGGATCGCGATCGGGTCAAATTGCGGATGGATGAGCATTCGGAGTGCTGCAGCTTGGGTTAAAATAGCAACCTTCATTATACGTGCATTGTTTTTCCGGAGAGTTCCTCATGCCGCTCAATAAACGCAGCCAACTCATTACCCAGGGCGTTGCCCGCTCGCCGAATCGCGCGATGCTGCGCGCAGTCGGTTTCGGCGATAACGATTTCCAGAAACCGATCGTCGGGGTGGCCAACGGCCACTCCACGATGAACCCGTGCAACGCCGGCATTCAGCCCCTGGTCGATCGCGCGATTGCCGCGCTCAAGGACGCCGGCGCCATGCCCCAGGTGTTCGGTGTGCCGACCGTCACCGACGGCATCGGCATGGGCACGGAAGCGATGAAATATTCGCTGGTATCGCGCGAGGTGATCGCCGACTGCATAGAGACCGCGGTCAATGGCCAGGCCATGGATGGCGTGCTGGTGTGCGGCGGCTGCGACAAGAACATGCCGGGCGGCATGATCGCGATGCTGCGCATGAACGTGCCCGGCATCTACGTCTACGCCGGCACCATCAAGCCCGGCAAGTGGAAAGGGCAGGACCTGACCATCGTCAGTTCGTTCGAGGCGGTCGGCGCGTTCGCTGCCGGCAAGATGAGCAAAGAAGATTTCGTCGGCATCGAAAAACACGCCTGCCCGTCGGTCGGCGCCTGCGGCGGCATGTACACCGCCAACACCATGTCGTCCTCGTTCGAAGCCCTGGGCATGAGCCTGCTCGGTTCCTCGCAAATGGCTTCGCCCGATGCCGAGAAAGCGGATTCCGCCGCGCAATCGGCGCAGGTGCTGGTCAATGCCATTAAAAACGACATCAAGCCGCGCGACATCGTCACCCGCAAGTCGATAGAAAACGCGGTGGCATTGATCATGGCCACCGGCGGCTCGACCAACGCGGTGCTGCACTATCTGGCGATCGCCCATGCCGCCGATGTTAAATGGACCATCGACGATTTCGAACGCATGCGCAAAAAAGTGCCGGTGTTATGTGACCTCAAGCCCTCCGGACGCTATGTCGCGGTCGATTTCCACCATGCAGGCGGCGTGCCGCAAGTACTGAAAATGCTGCTCAAACAGGGCGTTGCTCAACGGCGACTGCATGACCATCAGCGGCAGAACGATAGCCCAGGAATTAAAAAACGTTCCCGATGCGCCGCGCGCCGACCAAGACGTGATCCGCCCCTGGAATAATCCGATGTATCGGCACGGGCATCTGGCGATACTCAAGGGCAATCTCGCGCCCGAAGGCTGTGTCGCCAAAATCACCGGGCTCAAAGTCGCCCAAGATCACCGGACCGGCGCGGGTATTCGATTCCGAACCCAAGGTAATGGCAGCGATCCTCGCCAAAAAAATCAAAGCAGGCGACGTCCTCGTGATCCGCTACGAAGGGCCGAAAGGCGGCCCCGGCATGCAGGAAATGCTGGCGCCAACCGGCGCACTGATCGGTCAGGGTTTGGGCGAGTCGGTCGGACTCATCACCGACGGTCGCTTCTCGGGCGGCACCTGGGGCATGGTGGTCGGTCACGTCGCACCCGAGGCGTTTGTCGGCGGGCCGATCGCGCTCGTCAAGAACGGCGATTCGATTACCATCGATGCGGACAAGCTGCTGATCCAGCTCAACGTGCCGGCCAAAGAAATTGCGGCGCGCAAAAAGAAATGGAAGCAGCCCAAGCCGCGTTACACGCGCGGCGCGCTGGCCAAGTACACCAAGCTGGTCTCCACGGCCAGCAAGGGCGCGGTCACCGATTAATGCCGGCGGCGGCGCTAAGCCGCCGCCAGTGCCTGCTCCAGATCAACGATGATGTCGTCGATATGCTCGATGCCGAGAGACAGGCGCACCATGTCCTCGCTGACGCCGGCACTTGCCAGTTCCTGCGGTGACAGCTGGCGGTGCGTGGTGGACGCCGGATGACAGGCGAGCGATTTGGCATCGCCGATATTCACCAGTCGCGTCACCAGCTGTAACGCATCGATGAATTTTGTTCCGGCTGCGCTGCCGCCTTTGACGCCGAAAGTGAGAATCCTGAAGCGCGGCCGCCCATGTACTTGTCGACCAGCGTCTTGTCAGGATGATCGGCAAACCGGCATACTGTACCCATGAGACCTTCGCGTGGTTCTTGCAGGTACTGCGCCGCCTTCTCGGCGTTGTCGCAAATACGGTCCATGCGCACCGCAATGGTTTCCAGGCCCTGCAGAATCAGGAAGGCGTTGAACGGCGACAGCGCAGCGCCCATGTTGCGCAGCGGCACGACGCGCGCGCGTCCGATGTAGGCGGCCGCACCCAGCGCCTCGGTATAGACCACGCCGTGATAGGACACATCGGGTTCGTTCAGACGGCGGAATTTCTGCTTGTGGTCGGCCCAGGGAAAATTGCCGGAATCGACAATCGCGCCGCCGATCGAGTTGCCGTGCCCGCCAAGGTATTTGGTCAGCGAATGCACCACGATGTCGGCGCCGTGATCGAACGGCCGGCACAAGTACGGCGTGGGCACGGTGTTGTCGACGATCACCGGCACGCCGCGGGCGTGCGCAATCTTTGCGAGCGCGCCGAAATCCACCACGTTGCCCAGCGGATTGCCCACGGATTCGCAGAACACCGCCTTGGTTTTCGCATCGATCAGTTTTTCCCAGGCTTTCGGCTCGCGATAATCGGCAAAGCGGACCTCGATGCCGTATTGCGGAAAGGTGTGGGCAAACAGATTGTAGGTGCCGCCATAGAGTTGCGCTGGAAGTCACGATATTGTCGCCCGCCTCGGCGATCGTCATGATCGAATAGGTTATTGCCGCCATGACCGGATGCCAGCGCCAGTCCCGCCAGACCACCTTCCATTGCGCCGCCAGGCGTTTTTCCAGCACATCGGTGGTCGGATTCATGATGCGGGTGTAGATGTTGCCCTGCACCTTCAGGTCGAACAGGTCGGCGCCATGCTGCGTGCTGTCGAAGGCATACGAGGTGGTCTGATAAATGGGCACTGCAACCGCTTTGGTCGTGGGATCCGGCGAGTAGCCGCCATGCACGGCAATGGTGTCAATTTTCATTCGGGACTCCTTATAATTGTTATAAGTATTTGAATATAATCATTATTATAATCTGCCGCCAGAGGCGTTGCAACGTCACGCCAAAGCCGGCAGCAGCCCGGTCAGCCGCAGCAAGACCAGCACGATCGCCAGCGGTGCGACGTAACGCAACGCGAGGCGCCATACTGCATACAGCGGCGGCGCCAGTCCGAGTTCCTGGCGGGAATGGTTCGCTTTCATCACCCATGCCGCAAACACCGCGATCAACACCCCGCCCAGCGGCAGCAGTATGTTCGACGTCAGGTAATCGAGCGCATCGAATATCCCCAGCCCGAACAGATGCACGCCCTGCCACGCGTTGAACGACAACACCACCGCTATGCCCAGCAGCCAGGCCACCGCACCCAGCAGCGCACTCGCCCGCGGCCGGGTCAGCCGCGTATTCTCGGTAATCCACGCCGTGACGGGCTCAAGCAGGGCGATGGATGAAGTCCAGGCCGCAAACACCAGCAGCACGAAAAACAGGCTGCCGATCAACGAACCCCACGCCATGTCGCCGAAGGCAATCGGCAGGGTCTGCAGCACCAGCCCCGGGCCGGCAGCGGGCTCGAGGTTGTGCGCGAACACAATGGAAAAAATCGCCAGTCCCGCCAGCAAGGCGACCACCGTGTCCATCGCCACCACTGCGATGCTGGCGCGCATGATCGAGGTGTCGCGCTTGAGGTAGGAGCCGTAGACCATCATCGAACCCATGCCCAGGCTCAGCGAGAAAAAGGCCTGTCCCATGGCGGCTAGCGTGACCCCCGGCGTAATTTTTGCGAAGTCCGCATGAAACATGAATGCCGCGGCGCGGCCGGCTTCACCCCAGATCAGGCCGTAGACGAGCAAAAACAGCAAAATCGCGAACAGCGCCGGCATCAGCAGTTTGGTGGCGCGTTCCAGTCCGTGCGCCACGCCGCCGCCGACGATGGCCGCTGTCATGATCATGAACACACTGTGCCACAACAGCATGCGTTGCGGATCGGCAAGCAGCGCGGTAAGGCGCGACTGCGCGGCCCCGGAATCGAGGCCCGCAAAACCGCCGCCGGCGCCCAGCACCAGGTAATCGAGCATCCAGCCCGCCACCACGCTGTAAAAGGACAGAATCAGCAGGCCGGTGATGACGCCGGTCACGCCGAGCGCGCGCCACGCCGCGGATGCGCCGGACTCGCGCGCGAGCACGGCCATGGCATCGACCGGATTGCGCTGCGCACGGCGCCCGAGCATGATCTCGGCCATCAACAACGGCAAACCGATGGCCACGATACACGCCAGATAAATCAGCACGAAGGCGCCGCCGCCGCTCTCGCCGGCCATGTAGGGAAACTTCCAGATATTGCCAAGCCCGACCGCTGATCCGGTGGCCGCCAGAATAAAAGCCCACCGGCTCGACCAATGCGCGCGCCCGGCGCCGGCGTTGCGTATCATCATTTTTGTTGCCTTGTGTGCATGGCCGCCATTATCCCTTATCAGGTGCGCGGTCCGCGCTATCGCGCATTTTGTAACATATTCGAAAGTTGTGTATACATAATCAAACGCCCGCTATGCGGGATCCCTGAACCGCGATCATGCCCAACCGCCTGGCCACTCAAACCAGTCCTTACCTGCAGCAACACGCCGATAATCCGGTCGACTGGCAGCCTTGGGACGCTGAGGCGCTGAAACTTGCGCGCGACCAGGACAAACCGATCCTGTTATCTATCGGTTATTCCGCCTGCCACTGGTGTCATGTAATGGCGCATGAATCGTTCGAAGACCCCGATGTCGCGGCTCAAATGAACCGATATTACATCAACATCAAGGTCGATCGCGAGGAGCGCCCCGACCTCGACCAGATCTACCAGACCGCACACGCGATGCTCACGCAAAGAAACGGCGGCTGGCCGCTCACCCTGTTCCTGATGCCGGATGGCACGCCATTTTTCGGCGGCACTTATTTTCCAAAAACTTCGCGCCACGGCATGCCCGGATTCCTGGACATGCTGTCCAGGATCGCCGCCGCTTACCACGAAAAACGTGATGACATCGGCAGACAAAACGCAGCGTTGATGGAGGCGTTCAGCCGCACCCTGCCGGCCGCTGGCCACGACGCACCCTCGGACATGGATGCCGTGCCGCTTGCGGCCGCGGTGGACTCGTTCTCCCGGACGTTTGACGAAGTTCACGGCGGAATCGGCACAGCACCCAAATTTCCCCATCCGTTCGAGCTCGAATTCTGCCTGCGGCGCCACGTGCGCGATGGCGGCGATATCGCGCTAGCCATCACCAGCCTGACGCTCACCAAAATGGCCGAGGGCGGTATCTATGACCAGTTGGGCGGCGGCTTCTGCCGCTACAGCGTCGACCAGTACTGGACGATTCCACATTTCGAGAAAATGCTCTACGACAACGGGCCGCTGCTGGCGCTCTACTGCGACGCCTGGCGCTTCACGCAGCTGCCCTTGTTCAAAACCGTGGCGGCTGAGACCGCAGCTTGGGTGCTGCGCGAGATGCAGTCGCCGGAGGGTGGCTATTATTCTTCGCTCGACGCCGATTCCGAGCATGAAGAAGGCAAGTTCTATGTGTGGACGTGCAACGAAGCCAAGGCGCTGCTGACCGCTGAGGAGTATGCCGTCGCAGCACCCCATTACGGGCTCGATGGCGCGCCCAATTTCGAGGGGAAGTTCTGGCACCTTCGGGTGACAGAACCGCTGGCTGCCATCGCGGGCAAACTCGACATACCGTTTGTTGAGTGCCAGGCGCGGCTAACTGCCTCACGCCGGAAACTTTTCGCGGCTCGAGAAAAACGCATACGCCCAGGACGCGACGAAAAGGTGCTGGCGAGCTGGAATGCACTGATGATCAAAGGCATGGCGCGTGCCGCGCGCGTGTTCGGCGAAGCGGCGTGGCTGAAATCGGCACAGCAGGCCGCTGATTTTATCCGCGGCGTGATGTGGCGTGATGGCCGCCTGCTCGCAACATATAAAGACGGCAGGGCCCATCTCAACGCTTATCTCGACGATCATGCCTTTTTGCTCGATGCATTGATCGAGCTGATGCAAATAGAGTTTCGCATCAACGATCTCGATTTCGCGCGCGATCTGGCCGAGTTGTTGCTGACACAGTTCGAGGATCCGGATCAAGGTGGTTTTTTCTTCGTCAGCCATGACCACGAAAAACTGATACACCGCGCCAAGCCCGGACATGACAATGCGACCCCTTCGGGCAACGGCGTGGCCGCGATCGCGCTGCAGCGACTGGGACACATCTTGGGCGAACCGCGCTATCTCGCCACCGCTGAACGCGCGCTCCGGCTGTTCTATCCGGTGCTGGCGCAAAATCCCGGCAGTTTCGTGAGTCTCGCGACAGCGCTCGATGAGAGTCTGACGCCGCCGACTATCGTCATACTGCGGGGCCCCGCAGGCGCTGCCGGGGAGTGGCAGCAGGCGCTTGCCACGACTTACCGTCCGGATACGATCATTATCGGCATCCCCGAAAATCTCCGACACCTGCCGCCGGTTCTCGATAAAACCATGGATGCGGGGATGGCAGGTGGCACGGTCAGCGCCTGGTTGTGCCGGGGCACCAGTTGTCTGCCGCCGATCGCGGAGCGAACAGCGCTTGAACGCGCGCTCGACGGGACAGCGCCCGGCCGGTCTTCGTAATATATCTGCGGTGCGGCGCATGATGCCGCGCGTTTATAGCCATCGGCTTCTGGGTTACAATGCGCGGGTTTTTTAAACTCTGCCAAGGATCCCTGATGAAAGCACTGATTATGGCGCTTGCCGCAACAGCCGGCTTGACGCTATCAACCATGACGTTTGCCGCAGATGCGGGAGAAGCGCTCACTAAAAGCTCCGGATGCACAGCCTGCCATTCGGTGGACAAAAAACTGGTCGGCCCGGCTTTCAAAGATGTCGCAGCCAAATATAAAAATAACAAGAGCGCAGAAGCGGCTCTGGTCAAAAAAGTAAAGGCGGGCGGCAAGGGGGCCTGGGGTGAAATACCCATGCCGCCGCACATGCACGTGAAAGACGGCGACATCAAGACCATGGTGCACTGGATTCTGTCACTCAAATAGGGCGCGCTTGCCACGGTAAACAAAGCCGGCGGATGTCGGCTTTTTTTATTGGTTCGGCCGGTTTCCGCGTGAAGGTACGCTTGAAAATTGACAAGGTAAAACCCGCCACGGATAATGATTTTTCCCGCAGCAACAACCATTTACCGATATGTGGCCGTCATGAAACCGACTATATCGGTATCGTACAGCACACCGACGGACTGGTGCGCCATTTGACCTACGGCGACCAGCGCCGGCTGGAGGTCGCGCGCGCGCCACCCAGCGGCGGCGGCTGGCCATGGGCGAACCCGCCGCCGGCAAGACCTCGACGCTGAAGGCGATAACCGGCCGGCACAAACCCACAGCCGCCCATATCTACTATAATAACAACGAGATAACGGCGTTGCCGCCTTCCCGTCTGGTACGGCAGGGAATCTCGGTGGTGCCGGAGGGGCGCGGTGTGTTTGCGCGGCTGACGGTGGAAGAAAATATTGCAATGGGAGCGTACATCCGTGTTGACCACGCACAGATCGCAGCAGATCAGGATCGCGTGTACGCATTGTTTCCGCGTCTTGCCGAGCGTGGGCCTGGCGCCGCTGATGGTGCATAAAATATTCGAAACCATACGCGCCATTGCCGCGGAGGGCGTCACGCAGCTGCTTGTCGAGCAAAACGCCAAGGTCGCCCTTGAAATCTACCATCGGGGCTATGTCATGGAAAGCGGCACCATCGCCCTGGCGGACAGCGCACCATCATTACTCACCAATCCCCAGGTACGGCAGGCTTATCTTGGCGAATGACGCGACAGACACGTTAATTGAAACACCGGCCATCGGCCAGAGTACGGCGCGTGCCACAGTCCCCGTGCGCGGCATAGCAGCGGCCATCGTGGCCGTCGCCCTCGCTGCCCTGCTCGCATTCCTCTATATCAAGACCCAGGGGGTCGATATCAAGCGCCAGAATGAGGCGCTCAACAGTTTACGCGAACTGAAGGAAATCGACGTGCGCTGGGATATCGAGGCCTTGCGGGCGGCGCGCGCCGGGCTGAGTGATCTGCCGTCCCCTGCCGGTGGCCGTAGAACGTCGACACTGGACCGCGTTCAGAAGGATCTCGCCGCTTCCGCGCGCGACCTCGGCAGCACCGTGCTGGCGCGTGGTCTGCCCGAACTCGACAAAGCTTTCACCGAGAAAGCCGGATTGATGGTGCAGTTCAGAAAGCCGACGCTGAGGCCGGGCAGGCATTACAGCGCGTAATGGCCTCAGACATCGAGATTGCCGGGCTGGTGCGCGGCGTGTGGAGCAACTATCCGCAGCGCGAGCGGCTGGTCGCCGCGGAAAATGTCGTCACTCAACTGCTCGCCAATGCGCAAAAATATTATTTTGCCCCCGATGATACGCGGCGCAAAAACCTTGAAGCCACCGCTGTTGATCTTCGCGAGTCAGCGGCCCCGTTTCCCCGGGCATTGCGCGACGGCATTACGCGCCTTGACGGCCACATTAAGGAACTGCTCGACGCCAAGCCGGTTGAGCAGCAGCTGTATCAGCGCCTGTCCTTCCTCACTGCCGGGCCACGCGTAGACAGCCTCACCAGCACCTTCAGTCGCGAACTTGAAGAATTGCTGGTCGAGGGCGAGCGCTATCGGGTTTACCTGATTGTCTTTTCGGCATCGCTGCTGATCCTGATCGGCTATCTCGCGATACGGTTGTTTGCCAGCTACCGTCTGCTCAATCAGGCAAATCTCGCGCTCAAAGCCGCCAATGAAGGACTGGAGCAGCGGGTAGCGGAACGCACCCGCGAACTGTCCCATGCGCTGACCCAGCTCAAAGACTCCGAGGCACAGCTGATCCAGACTGAAAAAATGTCGTCGCTGGGCCAGATGGTTGCCGGCGTTGCCCACGAAATCAACACCCCGCTCGCCTACATCAAGAACAGCCTGGGCACGGTCAAAAACCGGCTGCCGGAGCTGGAGAAATTGATTTCAGAAAGTGAAAAATTGCTGGCGATGCTGCAGGCCGGAAATGCCGACCCGCAGCAGCTGTCCCGGCAATTTTCGCTGACCCAGACCCAGGTCAGGCAGTTCAGAAATCACCAGGCGCTCGAAGAGTTGCAGGCGCTGGTAAGCGACGGCTTGCACGGCATCAACGAGATTTCGGATATCGTCGTCAATCTCAAGGACTTCAGCCGGCTCGACCGCAGCAAAGTGACCCTTTTTAATGTGAACGACGGCGTCGAAAGCACCCTGACGCTGGCCAAACACGAAATCAGGCAACTTACCGTCAACAAACATCTCGGGGATGTGCCGCAAATTATCTGTTCCCCGTCGCAAATCAACCAGGTACTCCTTAACCTGATCAGCAACGCGGCTCAGGCAATCGGGTCAGATCACGGTATCATGACGATCACGACCCGCAGAGAGGGCTCCGATAGCGTTGCCGTGGAGATTGAAGACAACGGCAAGGGCATCGCGGAGGAGGCGCTGTCCAGGATCTTTGATCCGTTCTTCACCACCAAGGACGTAGGCAAAGGCACGGGACTGGGGCTTACCATCGTCTACAAGATCGTCAAGGGCCATGGCGGTAAAATAACCGTCGGCTCCACAGTCGGCGTTGGCACAAAATTTACCGTGGTACTGCCGGTGACGCCGCCGGAAGCGATGGATCTGGCAATCTGAACAGCGAACCTGATAACAACGGCAATGGATACACCCAAGAAAATAGGCAAGTACGACATCCAGGGCATCCTCGGCAAGGGGGGCATGGGCGTGGTCTACCGCGGCTTCGACCCGGCGATCCAGCGGCAGGTTGCGGTCAAGACCATTATCAAGTCGGCGATGGATCCCTCGGAACTGCAGTACGCGCTGACCCGCTTTCGGCATGAGGCGCAGGCCGTGGGTCGGCTCACCCATTCGCGCATCGCTGCGATTTACGACTATGGCGAAGATCTGGATCTTGCCTATATCGTGATGGAGCTGGTCAACGGCGATACCCTTTTCCATCACCTGCAGAACAACGCGCAATTCGGGCTCAAGGAAGTCGGCGAAATAGTCCACCAGCTTCTCGATGGCCTCGACTATGCCCACAACCAGGGCGTCGTGCACCGGGACATCAAGCCCTCCAATATTCTGATCAATGACGACGGCCGCATCAAGATCAGCGATTTCGGCATCGCGCGCCTCGACACCTCGACGCTGACCCAGGTGGGCGAGATCATGGGTTCGCCGAGTTACATGTCGCCCGAGCAGATCATCGGCACCGAAGCCGGTGCGCGCAGCGACATCTATTCGGTCGGGGTGATTGCCTACGAGCTGCTCACCGGCGCCAAGCCCTTCACCGGCAGCAATCTCGAGGTCATGCGCCAGGCCATGCACGACCAGCCGGCGAACCCCTCGGAACTCAATTCCCGGATATCCGTGCAGCTTGACTGGGCGACGCTGAAGGCCCTCGCGAAAAAACCCGAAGACCGTTTTCAGACCGCGCGCGAGTTCTCGGAGGCCTTCGCCAAAGGCATAGAAGCCAGCCTGCGTATTTTTTCACCCGGTTCCACTGTAACCGATGATTCGCCCACGCAGCGCATCGACCCTAATCTAGTTAATGCCGCGCGCCTGCTTTCAGGCACACAACCGACCCTGCCCCCTGCTGCGGGAGCGCCAACCGAATCCCGGATCACGACTATTTCGGGCGGCGCCACCCCTGTTGATCCCAACACCAAAAATGCGCGCGTTCTGTTCGTCGATGACGAAGAACGCATTCTGACTGCGCTGCGGTCCGTTTTCCGCAACAGTTACCATGTGTTCACCGCGACCAACGGTCCGGAGGCGCTGGAGTTTGTCAAGAAATTCAAGCCGCATGTGGTGGTAAGCGACCAGCGCATGCCGGACATGCTGGGCGTCGAATTGCTGCGTCAGGCCAAGGCGGTCGTGCCCAACGCCGTACGTATGCTGCTGACCGGCTACTCGGACCTGGCCGCCATCGTCGGTTCCATCAACGACGGCGAGGTTTTCCGCTTCATCAGCAAACCGTGGGACAACCAGGAAATCCGCAAGATCATGGCGGAGGCCGTCTCCATCGCGCTGGAACTGGCGGACACCGCCGCTTCTCCCGCCATCGTGCCCGACCCCATGACCGCGGGGATCCTGGTAGTGGATGCAGACCAGGCGGTTTTTCGGGCCACCAAGGAGTTGTTTGGCGCTGGTTGCCCGGTATTCGGCGCCAAGACTTTTGATGACGCATTCAGAACCATGGCATCGCAGGAAATCGCGCTGATACTTGCCGACATCGAGAATGGCGGCACCGAAACCATCGCTACGTTCAAGTTGCTGAAGCAGGAGCATCCGGAAATTCTCACCATCGCACTCGCGGCCACATCCGATTCAGAGCTGGTGATAGAACTCATCAACGAGGCTCAGATTTTTCGTTTCCTGAACAAACCCGTCAATCTGAGGCTGCTCAAACAGCATGCAGTAGCGGCATTGACGCGTTACCAGTCGTTCAAGCAGACGCCCGCACTGACGCACCAGCATCGCGTCGAGAACGCGAAAATTGACAGCTCGCTTAGCGACAAAATCATCGGCCGTGTGCGGTCGATCAAGGGCTGGTTCGGCCCGGAATAACTTCCAGGCGGCTTAGATCCATTTTTTTGCGACCAGAAATTCCGCGTACAGTTTTTCTTCGGGCGTGCCGGGTTCCGGCTTCCAGTCATAGCGCCAGCTGACCTGGGGCGGCAGCGACATCAATATCGATTCGGTGCGCCCGCCCGACTGCAAGCCAAACAGCGTGCCGCGATCGTAAACCAGATTGAATTCCACGTAGCGCCCGCGACGGTAACTCTGGAAGTCGCGCTCCCTTTCACCGTACGCCAGGTCTTTCCTGCGTTCGACGATGGGCAGGTAGGCTTCGATGAAATGGTCGCCGACGCTGCGCATGAGGCCAAAGCAGGTGTCAAAATCAGGCTGGTTCAGATAGTCAAAAAAAATCCCGCCGATACCGCGCGGCTCTTTACGGTGCCTGAGGTAGAAGTACTCGTCGCACCATTTCTTGAAGCGTGGATAGCATTCAGTCCCGAACGGCATGAGCGCGCTCCGGCAGGTGCGGTGAAAGTGCGCCGCATCCTCTTCGAACGGATAGTACGGAGTGAGATCCATGCCGCCCCCGAACCACCATACCGGTGCGGCATCTCTTTTCTCGGCAACGAAAAAGCGCACATTCATGTGCACGGTGGGCACATAGGGATTCCTGGGGTGAAGCACCAGCGATACGCCCAGTGCCTGGAATGAACGACCCGCCAGCTCCGGGCGCGAGGCGGAGGCCGATGGCGGCAGGTTCGGTCCGAAGACATGAGAGAAACTGACACCGGCGCGCTCGAAGACGTTGCCGTTTTCGAGCAACTGGGTGATGCCGCCGCCACCCTGGTCGCGATCCCAGCTGTCGCGCCGGAACGCTGCGCCATCGATCGCAGCCAGCTGCGTGATGATTTGCTCCTGCAGGCCGAGCAGGTACTGCTTGACGCCGGCGATGTCCACGATCGGGTGAGTCAAACGGAGAAGGCGTCCCGGTCGCGCATGTAGCCGCGCTGGGTTTGCTCCGGGTTGCGGTTGATGAAGGTGCGGCCCCACAACGGGTGCTTGAGGCTGCGCACTTCGTGCTCGATCTCAAACAGTTTGACACCGCTTTCCAGGTCGAAAATGTCCCGGAAACGATATTGGTGCGCATCGCTTTCCTCGCTGACCAGATCGTGCTGCTTGAGAAAACGGTGCGGGCCCGAGAAATCGGCGATATAAATGGCAACGTGGTGGCCGTCATACGGCTGCGGCGGCGAGTCGCCTTCACGAAAAATCAGCGCCTGGTTGCGCCCGACGGGAATGGTGGCGCATGCCTTGTCCTCGGTCACCACGCTGGGCACGCGGAATACCTGTTCATAAAACCGCGCAATGCCGGGCGCTGTCCCGCGTGGCACATCAAACTCGACATAAGGCATGCCCAGCGTCATATCGCCAAAGCGCGGCGATGGCGCAAAACAGCGCAGGCGGTTGCCCCAGGGGCAGATCACCATAAGCTCGCCGTTCTGCTCGACAAAGTTGAAGCGGGTGTTGGCAAGCTTGGGTCGCACGGCGGTCAGCCGCGCCTTGAGCGTTTCGAGGCTGGGCACGACCAGACCGACATGGCCGCGCAACACGTGCTGCCCGCGGCTCGGCAAATGAAACTGCTGACGACCGAGATTGATCCACATGTTGTCGTCGCCGACCATCATGTAGGGGTCGCGGGTGAAGCCCATGCCTGCCGCGTAAAATAATTGGGCGAGGCGCTGGTCCGGGATCGCCAGATTGACGTGCTCGAGTGCGATGATGTTGCCCACGTCTTCCTGGGTACGGTCATAAAGCGGTGTAGTGGCCATGGCTGGAAACCTATTTTGCGTTGGACTGGCGGCCCACAGCGACGCGGGCCTCGATAGCGCGGTGCCCGATGTCGCGCCTGAGCTGCATTCCATCAAAATGAATAAGGTCCGCGACCTCATAAGCCCGGCTCTGCGCCGTTTTCACGTTGTGCCCCAGCGCCGTAACGCACAACACGCGCCCGCCATTAGTGGTCACTTGCTTTTCTTGCAGCGCGGTCCCGGCGTGAAACACGTGGGCGTCCTCGTGGTTGATGTTTGTAAGACCTTGTATAATATCATGTTTTCTTGGTTTGTCGGGGTAACCCTGCGCTGCCAGCACTACCCCCAGCGCAACCCGCGTGTCCCACTCAGCTTCAACACGATCGAGTTCGCCCCGGATGGCGTGCTCGATCAGCGTCACCAGATCGCTTTTGAGCCGCATCATGATGGGCTGGGTTTCGGGATCGCCCATGCGGCAGTTGAACTCGAGCACCATGATCTGGCCGTCTTTGCCTATCATCAGGCCGGCATAAAGAAATCCGAGATACGGCACGCCGTCTTTTTCCATGCCGTTGATCGCGGGCTGTATGACTTCGCGCATGACCCTCGCGTGCATGCTGGGCGTAATGACGGGCGCGGGAGAATACGCGCCCATGCCGCCGGTATTGGGGCCTTCGTCGCCATCCCTTAACCGCTTGTGATCCTGGCTGCTGGCCAGCGGCAACGCATGGCGTCCATCGCACAACACGATGAAGCTCGCTTCTTCGCCGTCAAGAAACTGCTCGATGACTACGCGCGCGCCCGCCGCACCCATTTTATTATCGATCAGCATCATGTCGATCGCAGCGTGCGCTTGCGCCAGATCAGTGGCCACGACCACCCCCTTGCCTGCGGCCAGCCCGTCGGCCTTGATGACGATAGGCGCGCCGTGGCGGTCGATGTAGGCGTGCGCCTGCTGCGCATCGCTGAAGGTCGCGTAGGCGGCGGTCGGAATGCCGTGGCGCGCCATGAACGACTTGGCGTAATCTTTGGAGCTTTCGAGCTGGGCCGCCCGCTGGGTCGGCCCGAATATTTTGAGTCCCGCGTCCTGAAATGCGTCCACCACGCCTTCCGCAAGCGGCGTTTCCGGACCGACTACCGTCATGGCAATCGCTTCCTTGCGGGCAAAATCGATCAGCTCGGAGGTGGTGGTGACCGCGACATTGAACACCCCCGCCTCGGTCGCGGTGCCCGCGTTGCCGGGCGCAACGAACACCCTGGACACACGCGGCGATTGTGCCAGCCGCCACGCCAGTGCGTGCTCGCGTCCGCCGGAACCAATGACGAGAATTTTCATTTTTTGGTGAAGGGTAAGGAGTGAGGGGTGAGGCGAAATGCCGCTGTGCGTCGCGCAGTATCGAACCGGGTGCGCCTCACACCAGACACCTCTCGCCTCACGCGCTTAGTGGCGGAAATGCCGGAAACCGGTAAACACCATCGCGACGCCATGCTCATCAGCAGCGGCGATGACTTCCTCATCGCGCAGGCTGCCGCCGGGCTGGATGATGGCTGTGGCACCGGCCTCGGCCACGACATCGACGCCATCGCGGAATGGAAAAAATGCATCGGATGCCACCACCGAGTCTTTAAGCGCAAGGCCGGCATGGGTGGCCTTGATCGAGGCAATACGCGCCGAATCGACGCGGCTCATCTGGCCGGCGCCAACACCGAGCGTGCGGCCATCGCCGCAGAACACGATGGCATTTGATTTGACAAACTTGGCAACGCGCCAGGCAAACAGCAGGTCGCTCAACTGCCTGGCGCTGGGCTTGCGCCGGGTGACGATCTTGAGCTGCGACTCGGCGACATTCAGATTATCGGGCGTCTGCGCCAGCAATCCCCCGCCAACGCGCTTTAATTCCAGCGTGTTGCCGCCCGGGGCGAGCGCTACTGTCAGCACTCTGATGTTCGATTTCTGCGCGAAAATCGCGGCGGCCTCCTCGGAAACCCTCGGCGCAATCACCACCTCGACGAATTGTTGCGCTACGGCTTCTGCGGTCGCCGCGTCGAGGTCGCGATTAAAGGCGATGATCCCGCCAAAGGCCGAGGTCGGATCCGTCGCGAAGGCTTTATGGTAAGCCTCAGCCGGGCTGGTGCCGATCGCCGCACCGCATGGATTGGCGTGTTTGACGATCACGCATGCGGGCTGCTCAAAGGTCTTCATGCACTCCCACGCCGCATCTGCGTCGGCAATATTGTTGTAGGACAGGGCTTTACCCTGCAGTTGGGTATAGGTGCCCAAGCTGCCCTGCGCGGGGTGGAGGTCTCGATAAAAAGCCGCGTACTGGTGCGGATTTTCTCCGTAGCGCAGCGCCTGCACCAAATCAAACTGAAGATTGAGGCGATCAGGAAATAACGCGTGCTTACCCGCCGTGTCGAGTGCCGTCAGGTAATTGCTGATCGCGCCATCATAGGCCGCGGTGTGTGAAAACGCTTTCCGCGCCAGAAGGAACCGCGTTTCGGCGCCAACCGCACCGCTTGCCGATGCCATCTCGCGCAGCAAGGATGAATAGTCCGCCGGGTCGGTCACGACGGCGACGTGTTGATAGTTCTTGGCCGCGCTCCGCACCATTGCCGGTCCGCCGATATCAATATTTTCTATGGCTTCGGCAAGCGCGCAGTCCGGCTTCGCCACGGTTTGACTGAAAGGATAGAGGTTGACCACGACCAGGTCGATGACCGGGATGCCCGCGTCCTGCATCGCCCCCACGTGCGCGGGAACATCGCGCCGCGCCAGAATCCCGGCATGGACCCGTGGATGCAGGGTCTTCACGCGCCCGTCGAGCATCTCCGGAAACCCGGTGTACTCGCCGACCTCAGTAACGTTGAGTCCCGCGTCTCTGAGCAGACTGGCTGTGCCGCCGGTAGAAATCAGCTTCACGCCGAAATCCTGCAACGCGCGCGCAAACTCGACGACGCCGGTCTTGTCGGAAACGCTGATCAGCGCCTGTTTGATGACGGCCATGATCAGTGATGGGTGAACAGTGAATAGCGAATTGACTCAGACCGCTTACGATTTGCCATTGACTGTTTACCCTAGAATTTGATGCCGTGCGACTTCATTTTCTTGCGCAGGGTATTGCGGTTGATCCCCAGCATGTCCGCGGCATGGGTCTGATTGCCGCGCACCCGATGCAGCACCGTTTCCAGCAACGGCTTTTCAACACAGTTTATAACCATATCATAGACACAACTGGGTTTTTCGCCGTCCAGATCCTTGAAATAGCCTTCTATCGCCCGCCGTACCACGCGCGTCATTTCATTCTCGTTCTTCATGCTGCAAGTTCCTCGACATAAGACAACCACCGTCCCTGGCTGGCGAGTTGCCCAAAAAATTCATCTACCGCAAGCCGCTGCTCGCCACAGGTCTGCAGTTGATTCATGGCATGGCGAAATGACGCCGATCCGGCCAACCCTTTGGTGTACCAGGAGATGTGCTTGCGCGCGATACGCACGCCGGTAACTTCGCCATAAAAGCCATAAAGGTCGTGCAGGTGCGCCACCAGCACGCGATGTATTTCCGTGACTTCCGGTGGCGGCAGCATTTCACCGGTCGCGAGGAAATGACTGATCTCGCGGAAGATCCACGGCCGCCCCTGCGCTGCGCGGCCTATCATCACTCCATCGGCGCCGGTGTAATCCAGCACTTCCTTGACGCGCTGCGGCGTCCCGATGTCGCCGTTGGCGATCACCGGGATGCGGATCTGCGATTTGACCTCGGCGATGGTGTCGAACTCGGCATCGCCGGAAAAACCACAGGCGCGGGTCCGCCCGTGTATCGCCAGTGCCTGTATGCCCGAATACTCGGCAATTCTCGCCACGGTCAGTGCGTTTTTATTGTCGCGGTCCCAGCCGGTGCGGATTTTGAGCGTCACCGGCACGTTGACCGAGCCGACCACGGCTTCGAGGATGCGCCGGACCAGGGGCTCGTCTTTTAATAGCGCCGAGCCGGCCATGACATTGCATACCTTTTTAGCGGGGCAACCCATGTTGATATCGATGATCTGCGCGCCGCGGTCGACGTTATACATCGCCGCCTCGGCCAGCATGTTCGGATCGGCGCCGGCAATCTGCACCGAAATTGGATCAACCTCACCCTCATGATTGGCGCGCCGCCGGGTCTTTTCCGACCCGTACAGCAGCGAATTGCTGGCCACCATCTCCGACACAGCCATGCCTGCCCCCATGGCCTTGCACAGTTGGCGGAACGGCCGGTCGGTGACCCCGGCCATGGGCGCAACAATCAGATTGTTCTTGAGTTGATGGGAGCCGATTTGCATCGGGCACTTTTATTGTTTGAGAAAGGGCGTAATTGTAATCGCTGCATCGCTGCATGAAAAGCAAAATCGCCTATTTTTTGCACAGCACCGTGACAAAAGCACAGGCATAAGCTGTGCCAAGTCCCCATGAAAAAAGAACTACCAGCGAAAGTAGGCGCTTACAAAAAATATTTCACGCAGAGTCTGCGCTTCTTTACACGCTGAGCCGCGCAATCAGCCGCGCGCGCCAAAAGTCATGCGGCGCACGATGAAGTTTTTCAAC
Source organism: uncultured beta proteobacterium (assembly GCA_942492335.1). Classification (GTDB taxonomy): domain Bacteria; phylum Pseudomonadota; class Gammaproteobacteria; order Burkholderiales; family SG8-41; genus CAKKQX01. Next base: position 91,294 of record CALOEN010000061.1, on the reverse strand, counting down.
GGAGGAACGCAGCCGAGCAGCGCCAGACCCGCCCCGCGCGCAAACTTGAGCGGCGCAATATCGTTCGAAAACATCCGGACCAGGGAGTCCGTAAACCAAATGCCCCCGCCGCGGTCAAGGCGGCGCCGCGCCGCATAGGTTCTCAGCATTTCCGGCTCGCCAAGCGCTTCGGGCCCGCACCGCAGCGCTTCTTCTGCCAACTCCCACGCGTCGCGCAATCCGAGATTGAAGCCCTGGCCCGCCACCGGGTGCAGCGTCTGGGCGGCATTGCCAATGAGAATCGCTCGCTTTTTCGTGACTCGGGTTGCATATCGCAAAGCCAGCGGAAACAAGGCGCGCTTGCCCTCGATTGCCAAAGCGCCCAGGCGTTTGCCGAAATACCGCTGCAGTTCTGCCTCAAACGCTGCTGGCGCCAGCTCGCATAACTGTTGCGCCCGCTCATGCCCCGCGGTCCAGATCAAGGCCAGGCCGTCCCCCGAAGGCAGCAGTGCAATCGGCCCGCCGCTGGTAAACCGCTCGAATGCTGTATTGCGATGAGGCAGCTCGCTGTGAAGCCGGGCCGTCAGCGCAGACTGCCGGTAATCGACGCTCTGCATTTCAGCCACGCCGTCCAGCGCACCACCGTCGGCGGCGACGACCAGGTTCGCATCCACCGAATGCTGGACGCCTCCCGTCGTAAACTCAACTTCCGATATCGCTTCAACATCGCGGATCGCGGACACGTTTGCCCCGGTTATGTAGCGCAGCGCCGGCCCCCGGTCCTGCAGTGCGTTGTGCAGCATCGCGTGCAATTGTGTGTAATCGGCAACATACCCGAGCGCAGGCAGCCGGGCTTCGGCCGCAGACAGCGCCGCACGGCCGAACCCATTTTTTTGGGAAATGTGAATGCGATCGATCGCGGTCACGGGCGCAAGCGCCGCCCAGACGCCCAGACGCTCGAGTATCAACCGGCTGCCGTACGACAATGCGAGCGGCCGCGGATCACTGGCACGCTCGCCGGCGGGGCGCGCCTCGAGCAGCATCACCCCCAACCCACTGTCGGACAGCGCCAGCGCCAGCGCCGCTCCAACCGGACCGCCGCCGATGATCACGACATCCGCGGCATCATTCATTCCGGGACTGCATCAGGGTCTCAATTTCATTGATGGTCTTAGGCGCGGCGCGGGTCAACACTTCATGCCCGTTTGCCGTAACCACAACATTGTCCTCGATGCGCACGCCGATGTTGGCGAATTGTTCCGGCACGCCGTTGCCGGCGCGTATATAACAGCCGGGCTCTACCGTCAGCACCATCCCGGGTTGCAGTTCACGCCACCGGCCATCACGTTTGTATTCACCCGCATCATGAACGTCCAGTCCCAGCCAGTGGCCGGTGCGATGCATGTAGAATTTCTTGTAGGCCTCGGTTTCGATGGCCTGCTCTACACTGCCGGCCAGCAGTCCCAGGTCGACCAGTCCCTGCGCCAGCACCTTCACTGCCGCCTCATGCGGCTTGTCCCAGGTATTGCCCGGCCTGATTTCGGCCATCGCCGCCGCCTGCGCCGCCAGCACCAGCTGATACACGTCTTTCTGCGGACCGCTGAATTTTCCATTCACCGGAAAGGTGCGGGTAATGTCCGAAGCGTAGCCATCCAGCTCGCAGCCGGCATCGATCAGCAGCAGATCGCCGTCAGCAAGCGCGCCCGCATTTTCAACGTAGTGCAGCACGCAGGCATGGGCACCGGCCGCAACAATCGGCGTGTAGGCCGGCGCCTGCGCGCCGCACCGCCGAAATTCGTACAGCAATTCCGCCTCGATTTCGTACTCGGCGCGCCCCGGCCGCGTTGCCAGCATCGCGCGCCGATGTGCGCCCGTGGAAATCTCCGCCGCGCGCCGCATGACGGCGAGTTCCTCCGCGCTCTTGATCACCCGCATCTCATCGAGCATGACGCGCACATCCCTGATATCACTCGGCGCAGAAACCCCGCTGCGGACGCGGTTGCGCACCTCGTTGATCCACCCGACCACCCGTGCATCCCAGGCGCTGTCGCTGCCTACGTGGCAGAACAGCGTGGCCTGGTTTGCCAGCAGTTCAGGCATCATTTCATCAAGCAGGGTAATCGAATACGCCTCATCAAAACCAAAGGCTTCCTTCGCAGCGGCCGACCCGTGCCGGAAACCGTCCCACACCTCACGTTCGGGATTCTTGTCCCGGCAAAACAGCAGGCTCCTTGGTTGTTCGCCGGCCACCACCACCAGCACCGCCTCGGGCTCCCTGAATTCACTCAGATAAAAAAAATAGCTGTCGAAACGATACGCGTAATGGGCATCGCGATTTCGCGTGCGCTCAGGGGCGGTGGGAATTACGGCCACCCCGTTTTTCATTTGTTCCGCAAGCCGGGAACGCCGGCGCGCATAGATACTGGTTTCGCTCATTGATAAATCCGTGTCTGAAATGGGTAATTAAACGTCTCCAAGAGGGCAAACGCAAGCATGTCATTCTTCATCCGCGCGGTACTGCGTGTCGAGTAGTTGCACCCAGCTGGTTTCCCGCGGCTCGATTTTTTCTATGGCCCGCCGCAGTGTCCCAAGGTCCGCCCGCAAAGCCTCTAGATCGCAGCCGCCATCGATGCTGGCGGCCGCGCGCTCGAGTTCGCCGAGGCTGTCACGAAGATTCAGGGCGGATCCCAGCGCATTTTTAAGCTGCTCCCGAGGATGCGGGATCCAGGCGCGATCGGCAACCAGGCTCTTTAGCTTTTCACCTGCATCGAGCAGTCGCTTTCTAAGCCGTGGCATGGCCCCGAGCCGCGACGACCTGAGGTCGCCCCACACGGCAAGTTCCATGGCCGCAAGCCAGACTTGCCGCGCTTCCGCCTCCCAGTCCGGATCGATCGCCAGCGCCAGTTTGACTGCTTCCGGATCCATATAAATGAATGTACTACTGCGGTAGCGCCAGCCTGCGCTCAAGCGCGGCCAGGCGCTCGGGCGTGCCGACGTCAAACCACCGTCCTGTGTAATGCTCGCCACTTACCCTGCCGTCCGCAATCGGGCTGCGCAACAGCGCGGCCAGCTGAAACTTCTCGCCACGGACGAGGGCATCGAACAGCGCCGGATGGTAGAGCCCGATGCCGCTGAACGTAAAACGCGGCCCGCCCAACGCTGTTATCCGGTGCTGATTGAGGCAGAAATCTCCGGCTGGATGGTGCGGTGGATTATCGACCAGTACGAGGTGTGCAAGGACGGCCTCTCGCGACAGGCTTGCTGCCGCAAGCGCAAGGCGCGAGTAGTCAAAATCACTGAAAATATCCGCATTGACCACCAGAAAAGGTTCGTCGCTCAGCAAAGGCAGCGCATAGGCAATGCCGCCGGCGGTTTCCAGCGCCTCGCCCTCGTGAGAATAAGCCAGGCGCGCGCCGTACTGCGCGCCATCGCCCAATACGGCCTCAATCATGGCGCCCATGTGGGACACATTAATCACGATCTCGGCGATGCCTGCCCGTACCAGCCTGTGAATCTGCCATGCGATCAACGGCTCGCCGGCCACTGGCAACAGTGGCTTGGGCGTGGTGTCCGACAGCGGGCGCATGCGCTCGCCGCGGCCCGCAGCAAGTATCATCGCTTTCATACCGACCCGCCTAAAAGGTGTAACCGGCCGCTGCGCTCCGGTTTTCGATCTGATCGAACAGTCGGGTGAGCCGTGCCAGCGCTGTATAGCGTCCGCAAACGGCCCGCACATACTGCACGAAACGCGGCGCGTCAGCCAGATAACCGGGTTTGCCATCGCGGTAATTGATGCGCGCGAAAATGCCCAGCACCTTGAGATGGCGTTGCAGGCCCATCCATTCGAATCCGCGATAGAACTCACCGAAATCCGCATTGACCGGCAGCCCCGCGCGTTTGGCTTTTTCCCAATAGCGCGCCGTCCAGTCCAGCACCCGTTCCTCATCCCAGCTGATGAACGCATCCTTGAAAAGTGACACGACGTCGTAGGTAATCGGGCCGAATACCGCATCCTGGAAGTCGAGAACCCCGGGATTGGGGTCGGCCACCATCAGATTGCGGGGCATGTAATCACGGTGCACGAACACGCTCGGCTGCGCGAGGTTATGTGCAATGATCAGCGCCGTGATCTCCGCCAGGTCGCTGCGCTGTTCGGCGCTCAGTTCTACGCCCAGATGACGCCCCATGTACCAGTCGGGAAACAGCGCCGCTTCGCGCTGGAGCAGGGCCTCATCGTAGGCAGGAAGCACCCCGGGGCGACTTGCAACCTGCAGCCGGAGCAATGCGTCGACGGCGTCGCTGAACAAGTCGTCGGCGGTCGCTTCGTTTAGCGCCTTCAGATACGTCGTGGCGCCAAGGTCGGTGAGCAGCAGGAAGCCGCGGTCAATGTCCTGCGCCAGCACTTCAGGCACATTCAGCCCCGCTGTACGCATCATGGCGGCCACGCGCACGAAGGGTCGGCAATCTTCAGACTCCGGGGGCGCATCCATGGCGATCCACGACTGGCCATCGGAGAATATGCGGAAATAACGCCGAAAGCTGGCATCTTCGGATGCCGGCGTCAGCGAAAACGAGCCTTTGGCAAATCGCCGGGCCAGCCAATTCTGCAGCAGCGCCAGGCGCTGATCACTATGCACTATCAATGAGTTGCCTAAATGGGAAATTTGTGCGATTTTAGCACTTCGCTCCGACCTCCCCCCCACGATGCATAAGTTCAGAATAATGCGCATCACGCTGGCTGTCTTGTGCGCGATGCCGCTGACGGCTGCCGCCCAGGTGGGGCTTAAACTCAAAACCCAGCCCTCGCTCATTCTGATCCCCCCCTCCAACACCGACGAGGTGCCGCTGTTCATCGAGGCTGACAATCTCCGGGGGCGAAATGACAAGGAAACCGAAGCTGACGGCGACGTCAGGCTGCGCCAACGCGGCAAGGCCATATTTGCCGATTGGCTGCGATATGACAAGCCGGTGGACGAAATCACCGCCGTGGGCAATGTGCGCATCGACCAGCGTGGCGACGTGACCGAGGGCGACCTGCTGCACTTCAACCTTGAAACAGAGCGCGGTTACATGGAGAAGCCCCGTTACACGCTTACTCCGGCGGCCCCTGTTGCTCCGCCCGTCAGCGGCATATTGCCGTTTGCCAAGACTGACGCGCGCGGCACAGCCGAGCGGTTGCTGTTCGAGGGGCCAAGGCTTTACCGCGCGCAGCAGGCGAAATATACGACCTGCGCGCCGGGCAACGATGACTGGTACATCCGTGCGCGGGACCTGCTGATCGACAAGGACAACGATGTCGGCGAGGCCCAGGATGCGAGCGTCGTTTTCATGGGAGTGCCGTTGTTCTACTCGCCCTACCTGTCGTTTTCGTTTCACCCGGAGCGCAAATCCGGATTCCTCACCCCCAGTTACGGCAGCACGAGCCGCAGCGGCTCCGAATTCACTCTGCCGTATTATTGGAATATCGCGCACAATCGCGATGCCACGATATCGACGCGCGCTATCACCAAGCGCGGCGTGCAGCTCCAAAACGAGTTCCGTTACCTCGATCCGAATTACCAGGGTGAGGCCCATTTCGAATTTTTGCCCAACGACAGCCTCACTGGCCAGAATCGCGACGCATTTTTTCTCAAACATTCACAAACGCTGCCCTACGGCTGGGCCGGGTCACTCAACGTGCAACGGGTATCGGACGACAGATATTTCACCGATCTCTCGACACTGTCCACGATAACTTCGCAAGCGGTGTTGCCGCGCGAGGGCACGCTTGCTCGCAGCGGAACCTGGGGACAAAGCGGCACCTATGGATTCAGCGCGCTGGTGCAACGCTGGCAGACGCTGCAGGTCGACCCGCTGGCGCCGACCACCCCGCCTTATAACCGCCAACCGCAGTTCACGCTGACCGCCAACAATCAGAACGTTCTTCACAGCGACTTTGATTTTACAGGCCAGTTCGCCGATTTCAATCATGACACCCTGGTCACTGGCCGGCGCTACATGGCGAACCCCAGCTTGAGCCTGCCGCTGCAAAACTCGTATGCTTATATCACCCCGAAAATCGGCGCGAGCATTACGCATTACGGACTCAACCAAAACACCACCACCTTGCCCGATTCAAACCGCACAATGCCGATATTCAGCACCGAAAGCGGCATGGTATTCGAACGCGAGGCCAGCGCCTACGGGCAACGCCTGACGCAGACTCTGGAACCCAAGCTCAAGTACGTCTATATCCCTTACCGCAATCAGAACCAGACCCCGAATTTCGACAGTAATTTGCTGGACGTCAATTTCGCGACGATTTATTCCGAAAACAAGTTCAGCGGCTATGATCGAATCAACGATGCCAATCAAGTCACGCTGGGCATCACTTCGCGCTTCCTTGAGGCAGACAGCGGTATCGAGCGCTTGCGCGTGGGCATGGCTCAGCGCTACAACTTCCAGCCGCAGCGGGTAACCCTGCCGGGGGTGGCGCCGGACAATTCATCAAAATCCGACCTGCTTGCCGCCCTCAGTGGCACCATCGCGCCACACTGGACCGCGACAAGCGGCGTACGATACAGCACCGATAACACGCAAACCCAGCAACTGGACGTCGGCACGCGCTACCAGCCGCATCCGGGCAAAGTTCTGAATTTTTCCTACCGCTATACCGTCGATTCGCTGAAACAAACCGACATTTCGGCGCAATGGCCGATGTCTAGCCGGTGGACTGCCGTCGGACGCTGGAACTATTCGGTAATCGACAACCGCACGCTCGAATCGCTGGGCGGCTTTGAATATAATGGTGACTGCTGGGTATTCCGCGCCGTTGCGCACACTTTAAGACTCGCCACGCAAGAAACCTCGACCTCGATTTTTTCCAGCTCGAGTTGAACGGTGTGTCGCGTGTCGGCAATAATCCGTTTGATGTGTTATCGCGTAATATCGGCGGCTATGGCAAGCAGTACACCCAGCCCCAGCGGGCCGAGGACTATTACCTGCCATTCCGTTAGTTTGGATCATCGTTCGTTCACCAGCAGATCAGGCCATTACCTTGCATAAGCATTTTTCCCTCCGTATAGCAACAACGCTTGTCTGCATGCTTGCCCTGAATCCTGCTGGCGTTCAGGCCCAGGCGCCGCGGCAGATCACCCCCATTGACCGTATCGTCGCGGTGGTCAACAACGAGGTTATCACCAGCATAGACCTTGCGGAGCGAGTCAAGTTTGCACAGCAGCAGTTGAAACAGCAGGGAACGCCGCCGCCGCCGTTGGCCGTGCTCGAGCGGCAAATCCTCGACCGAATGATAAGCGACAGCGTCCAACTGCAATATGCGAAGGAAACCGGATTGCGCATCGACGATGCAGAGCTCGAGCGTGCGCTTGGCCGCATCGCACAGGAAAACAAACTTGCCCTGGCGCAGTTGCGTTCAGCGATCGAAAAGAGCGGGGTTCCCTTTACCAAATTCCGCGAGGACATCCGCAACGAGATCATAATGGCGCGTCTGCGTGAGCGGGAAGTCGACAATAAAATTGTGGTCACCGATGGCGAGATCGATAATTTCATCAATACCCAGAAGGCACGGGAGGGGAAAAGCGACGAATTCAACCTGTCGCACATCCTGATTGTCGTGCCCGAGAAAGCCAGCCCCGAACAGATTCAGCAGCGCCAAAGCCGCGCCGAACAGGCGCTCGCCCAACTCAAAGGAGGCGCGGATTTCCGCCAGGTCGCCGCAGCTTTTTCGGATGCGCCGGATGCCCTGAAGGGTGGACTGATGGGTTGGCGGGAATCGGCGCGCCTGCCTGAAATTTACCTCGATGCGCTCAAAACCATGCGTATCGGCGACTTCAGTTCTGTCTTGCGCAGCGCCAACGGCTTTCACCTACTCAAGCTCAACGATCAGCGCGGCACCGCTTCCCCGATAATCGTGCAGCAAACCCACGCCCGGCATATTCTGATCAAAACCAACGAACTTGTTTCCGAGAGCGAAGCGCGCTCTAAGCTCGTCCCACTCAAGGAGCGCCTCGAAAACAAGGCGGATTTCGCCGAGCTCGCCCGTGTGCATTCGGAAGATGGCAGTGCTTCAAAAGGCGGCGACCTGGGATGGCTGTCGCCCGGCGACACGGTGCCGGAGTTTGAGCGGGCGATGAACGCATTGAAACCCGGGGAAATCAGCGCGCCGGTTCTCACGCCGTTCGGCTGGCACCTGATCCAGGTGATGGCGCGTCGCAACGAGGACATGTCCAAGGAACGGCTGCGGCTTGCGGCACGACAGGCGCTGCGCAGCCGCAAGTCCGACGAGGCCTATCAGGAGTGGGTGCGGCAGCAGCGCGACCGGGCTTTCATCGAAATCCGGCTTGAGGAAAAATAGCGCTGGTTTACACTTGGCACTAATTGCACGACCTAGGCAGCGCGTTATCCAACACCTAAATTCCATCTTGCCTGTTATTGCCGTTACCGCGGGAGAACCTGCCGGCATCGGCCCGGATCTGTGCGTCATGCTGGCGCAGCACAGCCTGCCGGCACAGGTGGTGATTATTGCCGACCGGGAATTGCTGTTGCAGCGCGCCCATGCACTGAAGCAGCCGCTTAAAACCACCGAATTTTCTCCTGGGGTCCGGGCGCAGCCGGCTTCCGGCGAGCTTTTGCTCCGGCATGTCGAAATCGCGGTACCGGTAATGGCCGGGAAACCGGACACAGCCAACAGCGCCTATGTGCTGCGAACGCTCGAAATCGCCGCAGACGGTTGCAGCAGCGGCTTATTCGATGCCATGGCCACGGCGCCGGTGCACAAGGCCGTCCTCAATGCCGCCGGATTTGTTTTCACCGGGCACACCGAGTTTCTCGCCGCGCACACCGCGACACCGCAAGTGGTCATGATGCTTGCAGGCGGCGGCATGCGGGTAGCACTGGCCACCACCCATCTGGCGCTCAAAGACGTACCCGACGGAATTACCCGGGCAGGCCTGGAACAGACCCTGCGTATCGTGCATCGCGATCTTATCGAACGTTTTGCGATCGCACGGCCGCGAATTGCAGTAGCAGGCCTCAATCCCCACGCCGGCGAGGAGGGATACCTGGGACGCGAGGAAATCGACGTCATCGCCCCGGTACTGGCGACGTTGCGCAAGAAAGGTTTCGAGCTGACCGGCCCCTTGCCTGCGGACACCTTGTTCCACCCCGAACGGCTGAAAAGCTACGACTGCGTGCTGGCGATGTATCACGACCAGGGTCTGCCGGTGCTCAAATATGCGAGCTTCGGTTCGGGCGTCAATGTCACGCTGGGTCTGCCCATCATCCGCACCTCGGTCGACCATGGCACGGCGCTCGAACTTGCCGGCACCGGCAAAGCCGAAGTCGGCAGCCTGATCGAGGCAATCCGGCTTGCGGCCGAACTCGTCGCGCACGGAAAACGGCGCAGCGCGTTGCAGGTCTAGCCTTAGCCTTGTGACCAAACACATTCCAAGACGGCGGTTTGGCCAGAACTTCCTGGTCGATAATCTCGTTATTACCGGCATTATCAGCGCGATATCTCCACAACCGACTGATTACATAGTAGAAATTGGTCCTGGGCTGGGCGCGTTGACCGGTCCGCTGCTAGCCCGCGTCAAGCATATGCACGTGATCGAAATCGATCGCGACATCGTTGCGCAACTGAAACAGGATTATCCGCCGCAGCAACTCACGATACATGAGGGTGATGCGCTCAAATTCGATTTCGCCACGCTCGATTCCGACCTGCGGGTGATAGGCAATCTGCCCTACAACATTTCGACGCCTATTCTGTTTCATCTGGCGCAAAGCTCACCGCGCCTTCGCGACATACACGTCATGCTGCAGAAAGAGGTGGTGGAACGCATGGTGGCGCCGCCATCCACGCCGGAATATGGCCGGCTCTCAGTCATGCTGCAACACCAGTTTGTCATGGAGAAGGTGCTCGACGTGCCGGCCGAGGCGTTTCGTCCCGCGCCCAAAGTTGAATCGGCGGTAGTGCGTATGCTGCCACGCCGGCCGCAGCCGGCCTGCGACGAAACCCTGCTTGCGCGCGTGGTTGCAAGTGCCTTCGGCCAGCGTCGAAAAACGCTGCGCAATGCGTTAAAAGGGGTGTTCGATGCGGAGGATTTTGCCGCACTCGGGCTCGACCCGGGTGCGCGCGCGGAAAATCTGGCGGTCGCCGATTTCGTCAGGGCGGCGAATTATCTGGCAGCCAAGCGGCGCTGATTGCACCCTGCCGCGACGGCCGCCTGGTTGCTCATCCCGCTTTTTTCTGGACGAACTCGATTTTATACCCGTCGGGATCCTCGACGAATGCGATCACTGTCGTGCCATGTTTCATCGGCCCTGCTTCGCGGGTGACTTTGCCGCCCTGCTTTTTCACGGCATCGCACGCCTTGTAGGCATCATCGACCTCGAGCGCAACATGGCCAAAGCCTGTGCCAAGATCATAGCTTTTAGTATCCCAGTTATGGGTAAGTTCAAGCACGGCCGAGCGCGACTCGTCGTCGTAGCCGACAAACGCATTGGTGAAACGGCCGCCGGGATATTCTGCGCGACGCAGCAGCTTCATGCCCAGCACCTGGGTGTAAAACGTGATCGAGCGTTCAAGATCGCCGACGCGGATCATGGTATGCAGGACTCTCATATTTGCACCATTTCGAAATCGTCCTTGCGGGCGCCGCACTCCGGACACGTCCAGTTCATCGGTATATTCTCCCATAGTGTGCCGGGCGCAATGCCCTCGTCAGGTAACCCGGCCGTCTCGTCGTAAATGAAACCGCAAATCAGACACATGTAAGTCTTGAGCACTTCGGTCTTAGCCGTTGTCATGGCGTTATCGGAATTGATATAAAATCGCATTTTAAACGATTCGCTCCGCCTTCTCACCCCTAATCCCGCAATCGCTCCCCGATCCTGCGCGCCCATGCCCGACCTGCCTCCCATCGTCCTCGTTTTCGCCGCAACCGATCCCAGCGGCGGCGCCGGGCTGCAAGCCGACATCATGACGCTATCGAGCATGGGGTGCCATCCGCTGTCATGCGTGACCGCCATTACCATCCAGGACACGATGGGCGTCGAAGATGTGATGCCGATCGATCCCGAATGGGTGGCCGATCAGGCCCGCGCGGTGCTGGAAGACATGCCGGTGGCCGCGTTCAAGATCGGCATGCTGGGCAGCATCGAGGCCATCGCCTTTATCGCAGAAGTCGTGTCCGACTATCCTGATATCCCGCTGATACTCGACCCGGTGCTGGCTTCCGGCCGCGGTGACGCACTCGCCGCTGATGAAATGGTCAGGGCATACGCGTATCACTGCTGGTACCCCAGACCACGCTCATCGTCCCCAATAGCCTGGAAGCGAGGCGGCTGGCCGCCGACGATGGCGACGACAATGACAACCCCGACTCTCGCCGCGCAGGAACTGCTTTCGCGCGGCTGCGAATATGTGTTGGTGACCGGCACGCACGAACCAACAACGGAAGTCGTGAACCGGCTTTATGGTAATCGCCGGCTGCTGGAGTCCTTCCATTGGGAGCGCCTGCCCCACAGCTATCATGGTTCGGGCTGTACCCTGGCGGCGGCCTGCGCCGCGACCATCGCGCACGGTTTCGATCCGATTGAGGCCGTGGCCGAAGCGCAGGATTTCACCTGGCACTCGTTGCTGCACGCCAATCGTCTCGGCATGGGCCAGCACCTGCCTGACCGCTTGTTTTGGGCACGCGATGAGGACGAGCCGGATGACGAGCCGCACCGAACAATAGAAATCGCGCCTTCCCGAAGGCTGCGGGGAACCGGCTTTCCGGGCTCTATGCCGTCACACCCGATGATGACGACACCAGCCGACTCTTAACGCCGGGTCAAGGCGGCGCTGGCGGGTCGGCGCGCGCTGGTGCAATACCGCAACAAGTCGACGGACGCCGCCCGCCGGCGCGAGCGAGGCCTCGCGGCCCGCTGCGCTTTGCCACGGCACGCGCCCCTCATTATCAACGACGATCTCGAACTGGCGCTGCGAGTTGACGCCGACGGCGTGCATCTTGGCCGGCGACGACGGCGGCCTGCAAAGTGCGCGCGCAGCGCTGGGCGCCGACCGGATGCTCGGCGTGACCTGCTACAACGATGTGGCGCGCGCCGCTGCCGCAGGGCGCGGGCGCTGACTATGTGGCCTTTGGCAGCCATGTTTCCGTCACCAAGCAAACCGCAGGCCGTGCAGTCGCCACGCCGGCCGTGCTGTCGCTGGCGCGCCAGCGTTGCGCGTGCCGATCGCAGCCATTGGCGGCATCACGCTCGAGAACGCCGCGCAACGCGCCGCAGACTGATTGCGGTGATCAGGTTTTCATGGCGACGATGGTGGCCGTGCATTTCGGCACTGTTTGACACCGCCGACAAAAAATTCTCAGCACAACAACTCAACCAACTCAAGGCATCTCGAATAAATCATGATACGCAGTCAAAACCTAGTTCAAACACGCGCAGATCCATATCCCCGGTGGCGTCAACTCCCCGGTGCGCGCCTTCAGATCCGTAGGCGGCACCCCGCTTTTCATCGCGCGGGCCGAAGGCTCCCGCATGTGGGATGCCGACGGCACGGCCTATATCGACTATGTCGGCTCATGGGGCCCGCCATCGTCGGCCACGCCCATCCCGACGTGATCAAGGCCGTGCGCGAGGCGGCGCCAAAGGGCTGTCCTTCGGCGCGCCGACCGAACGTGAGGTCGAGCTGGCCGAGAAGATCGTCTCGATGGTGCCGTCGATAGAACAGGTGCGGCTGGTGAGTTCAGGCACCGAGGCGACGATGAGCGCGATCCGGCTCGCGCGCGGTCACACGGGGCGCGACAAGATCATCAAGTTCGAAGGCTGCTATCACGGCCACGCCGACGCCTGCTGGTCAAGGCCGGCTCCGGCGCGCTGACCCTGGGCCAGCCTTCTTCAGGCCGGCGTGCCGCCGAAGACCGCGGCGCACACCCTGGTGCTCGACTACAACGATGAGGCCGCGATGGAACAGACGTTCGATCGCGAAGGTGACGGCATTGCGGCCGTTATTGTCGAGCCGGTGGCGGGCAACATGAATCTCGTTGCGCCGCGACCGGGCTTCCTCGAATTGCTGCGCGCGCTCTGCTCCAAACACGGCGCCGTGCTGATTTTCGACGAAGTGATGACCGGCTTCCGCGTTGCGCTTGGGCGGGGCGCAGAATCTTTTCAATATCAAGCCCGATTTGACTACGCTGGGCAAAGTCATCGGCGGCGGCATGCCGGTCGGCGCTTTTGGCGGCCGGCGCGACATCATGCAATGCATCGCGCCGCTGGGGCCGGTGTACCAGGCCGGCACGCTGTCCGGCAATCCGGTGGCCGTGGCGGCAGGACTGGCTACGCTCAAACTCATACAGGCGCCGGCGTTCTACACCAAGCTCGAAGCGGCCACGCACCGGCTGTGCAACGAATTGACCGCCACCGCGCGCGCGCAGGGAATGGCGTTTTCGGCACAGAATGTGGGGGGCATGTTCGGGCTCTACTTTCGCGACACGCCGCCATCAAGCTACGCCGAGGTGATGCAGTGCGATAAGGATGCGTTCAATCGATTTTTTCACGCCATGCTCGCCGCTGGTGTCTATTTTGCACCGTCAGCATTCGAGGCGGGCTTCGTCTCGTCCGCACACGGCGCAGCGGAAATCGACAAAACCATCAGTGCCGCAAAAGAGGTTTTTGCGGGCATGGTGAGCGGTGTCTGATCGATCTGGCCGATACTCCCGCCTCATGGAAAAAACGCGGCTCTCCAAGCTGATGTCCGAGCAGGGACTGTGCTCGCGCAGGGAGGCCGACAGCTATATCGAACGCGGCTGGGTGATGGTCGATGGCGTAACCGTGGCTGAACTGGGCACCAAAATCTATCCCACCCAGAAAATCACACTGACCGCGGCAGCACAAACCACCCAGCATGCCCGCGTCACCATCCTGCTCAACAAGCCGATAGGCTATGTGTCAGGACAGGCAGAACAAAATTACCGGCCGGCCGTTACGCTGGTTAATGCGGCCACCCGCTACGATGGCGACCGCATGCCGCTGAAGTTCAGCACGCAGCATCTGCGGGGGCTGGCCCCCGCGGGACGCCTCGATATCGATTCGCAGGGCCTGTTGGTGCTCACTCAGGACGGCCGCATAGCCAAGCAGCTCATCGGTGAAGATGCCCGGATGGAAAAAGAGTATCTGGTGCGTGTCGAGGGCACATTGACGAAAAGCGGACTGGCCCTCCTTAACCATGGCCTGAGCCTGGACGGCGTAGCGCTAAGGCCGGCTGAAGTGCGGTGGCAAAATGAAAATCAGCTGCGCTTCATTCTGCGCCAGGGCAGAAAACGCCAGATCCGCCGCATGTGCGAACTCGTCGGGCTGCGCGTAACTGGGCTCAAGCGCGTGCGTATCGGTAATATCAAGCTGGGCGATTTGCCGCCGGGAAACTGGCGTTATCTGCGCGAGGACGAACACTTCTAATCGCAAGGCCCCGCCCACTCGCGATAAAACCTTGACTCGATTCCCCTGCGGGGTGACAGCGTGCGCGCTCCGATGCTAAGCTGAACCCAACGTCGGCATACCAGGCTGACGCTTGTCTTTTAAACCGCAACGGGAATCCGGCTATGCAAACCTTAAGCGACTGGGGCGCGGCACTACACACTGCCTTCGCGCAGTTTGTAGAGCGCGCCGCCCAGTTTCTACCCAGCATCCTGGGTGCGTTTCTTCTTCTGCTGATCGGCTGGGTCATTGCACGCGTACTGCGCACCCTGGCTATTCGCTCCGCGGTGATCGTCGATCGCATGTTGTTGCGTTTGACCTCCACCGGGCATACCGAGCGCGCAAAATTACCTCCATCCTCGGCGAAAATTCTCGGCAGTATCGTGTTCTGGGTGGTTCTGCTCTTCTTCATCTCCGCGGCCACCCAGGTGCTGGGTTTGAACGCGTTTACGGCATGGCTTGCCGGCGTTGTGGACTACGTGCCTACGCTGTTTGCCGGGGCGCTCATCATCGCCGCAGGTTTTCTGCTGAGCCGGCTCTCGCGGGATCTGGTGGTGGCGACTTCCGCCATCGCCGGCCCCAAACAGCGCGAACTGCTGGGACGCACGGTGCAGGCGATCATCCTGGTGACCGCGCTGCTGGTAGGTGCCGATCAGATCGGGATCAAAGTCACTTTCCTGGTGGTTATCGCCGCAGCCGCGGGGGGTACCATGGCCGCTTCCGTGGCCCTGGCGCTGAGCCTGGGCGCCCGAAATTACGTGGCGAACCTGATCGGCGGTCACCATATGCGACAGGCGTTTTCGGTGGGACAGCATGTGAAGGTGACGGGCTTCGAAGGCCGCATCCTCGAGCTCACGCCGGTTGCCGTGATACTGGAAACCGAAGAAGGCCGGGTCACGCTGCCGGCCAAGATATTCGGTGAAGAGCCCATCGTGCTGAAAATCGGGGAGCAATAATCTTGGCCAGCACGGAAGACCTTTCTTTCGCCTTCCTCGAATCGCATCCGGCAGACGCGGCCCGGGTGCTGGAGCGCATTGCACCAAAGAATGTGGCGGCGTTGCTCTCGGATGCGCCGCTGCGACTAGCCGCACCGGCGCTGCGGGCAATGCTGCCGTTGCACGCTGCGCGCTGCCTCGAATCCCTTGCCGATGACGCCGTCTCCGGTCTGCTGCGCGCCATGGGTCTGCAGTCCGGTGTCGCAGTGCTGCACTACGTCCCCGAATCCCGGCGCAATGACTTGCTCGCGCAACTGCCTACCGCGCTGGCCATGGCGTTCCGCCTGCTGCTTGGTTATCCGGAGGACACGGTAGGCGCATGGATGGATCCGCGCGCATTGGCTATGCCGGGAGACACGACTGCGGAAACCGTGCTCAGGCGACTGCGCGAGGCGGACGGAGAAAACGATGCCAGCATATTCGTGATCGGACCGGACCAGCGCCTGTTGGGTCAGGCAGATTTACCCGATGTGCTGCGCGCGGCAGCCGATGCGCCGCTGTCCAAAGTCATGCACGAGATGCACTTTACGCTGCCGGCTCGGGCTGCAATCCGCGGAGTCGAAGAACATGCGGGCTGGAACGATTATCAAATGCTGCCCGTGGTCGAGCGCGAGGACCGTTTCATCGGTGCGCTGGATCGCGGTGTGCTGGCCCGCGCGCTGCTACGCACCCGGCGCGCCGAGCCCAGCGGCGGCTACAGCGACGTGATCGCCAACGTTGCCAGCGCTTACTGGCTGGGCGTGGCCAGCCTGATCCAGCTGATCGTGGCATTGCTTCCGGTCACGCCACCCCAGAACGGGGAACCCTATGAACGCTAGCGCCAGCGCTGCTGTCGCCGCGCTCAACCTGCGCTTTCTTCTCGATTATCCGGGGGAGGCAGCACGCCGGCTGGAGTTGATGAGCGCCGAGGAAGTGGCCGGATTGCTGGCGGCGCAGCCGCCGCATGCCGTGGTACCCGTATGGGAGCAACTGGCCTCCGACATTGAGCAGGCGGTAATCGAACTCCTGCCGGACGACATGGTGCGGCATGTGCTGACGGAACTGGAGCCGGCTCTCGCGGCCGCGCTACTGGTTCGTCTGGAGCCCGAACAGAGTCAGCGTTGCCTGACTCTGCTCGATCCGCAGATTTGCGCCGAGCTCAAAAAACTGATGGATTATCCGCCGGATTCTGCCGGGCAACTGATGGATCCGCGGGTCGTGACGTTACGCTCCGAATTCACCGTTCATGAGGCATTGACGCGGCTGAGAACGCTCAAGCGGCGCAACGTGCACGAAATATTTTTAGTGGACAATTCCGGACATCTCGAAGGGCGCGTGCAAATTCAGGATCTGGCGATGGCAGAGCCTGACCTGCCGCTGGAACGACTGCGGCGCAAAGATTTCCGCGGTGGTAACCGATATTGCGCCGCGCGAGGAAGTGGTGGAACTGCTGGAGCGCAGCGATATTACCGACCTGCCGGTGGTGGACTTTTCCGGCCGCCTGACCGGCGTCATCCGCCAGTCTGCACTGGTGTCCGCAGTGCAGGAAGAAGCCAGTCTCGACATTCTGACCATGGTGGGCGCCAGCAAGGACGAGCGCGCGCTGTCCCGGGCGGGGTTCGCGGTAAAAAAACGCCTGCCGTGGCTGCAGATCAATCTTCTGACCGCCTTTCTTGCCGCTTCGGTGGTCGGGTTGTTCGAGGGCACCATCGCCAAATTCACCGCGCTGGCGGTGTTGTTGCCGGTGGTTGCTGGACAATCGGGCAACGCCGGCGCACAGGCGCTGGCGGTAACCATGCGCGGCTTGGTGCTGCGCGAAATCAGCCTGCGCCACTGGCCTAAGGTCGTGCTCAAGGAGATCAGTGTCGGCTTTATGAACGGTTTGGCCATCGCCGCCACCACTGCGCTGGGCGTATACATCTGGAGCAGGTCAATCGGGCTGGTGCTCATCATTTCCGCCGCTATGGTGATCTCCATGGTTGCGGCGGGTTTTGCCGGCGCATTGGTGCCGATCACACTGAGCCGCTTCGGTCAGGATCCGGCGCAATCCTCGTCTATTATTCTTACCACTGTCACCGATATCGTCGGATTTTTCTCTTTTCTCGGCATCGCGACTCTGCTGTCAGGGATGCTGCAACAGACAGCAGGCTAAATCCACGGCTATTAGATAAACATAAACAATACGTTATGAGTATTCTGCCACTTCAGCGCCAGTATCGCGGCAAGCGGCTCCAGCCTTAATCCCCGACGCGCAACACTGCTCGGTATAGAAATAAAAAAGGGTGACCACCGTCACCCTTTTTTATTGCTTCTGGCAGACGGGGCACCGTATTCAGCGCAATCCAGTTATGTATTCCGCTACCGCGCTGATTTCCTTGTCGGAAAGCTTGGCGGCGATCATGCGCATCATGCTGTTCGGATCATTGGCACGCTCGCCAGTACGGAACGCCTTGAGTTGTGTCGCGATATAATCGGCATGCTGCCCGGCAAGCCGCGGATACTGCGCCGGGATACCTGCGCCATCGGGCGAATGGCATGCGGCACACGCTGCCACGCCCTTGGTCATGACGCCACCACGGTAAATTGATTGGCCCAGCTTGGCAAGATCGGCGTCGCGCGCCGCGCGGGGCTTGGGTTTCTGTCTGGAGTAATATGCGGCAAGATCGCCCATCTCCTCGGCAGAGAGCGACGCGACGTTTCCGCCCATCACGGGATTGGCCCGCTCGGCGGGCTTGCCCGCCACAGATTTGAAATTCATCAACTGTTTGAGCAGGTATTCGGGATGCTGTCCGGCCAGAACCGGGTTGACAGGGATGGTGCTGTTGCCATCGGCGCCATGGCAGCCCGCGCATACCTTGGTCACGGTCTGTTCCGCCTTGGCGGGATCGCCTTGAGCATACGTCAGCGACGACAGGAGAGCGCCGGCGACCGATGCCGCGGCCAAGAGGAATTTCATGCTTGCTGCCTTGCGTAACCGGGAAAGCGCGTATTGTACAATAGGAGGCTTGATACGCGCCAGTTTTGCAGCTAAAACAACAACTCATGACATTTTTTTCGCAAGCCGTCTTCTTCAGATCCGCCTACGATCTCAGCGAATTACCGCCTGACGAAGGCGCCGAAATTGCATTTGCGGGCCGCTCCAATGCTGGAAAATCAACCGCGCTCAATGCCTTGGTCAACCGGAAACGGCTGGCGTTTACCAGCAAAACCCCGGGGCGCACTCAAACCATCAACTATTTCAATATCGGCGCCCAGCGCCACCTCGTCGATTTGCCAGGATATGGCTATGCCGCCGTTCCCTTGAAGGAAAAACGCCACTGGGGCGAATTAGTCAGCAATTACCTGCAGTTGCGCGCCTCTTTGCGCGGGCTGGTGCTTATCATGGATGCGCGTCACCCGTTTACCGAGCTTGACCGGCAGCTGCTGGACTGGATCACCCCCTGCAGAAACCCGCGCACGTGCTGCTGACCAAAGCTGATAAATTGGGCAGTCAGGAGGCGGCGACGACGCTACGTGCGGCCCAGGTCATCGCCGATCGCCATCCGCTGTGCAGCGTACAGTTGTTCTCGGGGAAGACCGGATTGGGCGTGGTCGCGGCGCAGAAAATCCTCGCGCAATGGCTGCGGCCGCAGAAATAAAAAACCCCCGGTTAAAGGGGAGTAAAACCGGGGGCTAAAAGCCTTAATAAAGATTAAGGCGCCCGCTCAGGGAGGAGAAGCGGGAGACGATAAAATATCGTCCTAACCATGAGACGATTATAATTATGTTTAGTTCCCATATCGGCCGCAAAATATATTTAATATTATCAAACGTTTAGGAAGCCCATGCCAACTCTAGGCCAATTCCCCCAGCGGCGTATGCGCCGTATGCGGCGCGACGAGTTCTCGCGTCGGATGATGCGTGAAACCCGCCTCACGACAGACGATCTGATTTATCCGGTTTTTATTCTCGACGGGAAAAACCGCGTCGAGCCGGTGCCTTCCATGCCCGGAGTCAACCGCTACACACTGGACAAGCTGCTGCCGCACATCGAGCACTGTGCAAAGCTCAGAATACCTGCAATCGCACTTTTTCCGGTAATCGAACGCAGCCTGAAAACCGCCGACGGCCGCGAAGCGGTCAATCCCAAAGGGTTAGTGCCGCGCGCGGTCAGATTGCTGAAAAAACACTACCCCCAGCTGGGTGTGATCACCGATGTCGCGCTCGATCCCTACACCACCCACGGCCATGACGGCGTTATCGACCGTTCGGGTTACGTGCTTAACGACGAGACCATAGCGATACTGGAGAAACAGGCGCTGGTCAACGCCGAGGCGGGCGTCGATATCCTCGCGCCATCGGACATGATGGACGGACGCGTCGGCGCGATCCGCGTTGCGCTCGACAAAAAGGGGTTCATCCATACCCGGATACTTGCGTATTCAGCGAAATTTGCCTCGGGGTTCTATGGCCCGTTCCGTGACGCGGTCGGATCAGCCAGGCAGCTTGGGCGCGGCGACAAATACAACTACCAGATGGATCCGGCAAACAGCGAAGAGGCTCTGCGGGAGGTCGCGCTGGATCTCGAGGAAGGCGCCGACATGGTGATGGTCAAACCGGGGCTGCCCTATCTTGATATCGTACGCCGCGTCAAAGAGACATTCAGGGTTCCAACTTATGTTTACCAGGTGAGCGGCGAGTATGCGATGCTCCGGGCCGCAATTGAGAACGGCTGGCTCGATGAACGGCAATGCGTCATGGAAACCCTGCTCGCATTCAAGCGGGCGGGCGCCGATGGCATCCTCACTTATTTTTCCATCGATGTGGCGCGCTGGCTCAAAGAATCGTAAATGTGATTTGTGCGCGGCTGATGCGCAAAACGCCTGACATCAGGTCAGGGCGCCTCGGTTTCGGCCAGCAGCAACTCCACTTCTTGCAATTTCGCCCGGTCGATGGCTTTGCCTTCCGGGCTGGTCTTCAGTGATGTCCTCAGATCGCGCAACCCCAATATAGTAAACACGATCTCGATGCCCCCGTCGTCCACCGTCAACACCGGAAACGTCTGGAACGCCTCGTCCGCATAAAGCCGGATTTGGGCGCTCTTGTAGGGTATCTGGCGGTCAATCAGATAAAGCTCGACCGCCTTGACGTTATCAGCGAAAAGCTGAATGTCGATGTCGGCGTACTTGCCGGCATTGCCATTGAGCACCGAGCCGGTGAGGTAGGGATTAAACTGCGCCAGTTCACGCATCGCCTTGAGTGCTTTTTTGCGCAACTCGCACAGGCGGGCGCGCTGCTCGTCCTGGCGGTAAAGCTGCCGGTACGCGCGCAGCGCGGCATCAATCTCTTCGTTGGTCGGAAGCTGCCGCGTATCGGGCGCGCCGGACTGCCGCGCCGCCTTGCGCTTGGCTAGCGCGTAGTCCTCGATTCCATCCTCGGCCATTAGCCGCGCCGCGAGATGAGCAATGTGGCTGCGCTCGTCGTTACGCCCGCGATCCCTGGACATGGCCCGCTCCTTCAGAACAGCTGGTTTCTTACCTCTTCCGGGGGCCTCTCGCCGCCAGGCGCCAAGCTGCCAGCGGGAGCGGCACCTGGCAGAAACTCCTGGTAAAAAAAGTCGCTGACACCGGGTTGGTCTTCGGCAACGCGCAATCCCGATTCTGGATTGACGCGTACCGCCAGCACGCCTTCCGGTGCGCCCAATTGCCGCTCCGGAACCCCTTTCAGTACCGCGCCCATGTAACCCATCCAGATCGGCAGTGCTGCGCTACCCCCGGTTTCGTTGCGTCCCAGGGTTTGCGGCGTGTCGAATCCGATCCACGCCACCGCGACCATATTGGTGTTAAAGCCGCAGAACCAGGCATCGACAAAATCATTGGTGGTGCCGGTCTTGCCGGCAAGATCATCGCGCCCGAGTTTCTTGGCGCGTGTCGCGGTGCCCATCTTCACCACGTCTTGCAACATGCTGGTCATGATGAACGCGTTTCGCGCGTCTATCACGCGCTCTGCCCCTTCTTCTGCGCTTTGAGGTTTGGCCTGGATCAACACGTTGCCGCGTGCATCTTCCACACGCTCGACAAAGTAGGGTGCAATGCGATAACCGCCGTTCGCAAAAACGGAGTACGCGGCAGCCAACTGCATCGAGGTTACGCTGCCTGCGCCGAGCGCCATGGTGAGATAAGGGGGGTGCAGCTTGGGGTCGAAGCCAAAACGCGTGACATAGTCCTGTGCATACTGCGGCCCGATCGCCTGCAGAACTCGAACCGAGACCAGATTCTTGGATTTAACCAACCCCATGCGCATGCTCATCGGACCGTCAAATTTGCCATCGTAGTTTTTGGGTTCCCAGGGTTCGGATCCGGTCTGGGCTGCGGTGAAAGTAAGGGGCGCGTCATTGATAACGGTCGCCGCGGTAAAGCCTTTTTCAAGCGCTGCTGAGTAGATGAAGGGTTTGAAGCTTGATCCGGGCTGGCGCAGCGCCTGTGTCACATGGTTATACTGGCTGCGGTTGAAGTCAAACCCGCCCACCAGCGCCCGAATCGCGCCATCACGCGGATCAACAGAAACCAGCGATGACTCCACCACCGGCAGCTGCACTATCTGCCAGCGGCCTTTTTCGTCCTTCTGCACCCGGATAATAGCTCCGCGCCGAATACGTTTATTCGAGTTTGCCTTGCCGCTCAGCATGCGGCTCACAAACTTGAGCCCGTCCTCTGCGATAGTCAGAATTTCACCACCTTTGCGGTAAGCTCTAACCTTTCTGGTGCTCGCATCTATGACGACCGCCGCAACAAGGTCATCGTAATCAACCGTATCCTGCAATGCGTCCTCAAGCGCCTCATCGTTGGGTTTCGCCGGCAGGTCGGTAAAATCTTCCGGACCGCGATACCCGTGCCGCTGGTCATATTCCAGCACACCGCGACGCAGCGCTGCATACGCCGCGTCCTGGTGCGCGGCAAGCACCGTGGTATAGACGCGGATACCCTTGGTGTAAGCATCATCTTTGTACCGTTCAAAAATAAGCTGCCTCACCATTTCCGCCAGGTAATCCGCCCGGACCGAATAATCGGCAAGGTCTTTTTTGAAGGCTAATGCCTGTTTTTCGGCCTGAACGAACTGCTCTTCGGTGATCGTGCCCAGGGAACGCATGCGGCCCAGCACGTATATCTGACGTTGTTTGGCGCGCTTGGGGTTCACTATGGGGTTATAACGCGACGGCGCCTTGGGCAACCCGGCCAACATCGCGTACTCAGCGAGCGTGAGTTTCTCGAGCGGCCTGCCGAAATATATCTGGGCGGCGGCGGCAAAACCGTAGGCGCGCTGACCAAGGTAGATTTGGTTGATATAAAGCTCGAGAATCTGGTCCTTGGTCAGATTGTGTTCGATCTTGAACGCAAGCAACATCTCATTAAACTTGCGCGTCAAGGTTTTCTCCTTTAATAAGAAGAAGTTGCGCGCGACCTGCATAGTGATCGTGGAGGCTCCTTGCCGCGCCCCCCCCGACACGAAATTCGATATGGCGGCGCGCGCCACCCCAATATAATCAACGCCGCTGTGCTTATAAAAGCGCTCATCCTCCGCAGCAAGAATCGCAGCGACCATGGGTTTGGGCACAGCATCCATGGCAATCACCGCGCGACGCTCCTCGCCAAATTCCCCGATCTGCTTGCCGTCTGCACTGAAAACCCGCAACGGAATCTTAGGCTGGTAATCCGTCAGGACTTCAAGCGAGGGCAGCCCCGGATAAATCAACACGACGGCAAATGCGAATAGAAATGAAGCCGCAGTGATGCAAAAAAGCAACAACACCACGGGAAACGCCCACCAACGTAAGGTCATAAGATTTAGTGGCGTTTAAAAAAAATAAACTTAAGGATAAACAATGGGTTGTGTAAAATAACTCAAAACGTGAACCATCGCATAGCGCGCCACCGCATAAATGCGCTATCTTTTTCAGCTGCCCACCATTATAAAAACTATTGGGTATAAAGGAAACGACAACGAATTACTTTACACAGTGTATAGTTGTTGCTAGGATTTAAAGTAAATTATAGGCAAATTGCCCTACAAACCTATGCTTAAAGGAAAATTCAGCTTCAACTTTGAAGCGCTTGAGAAGTTGCTCAAGCCGCGAGCGGCCGCATTGATAGGCACCGATATTAGTTCGTCCGCAGTCAAGATGGTTGAAGTCTCGGAAACTGGAAAAGGCGTATTTCGCGTTGAGCGATACGCCATTGAGCCGCTTGCAAAGGATTCCGTGGTCGACGGTAATATCAATAATCTCGATGCCGTCAGCGATACCCTGAGGCGGTGCCACAAACGTCTGGGTAGCAAACTCAAGAATCTCGCTATGGCATTGCCCAACGCCGCCGTCATCAGCAAAAAAATCCTGGTCCCAGCCGGGCAGCGCGAGGAAGACCTCGAACTGCAAGTTGAAACCGAGGCCAATCAATACATTCCGTTTTCCCTTGACGAGGTCAATCTGGACTTCCAAGTGGTGGGACCGGCGCCGAACAGCCCTGAGGATGTCGAGGTCATGATCGCTGCCTCGCGCAAGGACAAGATTGAAGATCGGGTCGCTGTGGCGGAGGCTGCGGGGCTCAAGGCCATGGTCATGGACGTGGATATTTTTGCCAGCCAGACCGCATTTGAACTCACCGAGTCGCAATTTCCCGATAAGGGGAAAGACCAGAACATCGCGATCGTTGAAATTGGCTCGACCATGATGAACGTCAACGTATTGCGCAATGGCCAGTCGATTTACCTGCGCGAGCAGCCATTCGGCGGCCATCAACTCACCCAGGAAATACAGAATAAATACGGTCTTTCCGCGGAGGAGGCCGAGTCTGCTAAGCGGGTTGGCGGATTGCCGGACGACTATGAAACGGAAGTTCTGCACCCCTTCATGGATATGCTTGCCTTGGAAGTTGCACGCGCCCTGCAGTTTTTCTTCACCTCCACGCAGTTTAACCAAGTTGATCATATTTTACTGGCGGGGGGTTGTGCCGCGATTCCAGGAATAGCCGAGGCCGTCTTCAACCGGACTCAGGTCGATACCATGGTCGCGAACCCGTTTGCAAACATGGAGTTGTCGCCGGCAATCCGGCCCAAGATTCTGTTGCAGGACGCGCCATCCCTGATGGTCGCCTGCGGCCTGGCAATGCGGAGGTTTGATCCATCATGATCCGCATTAACCTGCTGCCGCACCGAGAGATGCGGCGCAAACAGCAACAAGAACAGTTTTTCGTCCTGCTTGCGGGCTTTGCCGTCATTGGCGTGGGAATCTGGTTTGTGGTCCACACCTACTTGAGTGACGCGATTGACGAGCAAAGCAGCCGGAACAAATATCTCCAGGCAGAAATCGTAAAACTCGACAAGCAGATCGAGGAGATCAAGACGCTTAAAGAGCAGATCGCTTCGCTTCTAGCCCGCAAGAAGGTTGTTGAAACGCTGCAAAGCAACCGATCGGAAGTCGTGCATCTGCTAGACCAGATGGTCCGGCAACTGCCCGACGGCATCTACTTGAAAAGCATTAAACAGACGGGCAATAAAGTTACGATTTCTGGATATACCCAATCGCAGGCGCGCGTATCGACCCTGATGCGCAATCTCGAGGGCTCCCGGCAACTTGAAAAACCGGGACTGGTTGAAATCGTGGCGGTGACACAAAGCGGCGCGCGAATCAACCAGTTCACTATGACTATTGATGTCACCCGCAGCAAACCCGAGGCGCCGGTCACAGCAAAGCCGGCGCGCAAACCGCCCGCAGTGAAAAGGTAACGCAGCATGACTCTTGACGACCTCAGACGTCTTGACCCGAAAAAAATCGGCACATGGCCCGCCTTGCCGAAATTCGGAGCGCTGTTTCTCGCATTGCTGCTTATCCTTGGGGCAAGTTATTGGTTCGACTGGCAACATCAGATCGAGCTGATTGCGAATGAAAAACAAAAAGAACAACAATTGCGGACGGCGTTCCTCGATAAAAAGAAACAAGCCATAGCCCTCCCTGATTATGTCAAACAAAAAGAGGATATCGAAAAACAGTTCGGTGCGCTGCTTAAGCAGCTTCCCGGAAAATCGGAAATGGACGCGCTGTTGACCGATATTAACCAGGCTGGACTGGGCCGCGGGCTGCAGTTCGAGTTGTTCAAACCCGCGTTGCGCGAAACCCAGGCGGATTTCTATGCAGAATTGCCGATCACCATCAAGGTATCCGGCAATTATCATGACCTCGGCGCATTCGCGAGCGACATCGGCAAGCTATCTCGAATCGTAACGTTGAACAACATCAGCCTGACCGCTGGCAAAAACGGCGTGCTGATCATGGACGCCACCGCCAAGACCTTCCGCTATCTTGACGAAGATGAAATTGCTCAAAAGAAAAAAGCGGCTGCCAAAACCAAGCGTGCCCCGGCGCGCAAAAAATGATGCGAAAAATACTCATTGCGTTGGCCGGATGCCTGGCGCTTGCCGCTTGCAGCGGGGAGCAGCATTCCGATTTGAAGCAATTTGTCAAAGACTCCGACAACCTGCCCCGTGGGCGAATTCCGCCCCTGCCAGAGGTCAAGCCCTACGAGCCGTTCACTTACGACGCATTCAATCTCACGGATCCGTTCAGGCCCCGCAAGATCGAGCCGCCCAAAACAGCCGCCGCGCCCGGAAGCCTGCAACCGGACTTCAACCGCCGCCGGGAGCCGCTTGAGGCCTATCCGCTTGAAAACCTGAAGATGGTGGGTACGCTTCAGCAGAAAAAAGACATTTTTGCGTTGGTCAGCACGCCTGATCGCAATCTGTTTCGTGTCAAAGCAGGGAATTACATGGGTCAGAACTTCGGGCGTATCGGCTCCATTTCTGAATCGAACATCATGCTCAAGGAGATTGTTCAGGACAGCAGCGGCGGTTGGGAAGAGAAGGAGCAAGCGCTACAGCTGCAGGATGAACAGGAGGCAAAAAAATGAAGCTAACCACGAACTTTTCAGTCTGTCTGCGGCATGCGGCACTTGCGCTGATTCTGGCTTGTGCAAATATCGTCGCATCCGCGCAGACTACTAACAGCATCGAAGCGGTCAATGTATCGTCGCAGCCGGGTGGAAAAATCATCGTCAAGGTCACGCTTAAGAACCCACCCGCCAATCCTCCCGCGGGATTTACCATCAACAATCCGCCTCGCATCGCTTTTGATTTTCCAAACACCAGTAACGCAATGGGCCGCAACCTTCAGGACATCGGAGAAGGCGATCTGCGCAAAATTAACGTCGTACAGTCCGGGGACCGCACTCGCATGGTGCTGGAACTGGCGAAAAACACCGGTTATGACACACAGATCGAAGGCAACTCCCTGCTGATCACCCTACAGGGCACCTCCGGGACATCGGCATCACCCGGGGACATCACGCAGCACTTCGCGGAAGCACGTCCCGGCGGACAGAAATTCAGCCTGCGTGACATAGACTTTCGACGGGGCAGCAACGGCGAAGGCCGTATTGCAGTCGATTTGTCTGACAAATCGGTGGGCATAGACGTCCGGCAGCAAGGTCAACAGCTCATTGTCGATTTCATCAACACCGCTCTGCCCAAAAACCTCGAACGCCGACTCGATGTAATTGATTTTGGCACGCCGGTACAAACCATCGACGCGCTCATGCAGGCGGGAAATGCGCGCATAGTGATAGCGCCGAAGGGCAACTGGGAGCACTCTGCTTACCAGACCGACAATCGGTTCATTATCGAGGTAAAGCAGGTGATAGAGGATCCGAACCGGCTAGTGCGTCCGGGTTTTTCGGGTGAAAAACTGTCGCTGAATTTCCAGAACGTCGAGGTGCGTGCCGTTCTTCAGGTCATCGCTGATTTCACTGGACTTAATGTCATTACCAGCGATACCGTGTCCGGCAACCTGACGCTGCGGCTGAAAGACGTTCCTTGGGACCAGGCGCTGGACATTATCTTGCAAAGCAAGGGTCTTGATATGCGCAAGACCGGCAACGTGGTGTGGATTGCACCCCGCGACGAGCTGGCTACCAGGGAAAAGCTGGCGCTCGAATCCAACCAGCAGATCTCAGATCTGGAACCAACGCGGACGGAAAGCTTTCAGCTCAACTACCAGAAGGCCGATGAGTTCCAGAAAATGCTTGCTGACGACAAGCAGCGCGTTCTGTCCAAACGCGGAAGCGCGGTCGTGGACGCCCGCACCAATACCGTTTTCGTTCAGGACACGCCGACACGCCTTGAGGAGGTCAGGAAGCTGATCCGCAAGATCGACGTGGCGGTACGGCAGGTAATGATCGAGTCGCGCATCGTCGAGGCTTCAGACACATTCAGCCGCAATCTAGGTGTGCGCCTCGGTTACAACGACACATCCGACCCTACGAGCCAAGGCACTTTTGTCGGTTCCTCGAACAGTGGCGTTCGAGCGACCATGGGCGGCAGTCTCCTTAGCACCGCCGCCGGAACTGGACAGATCAACACGACACCCACCTTGGTAGAAACCCTGGGCGTAAACCTCCCGGGCGGGGGCATCGGTGGGGAGACGCCGGGGGTATTCTCATTCCTGTTGTTCAATGACAAGGCAACGCGTTTTCTTAACCTCGAGCTTACGGCGCTGCAGGCCGATGGCAAGGGCAAAATCATTTCAAGTCCGCGTGTCATCACCGCCGATCAGGTCGAGGCCACGATCGAACAGGGCACGGAAATCCCGTACCAACAGGCCACTTCGAGCGGCGCGACATCCGTTTCGTTCAAGAAAGCGACGCTGTCGCTTATGGTCAAACCGCAGATCACGCCTGACGATAAAGTGATCATGAATTTAAAGGTGCATAAAGACAGCGTCGGCACCCCTACCACGGCCGGGCCGTCGATCGATACCAAACAGATTCAGACCCAGGTGCTGGTCGAAAACGGCGGAACAGTGGTCATCGGCGGCATCTACACCCAGGAAGAGCGCTCAAATACCACCAAGGTCCCAGTGTTGGGCGACCTGCCCTATATCGGTTTTCTGTTCAAATCCAACCAGCGGATAGACAACAAAAATGAACTGCTGATCTTTATTACGCCAAAGATCATCAAGGACAGCCTGAGCTTGCGGAGGTAACCATACCTGCTTTCTAAAAGGCGGCGGAATACGCCGCCTTTTTGTTTGAGCACACCGTTCGGCGCGATTCCGTTAGAATCGGTTCATGCAAACGGCCAGTGAAAACAGCCCTCCTCCCGATAGCCCGCCTAAAAATATTTTTCTGGTCGGGCTGATGGGCGCTGGAAAGACGTCGGTTGGCAGAATGCTGGCGCGACGGCTTAACAAGACTTTTCATGACTCCGACCAGGAAATAGAGCGCGGCACCGGGGTCCGGATTCCGTTGATTTTCGAAATCGAAGGTGAAAGCGGTTTCCGGGATCGCGAAAGCAAATTGCTGGCGGAACTGGTAAAGCAGGAAAACATCGTCCTGGCCACGGGTGGTGGCGCGGTAATCTCCGACACAAACCGCAGAGAGCTGGCAGCGCACGGAACCGTCGTTTACCTGCGCGCCACTGCCAAAGATTTATGGTTGCGGACCCGTCATGACAAAAATCGTCCTCTGCTGCAGACGGAAAATCCCATGGGTAAACTGCAAGATTTGTTTGTACAGCGTGACCCGCTTTATAGCGAAATCGCCGATATTATCATTGATACCGGAAGCCAAAGTTTAAGCAGCCTTGTCCGTCAACTTGAGCATAAGCTGGCGCAATTCAAACGCGGGGCCGTACTCACACCGGATGACTCATTGCGCACCGGCTGAAACAGAAAAGTGACATGATACAGACTCTGACCGTAGCCCTTGGGGATCGCAGCTACCCGATTCACATCGGGACAGGCCTTATCAGCCAGACCGACTTGATAACGCCCAGCCTGCCCCAGCGAAAAGTCGCGGTTATTACCAACACGACAATTGCGCCGCTTTATCTGGCAACCCTGGCCTCCGCGCTGAAATCCTGCGGCATCGAAACTGTCAGCATTGTTTTACCTGACGGCGAGGCGCACAAGAACTGGGAGACGCTCAACCGGATTTTCGATGCTTTGTTGGAGAACCGCTGTGAGCGTAATACCACCCTCATCGCGCTGGGCGGTGGGGTTATCGGCGACCTGACAGGATTCGCTGCCGCGGTCTATTTACGTGGCGTGCCATTCGTCCAGATACCGACAACACTACTTGCCCAGGTCGACTCAGCCGTTGGCGGCAAGACAGCGATCAACCACCCGCTTGGCAAAAACATGATAGGTGCTTTTTATCAACCCCGGGTGGTGCTCGCCGATACCGGGACGCTGAATACGCTGCCGGATCGAGAGCTTGCGGCGGGAATCGCGGAAACCATCAAATATGGCCTGATACGTGACCGCGATTTTTTCGAATGGCTGGAGAAAAACATCACCAGACTGTTGGCTCGCGAGCCGGATGCCCTAGCCTATGCTATTGAGCGCGCTTGTCGCAACAAAGCTGAAATCGTGGCCCTCGATGAACACGAGCACGGTGTGCGCACCCTGCTTAACTTCGGGCATACTTTTGGCCATGCGATCGAGGCCGGCCTCGGATATGGCACATGGTTGCACGGCGAAGCGGTTGCCGCCGGCATGGTGCTTGCCGCAGAGTTGTCGCAGCAAATGGGGCTTATCGCACGCAGCGATGTTGCGCGAGTGGTCGATCTGCTCGCTCGCGCCAAACTCCCGGTTTCGTCTCCCGAACTTGGCGTAGAGCGCTACCTTGACCTGATGGGCCATGACAAAAAGGTTGTGGGAGGGAAAATGCGCTTTGTGCTTCTGAAAAGCATAGGCGCGGCCTTTGTCACCGACCTGGTCCCCGGCGCAGCACTCCGCAAAACTCTTGAAAACCGTACGGCAGATGTCTGAGAGAACCCCGTACGCGGCGGATCCGCGTCACTCGCGCGGCCGGCGACATCCTGAATCCAGGCCCAGCGGTCGCAGCGAATACCAGCGCGATCGTGACCGCATCATTCACTCCACGGCATTCCGCCGCCTCGAGTATAAAACCCAGGTCTTCGTAAACCATGAAGGAGATCTGTTTCGAACCCGGCTTACCCATAGCCTGGAAGTCGCGCAGCTTGCGCGGTCGGTCGCCCGTAGCCTGAGAGTGGACGAGGATCTTACCGAGGCCATTGCGCTTGCCCATGATCTTGGCCACACGCCGTTCGGACATTCCGGGCAGGACGCGCTGAATGCCTGCATGGCACAGCACGGCGGGTTCGAACACAACCTGCAGTCCCTGCGGGTGGTCGACTGGCTTGAGCAGCGCTACGGCGCTTTCGACGGCCTTAATCTCACCTTCGAGACGCGCGAAGGCATTCTGAAACACTGCTCGCTGAAAAACGCTCAGCTGCTGGGTGATGTAGGCGAGCGTTTCATCCGGAAGCTGCGGCCTTCTCTGGAAGCGCAGATCGCAAATCTGGCCGACGAGGTCGCTTACAACAATCACGACGTCGATGACGGCTTACGTTCGGGATTACTCTCGCTCGAACAACTGGCCGAAGTCAGGATTTTTTTCCGGCACATGAAATCCGCTTTGCGCGAGTTTCCCAAGCTGAATGAAAGGCGTCTTGTTCATGAAACGGTGCGTCGCATGATAGGCACGCTGGTTACCGACCTGACCCGGCAAAGTACCCTTAATATCCGCGACCGGGCGCCGGCTGATTTGACGGAGGTTCGCTTGGCGCCACCGTTGATCGCATTCAGCGCCAAGATTCAGCTCGAACAGCAGGAGCTCAAACAGTTCCTGCGTCAAAATCTGTATCAGCATTACCGGGTGGCGCGCATGAGCGCCAAGGCGCGGCGCATCGTGACCGACCTGTTTACCGCCTTCCTTGGAGATCCTAAGCTGCTTCCACCTGAATTCCAGGCGCGCGCCAGCGGGGATACGGCGCGTGCCATCGCCGACTATATTGCGGGCATGACCGACCGCTACGCTATTCGCGAATATCGTCGTTTGTTCGCTGTCGAGGCCGCTTAATCCGCGTTTACAGAGCGTCGCCGAACAGCCCGTTTTTAGCCCGCTGACGGTTGATGTACCCCTCTTAACCGGGTAAACTTGCTCGGTTTCACCCCAGCTTTAACCGGCCATTCCGCACTCGTTGTTGCGACGCAATAATGCGCGCGCAACCCTTTGTGCTGAAAAGGCTTTATTTGACGAGGGCGCAGCGTGTCTCAATCAGGTCAGCCAGCTTCACAGGGGCTTTACAACCCAGCAAACGAGCATGACGCATGCGGCGTAGGCTTTATCGCGAACATCAAGGGCAAGAAAAGCCATGAGATCGTAGAACAAGGGCTGCAGCTTCTGAAGAATCTGACCCACCGTGGCGCGGTGGGCGCGGACCCATTGGCCGGCGATGGCGCAGGGATATTGCTGCAGATTCCCGACAAATTTTTCCGCGAGGAAATGACGCAGCAAGGTATCAAGCTGCCGCCCCTAGGGCAATACGGCGTCGGCATAGTGTTCCTGCCAAAGGAACCGGCCTCGCGCTTGGCTTGCGAATATGAGATCGAGCGCGCCATCAAGGACGAGGGCCAGATTCCGCTCGGCTGGCGCGACGTACCTTGCGATAACACCGGGCTGGGCGAGTCGGTCAAGAGAATCGAACCGGTGATCCGTCAGGTATTCGTCGGCCGCGGCCCAGGCGTCACCGTCACCGATGCGCTCGAACGCAAACTCTACATTATCCGCAAATCCTTCGGTCATGCGATCCGGGCACTCAAGCTCGCGCACGGCGAGGAATTCTACGCTCCGACACTATCCGCTCGCACCATCGGCTACAAGGGGATGCTGCTCGCCGGTCAGGTTGGCAAGTACTACAAGGACCTGCAGGATCCGCGCTTCGTTTCGGCGCTGGCGCTCGTGCACCAGCGTTTCTCGACCAACACCTTCCCGACGTGGCAGTTGGCGCATCCCTTCCGCATGATCGCGCACAACGGCGAGATCAATACCCTGCGCGGCAACGTCAATTGGCTCCGCGCGCGCCAGGGCGCGATATCAAGCCCGGTCCTGGGCAAGGACCTCGACAAGCTGTGGCCGCTGATTTACGACGGCCAGTCAGACTCTGCTTCTTTTGACCTTGCTCTGGAGCTGCTGGTGATGAGCGGTTATTCGATCGCGCACGCCGTGATGATGATGATCCCGGAGGCATGGGAAGGCCATACGCTGATGGATCCCAGCCGGCGCGCGTTCTACGAATATCACGCCGCGATGATGGAGCCCTGGGACGGTCCGGCGGCAATCGCCTTTACCGACGGGCGCCAGATCGGCGCCACGCTCGATCGCAACGGCCTGCGGCCGGCGCGCTATATCGTCACCGATGATGATCTGGTGATCATGGCCTCGGAGGCCGGTGTGCTGCCGATACCCGAGGAGCGGATCATCAAGAAATGGCGCCTGCAGCCGGGCAAGATGTTCCTGGTCGACCTTGAAAAAGGCCGCATCATCGACGACAAGGAATTGAAGGATACGCTGGCCTCCGCCAAGCCTTATACCGAATGGATGGACCGCATCCGCATCAGACTTGACGATGTGGAAAGCGACATGCACCAGCCTGAACGCTCCAACGTGCCACTGATTGACCGTCAGCAGGCCTTCGCCTACACCCAGGAAGACATCAAGTTCCTGATGACCCCCATGGCGACCAACGGCGAAGAGGCGACCGGCTCGATGGGCAATGACTCGCCGCTGGCCGTGCTGTCGGACAAGAACAAGACTCTGTATCAACTACTTCAAGCAGCTGTTCGCGCAGGTCACCAACCCGCCGATCGATCCGATACGCGAGGAGCTGGTGACTTCGCTCGTTTCATTCATCGGGCCCAAACCCAACCTGCTTGGCATCGACGAGATGAATCCGCCGATCCGTCTCGAGGTGGGTCAGCCGGTGCTCGACTTCTTCGAAATGGAGAAGATCCGCAACATCGACCGTTATACTGACGGCAAATTCAAATCCTTCGAGCTCGATATCTGTTACCCCGTAGCCTGGGGCAAGGAGGCGATCGAAGCGCGGCTGGCGAGCTTGTGTGCCCAGGCCGAAGATGCAGCGCGTGCGGGTTACAGCGTAATGATCATCTCAGACCGGTGCGTCGACCGCGACCACGTGGCGATTCCAGCGCCGCTGGCGTTGTCGGCCATCCACCAGCATCTGGTCAACAAGGGCCTGCGCACCAGTGCCGGCTTGGTTGTCGAGACCGGCTCGGCACGCGAAGTTCATCATTTCGCCCTGCTTGCCGGCTACGGCGCGGAAGCGGTACATCCCTACCTGGCCCTCGAATCGCTGCTCGATCTGGCCGAGAGGAATCAGTTGGGTGACGGCGTTGACGGCAAAAAAGCCATCAAGAACTTCGTCAAGGCGGTCGGCAAGGGCCTGCGCAAGGTCATGTCCAAAATGGGCATCTCGACCTACATGTCCTATACCGGCGCGCAGATCTTCGAAGCGGTCGGGCTGTCGCGGCTCGCTGGTCGACAAATACTTCACCGGCACCGCCTCGCAACGTCGAGGGCATCGGCGTGTTCGAGGTGGCGGAGGAAGCGATCCGCATGCACAAGGCCGCGTTCGGCGACGATCCCGGTGCTGGCCGGCGCGCTCGACGCCGGCGGCGAATACGCGTGGCGCGTGCGCGGCGAAGAGCACATGTGGACGCCGGATGCGATCGCCAAGCTGCAGCACTCGACGCGCGCCAACAGCGATCGACACCTACAAGGAATACGCGCAGCTCATCAACGACCAGTCGCGCGGGCACATGACTTTGCGCGGCCTGTTCGAGTTCAAGTTTGATCTGTGCACGCCGGTGCCAATCGAGGAAGTAGAGCCCGCTGCCGCAATCGTCAAGCGTTTTTCGACCGGCGCCATGTCGCTGGGGTCGATCTCTACCGAAGCCCACGAGAACCTCGCCGTGGCGATGAACCGCATCGGCGGCAAGTCGAACACCGGCGAAGGCGGCGAAGACCGCAATCGCTACGGCGTGGTGAAGGCGGGCGAGACGCTGCGCTCGCGCCTGGGCGCAGACCGGGTCGAGACCGACATCGCGCTCGAAGCCGGGGACATGCTCAAGTCGAAGATCAAGCAGGTGGCCTCAGGGCGCTTTGGCGTCACGGCCGAGTATCTGGTCAGCGCCGAGCAGATCCAGATCAAGATGGCGCAGGGCGCCAAGCCCGGCGAGGGCGGCCAGCTTCCTGGGCAAGAAGGTATCTGAGTACATTGCGCAGTTGCGTTATTCGACGCCGGGCGTGGAACTCATTTCTCCGCCGCCGCACCACGACATCTACTCGATCGAGGATCTGGCGCAGCTGATCCACGACCTGAAGAACGTCAACCCGACCGGCGCGATCTCGGTCAAGCTGGTCTCCGAAGTCGGCGTCGGCACCGTCGCGGCGGGCGTGGCCAAAGGCCAAGGCCGACCACGTCACCATTTCCGGCCACGATGGCGGCACCGGCGCCTCGCCGTGGTCATCGATCAAGCACGCCGGCACGCCCTGGGAGCTGGGGCTCGCCGAGACGCAGCAGACGCTGGTGCTCAACCGCCTGCGCGGGCGCATCGTCGTGCAGGTCGACGGCCAGATGAAGACCGGCCGCGACGTGGTGATCGGCGCGCTGCTGGGCGCGGACGAGTTCGGCTTCGCCACGGCGCCGCTGGTTGCCGAGGGCTGCATCATGATGCGCAAGTGCCACCTCAACACCTGCCCGGTCGGCGTTGCCACGCAGGACCCGGTGCTGCGCAAGCGCTTCAGCGGCCAGCCGGAACATGTCGTCAACTACTTCTTCTTCGTCGCCGAAGAAGTGCGCCAGATCATGGCGCAAACTGGGCATCCGCAAGTTCGACGACCTGATCGGCCGCGCCGACCTGCTCGAAACCCGCAAGGGCATCGAGCACTGGAAGGCGAAGGGGCTGGATTTCTCCCGGATTTTCTACCAGCCCGCAGTGCCGGACCCGAAGTGCCGCGCTTCACCATTGCGAAATCGCAGGATCACGGCCTGGAAAAAGCGCTGGATTACCGGTTGATTGAGCTTGCCAAGCCGGCACTCGAGCGCGGCGAGCGCGTCACGATCGACATGCCGATCCGCAACATCAACCGCACGGTCGGCACCATGCTGTCGAGCGCGATCGCCGCGCGCTACGGCGCACGACGGTCTGCCGGATGACACCATCCACATCCGCTTCGCCGGTTCCGCGGGCCAGAGCTTCGGCGCGTTCCTCGCGCACGGCATCGCGCTGGAACTCATCGGCGACACCAACGACTACTGCGGCAAGGGGATGTCGGGCGGGCGCATTTCGGTGCAGCCTTCGCCCAAGTTCCGCGGCGAGCCGCGGGACAACATCATCACCGGCAACGTCGTGCTCTACGGCGCGATCGCCGGCGAAGCCTATTTTCGTGGTGTGGCAGGTGAACGCTTTGCCGTGCGCAACTCGGGTGCACAGGCGGTGGTGGAAGGCGTGGGCGACCACGGCTGCGAATACATGACCGGCGGCACGGTCGTTGTCCTTGGCGAGACGGGCCGCAATTTCGCGGCCGGCATGTCGGGCGGCATTGCGTATGTGTTCGACGAGGACGGCACATTTGAATCACGCTGCAATCTTTCCATGGTCAAGCTCGAGCCGCTGCTCACAGCGACAGAGCAGGAAGCCAAGGTTGCGCGCGATATCTGGCATCTGGGCGAGACCGACGAGACGACGCTCAGACGCATGATCGAAAAACACGTGCACCATACCGGCAGCGCGCAAGCCCAGCATATACTCGATCATTGGCCGCAGCACCGGATCAAATTCGTCAAGGTATTTCCCAACGAATACCGGCGCGCGCTGGGCGAGATGGCGGCGAAAAGCAAGAAAATCGCTGCTTAGCACCTTCAGGGCATGTGACACAGGGATGGTCGAGTCGGCCGGACCTGTGTACTTTGTGATCTTTGTGGCTTGAGTTTTTTGGGG
Organism: uncultured beta proteobacterium; assembly: GCA_942492335.1. GTDB lineage: Bacteria > Pseudomonadota > Gammaproteobacteria > Burkholderiales > SG8-41 > CAKKQX01. Next base: position 54,946 of record CALOEN010000061.1, on the reverse strand, counting down.
TTGAATTCAGATGGGCAAGATCACCGGATTCATGGAATTTGAGCGCCTGCCGGAGCCTTCCGAGCAAACGCAAGAGCGCGTCAAGCACTGGCGCGAATTCGTCCACCACCTGAGCGACGATCAGGCGGCGGTCCAGGGTGCGCGCTGCATGGACTGCGGCACCCCGTTTTGCATGAGCGGATGCCCCATCAACAACATTATTCCGGACTGGAACGATCTCGTCTTCAAGCAGGATTGGCAGCGGGCGCTAGATACACTGCATTCCACCAATAACTTTCCGGAGTTCACCGGGCGCGTCTGCCCGGCGCCGTGCGAGGCGGCATGCACGCTCAACATAAATGATGATGCAGTCGGCATCAAGTCCATCGAGCACGCCATCATAGACAAGGGCTGGGAGATGGGCTGGGTGCTGCCTGCTCCCTCCAAGCACAAGACCGGCAAGCGCATCGCGATTGTCGGCTCCGGGCCGGCAGGTCTGGCTTGCGCCCAGCAGCTGGCCCGCGCGGGCCATGACGTCGTGGTGTTTGAAAAGAACGACCGTATCGGCGGACTGCTGCGCTATGGCATTCCCGACTTCAAGATGGAGAAAAGCCTGATCGAGCGGCGCCTGGAGCAGATGCGCGCCGAAGGCGTTGAATTTCGCGTCAATCAGAACATAGGCACTGATATCCCGGCGAAAAAGCTCATTGCCGAGTTCGATGCCCTGGTGCTCTCCGGTGGCGCTGAAAAACCGCGGGACCTGCCGGTGCCCGGGCGTGAACTCGGCGGCATACACTTTGCCATGGAGTTTTTGCCACAACAGAACAAGGTCGTGGCCGGCGATGTCGTGCCGGATCAAATCCTGGCGACCGGGAAGCATGTGGTAGTCATCGGCGGGGGCGACACCGGTTCCGATTGTGTCGGGACCTCGAACCGCCATGGCGCCAAATCGGTAACCCAGTTTGAGCTTCTGCCGCAACCGCCGGAACATGAAAACAAGCCCCTGGTGTGGCCCTACTGGCCGGTAAAGCTGCGCACCTCTTCCTCGCAGGAGGAGGGTTGCGACCGCGACTGGTCGGTTGCGACCAAGCGTTTCGAAGGCCGGAACGGCAAGGTCGAAAAACTTGTCGCTGCGCGCGTCGAATGGAAAGACGGCGCGATGAAGGAAATTCCAGGGTCGGAATTCGTGCTGAAAGCCGACCTGGTATTGCTCGCGATGGGGTTTCTGGGTCCGCAGCAAGAGGGCCTGCTGCAGGAAATTGGTGCGACTACTGATGCGCGCGGCAACATCATGGCCGACGACGTGAATTACCAGACCTCCCTGCCCAAAGTATTCGCGGCCGGCGACATTCGGCGCGGCCAGTCGCTGGTGGTATGGGCAATTCGTGAAGGTCGCCAATGCGCGCATGCCGTCGACGAGTTCCTGATGGGTTCATCAGAACTGCCGCGCTGATACGTCCGATTGCTTCTATCTGTTACCCTGTGACGAAACTCAAAAATGACACGCTGATCCGCGCGCTGCTCAGGCAGCCTACGCCCTATACGCCGGTGTGGATTATGCGGCAGGCGGGGCGCTATCTCCCCGAATACAACCAGACTCGTGCGCGTGCCGGCAGCTTTCTGGGGTTGTGCAAAAATCCCGATTACGCAACTGAAGTAACGATGCAGCCGTTGGCGCGCTATGCGCTGGATGCGGCAATTTTGTTTTCAGACATCCTGACCATACCCGATGCCATGGGTCTGGGCCTGTATTTCGCCGAGGGCGAGGGCCCGAAATTCGAACGGCCACTGCGCGAAGAGTGGGAAATCCGCAATTTGCGTGTCCCAGATCCCTACGAGCATCTGCGATATGTGATTGATGCCGTATCCCAGATCCGCCGCGCGCTGGATGACGAGGTGCCGCTCATCGGCTTTTCAGGAAGCCCTTTCACTCTGGCATGCTATATGGTTGAAGGCGGCGCAAGCGATGACTTTCGCCGCATCAAAACCATGCTCTACCAGCAACCCGAGCTGTTGCACCATATTCTTGATATCAACTGCCGCGCAGTGACGAACTACCTCAACGCGCAGATCGAGGCCGGCGTCCAGGCCGTGATGATTTTCGATACCTGGGGCGGCGCGCTTGCCGATGCCGCGTATCGCGAGTTTTCCCTGGCTTATCTGCAACGCATTATTGCCGGTCTCACGCGCGAGCACGACGGCGCGGTCATCCCCAGCATCGTATTCACCAAGGGGGGAGGCTTGTGGCTGGAGGATATTGCAGCGATAGGGTGCGATGCCGTGGGTCTGGACTGGTCGGTGAACCTCGGTGCCGCCCGGCGGCGCATCGGCGACCGCGTCGCGCTGCAAGGCAATCTGGATCCTGCCGTCCTGTTCGCCGAGCCGGAAATCATACGCGGTCAGGTACAGCAGGTTCTCAACGCTTATGGCCAGGGCAATGGGCATGTCTTCAACCTGGGACATGGTATTTCGCAGTTCACGCCACCGGAAGCCGTTGCAACGTTGGTCGATGCGATACACGAATTAAGCCGGGCCCATCACTGACCGGATCTGCGGCAAGCTGGGGCGCTTGCTCCGGAAACTTATACACAACAAGGCGTTGCCTGCGTCCAGCAGGAAGTGCGGCAGCTCCTGAAGAACGTCATAAGTTAAGCCATTGATTATTAAGATATAATATTAATTCTTCCTTGCGCTTTGCACCAAGGGCCGGGGTGCCCCTAAAGCGACCCGAGCCGACCCGCAGCTTCATCAACAATGTTATCCACAAGACTGTGTGAATAACAGGAAAATTGTTAATCATATAAACCGGTTGCCGCAGGTTCACAGAAACGGCGCGAGCCACTTACTGTAACTTACCGCGTACCCCTCTGGCAGGCAGATGAAAATCATCCGCGTCGGACTCGATGTGCCCGTGGACCAGCTGTTCGATTATCGCAGCGACGATGCGCTGAGCAGCGATGTCGGCCGCCGCGTGCTGGTGCCCTTCGGGAAAAAAACGAGGATCGGGGTGATCCTCGAGATCGCCGAGACGTCCACTGTGCCGCATCCCCGGCTGCGAGCGGCCCAGCGCATCCTGCGCGATGAACTACCGCTCACCGCAGACGACTTGCGGCTGCTCAATTTCGCCAGCGCGTATTACCACCACGCCTACGGCGCAGTCATCATGAATTCACTTCCCGTCCGCCTGCGCCGCATCTTCAGTACCACGCCGTATTCCCGCGTGCTATGCGCTGACGGCAGCGGGCGAAGCTGCTGAACTTAACGAGCTGCCTGCCCGTGCAACGGTTAAACGCCGACTGCTTGCGCTGTTTAAACATCAGCGCGTACTCGACAGTTCGGCCATTCGCGCTGTCGCTACCTCTGCACCCGGCGCGCTCCGGCAGCTATTGGCGCTGTCCTGGGTCGAACCCAGGGATAGCGCTGTGCCCTTGCTCTGCGCGACAGACGCGCTGGCCGCGATTGCTGACGGGCCGCCGCTTACCCTGGCTCAGAGCGAGGCTGTGAGCGCCATTTGCTCCGGCCTCGACGGGTTCAGCGCATTTCTGCTGCTGGGCATCACCGGCAGCGGCAAGACCGAGGTGTATCTGCGCGTGATCGACGTCGTGCTGCGGGCCGGTCGCCAGGCGCTGTTATTGGTTCCCGAGATTGCACTGACGCCGCAGCTTGAAGCCATGGTGCGCGAGCGGTTTCCCGGCGTTCCGCTGACCAGTTTGCACAGCGGGCTCAACGAAACCGAACGGCTCGATCATTGGCTTGCGGTACAGTCGGGGGGCGCGCGTATCGTTCTCGGCACGCGCCTGGCCGTATTCGCACCGCTGCCGCAACTGGGCCTCATTGTCGTCGACGAGGAGCACGACGCATCGTACAAACAGATGGATGGGCTGCGCTATTCGGCGCGCGATCTCGCCGTCGTGCGCGCGCAGCAGCGCGGCGTGCCCGTTGTGCTCGGATCAGCCACCCCGGCATTGGAGACCTATTACAACACCGAAACCGGCCGCTACCGTTTGCTCGAGCTGCCCCAGCGCATCAATGCAGCGCCGCCGCGCATAGACTGCGTCAGCATCCGCGACCAGAAACCCGCCGAGGGCCTGACGCCGCGCCTGCTGGCCGCGATAGCCGAGCGTCTTGCGCGTGGCGAGCAAAGCCTGGTGTTCATCAATCGCCGCGGTTACGCACCGGTGCTGATGTGCCACGCCTGCGGCTGGCTGTCGAATTGCCATCGCTGTTCCGCGCAGCTCGTGCTGCATTTGCGAGACCGCCAGTTACGCTGCCATCATTGCGGCCATCAGGTGCCGGTACCCGTGACCTGCCCGGAGTGCGGCAATCCCGAGCTTGCGCCGCTGGGTCAGGGCACCCAGCGCGTAGAAGCGGCGCTGACCCAGCATTTTCCCAACGCGCGCATCCTGCGCATAGACCGTGACAGCACGCGGAACCGCCATGCCTGGCGGGATATGCGGAACCAGATTCATGCGCGCGAAGTCGACATCCTGGTCGGTACCCAGATTCTCGCCAAAGGGCACGACTTTCCGCATCTCAGCCTGGTTGGCATACTGAACGCCGACAGCCTGCTCTACAGCGCTGACTTTCGGGCACCGGAACGGCTGTTTGCCCTGTTGAGCCAGGTTTCGGGGCGGGCCGGGCGCGCCGATGTCCAGGGCGAGGTACTGATACAGACAGAATTTCCACAACATCCGCTCTATGCTGCTTTGCGCGGACAGGACTACGCCTATTTTGCGCGCAGTCTGCTTGCTGAACGCCGGCAAGCCGGCTTTCCGCCGTTTGTTTATCAAGCGTTGCTGCGCGCCGAGGCCACCAAACTTGAAACCGCGCTCGCGTTTCTCGAAGCTGCGGCGCATGCCGGGAAAGCAATATCCCAGCGCATCACGATGTACGATCCCGTCCCCGCCGGCATGGTGCGGCTGGCCGGACGCGAGCGGGCACAGCTGCTGGTACAATGCGATACCCGCGCCGAGTTGCAGATTTTTTTGGCCGCTTGGCAGGCGAAACTCGCCGATCATCCCTCACGGCGCGCACGTTGGTCGCTGGATGTTGACCCGCTCGCATTCTGAATCCGCATTCAAGCGGCAGCTGTCATGATAAAATCTCGCCTTTTCAATCACTTTCTGTGTGTCATTCGAATCAACATCCGCCCCGGCTGACGGAACGGGCAAAACGATAAACCCTATGACCCCCGCACTCCCGGCCGACGCAAAGGCCCACATCGCAGATTTGCTCGCCCGCGCGCTGAAATCTGTCGCTCCGGAAGCGGCCGGCGTGAGCATCGTCCTCGAACATCCGAAGCTCGCGCAGCACGGGGATTATGCCTGCAACGTTGCGCTGCAACTCGCCAAGTCCCTGAAATGCTCGCCGCGCGACATCGCGATCAAGCTGATCGCCGCGCTGCCTGACTCGCCATGTCTGGAAAAAGCTGAAATTGCCGGCGCCGGGTTCATTAATCTATTTCTTAAGCGTTCTTTCAAGCAGGGCATCGTCAACCAAATTTTGAATTTGGGGGAGACGTACGGCCAAAGCACTCTGGGCGCCAACAAGAAAATCCAGATCGAATTCGTATCGGCCAACCCGACCGGTCCGCTGCATGTCGGGCATGGCCGCGGGGCGGCATTCGGGGCAAGCCTGGCCAATGTGCTGGCTGCCTCGGGTTTCGACGTTGCGCGCGAGTACTACGTCAACGACGCCGGCCGGCAGATGGATATCCTGGCGTTATCCACCTGGCTGCGGTACCTGGAGCTTGCCGCAGAAACCGTGCCATTTCCGCCCAATGCCTATCAGGGGGATTATGTGCGCGACATGGCGCAACAGATTTTTTCTGCGCACGGAAAGCGTTACGTTCACCACGCGGCACAAGTACTTGCTAACGTGCCGGATGTCGCGGCTGACGCCGAAGCGCACCTCGATGCTCTCATTGCCAACGCCAAAACACTGCTCGGTGGCGATTACGAATATGTGCACAGCCATGCGCTGAACGAACAACTTGCCGACTGCCGTGATGATCTGACTGAATTCGGCGTCTGCTTCGATCACTGGTTCTCCGAGCGCACGCTTTACGATTCGGGCCTCGTCGAACGCGCTGTCCAGAAGCTCGAGCAGCATGATCACGTTTACCTGCAGGATGGCGCCAAGTGGTTCCGCTCATCCCATTTCGGCGATGAGAAGGATCGCGTGGTCCAGCGCGAAAACGGGCAATACACGTATTTTGCCTCGGACATTGCCTATCACCTGAATAAATTCGAGCGCGGTTTCGATCTTGTCATCGACGTTTGGGGCGCCGATCATCATGGCTACATTCCCCGCGTCGAAGGCGCGCTTCAGGCGCTCGGCCTCGACAAGAAACGGTTGACAGTGGCACTGGTGCAATTCGCCGTGCTCTACCGCAACGGACAGAAAGTCTCGATGTCGACCCGCTCCGGCGAGTTCGTGACGCTGCGCGAATTGAGGCGCGAAGTCGGCAACGATGCGGCGCGCTTTTTCTACGTGCTGCGCAAAGGCGACCAGCACCTGGATTTCGATCTTGATCTGGCCAAATCGAAAAGCAACGAAAACCCCGTTTATTACATCCAGTACGCCCATGCCCGGGTCTGCAGCGTACTCGAGCAGTGGGGTGGCGATCTGGCGGCGCTCAGCGGTGCCGACACTTCGTCACTGGCCTCCGAGCACGAATTACTGTTGCTGCAGCGGCTGATCGAGTATCCGGAGTCGCTGGCGGTGGCCGCGCGCGACCTGGCACCGCATGTGATCGCTTTCTTCCTCAAGGATCTTGCAGCAGAGTTTCATAGCTATTACAACTCAACGCGCGTGCTGGTTGAAGACGAGCCGGTACGGCTGGCCCGCCTGGCGCTGGTTACCGCGGTGCGCCAGACGCTGCGCAATGGTCTGATGCTGTTGGGTGTTTCCGCGCCTGAAAAAATGTAAGATACTCAAATATGAGCAAAGACTACAAGCGCCCTGAGCGCAAAAGCAGCGAACGCAGAGGCGGAAGTTCGTTTCTGATGGGGATATTGGTCGGGTTGCTGCTCGGCCTTGGCATTGCGCTCGGCGCTGCATGGTACATCAACAAGATGCCCAGCCCGTTCCTGCGCAGTCCGCCGACCGTTAAAAGCGAAACGCTCAAACCCGCGCCGCCTGAAACACCAAAAACCGAAAGCAAGTCAGCCTCTGTTCCGGACGCGAAACCCCGGTTCGATTTTTACAAGATCCTGCCCGGCAAGGAAGAACCCGCCACCGACAAGCAGCTTAAAGAGGCGCAAAAGCAGTCGACTGCCGCCAAGGAGGCATTTTTCCTGCAGGCGGGCGCTTTCCAAAATGTGCCGGACGCCGACAATCTCAAAGCGCGGCTCGCGCTTCTTGGAATCCAAGCCAGCATTCAGGCCACGACGCTTCCCGATAAAGGGGTATGGCACCGCGTGAGAATAGGGCCATACACGAATATAGAGGAACTCAATCGAGCCCGCGACACTCTGAAACAGAATGGCGTCGAAACCACGCTGATCAAAGTGCGCGAATAATCCCTACACTAAAGTAGTTTAAGGATGATATTAAAATGAGTCGTTCTCTTCTCGTTGCCGTTCTCGTGGCTGTTATTGGTCTAAGCGCCTGCGGTGAAAAACCTGCACCTGCACCTGCGCCCGCGCCCGCACCTGCACCTGCGCCTGCACCTGCACCTGCACCCGCACCTGCGCCTGCGCCTGCGCCCAAAGCTAAAACCGCCGCTCCGGCCGCTGCCCCTGCAGCACGTGCGGAAGAAGGAAGAAGGCAGGGATTACCGTCCGATTTCCCCCCGCAGCCCACCGACAGCGGCGCCAAAGTGGAGGTTCTAGAGTTTTTCTGGTACGGCTGCCCTCACTGCAACAACCTGCAACCCGCGCTCAAGGCCTGGCTCAAGACCAAACCCGCAGACGTCGAGTTCAAGCGTGTTCCGGCGGTACTCCAGGATTCCTGGGTGCCGCTCACCAAGGCGTTTTACGCCATCGACGCGATGGGTCTGACCGAAAAGCTGCACTATGACTTGTTCGCCGCAATCCACGAGAAGAAGATGCGGATGCAGGACCCCAAGGTTCTGTTCGACTGGGTCGCCAGCAAAGGGGTCGACAAACAAAAATTCATCGATGCCTATAATTCATTTGCGGTGCAGACGCGCGCCCAGCGCTCGATCGACGTGACGCGCAACTACGACATCCCGGGCACGCCGGCGATGACCATAGACGGCAAATACCTGACTGCACCGTCGATGACACTGAAATCCGACCGGAGCATCGATTACGACCGGTTTTTCAAGGTCGTCGATCAGCTTATCGCGCTGGCGCGAAAAAACCACAGCGGCAAATAAATCATGTCCGGCGTGATCCCCTTTTTCGAGGATCTGGTCCGGAAGGCCCGCCAGCAACGCGCCGCCAAATAACGGCTGCCTGCCGGATCATCAGGTCACAGTTACCCCAATGGCCCTGTCAGGTCCGATACAAATTATTATCACCGGCGCGTCCAGCGGCCTCGGCGCCGCGCTTGCCCGCGCATACGCTGCTCCGGAAACGCATTTGGGGTTGATCGCACGCCGCGAAACCGTGCTTTCGGCACTTGCTGCCCAACTCGATGGTCATTGCTCTGTTTATCCCCTCGATGTACGCGACACTGCGGCACTGCAACGCGCAGCAGCTGATTTCATGGCGCACGCCGGCTGTCCCGATATCGTGATCGCCAACGCCGGCGTAAGCGGGGGTACGCTTACGGAATACGCCGAAGACCTGCAGGCTTTCCAGGATATCTTCGACATCAACGTCATGGGCATGGCCAATACCTTTCAACCCTTTGTAGCGGCGATGCGCAAAAGGGGTAGCGGCGTGCTGGTCGGCATTGCCAGTGTCGCGGGTTATCGCGGCCTTCCCGGGGCGGCGGCTTATTCCGCATCCAAGTCCGCCGCAATTTCTTATCTTGAGAGCCTGCGTGTCGAATTAAAACGCGATGGCGTGCAAGTCATCACCGTTTGCCCCGGCTACATCACCACGCCGATGACCGAAAAAAACCCGTATCCGATGCCTTTCATCATGAGCGCTGAAGCGGCAGCTCACCATATCGTTTCCATCATCGCGCGCGGAAAAACCTATGCGGTGATCCCGTGGCAAATGGCATGGGTTGCGCGCTTGTTGCGCGTGATGCCGAACTGGATGTTTGACCTGCTGTTTTGCCGGGCGCCGCACAAGCCCAGACACGGATCCTGACGCCGCGATCACTCCACCGTGACGGACTTGGCGAGGTTTCTAGGCTTGTCCACATCGGTGCCGCGCAGTAGCGCGCAATGGTAGGCGAGAAGCTGTAGCGGCAGGGTATAAATCAACGGCGCTTGCAGCGGTTCCACGTGCTCAGGCATCTCCAGCACATCTACGCCCTCGGACGGCTTGATGCCTGACGACGGGTCTGCGAACACATAAAGATGGCCGCCGCGCGCCCGCACTTCCTGCAGATTGGACTTCAGTTTTTCCAGCAGCTCGTTATTCGGAGCGATGGCCACCACCGGCATGTTCGCATCCACCAGCGCAAGCGGGCCGTGTTTGAGCTCGCCGGAGGCATAGGCTTCTGCGTGTATATAGCTGATTTCTTTGAGTTTTAATGCACCCTCCATCGCCACCGGCCAGAGCGCACCGCGGCCGAGAAACAGCGCGTGTTCTTTATCGACAAAGCGCTCCGCCCAGGCGTGGATTTGCGGCGCCATGGCGAGCGCTTTTTCCATCATTTCAGGCACGTGTGCCAGGAGCCTGACTGCAAGCGCCTCCTGCTTGGCCGCCAGGCCGCGGTGGCGCGCCAGCGCCACGCCAAACAGCGCGAGCGCTGCGAGCTGGGTGGTGAAGGCCTTGGTCGAGGCCACGCCGATCTCAGGGCCGGCCCGGGTCATCAAGGACATGTCGGCCTCACGCACCAGCGAAGATTCGGGTACGTTACAGATGGCAAGCGCGCCGAGATAACCCAGTTTTCTGGCTTCGCGTAATGCCGCAAGCGTATCGGCGGTCTCGCCCGACTGCGAAATGGCGATGAACAGCGTATCGGCCGGCACCACCGGCTGACGGTAGCGGTATTCGCTGGCCACCTCTACCGTGCAGGGCACTTTGGCCCATTGCTCGAGGTAGTAGCGTGCGATCATTCCCGCGTGGTAGCTGGTTCCGCAGGCGACGATATGTACGTTGCGGATCCTGGGGAGCAGGGCGGCCGCCTGCGGCCCCAGCGCTGCGTCCAGCACTTTGCCGTGCGCGGTGCGCTCGGAGAGCGTGTCGGCCACCGCGCGCGGTTGCTCGAAGATTTCCTTCTGCATGTAGTGTTGGTACTGCCCGAGCTCCACGGCGTCGGCCGAAAGCGCCGATTCGTGCAATTTGCGCTCGACCGGTCGGCCTGCAACGTCAAGCAGGCGGATGCCGGCGCAGGAAATGTCCGCGACATCGCCATCCTCCAGAAACTGGAAGTTGCGAGTCACGGGCAGCAGCGCCTGCACATCGGAAGCGATGAAGTTCTCGCCGGAGCCATGCCCGACCACCACCGGACAGCCCATGCGAGCAGCGATCAGGCGTTTGGTATCGTGCTTGCTCATCACCACGATCGCGTACGCGCCGCGCAGGCGTTTGATGACCTGCTGAACGGCGCCCAGAAGATCCGCACCGCCTTTGATGCGCTCATGGATAAGGTGCGCGACGACCTCACTGTCGGTATCGGAGTGAAACTGACAACCCCTGGCCCTGAGTTCCGCGCCCAGCTCCTCGTAGTTTTCGATGATGCCGTTGTGCACGAGGGCTATGCCTTCCTCCGAAAAATGCGGGTGGGCGTTTTTCTCGTAGACACCGCCGTGCGTCGCCCAGCGGGTATGCGCAATGCCGCGCTGGCCGGAAAGCGGTTGTTGCCCGATCGCTGCGGCGAGCACCTTCACCTTGCCTACGGTGCGCCGACGATCGAGGTTGCCGCGCGCATCCTGCACCGCGACGCCCGCGGAGTCGTAACCACGGTACTCAAGGCGGCGCAGACCCTCGACGAGAATAGGAACGACGTCCCGCTGCGCAATGGCGCCGACTATGCCGCACATGTCAGTTCGGTGATGCGTAGTGGGTAATGGGTGATGGGGAAAACCACTTTCGTCATATTCCCATGGACGTCTTTCGACCTCAGCACATTACCCATTACTCATTACCCTTTATCGGTTTTGTAGGCCGCTTCCAACCCGTTTTGGTGATCCGCTCGGCCTTGGTGAACGTCAGCTTCCCTGGCGGCGCATCCTGGGTGATGGTTGCGCCCGCACCTATGGTGGCGCCCTTGCCGATGGTGACCGGCGCGACCAACTGTACGTCAGAGCCTATGTGCACATCGTCTTCTATCACTGTGCGGTGTTTGTTGGTGCCGTCGTAGTTGCAGGTGATGGTCCCTGCGCCGATATTGACGTTGCGTCCGACCGTGCTGTCGCCGACGTAGGACAGATGATTGGCCTTGGAGTGCGCCGCGATTTCGCTGTTTTTAACCTCGACAAAATTGCCGATATGCACGTCCTCGCCCAGCCGCGTTCCGGGGCGTATGCGGGCGTAGGGACCGATACGGCAACCGGCCCCTATCGTCGCTTCGTCGATGTGTGTGAACGGCTCGATACGCGTGCCGGCGCCGACTTCGACGTTCCTGAGCACGCAGTGCGGCCCGATCTCGACGCCGTCGTCCAGCGTGACCCTGCCTTCGAATATGCAGTTGATATCGATGCGCACATCGGCACCGCACCGCAGGTCCCCACGCACATCCAGCCGCAATGGATCGGCAAGCGACACCCCATCCTCGAGCAGGCGGCTCGCGTACCGTCCTTGATAAAGACGCTCGAGCTGCGCCAATTGCACCTTGCTGTTGACTCCCAGCATCTCCCACGCCTCGCTGGTCTTGACGGTCTCGACCGCAATGCCGTCGGCCAGCGCCAGCGGCACGATGTCGGTCAGATAGTACTCGCCCTGGGCGTTGTGGTTCTTGAGCCTGCTTAGCCAGCCGGCGATATGGCGGGTCGGCAGCGCGATGATGCCCGTATTCACCTCGCGGAGGTTCCGCTCGTCCGTGCTGGCATCCTTTTCTTCGACGATTTTGGTCAGCCTGCCCTGGTCATCACGCACGATGCGTCCATATCCGGCAGGGTCGGCGGGCTCGGCAGTCAGCACCACGACGGCATTGCCATCGCCCAGCATGGTGGTAAGCGTCTCCGGGCGGATCAGCGGGACATCGCCATACAGCACCAATGTGGTGGCGGCAGCGTCCAGGTGCGGCAGCGCCTGCTGCAGGGCATGGCCGGTTCCCTGCTGCGGGTCCTGCCTGGCGTACACGAGGTCCGGCGCGCTTACCGCCTGCGGGACCTGCTCGCCGCCGTGTCCATAGACTATGCAGATCCGCGCGGCACCGAGGGTGCGTGCCGTTTCGATCACGTGCGAAATAAGGGGCTGTCCCGCCAGTTCGTGCAGCACCTTGGGGCGGCGGGAAAACATGCGCTTGCCCTGGCCCGCGGCAAGGATTACGACATTGATCGTCATGTGAAAATTATCGCATAGCGTCACGCTGCGCGCTGCATCATATATCGCTTGACCGCGTCAATTTGCGCCGGTGACAGATGCAACCCGGCCTTGGTGCGCCGCCAGAGCACGTCTTCGGCGGTTTTCGCCCATTCATGGGCGACAAGATAATCAATTTCCCGCGCATAAAGGTTCGCACCAAAATGCTCGCCGAGCCCGGCCAGGGTCGCCGATTCGCCCAGCACCAGGCGCGTATCAGCCCCGTGGCGTCGCGCCAGCGCCATGCATAATTCATCCGGAGCCCATGGAAAATCACGCTTGAGTCGGTTGCGAGCATACTGCTCCGGATCCGCGCCGTCCAGATTGCCCCCCGGCAACGAGACCCCGGCAGTCCACGCGCCCGACATCTGCGGAAACCACAGGGCCAGTTTTTCCAGCGCGTGCTCAGCCAGCCGGCGGTAGGTGGTGATCTTCCCGCCAAATACCGACAGCACCGGCGCCGCACCGGCATGCTGGTCAACGTGCAATACATAATCACGGGTCACGGTCGACGGGTCGGCGGAGCCGTCGTCGTAGAGGGGGCGGATGCCGCAGTAACTCCAAACCACGTCGTGCGCAGTCACCTCGCGCGTGAAATACCGGTTTACTGCGCGGCACAGGTATGCGATTTCTTCGGCGCTGGCCTGGCACGGCCCCGGATCGCCGTGCGGCTCGACATCGGTCGTCCCGATCAGCGTGTAGTGTTGCTCGTAGGGATAGACGAAGATCACGCGCCGGTCGTCATTCTGCAGAATGTAGGCATGCTCGCCCGGGTACAGCCGCGGCACGACAATGTGGCTGCCTTTGACCAGTTTCAGCTTGAACGCCACGCGCTGGCGCAGCACATCGGATAGAAAGGTTCCGGCCCAGGGCCCTGCGGCATTGACGAGGGCCTTGGCCACCACTTTGCTTTGGACGCCGCCGCTAGCTAGCGTCGCCTGCCACCGTCCCTGGTCGCGGTACGCGGCGATGCAGGCCGTGCGGGTCATCACTTCCGCCCCGAGGTCGGCCGCGGCTCGCGCCGTCAATACCACCAGCCGCGCGTCATCCACCCAGCAATCGGAATAGATAAACCCTTTGTCGAGGCCGGGCTTGAGGCCCGGGTGGTACGGCCCGGCGCCCAGCCTGACGCTGCGTGATCCGGGCAGCGTTTGGCGGCGCGCCAGATAATCATAGAGAAACAACCCTGCGCGTATCATCCACGCCGGCCGCAACTCGGGCACGTGGGGCATGACAAAGCGCATCGGGTGAATGATATGCGGCGCGCACCTGAGCAATATTTCGCGCTCCGCGAGAGCCTCGGAAACCAGCCGGAACTCGAACCGTTCGAGATAGCGCAGCCCGCCGTGGATCAGCTTGCTGCTGGCTGAACTGGTCGCGGCGCCGAGATCATCTTGCTCGCACAGCAGCACCTTCAAGCCCCGGCCCGCGGCATCGCGCGCAATGCCGGCGCCATTGATGCCGCCGCCCACAATCAGAAGATCGACTTCCTTCATGATCCTCGAGTGCCGCTCCAATGCAAAAGAGGCAGCACTTCGCTGCCTCCGTCATGATCAACCAGGCGTCGATCAGCGACTCTTGCGCACCTTGCGTATCGCCGCGAGTTGCGCGGCCAGCATGGCAACTTCGGCCTCGACCGTAGCCACTTCCTGCTTATCGTGCGCGGACTTGCGTGCTTCCTCGGCGCGCGCCATGGCTTCCTGTGCCTTGGCCTCGTCGAGATCCTGCCCGCGTATCGCCGTGTCAGCCAGCACCGTGACCATCGCCGGCTGAACTTCGAGAATGCCACCGGCCACGAAAATCAGCTCTTCTTCCCCACCGCCCGCCGGTTTTATGCGAACCTGGCCGGGCTTGATGCGCGTGATCAGCGGCGTATGGCGCGGATAAATGCCCAGTTCGCCAGCTTCCCCGGGCAGCACGACGAATTCCGCCTCCCCCGAGAAGATCGATTCTTCGGCGCTAACGACATCGACATGTATGGTATTGGCCATGTTTTATGTGATTGAGTAATTGAGTGCTAAGCCGGGATCACCTGATCACTGCAGTGTTTTCGCTTTTTCAACCGCCTCTTCAATCGGCCCCACCATGTAAAACGCCTGCTCGGGCAGGTGATCGTAATCGCCATTGACGATGCCCTTGAAGCCCTTGATGGTGTCCTTGAGGGACACGTACTTGCCTTTCTGGCCGGTGAACACTTCGGCAACGTTGAACGGCTGTGACAGGAAACGCTGGATCTTGCGCGCACGCGACACCGCCAGCTTGTCTTCAGGCGAAAGTTCGTCCATGCCCAGAATGGCGATGATGTCCCGCAGTTCCTTGTAGCGTTGCAACGTAGACTGCACTGCGCGCGCGGTCGTATAGTGTTCTTCGCCCACCACATGCGGATCGAGCTGGCGCGACGTGGAATCGAGCGGGTCCACTGCCGGGTAGATCCCGAGCGACGCGATATCGCGCGACAGCACGACGGTCGAGTCGAGGTGGCCGAAGGTCGTGGCCGGGGAGGGGTCGGTGAGATCGTCCGCCGGCACGTATACCGCCTGGATCGACGTAATCGAACCGGTCTTGGTCGAAGTGATGCGTTCCTGCAATCTACCCATTTCTTCAGCCAGCGTCGGCTGATAACCCACTGCGGACGGCATGCGGCCCAGCAGCGCCGAGACTTCGGTTCCGGCCAGCGTGAAGCGGTAGATGTTGTCGATAAACAGCAGCACATCGCGGCCTTCGTCGCGGAAAGCTTCGGCCATGGTCAATCCGGTCAGGGCCACGCGCAGGCGGTTGCCGGGCGGCTCATTCATCTGGCCGTAGACCAGCGCCACCTTGTCTATCACATTCGATTCCTTCATCTCGTGGTAGAAGTCGTTGCCTTCGCGCGTGCGCTCGCCGACGCCGGCAAACACCGAATACCCCGAGTGCTCGGTTGCGATGTTGCGGATCAACTCCATCATATTCACGGTCTTGCCCACACCGGCGCCGCCGAACAGGCCCACTTTGCCGCCCTTGGCGAACGGACACATCAGGTCGATCACCTTGATGCCGGTTTCCAGCAGTTCCTGCGATGGCGCCAGCTCTTCAAAGCTCGGCGCCTTGCGATGAATAGACATGCTCTTCTCGGCACCCACCGGGCCGGCGTCGTCTATCGGGCGTCCGAGCACATCCATGATGCGGCCCAGCGTCTTTTCGCCCACCGGCACCATAATCGGTGCGCCAGTGCCGCTGACCATCATGCCGCGGCGCAGGCCGTCGGACGAGCCTAGCGCAATGGTGCGCACCACGCCGTCACCCAGCTGCTGCTGCACTTCCAGCGTCAACTCCTCGCCTTCCATCTTGAGTGCTTCATAGATATGGGGCATCTGGTCGCGCGGGAATTCCACGTCTACCACCGCGCCGATGCACTGAACGATTTTTCCTTGGCTCATCGTTATTTCCTAAAAGCTGAATTCAAAAAAAGGTCAAACCCTGGTTGCTAATGTTCTCAAACCGCCGCCGCACCAGCCACGATCTCCGACAACTCTGTGGTGATCGAGGCCTGGCGCGACTTGTTGTAAATCAACGTCAGTTCGTCGATCACGCTGCCTGCATTGTCCGTTGCCGCTTTCATTGCCACCATACGCGCCGACTGTTCGGACGCCATGTTTTCCGTGATGGCCTGGTAAATCAGCGCCTCGATGTACCGCGTGAGCACCTGATCCAGTACGGCCTTGGCGTCGGGCTCATAAATATAATCCCAGCTCCCGGCGGGCGTGCCCAGCTTTTCCCCTGTCAGCGGCAATAGCTGCTCCATGACGGGCTCCTGCTTCATCGTATTGATAAAACTGGTGTAAAAAATCACCACCCGGTCAAAACGGTCTTCGATATAGCCGTTGAGCATGATCTTTACCGCGCCAATCAGCTTCTCCATGTGCGGCTTGTCGCCCAGTCCCGTCACGTTGGATGCAACAATCGCCCCCAAGCGCTGCATGAAGCCTAGCCCCTTGTTGCCGATCGCGCACACCTCGATCTCTTTGCCCTCAGCTTCCCACGCCTTGATCTGGTTTAGCGCAAGCCGCAGCACGTTGGTATTGAGGCCACCGCACAACCCTTTGTCCGTAGTCACAACGATGATACCGATGCGCTTGGCGGTATCCCGGGTCAGTAGAAACGGGTGACGGTATTCGGGATTGGCATGGCTGATATGCGCCGCAACGTTGCGGATTTTTTCGCCGTACGGGCGCGCAGCACGCATGCGTTCCTGCGCGCGCCTCATTTTCGCGGCCGCGACCATTTGCATCGCCTTGGTGATCTTGCGCGTGTTATGAACGCTCTGGATCTTGGTGCGGATCTCTTTTGATCCCGGCATTGTAGTAAGTCCTTGCTAACTTAGTGGGACTGACGCGTCAGAACGTGCCGCTCTGCTTCCAGTCTTTCATCGCCTGGAGCAATTTTTCTTCATCTTCCTTGCCCAGGTCCTTGGTTTCCTCGATGCGCTTCACCAAATCGCTGAACTTATCCTTGATGTAGTCGCGCATAGAGCGCTCCGCGGAAAGTGCTTTGGTTATCTCCACATCGTCGAGAAAACCATTATTGACGGCAAACAGTGTCAGCGCCATTTCCCAAACCTGCATCGGCTCGTACTGCGGCTGCTTCATGAGTTCGGTGACAAGACGGCCGCGCTCGAGCTGCTTGCGTGTGGTTTCGTCGAGGTCCGAGGCAAACTGGGCAAATGCCGCAAGCTCGCGATATTGCGCCAGCGCGAGGCGCACGCCGCCGCCGAGCTTCTTGATGACCTTGGTCTGCGCCGCGCCGCCGACGCGCGACACCGAGACGCCGGCGTTGATCGCGGGCCGGATGCCGGCATTGAACAAATCGGTCTCGAGGAAGATCTGGCCGTCGGTGATCGAAATCACGTTGGTCGGCACGAACGCCGTCACGTCACCGGCTTGGGTCTCGATGACCGGCAGTGCGGTAAGCGAGCCGGTTTTCCCTTTGACTTCACCTTTGGTAAATTTTTCTACGTACTCCTCATTCACGCGAGCTGCGCGCTCCAGCAGGCGCGAGTGCAGGTAGAACACGTCGCCCGGATACGCCTCGCGCCCCGGCGGACGGCGCAGCAACAGCGATACCTGGCGATAAGCCCACGCCTGTTTGGTCAGGTCGTCGTAAATGATCAGTGCGTCCTGGCCGCGATCGCGGAAGTATTCACCCATCGTGCAGCCGGAATAGGGCGCGATGTACTGCATCGCCGCCGAGTCGGAAGCTACTGCCGCGACGACTATGGTGTAGGCCATGGCGCCGTGTTCTTCGAGTGTGCGAACCACGTTTTTGATCGATGAGGCTTTCTGGCCGATCGCCACATAAATACAGAACAGGTCCTTGCCCTTCTGGTTGATAATGGTATCTATAGCAACCGCGGTCTTGCCAGTCTGACGGTCACCGATGATGAGTTCACGCTGACCGCGGCCAATCGGCACCATCGCATCAATCGCTTTTAGCCCCGTTTGCACCGGCTGCGACACCGACTTGCGCGCGATTACGCCGGGCGCGACCTTTTCGATCACGTCTGTCATCTTGGCGTTGATCGGGCCCTTGCCGTCGATGGGATGGCCGAGCGAGTTCACCACACGACCGATCAGCTCGGGGCCCACCGGTACTTCCAGAATGCGTCCGGTCGTCTTGACGATATCGCCTTCCGAAATGTGTTCGTATTCACCCAGCACCACCGAGCCCACCGAGTCGCGCTCGAGGTTGAGCGCGAGGCCAAAGGTGTTGTTGGGAAACTCGAGCATTTCACCCTGCATCACATCGGCCAGGCCGTGGATGCGGCAAATACCGTCGGTCACGGAGATGACCGTGCCCTGCGTGCGGGCCTCGGTCGTCCCCGCCAGGTTCTGAATCCGGCTTTTGATGAGTTCGCTGATCTCGGAAGGATTGAGTTGCATGTATAGCTCCTAGTGGGTAAGCGCAGCAGCCATTGCTTCGAGTTTGCCACGCACCGTTGCATCTATAACCTTGTCGCCTACCATGATTTTTACGCCGCCGATCAGTTGTGGGTCGACCTCGACCCGGGCGTTGATCTTGCGCTGGTATTTAGTCTCGAGCCGCGCGACAAGCTGCCGGCTCTGTTCGTCGCTGATGGGCAGTGCGGAAATAATTTTCGCTTCTAGCACGCTTTCATGCTCGTGCTTGAGCGCCTGATACAATTCGTGAATCTGCGGCAGCAACTCGAGCCGGCTGTTATGCACCAACACCTGCACGAAATTCCGGCCCAGGCCGTCGAGTTTGTCCCCGGCGATACCCAGAACCAGACTCTCGATCTGCTGCGAGGTCAGGTTGGGATTACCGAAGCACGCCTGCAACTGCGGATCCCGAGACATTACAGCGAGCAGTTCCAGCATCTCGTCCCAGCCTGCGAAATTGTTTTTTTCGCGCGCCAGCTTGAATACAGCTTCCGCGTAAGGCCGGGCAATGGTGGCCAGTTCTGCCATGGCGTTTCCTAGAGTTGCCCCTCAATCTCGGTCAACAGCGCCGCGTGCGTCTTGGCGTCCACCTCGCGGCGCAGAATCTGCTCGGCGCCGGCAACAGCAAGCGCGGCAACTTGGGTGCGCAGCGCCTCTTTGGCACGGAACACCTCTTGCTCGATCTCAGCCTTGGCCCCAGTTAGCAAGCGCTCGCCCTCGGTTTTCGCAACATTCTTTGCTTCTTCGACAATTTGGGATGCGCGCTTGTCGGCCTGGACCAGCAACTCCTGGGCTTTTTGCCTCGCCTCAACCAGAATTTCTTCGGTGCGCTTGGCCGCCTGTTCGAGTTCCTGCTTGCCGCGCTCACCTGCTGCCAGGCCGTCGGCGATCTGCTTCTGGCGCTCGTGCATCGCCCGTTGCAGCGGCGGCCACACGAACTTCATCGTGAACCATATGAACAGGCCGAACCAGATGGCCTGCCCTATGAGAGTTGCGTTGATATCCACGCGTGTCTCCTACAGCCTGAATTGTGAAAATTAGCCGCCAACGGCTTTCTGCACCACTGCGATATACGGATTGGCGAACAGCAGGTAAAGCGCGATACCGACGCCGATCATGGTCACCGCGTCGAGCAGGCCGGCGACGATGAACATCTTGACCTGCAGGGTCGGGATCATTTCCGGCTGGCGTGCGGCACCTTCCAGAAAGCGGCCACCGAGAATACCGAAGCCGATGGCGGTTCCGAGCGCGCCCGCACCGATCAGGATCGCGACTGCGATCGATACATTGCCCAACAAAAGCGAGAGTTCCATTTTTTCTCCTTACGCGTAATTAATGTGAAGCAAAAACCCTTTAATGACTCTCATGCGCCATCGCCATATAGACGATGGTCAACATCATGAACACGAATGCCTGCAACGTTATGATCAGGATGTGGAAGATCGCCCATGGCACCGCCAGCAGCGGTTGCGCAAAGCCGAGCAGCGCGATCAGGATGAACACCATTTCTCCGGCATACATATTGCCGAACAACCGCAGCGCCAGCGAAATCGGCTTGGCCAGGTCCTCGATAAGCCTGAACACAATGTTGATTGGAAACAGCCACTTGCCGAACGGTACCGTCAGCACTTCGCGGGTAAAACCGCCGAAGCCCTTGATCTTGAAGTTGTAGAACATCATCAGCAGGAATACCGAGATCGACATCGCGAAAGTGGCATTGGGATCGGTCGTTGGCACAACCTTCAGATAGTGCACGCCGAACAGCGCCAACAACGAGGGCAGGAAATCGACGGGGATCAGGTCCATCGCATTCATGACGAAGACCCAGACGAAAATCGTGATGGCGAGCGGTGTAATCAACTCGCTCTTGCCGTGGAACGTATCGCGTACCTGCGCATCGATCATGTTCACGGTCATCTCGATAAAAGTCTGCAGTGGTCCAGGCACACCCGCCGTTGCGCCTCGGGCAACACGCCACATCAGGCCGAACACCAGTATGCCCAGCAGGCCTGAAACGATCAGGGTATCGAGATGCAGCGACCAGAATCCTGTGCCAACCTTGAGGTTGGTCAGGTGGTGTACGATATATTCGGTTGAGGTCTGGCCCTGGGAGCTCATAATTTCATTCTTGCTATGCGAATAACAGCGCCGCCCAATACACCATCAATGTGGCGGCATAAGTCAAAAACAGCGGCAACGCGGCAATATCCCTGAACAGCACGAACGTCATCCCAAACAACACCGCGGTGATGACCAGTTTGTAGAACTCTGCCCGATACTGCGCTTTCAGCGCATCCTCCGGATCGTCGACGCGCGCCGCGAACATTCTGCGCGCGTAGACATATGCGGTGGAAAACCCGATTGCGCCACCGATCAGCGCCGACCACGCTGCGCGCGCCTCGCCGCCCATCAGCAGCACCAGCACTACGGCGCCAACTGTGACCGCAATCTGCGCACCGAGGATGCGGCGGATCGTTTTCATCGACCGACTCCCTACGCGGCACTGCAACAGCCCCAACGGGAGCTTACTCAAAAAGACCTATATTTTATTACGTTGCGTCAGGGGGTGTCAATGAATGTTGCGATGCGACAGAACGGGAACTAACCGCTACGCCGGAGTTTTGACAGCAAGACATCGAGTTGATCCAGGCTGCCATAGGCGATGATCAGTTTTCCGCTGCCTTTTTTCACGCCCGTCTTGATGTTCACCGCGGTGCCGAGCCGGTCCGACAGATCCGCCTCCAGCCTAACGATATCGCGATCGGGTTTCTGGCGCGGCTGGGATGCATGCGGTTTTCTAATCTGTCCGCTGACTCGACTCTCGACCTCGCGTACCGAGAGTTGCTTGGCCATGACTTCGCGCGCCAACTCGAGCTGGCGCCCCGCCGGCAAAACCAGCAATGCTCGGCCGTGGCCCATATCGAGTTTGCCTTGTGCGAGTAGCTCGCGCACCGGCGGGGCAAGCTCGAGCAATCGCAACAGGTTTGTCACCGCCGTGCGTGAACGGCCAACGGCCTCCGCAGCTGTCGCATGGGTCATGCCAAACTCCTGGATCAGGCGTTGAATTCCGTGCGCTTCCTCGAGGCAGTTCAGATCTTCGCGCTGGATGTTCTCGATAAGCGCCGCCGCCAGCGCCTGCTGGTCCGGGATCTCGCGCACCAATGCCGGTACGCTGGCCAGTCCTGCGATGCGCGATGCGCGCCAGCGCCGCTCTCCGGCGACAATTTCGTAGCGGCCACCCGCGATAGGCCGCACCAGTATCGGTTGCATCACGCCCTGGCCTTTGATCGACTCCGCGAGTTCTTTCAGCGTGTCTTGATCCATGCGTGTCCGCGGTTGATACTTGCCCGGTTGCAAGGAGTCAATCGCCAGGTTGCGCAAGGATTCTTCGCCCGGAGCAAACGCCGGCTCCTCTCCGCCCAACAGGGCGTCGAGGCCCCGTCCTAATCCTTTTTGTCTCACCATGATTGTGCTTTCTCTTTTATGCCACCAGGGCTTCCCGGGCCAGCATCTCGCCCGCCAGATCGATATATGCCTGCGCTCCTTTCGAGTTGCGGTCGAACTTGAGTGCAGGCAATCCATAACTGGGCGCCTCAGCGAGCCGTATGTTGCGCGGGATCACGGTGCGGTATACCTTGTCGCCGAAATGCTGTTCGAGCTGCGCCGAGACCTGAAGTGCGAGCGTGTTGCGCGGGTCGTACATGGTGCGCAGCAGCCCCTCGATTTGCAATCCGGGGTTCAGGTGCGCGCGGACTTTCTTGATGGTCTCCACCAGGTCGCTTAGGCCCTCGAGCGCGTAATACTCGCATTGCATGGGGATCATGACCGCATGCGCCGCTGTAAGCCCGTTCACCGTCAGCAGGTTCAGCGCCGGCGGACAGTCGATGAGTATGAAATCGTAGTTTGCTTCCACCGCGGCCAGCGCTTCCTTGAGTCGCATCTCGCGACGTTCAAGATCCACCATTTCGACCTCGGCGCCGGCAAGCTCCCGGTTTGCCGGAATCACATCGTAGTCGCCGTTTACGGAATGCTGCAACACCTCCGTGATCATGCGATCCCCGAGCAACACCGGGTACACCGTCAGCGTCAGATTGCGCTTGTCGACACCGCTGCCCATCGTGGCGTTGCCCTGCGGATCGAGATCGACCAGCAGCACCCGCTTATGGGCTGCCGCCAGGCTTGCTGCCAGATTCACCCCGGTGGTGGTCTTGCCTACACCACCCTTCTGATTGGTGATAGCGAGTATTTTGCTCATTGCGTTTCCAGAATTTCCGGCTGTATGAACACCAGATGCCGCTCCGCCGCCAGCCCTGGCACAGCGAGCGGAATGACGTTGCGAAGGTGATATCCCCCGGCAATTTGAGCGAGTTCCTCGTAGGGGTGTACGCCTTTCATCGCGATGATCGTACCCGCGTTGGCGCACAGCCGGCCGCCGGCAGCCAGAAATTCGGGTAAGGCCGAAAATGCGCGCGAAATCACGATATCGAATCGGGCAGGCGGCTGCCATGCTTCTGCCCGCTCGCATACCACGGCAACGCGGGCCAGACCGAGTTCGATGGCGGCCTGCCTGAGGAACGCCGCTTTCTTGTGATTGGCTTCCAGCAGAGTCACCTGCAGCTGCGGCAGCGCCAGCGCCAGCGGGATGCCTGGCAGCCCGGCACCGCTGCCAATGTCAACCAGAGTGCGCGCAGCGGCGACATGCGGCGCGACGGCAAGGCAATCCAGCAAATGGTGGCCCAACATATTCTCGGCTTCCCGCACTGCCGTCAAATTGTAGACCTTGTTCCATTTCTGAATCAGCGCCAGGTAGTCGAGCAGTGTCCGCCGGGTTTTCTCAGACAGGTCGAGATGCAGATCGGCGGCACCCTGCTCCAGCTTCTCGGCCAGGTTCATGCGATCTTTTGCTTCGACGAGAATCCTCGCTTTGCATACACCAGCAGAACCGAGATCGCTGCCGGCGTAATGCCCGAAATTCGTGCCGCCTGTCCCAGCGTTTCCGGCCGGAACTGGTTGAGCTTTTGCTGCACCTCTGCCGTCAGACCGCGTATCTGGGTGTAATCCACATCCTGAGGCAATCGCGTACTTTCGTAATGCTCGTGGCGCTCGATTTCCTCGCGCTGCCGTTCTATATAGCCGTGATACTTGGCTTGGATCTCGACTTGTTCGGCAGTCTGGGTATCGGTAATAGCGGGCCCGGCGCCGGGCAACGTCATCAACGACGCGTAACTCACGTCCGGCCGCCGCAATAACTCCAACAACGGGTACTCGCGTTCTATCGCCTGGCCCAGCACGCGCTCAGCATCAGCCTGCGTCACCAGTTTGGGATTAACCCAGGTAGTGCGGAGCCGCTCCTGTTCGCGCGCGATGGCATCCCGTTTGCGGCTGAAGGCGTCCCAGCGACGGTCATCAACCACGCCCAGGTTGCGGCCGATTTCCGTCAGCCGCAGATCGGCATTGTCTTCGCGCAGGGACAGGCGGTATTCGGCGCGGCTGGTGAACATGCGATAGGGTTCGGAGACGCCGCGGGTAATGAGGTCATCGACCAGCACACCGAGATAGGCTTCATTGCGCTTCGGGCACCACGGCGCGCGCTCCTTGACCGATAAGGCGGCGTTGATGCCCGCCAGCAGGCCTTGTGCCGCCGCCTCTTCATATCCAGTCGTGCCGTTGATTTGCCCGGCGAAAAACAACCCGGAAATTGCGCGGGTCTCAAGCGAGCTTTTCAGTCCGCGCGGATCAAAATAATCGTACTCGATGGCATAGCCGGGCCGCATCAGAAATGCATTTTCAAGGCCCTTGATCGAGCGCACCAGTGCGTGCTGCACATCGAAAGGCAGGCTCGTTGATATGCCATTGGGATAAAACTCATTTACTGTCAAGCCTTCCGGCTCGAGGAAAATCTGGTGCGACTGCTTGTCCGCGAAGCGCGTGATCTTGTCCTCGATCGACGGGCAGTAGCGCGGACCGATGCCCTCGATCACACCAGTGAACAGCGGCGAGCGGCCGAGCCCGCCGCGAATAATGTCGTGGGTGTGCGAATTGGTGTGGGTGATCCAGCACGGCAGCTGTGGCGGATGCTGTTCGCGTAAGCCCAGGAAAGAAAACACCGGGGTTGGCCGGTCCCCCGGTTGCTCGGTCATTACCGAAAAATCAATGGTGCGCCCGTCGATGCGCGGCGGCGTGCCGGTTTTAAGCCGACCCACCGGTAAATTCATTTCGCGCAGTCGCTGCGCCAGACTGACGGACGGTGGATCGCCGGCGCGTCCCGCCTGATAATTCTCCAGTCCGACGTGCACCCGTCCCGCCAGAAACGTACCCGCCGTAAGCACCACCGCGCGCGCCGAGAATTTCAGTCCAATCTGCGTCACCACCCCGGTCACGCGGTCGCCTTGGAGTATCAGGTCATCGACAGCCTGCTGAAAAATTCGCAGATGGGGTTGGTTCTCGAGCCGGCCGCGGACCGCTTTTCTGTAGAGCACGCGGTCTGCCTGCGCGCGCGTGGCGCGCACCGCCGGCCCTTTGCTGGAATTGAGTATGCGGAACTGTATTCCCGCCTCATCCGTGGCCGCTGCCATGGCCCCGCCCAGTGCATCGACTTCCTTGACCAGATGCCCCTTGCCGATGCCGCCGATGGAAGGGTTGCATGACATTTGCCCGAGAGTCTCGATATTGTGGGTGAGCAGCAGCGTATTGCAGCCCAAGCGCGCGCTTGCGAGCGCCGCTTCGGTGCCGGCATGACCGCCACCAATTACAATTATATCAAATTTTTCAATGTGTTGCATTTGTTCGCCGCAGCTGGAACGGGGCGAGGAATAATAGCCTATTTTGCACAGAAAATGAAGCGTGTGCGCCTTGTTTCACGTGAAACAGGGCGCGGGCGCTCAGGTCTATCGCAACCAAACCCGGTTCTGAGTGGAACGCGGCAGGAGATATTCCTATCCAATTGTTTTCAAATACTTTATTTTGACCTGCCTGGGCGATGTTTCACGTGGAACCGCAGCAGCTACGTTATTTCCCGATACAAAACCGGGAAAATATCTCTCCCAGCAAGTCGTCAGACGTAAATTCCCCGGTGATGCTGGACAGCCCCTCCTGCGCCAGCCGCAATTCCTCGGCAAGCAGCTCGGGGCGCTTGCCGAGTGCTGCGGCACGCTGCAAATTCCCGCGCGCCAGATTCAGTGCCTGCAGGTGTCGCGCACGCGCCATGAACGCCCCCTCGCCCGTGCTATGCCAGCCCACGGCTTCGAGTAAGGACGCGCGCAACAACTCGATGCCTGCGCCGGTTTTGGCTGAAAGCCAGACCCGGGGCACAGACGCCACGATCTCGCGTGTGGGACCGTGGCTGGTGAGATCGACTTTGTTCATTACGCGCAGACAGGGCAGCTGTTGCGGCAGTCTTGCGAGGATGGCGCGGTCATCCTGCGTCTCGTCTCGGGTAGCGTCAATCAGCAGCAATACCAGGTCGGCTTTTTCTATGGCCGCCCAAGTGCGCGCGATCCCGATTTTTTCAACAGGTTCTACAGAGTCCCGCAATCCCGCGGTATCTATGATGTGCGCCGGCACCCCGCCCAGATCTATGGTCTGGCGGATAGCATCGCGCGTGGTGCCGGGGATGTCGGTGACAATTGCCAAGTCCTCCCCCGCCAAGCGGTTCAGCAGGCTGGACTTGCCGACATTGGGTTGGCCTGCCAGAACGATATGTATGCCTTCGCGCAACAAGCTGCCTTGACGGGAAGCGTCGAGCACCGTATCGAGTTGCTGCTGCACCCGCTGCAGCCGCTCTTCTGCGTCCGATTGCTTGAGAAAATCGATTTCTTCCTCGGGAAAGTCCAGCGTCGCCTCAACCAGGGCGCGAAGCTCGATCAGGGCGCGCGTCAACTCATGGATGCGCTCCGAAAACTGGCCGCGCAGCGAACGGACGGCACAACGTGCGGCTTCGGCAGTGGTCGCATCGATCAAATCTGCCACGCTCTCCGCCTGCGCCAGATCGAGCTTGTCGTTAATGAAAGCGCGGCGGGTGAACTCACCGGGCTCGGCAACGCGCGCGCCCAGATCGAGGCAGCGTTTGAGAAGAAGTTGCAGCACGACAGGCCCGCCGTGACCGTGAAGCTCGAGCGTGTCTTCCCCGGTGTAGGAATGCGGCCCCGGAAAGTACAGCGCGAGTCCCTGGTCTATGGCCAAACCTTGCGCATCTAGAAACTCGCTCAGCGTAGCGCGACGCGGCACCAGCGTTCGGCCGGTGAGTTGTCGGGCCAGCGCTGACAACTCACCGCCAGACAGGCGGATGATGCCTATGCCGGCACGGCCAGGTGCCGTAGCAATTGCGGCGATGATGTCGTTAACAGGCATGGCCAGCGAGTATATCGATTCCCCCGCCGTCTGCACGGGAAGTCGCCTCGAAACGCTTACGTTTTTCGCGGCGCCTTGAGGCCGGCTTTTTCAAGGCCCTTGTTGATATGCCACTGCTGCATAATAGACAGCACGTTATTGACCAGCCAATACAGCACGAGTCCGGCCGGAAAAAAGAAAAAGAACACGCTGAAGGCCAGCGGCATGATTTTCATAATCTTTGCCTGCACTGGATCGGGCGGTTCCGGATTGAGCTTGGTCTGGATCAGCATGGTTGCGCCCATCAGAACCGGCAGGACATACCAGGGATCGGGCGTAGACAGATCCTGAATCCAGAGCATGAACGGCGCATGACGGAGCTCCACGCTGGCCAAGATCGTCCAATAAAGTGCAATAAAAACAGGTATTTGCACCACAATTGGCAAGCAGCCGCCGAGAGGATTGATTTTCTCGGTTTTGTACATCTCCATCATCGCCTGCTGCAGGCGCTGGCGGTCGCTACCGTATTGTTCCTTGAGTTTTTGCATCTTGGGTGCCAGCACGCGCATCTTGCCCATCGAGCGATAACTCGCCTGTGACAGGGGATAAAACAACAGCTTGATCAGAATCGTGAGCAGGATGATCGCGACACCCCAGTTGCCGACCCAATTTTGTATCCAGGACAACACCACGAACAACGGCACTGCGATGATGGTAAGCCAGCCAAAGTCGATGGTGAGATCCAGTCCTGGCGCGATCTTTGCCAGCTTTTCGTGCTCTTCAGGGCCGGCATACAGCGGCACCGTAAGCGTTGCGCTTTGTCCCGGTGCGATACTACCGACGGGGACGATCACGCCTGCCGCATACAAGCCCCCGTCAAGATGCCGTGTGTAAAATTCGCGCGGACTGCCGTTCTTCGGCAACCAGGCGCTGAAAAAATAATGCTGCAGCATCGCGACCCAGCCATCATCGCTGTTTTTGGGATACGGCGTTTTGTTCTTGTCCATATCACCAAAAGCCACTTTCTGGAATTTGTCTTTTTCGGTATACACGGCGGCGCCAGTGTAGGTCGGCAACATCGCCGAGTCGCCTGCCGGCGGTTTGCTGTCGCGCAATAACTGGAAATAAGCAAACGGCTGGATTGCCGCCGTTCCCTGGTTGGTTACGTCGTAGGTGACGTCAATCACATAACTGCTGCGGTGAAAGCGGAAACTTTTTGTCACCTTCGCCCCGCTGTTGTCTACGGCGTCCAGTTTCACGACCAGATCCGCAGCCCCGTCTGCAAGCCGCAAATCGCCCGGGCGCAACTTAAACTCTGTGCGGTGCGTGGGCAAGCCCTTTCCGATTAACCCGGTCTGGGCGACGTAGACATGGTCGGGCCGGCTGTCAAACAAAACAAAATCCTTGTTCTTGTCTTCAACACCGCGATGCTTTTTAAACTCCAGCCGCCTTAGGTCGCCGCCCGCAGCGCTGATCTCCGCCCGCAGATAATCCGTTTCAACTTTTATGATTTCGCCCTTGACCAACACCGCGGAACCGGCGGGCGGGGTGGGGGCGGGATTTGCGCCCTGGTTCGCGACCAGTTTCTCGCCAGGGGAAGGTGTTGGGGTTGCTTGCGGCACCGGATTTGCATTGCCCGCCTGTTCTGTGGGCGCGCCCGAGGGCGGGCCGGCGGGCTTTTGATCTCGTTGCCATGCGTCGAGCAGCAAGAACACGGAGAACGAGAACACAAAAAACAGTATTAGTCGTCGTGAGTCCATCGGAATCTATCTGCTCATGTTTAAGCGGCCAAATCCGGCCTTGCTGCGCATCACGTGTTGCGGTCTTTGCTTATTCTGGCGAAAAGGCCGAGCAAATCACTGCGGGCGGTTGCATTGTCCAGCTTTGCCACTGCGGAACGCAACTGAACCACCACGTCTACTGTGGCAAGGAACGGAAGAACCTGCCGGAACGTCTCCCTGACCAGCCGCTTGCCGCGATTTCGGTCAACTGCCCGAGGTAACGCTTTCCTTGCGGCAATGATTCCCAGCCGCGCGACGGAAAGATTATTATTGGGATTGATGCGCACGACATACAGTCGGCTGGAAAAAGTCCTTCCGTGTGCAAACACCGCCTCGAACTCATGGCGCTGACGCAGGCGTTGCACGCGCAGTTTTCGAGGCAGGGCGCCGGTCTCCCCGCCTATGGTCGTGATTAAACCGAGAGCCGTGCGCGCCCTTTAGCGCGCCGCGCCCTGATGACTGCCCTGCCGCTGCGGGTTTTCATGCGAACACGGAATCCGTGCGTGCGCGACCGCCGCGTCTTTGAGGGCTGGTAGGTGCGTTTCATGTTCGCCTGCCTTTGCCTTGTTTGAAAAACCCACTATTACACCGCGTTTTGCATGGTTGTGTCAACGTACACCCGCTCCTGGTCCGAACGGAGCGGCGGTAAGGATAGTTGTGGATAACTCATCGCAAAAAAGTTAAAATCCACCATGCTTTTTCCCCCTTCCTGGCTCAAAAAATAACCCGACCCTGCCGAGCAAGATGAAAAGTTTTTGGCGCCATTGCCTCACCCAATTCGAGCAAGAACTTCCGGCCCAGCAGTTCAGAACATGGATAAAACCACTCAAGTTCTCTACTGACGGCAAGGTTCTGACGCTGGTTGCGCCCAATCGTTTTGTCCTGCAGTGGATCCGCGACAAGTTCTATTCCCGGATCCAGGAAATGGCCAAGGAATTACACAAACACCCCGTAGAAATCCAATTGCTGCTGACAGAAAAAGAATCGTCAAGCCCGGCGCCGCCAGTCGTGACTGCGCCCGCGACGCCCAAGCCCGGCACACGGGACATCTCCCGCCTCAACCCGGCATTTACCTTCGACACCTTCGTTACCGGCAAAGCAAATGACCTTGCTCGCGCCGCGGCAAACCAGGTCGCGGAGCGGCCGGGAACCGCATATAACCCGCTATTCATATATGGCGGGGTTGGGCTGGGTAAAACACATTTGATCCAGGCCATAGGCAATCATCTTCACGCCCGGAACCCTGAAAGCAAGATCCGCTACATTCATGCAGAACAGTACGTTTCTGACGTTGTCCGCGCCTACCAGCACAAGGCGTTTGACGACTTCAAGCGGTACTACCATTCCCTTGATCTGCTGCTGGTTGATGATATTCAGTTTTTTAGCGGCAAGAGCCGTACTCAGGAAGAGTTTTTCTACGCATTCAACGCCCTCATCGAGTCCCACAAGCAGTTGGTCATAACCTGTGATACCTACCCAAAGGAAATTTCAGGTATTGAAAACCGGCTCATTTCCAGGTTTGGCTGGGGTCTTACCGTTGCCGTCGAGCCGCCGGAACTGGAGATGAGGGTCGCTATTTTGCTCAAGAAGGCGGAAGCAGAAGCTGTCTCGCTGGACGAGACCGTAGCTTTTTTCCTCGCCAAGCACATCCAGTCCAATGTCCGCGAGTTGGAGGGGGGCTTGAAACGCGTACTTGCCTATTCGCGATTCTCGGGGCAGGAATTGACCGTCGATCTGTGCCGGGAAGCGCTGCGGGATCTTCTGGCAATTCAGAACCGCCAGGTTTCCATTGAAAATATTCAACGGACCGTCGCGGATTATTACAAAATCAAAGTGTCCGAAATGTACTCCAAGAAACGGACCCGAAATGTTGCGCGTCCCAGGCAGGTTGCCATGGCCTTGGCCAAAGAACTTACCCAGCTCAGCCTGCCGGATATCGGCGAAGCCTTCGGCGGAAGAGACCACACCACCGTACTGCATGCCTGCCGCAAAATTGCTTCTCTCAAAGCAACTGACGGCAACGTTACCCGCGATGTCAATTCCTTGCTGAAAGTATTACGCTGTTAGTCATCTATGGACAGAATGTGGATAAGTGTCTTCTCGGATCAACAACAAAAAAACATCCACAATCCATACAAAATCCTCCTAACACCAACCCACACAACCAGATCAAAATATGTTGATGAAAAGAAAAAGGATATCTTGTTATCCACCAATCAAAAGCACCCTTATTATTACTATTATTTAAAGTACATATATGAAGCTAATACAAACTAAACGCGACGAACTGTTAAAACCACTGCAGGCTGTCACGGGTATTGTAGAAAAACGGCATACCCTTCCCATCCTTTCCAACGTCATGTTTGAAAAGACACAGGATAAAATGACGCTGGTGGCTACCGATCTTGAAATTCAAATATCCACGAGCTTTGTCGTCGAAGGGAAAAAAACCGAAGACGCCAGCCTGACGGTTTCTGCTCGAAAGTTGCAGGATATTCTTCGTGCGTTGCCTGAAGAAGCAGAGCCCCTTTTGGATTTCCAGAATAACCGCCTGCAGGTGCGTGCCGGCAAAAGTCGTTTCAACCTGCAAACGTTACCGGCGAACGATTTCCCCAAGCTTGCCGAATCCGGTCCCGCCCAGGCAAAAGTAACGATGTCTCAGAAAGCGTTGAGAGCGCTTCTATTGCTAGTTCAATACGCCATGGCCCAACAGGACATCCGTTATTATTTAAACGGACTGTTGCTGGTGCTTGATGAGACTACGATAAAAGTCGTGGCTACGGACGGCCATCGCCTGAGTTTTGCTTCCGGCCCTCTCCCACAAACCCACGAAAAAACCGAGGTCATCCTACCAAGGAAAGCCGTTTTGGAGTTATCCCGTCAACTGCTAGATAGTGATGAGCCGGTGGATATAGAGATGTTCGCGAACCAGGTCAAATTCACGTTTTCCGGCATCGATCTGGTGACAAAAATAATTGACGGAAAATTTCCAGACTATACCCGGGTCATACCCACCAACTACGAGAAGCACATCGTTTTGGACCGCGGCGCTTTACTGCATACGCTGCAGCGCGCCGCGATCCTGTCGAACGAAAAATTCCGTGGCGTACGTTGGATGCTGACCGCAAACTGCCTGCGCATTTCCTGCACCAACAACGAGCAGGAGGAGGCGCAGGAGGAAATCGAAATAAACTATTCCGGCGATCCACTGGACGTCGGTTTCAATATCACCTATCTGCTCGACATACTCAACAACGTACAAGGCGACAAAGTGGACTGTGCGTTTGGAGATGCGAACAGCAGCATGCTGATTACTATGCCAAACATATCCGGTTTCCAGTATGTTGTAATGCCGATGAGAATCTGAGAGCGAACAAACTAAATGAGCGATAAAGAGCAAACCCAAAAGAACGCTGAAGAATACGATTCAAGCAGCATAAAGGTTCTCAAAGGGTTGGATGCAGTGCGCAAACGTCCTGGTATGTATATCGGTGACACCAGCGATGGAACCGGCCTTCATCACATGGTTTTTGAGGTCGTTGACAATGCGATTGATGAAGCGCTTGCGGGCCATTGCAACGAAATTACAATAACCATACACACGGACAATTCGATCAGCGTCATCGATAACGGCCGGGGCATACCGACAGATATTCAAGCCGATGACGAGGAGCGGCGCTCGTCCGCCGAGGTTGTCATGACAGAACTCCATGCGGGGGGAAAGTTCGACAACAACTCTTATAAAATATCCGGCGGCCTGCATGGTGTCGGCGTCTCTGTGGTCAATGCTTTGTCAGAATGGCTGCGCTTGACGATACGCCGCGATGGAAAACTCCACCAGATGGAGTTCCGCATGGGCAAGCCCGTGGGGCCGCTTAAGGCCACCGGAAAAACAGAGCAGCGGGGAACAGAGGTTCATTTTCTTGCCAGCAAAGAAATCTTCGGCAATATCGAATTCCATCACGACATTTTGGCAAAGCGCTTGAGAGAACTGTCGTTTCTGAACGATGGCGTAAAAATATCGATGATCGACCAGCGCACCGGAAAAGAGGAGAAGTTCGCTTTCAGCGGCGGCGTTAAGGGATTCGTCGAATACATGAACCGGGCCAAGAACGTTTTGCATCCGAATACCCTGCATGCAAAGGGCGAAAAAGACGGCATAACGGTTGAGGTCGCAATGCAGTGGAATGATTCCTATCAGGAGTCAATGCAGTGCTTCACCAATAATATTCCCCAGAGGGACGGCGGCACGCATCTTACGGGGTTGCGCGCGGCCATGACCCGCACCCTGAATCAGTATATTGAGAATAACGAGCTCGCCAAGAAAGCAAAGGTGGAAACCGCTGGCGATGACATGAAAGAGGGGTTGACGGCAGTTCTTTCCGTCAAGGTGCCCGAGCCAAAGTTCTCATCACAAACAAAAGACAAGCTTGTTTCCTCTGAGGTCAGGCCGGTTGTAGAGGAAATCGTTGCCCAGAAACTGATGGAGTTTCTGCTTGAAAAACCGGTCGACGCCAAGGTCATTTGCAGCAAAATCGTCGATGCCGCACGCGCCAGAGAAGCCGCCCGCAAGGCCCGCGAACTGACCCGCCGCAAAGGCGTGCTCGACTCATTCGGGCTCTCCGGAAAACTTGCCGACTGCCAGGAACGCGACCCGACCAAATGTGAGCTCTACATTGTGGAGGGCGACTCCGCGGGCGGGTCCGCCAAGCAGGGGCGGGATCGCAAGTTCCAGGCCATCCTGCCGTTGCGCGGCAAGATACTGAACGTCGAGCGGGCACGATTCGACAAACTCTTGTCGTCCCAGGAAATTATAACGCTGATCAGCGTACTGGGCACCGGGATAGGCAAGGACGAATATACACCCGACAAGCTACGTTATCATCGAATCATCATCATGACCGATGCCGACGTCGATGGTTCGCACATCCGGACACTGCTACTGACTTTTTTCTACCGCCAGATGCCAGAGCTGGTCGAGCGCGGACACATCTATATTGCCCAGCCGCCGCTTTATAAGATCAAGCACGGCAAGCAAGAGCGCTATCTAAAAGACGAACACGAGCTTAAGCAGTATCTGTTAAAGCTCGCGCTTTCCGAAGCAGAGCTTTACCCTTCCGCAAACGCACAGCCGCTTACCAAGGAAGCGCTTGAAGAGGTTGCGAAAGAATATTTGCTGGCCGAGGCGGTCATTGAGCGGGTCAGCCGACTGGTCGATGAAGAAGTGCTGCATGCGCTGCTCAAACACCCTGTTGCACTGGATCTCGGCGACGAAAGCGCTGCGCGCAAAAGCGCGGCGGCGCTCTCGGCGCTCCTGAAGGAAAAAAACATCCGGATCGAGGCCCAGTTCAACGAAAAAAGCGAACGCTATCTGCTGGCAATCAACCGCACCCAGCACGGTATTGTTCACCGGCGGGCCATTGACGCCGATTTTGTGCAAAGCGGTGATTATGCCCAGATCGTGCGCACAGGCGAAGTTCTGCAGGGGTTGCTTGGCGATGGCGCCTATATCAAGCGCGGTGAGCACCGCCACCCCGTGGCCGAGTTTAGGGATGCGATCGAGTGGATTCTTGATGAAGTGCAACGCGGCGTAAGCGCGCAGCGGTACAAGGGCCTGGGCGAAATGAATCCGGAGCAGTTGTGGGACACAACCATGGACCCCAAGTCGAGACGTTTGCTGCGCATCCAGATCGAAGATGCCATCAGCGCAGACGAGATCTTCACCACGCTCATGGGCGACGCCGTTGAACCGCGCCGGAATTTTATCGAAAGCAACGCCTTGGGTGCGCGCAACCTCGATATCTGACCCGGCTGGGGAGCCCGCGGCTATTTGGATGCGGCGGATTTTCTGGGTTTTTTTGCCGCTTTCTTTTTAGCGGTTTTGGCGGCGGCCTTGGCAATTGCCGGCGTCTTGGCTGCCCGGGGGGCGAACTCGAAGCCTATTTTCCCATCATCTTTTTTGACAAGAAACGCCTTGAACTTGCGGCCATTTCGGTTTGATACAAAACCGTCGAGCAAGTCGGTCTTGCCATCCGCCAGAAGTTTTTGCATCTGGTCCCGCCCGATTTCCTGGCGCAGGATCACCTTTCCGGAACGGAAATCGCACTTCTTGAGCGGCGCGTTTTCGCAAAGATAGCTCATGCCGTGCTCGAACACCGGGGCGCTGCATTTCGGACAGCTCCCGAGAGGCGACTGGTCTGAAAAATCGACAGTTACCGGCTCGTCGCTGTTCTGATCCTGACCGAAATCAAACTCGAGTTTGTGGTTCTTGATTTCATCATCAAACACGATCCGGAGCATGGACGCAAACGGCAGCCCTTTTTTGGAACGAAACCCCTGCAACGGCCCCAGCGTCCGGTTCTTCAGCAATGCTTCGACTTCGTCGATCTCGAATTGTCGGCCCCCTGGCGTCTTGCTGATCGAGAACGAGCAGCGCTCGCATGAAAAGCGTTTGTAATTTTCCTTTACGACCCCGCCACAGTCAGGACATGGTGTCGCGAGCGTCGTGTAATCTCCCGGAACCGTGTCGCTGTCGTATTCTTTTGCGCGCTTGACGACGTTTTGGGTCATCTTGGCGATCTCGAGCATGAACGCCTCGCGCTTGAGTTTGCCAATTTCTATCAGAGATAATTTGTATTCCCATTCGCCAGTCAGCTCGGGTTGGGTGAGTTCATTTACGCCAAGGCCGTTAAGCAACGTCATCAACTGGAAGGCTTTCGCCGTGGGAATAAGTTCGCGCCCTTCGCGGAACAAATATTTTTCGGCGATCAGGCCCTCGATGGTCGCGGCCCGGGTTGCGGGCGTGCCCAGGCCTTTCTGCGACATGGCCTCGCGCAGTTCATCGTCTTCGATCAGCTTGCCCGCGCCCTCCATTGCGCTGAGAAGCGTTGCTTCCGTGAAGCGCGCCGGCGGCTTGGTTGCCAGGCCCACGGCGTTGACGTCCTTGGCAACAGGTTTTTCGCCCTTGGCCACAGGCACGAGCATCGCGTCCCCTTCCTGGACTTCCTTGCCGTAAATGGCAAGCCAGCCGGGATTGACCAAAACTTTGCCCTCGGTCTTGAACTGATGGCGCGAGACCTCCGTGATACGGGTGGTCACCAGGGATTCTGCTGCCGGAAAGAACACGGCCAGAAAGCGCTTCGTCACCAGGTCATAGATTTTCTGCTGGACTTCGTTGAGGCTCTTGGGTTCCTGGGGAGTCGGGATGATTGCAAAGTGATCGGTGATTTTCGCATTGTCAAAAATGCGCTTGTTCGGGCGCACCCATCCGCCTTTAATAATCTGACGCGCGAATTCTTTATAGGCCTTCTGGCCCGACACAGCCTCCAGCGTCGGTGTCAAGGTGTCGATGTAGTCTTCGGGCAGGTGCCTTGATCCGGTGCGGGGATAAGTCAGTACTTTATGGCGTTCATATAATTCCTGGGCAATAGACAGGGTCGTCTTCGCCGAAAAACCGAAACGCGCATTGGCCTCGCGTTGCAGCGAAGTCAGATCGAACAGCATGGGTGATAATTGTGACGAGGGCTTAGACTCCTCGGTAACCGTGCCGGGCTTGCCACGACAGGCCACGGCAATGGCTTCGGCTTCTTGTTTGCTCCACAGGCGGTTTTCCCTGCGCTCAGGATCATCCTCATCGCGTTTGAATTTAGTGTCGAACCAGCGGCCGTCGTAGCTGCCGGCAGAAGCGTTAAATTCTGCTTTGACTTCCCAGTAGTCACGCGAGACGAAGCGTTTGATCTTTTTTTCGCGCTCAACGACGATGGCCAGCGTCGGTGTCTGCACGCGGCCCACGGTCGTCAGGAAAAAGCCCCCGCTTTTGCTGTTAAATGCGGTCATCGCTCGCGTGCCATTGATGCCGACGATCCAGTCGGCCTCGCTGCGGCTGCGGGCCGCGTTGGCCAGCGGCTGCATTTCTTCATCCGAGCGCAAATGGCCGAATCCGTCCCGTATCGCTGCGGGCGTCATGGATTGCAACCAAAGCCGCTGGATGGGCAGTTTGGTTTTCGTTGCCTGCACGATATAGCGGAAGATAAGTTCGCCTTCGCGACCCGCGTCACAGGCGTTAATAAGGCCGGACACGTCCTTGCGTTTGATGAGCTTGGCCAGCGTTTTCAGTCGGGCTTCACTGCGGGCAATTGGCAGCAGATCGAAATGCGGCGGAATCATGGGCAAATGGGCAAAACTCCATTTCCCGCGCTTGACTTCGTATTCTTCGGGGACGGCGATTTGAAGAAGATGCCCGACCGCCGAGGACAACACGTAGTCATCGCTCTCGTAGTAGTCGTCGTGACGCGCAAAGCCCCCCAGCACGCGAGAAATATCGCCCGCGACGGATGGTTTTTCGGCGATGATCAACTGTTTTGACATGGTGTTTTCTGTTTTTTGTCGAGAGAAGGTTTGTGTGAACAGGTTCCCGCAAGGGACTCAAAAAGAGCGCACGATGATAAGAACAAAAGATGGCAATAGCAAGCCGCGCGCTTGGCGGAACCCGAAAATCAGGCGCAAATCAGCATCGCCATGCGCGCATGGCCGTTGTTTTTTATGGAATGTTGGCTTGGGGAGCGAGCGGGCCCACGATAGTGAAAAAAGTCACCGCAGGTCAACGATTACGATCAGGCCATGCGCTGAAATCGTCCGCCGGGAAGCGCCGCAATGCGGCCGTCCAGCTCAAGTTGTGTGAGCAGGGACAACACCACGTTGCTGTCGAAGCCGGTGCGTTCGCACAGCGTATCGATGTCGCAGGGATAAAATCCGATCTGATCGAGAAGGTGCAGGGTTTGGGGATCAGCGGCGGCCATGGCGGAGGAAGGCGGCGAGGCGGAACCGGACATCCTGAGTTCCTCGAGGACGTCCTGGGCGGTTTCAACAAGCTTTGCACCCTGTTTGATAAGCGCATGGCAGCCTTTCGACAGTGGCGAGTGTATCGATCCCGGAATCGCAAAAACATCCTTTCCCTGTTCGTTGGCAAGCCGCGCTGTAATCAATGAGCCGCTTTGCAATGCGGCCTCGATGACCAGGCATCCGCGTGCCATGCCGCTGATCAGTCTGTTGCGACGCGGGAAATTGGCGCCGAGCGCGGGCGTGCCCAGCGGGAATTCCGAGAGAATCGCGCCCGCCTCCACGAGATGATGCGCAAGCTCGCGATTGCGTGCGGGATAAACGATATCAAGTCCGGTGCCGACGACGGCAACGCTGCTTGCCGCGCCTGCAAGTCCACCGCGGTGCGCCGCAGCGTCTATGCCGAGCGCGAGGCCGCTGATGATGGTCAGCCCGGCATCTGAGAGCGCCCTGGCGAATGATTCCGCGTTGGCAATGCCATGAGGGGAAGCGCTGCGGCTGCCAACGACGGCCAGCGTATTGCTATTGAGCAGCTCGGTGCGGCCCTTAACATAGATAAGCAGCGGTGGGTCCGGCGTTTCCAGCAGAGCCTGCGGATATTCGGTATCTGCCAGGGTAACGACGTGGTTGATCGGGTCTTTCAGCCAGGCGTCTACTGCGTCCAGATTTTCGCTTCCCACCCCGCCATCTCGTATGATGGCGGCTGTTTCCACCGGGACGAATTTGGTAAGCGCAGCGCGACTTGCCAAAAAGATCTGCTGGGGTGAACCGAAACCAAGAAGCAGCCGGCGCAGCGACCGGTCACCGAGCCCCGGGATCCCTCTTAATCGCAGCCATAGCGCGAGGTCTTTATCGAGAGCCATCGAGGCGTGAAAGCCGGTAGCGTGCGCCGTGCGCGTGTCCGCGCTGGGAGCCGCTTAATGCGCCAGGATCAGGGGTTCGTGACGACGTCCAGCACCGACACCGGACGCGATGCCTGCATCACCAGACCGTACGACGCGCGGTCAAAGGTGCGGAACACCATTACCAGGCCATAGCGCTGATCCGGGAGGTGGGTGACCTCGACATCATTGGGAGAGCCGGACGGAGGGTAAACGGGTGCGTCTCTGGGCAGCAGGCGCTCAACGTAGTAATTGCGCAAGTCATTGTTTCCCGTCGGTCCGCTGCGCCCGTAAAGCGGCTGCGTGCGCTGGGCATTGCGGTCGGAGCTCTGACTGCGGTAAATCGCCAGCACATGCCCGACTTCCAGCCCGTCCGTACTGCCTTTGGACAGCGCGATGATAGACAAAGGGCCGGTTTCCTGCACATTGCCATAGGTGGCTACGATGCGGCCTTTGATGGTTTTCTGGGGAGCGCGCGGCACGTAGGAAAAAACCGGCCGTGCTTTGGATGGCAACAAGTGGTCGCCCTGATAGATTTCCTGCGTCGACTTGGTGATTTCTACCGTAGCCACCGTGCCTCCGAAATCGCGAACCCGGGCTTCCCCCAGATAAATG
Organism: uncultured beta proteobacterium; assembly: GCA_942492335.1. Taxonomy (GTDB): domain Bacteria; phylum Pseudomonadota; class Gammaproteobacteria; order Burkholderiales; family SG8-41; genus CAKKQX01. The sequence continues at coordinate 16,034 of CALOEN010000061.1, read as the reverse complement.
GCCATATATCCCAAGGTTTCATTGGTTTCAGGATCAACGAGCGCATCACCGCGGCGGAAAACCTGCCAGACATCGCCCTGGTCTTTTGTAATTCCCTGAACAAAGGCAGTGCTGCCGGCACCAAGCGCGACGTGGTTTTCCTCGGTTGCGACGATGCGCGGGGCTGAATCAAGTTCAGTTTGGCCCACGACCAGCGGCTGCGATAGAAAAGGCGCGATTTCTGCCGGGGAAATACTGGGCACGGCTTGATTGGCCAGCGGCTCTGTGCGCACCTTGGGGGAGAGCTTGACAGTATCGAGCCTCTGAATTCGCAACGAGACCTGTTGCGCCGAGCGATCAAGCACCAAAACATCCCCAGGATAAATGAGGTGTGGGTTCTTGATCTGATCCTTATTCATCTTCCACAATTCGGGCCAGCGCCAAGGCTCTTTGAGATAGTGGCCGGAGATGCCCCACAGCGTATCGCCCTTGACCACGGTATAGCGCTCGGGCGCGGTGTCTTTAAGCGCACCACTGTCGGCGGCCATAACCTGAAAGACCGGAGTTAACAGCAAAATCAGCGATATAATTAGTCTAGTCACGAAGCCCCCACATTTACAGGCCCTTATATGCAACATAAGGTAATGGATTAAATTCTGCATCTAGCTGATTAAATTAGCAAGTTTTTTATGGCATTGCTCCCGATACTGCACTATCCCCACCCACGCCTGCACAACATAGCCGCCGAGGTGCGTGAGGTCGATAGCGATATTCGTAAATTAATCAAAGACATGGCGCAGACCATGTATGCTGCTCCCGGGATCGGCCTGGCTGCCACACAGGTCGATGTGCATCTGCGCATCATCGTGGTCGATATTTCTGAAACGCACGACCAACTGATCGCGTTGATCAACCCGAAAATTCTTGAGGCGAGCGGGGAGGTCGAGTGTGAAGAAGGCTGTCTTTCCGTGCCCGGTATTTACGAAAAAGTACGCCGCGCCGAGCACATTAAGGTAACGGCGGTCAATCCCAATGGCAAGCCTTTTACCTTGGAAGCCGAAGGACTGTTGGCGGTGTGTATACAACATGAAATGGATCATTTGATTGGCAAAGTATTTGTAGAGTACCTTTCGCGGCTCAAGCAGCAGCGCATTCTTGCAAAACTCAAGAAACAACAACGCGAAACGATGTAGCGCTGTTATCTCGGGGACGGGTGTCGCGGCAAGCGATCCGGCGGGTTTTATGATCTTCGCGGCGGATCAAGAGCCTTTATCCCGAAATGCGCATTCTCAATCACGACGACGACGGGCGCTAGGGCGTATGTCGCATTTTACGGTGGCAACACACGCAAGTTGGCAGGAGTTGACCCGATGGGGGCGGGATTGTGCCGTAAAATGGCACCGCATCCCGCGAGACTACACAGCGGACGAACCGATCGCGCATAATTGAGGTGGCGCGGTCCAGTCCACGAGAGCATTCATGAAAATTGTTTTCGCCGGCACGCCGGACTTCGCCGCGGCTGGCCTTGAGGCGCTATTAGGCGCAGGACATACTGTTGCGTTAGTTCTGACTCAGCCCGACCGACCTGCGGGCCGCGGGCTGCAGGAACGAGTCTCTGCCGTAAAACAAACTGCGCTACACCATGCGCTGCCGGTGCTACAGCCTTCAACGCTGAAGCAGCAGCAGGCCGTCGCAACGATCGCCGAACTGGCGCCGGACGCGCTTATCGTGGCGGCCTACGGGTTGATGGTGCCACAGGCCGTGCTCGACATTCCGCGCCTGGGCGGGATTAATATTCATGCGTCGCTTCTGCCGCGCTGGCGCGGTGCGGCCCCCATACAACGCGCGATCCTGGCGGGCGATACTGAAACGGGAATCACCATTATGCAAATGGATGCCGGACTGGATACCGGCGCGATTCTGTTACAGGAGGCGCTTGCAATTGGCGATGGGGATACCACCCAAACGCTGCATGACCGGCTTGCCGAGCTGGGCGGGCGGTTGATCGTGAGCGCGCTCGCTGCCCCTCTTCAGCCGCACGCCCAGGACGGCACTTTGGCCACATATGCCCATAAAATAACCAAACAAGAGGCGCTTATCGACTGGAGCGAAAGCGCCGGGGCCATCGCGCGCAAGGTGCGCGCATTTAATCCCGCCCCCGGCGCGGCATCCGTGTTCGACGGCACCATCATCAAGATCTGGCGCGTTCAGGTCGAGCGTGGCGTGAGCGCAGCACCGGGCACGGTATGTGAAACGGGAACTGCCGGGATAGTCATCGCCTGTGGCCAAGAGGGCCTGCGTCTGCATGAGTTGCAGCGCGCCGGCGGCAAGCGGCTGCCAGTAAAAGCGTTTCTTACCGGGTTTGATCTGGCGCGCGGCGTGCGCTTCGGAGCCTGATGGACGAAATACAAAGTCTTGCCAGCGGCATCGTGGGCCGCGTGCTGACGGGCCGCAGCCTTGACCCCGAACTGGCCGCACTGTGGCGCAGCAATCCCGGCCTGTCCGCGCAGCAGCGCGCGGCTACGCAGGACATCTGTTTCGGCACCCTGCGCTTTCTCGGGCTAATCGACGCCCTGCTCCAGGCGCTGCTCAACAAACCGCTGCGCGACGAGAAGCTGCGCGGATTGCTGCGGATCGCGCTGTATCAACTCGAATTCACCGGCGCCGCGCCGTATGCCGTAGTCGATCATGCGGTACACGCCTGCGAGCAACTCGGGCTGACCTCGGCGAAAAGCCTTACCAATGCCGTCCTGCGCAATTTTCTGCGGCGTCGCGCAGCGTTGGTGGCCGAGGCGCGGCGCACCGACACCGGCCGTTATTCATACCCGCCCTGGTGGATCGCCAAACTGCGCGAGCAATATCCCCGACAGCATGAAACGATACTTGACGCAGGCAATCTTCATCCACCCATGACGCTGCGCGTGAACTGCCGCCACGTCACAACCGAGGACTATCTGGCGCGGTTGGCAAGTCACGGTATCGTCGCGCAGCGGATAGGTGCCACGGCGATAAGACTGGCAGACGCGTTGTCGGTAGAGCGCATTCCCGGTTTCGCGGAAGGCTGGGTGTCAGTGCAGGATGCAGCCGCCCAACTCGCCGCGCCATTTCTTGCGGCTGACGAGGGCACGCGGGTGCTGGATGCGTGTGCAGCGCCGGGAGGAAAGGCCGCACATATACTTGAATGCGCCCAAGTCGACCTGATTGCGCTCGACACCGATGCCGTCCGACTTGAACGCGTAACGGGAAATCTCGCCCGCCTCGGGCTGGCCGCCCGGGTGGTCTGTGGCGACGCCTGCGAGCCGGCGGCGTGGTGGGACGGCCGGCCATTCGACCGCATACTTGCCGATGTGCCGTGTTCTGCGTCCGGCGTGGTTCGCCGCCACCCCGACATCAAGTGGCTGCGCCGCGAATCCGATATCGCCCGGTTTGCCGAGCGGCAGCACCGCATGCTGGAGGCGCTGTGGCGGTTGCTCGCCAGTGGTGGTAAATTGCTGTACGCCACGTGCTCGGTGTTTCACGAGGAAAACCAGTTGCAGATCGCGCGATTTCTGGAGCTCCATCATGATGCGCGATGCCTGACCCTTCCGGGGGCCGAACTCCAATTACAACAGGCTGCTGGTCAACTACTTCCGGATCAATGGCATGACGGGTTTTTCTATGCGCTGTTGCAAAAGGAGTAACTTGCTCGCGGTTCTTGCCGCGCTGTGGCTGGCGTTCGCCAGTCACGCCCCGGTTTACGCCGAAGGCATCGAAGTCAAAAAAGCCACCCTGAACATCGTTGACGACAGCTACGTGCTCGACGCCGATTTCGGAATTGCATTGACGCCCCCGCTCGAAGAAGCGCTGAACAAGGGTGTTTCCCTTTATTTTCTGTTTGAATTTGAATTGATACGTTCGCGCTGGTTCTGGTTCAACGAAACAATCGCTCAGACCCAGCAACGGTACCGGCTGTCGTACAACGCGCTGACCCGCCAATACCGCATCGGGGCCGGCAATCTTTATCAGAATTTTCCCACCCTGGGAGAGGCGCTGGACGTCATTAGCCGCGTGCGGCGGCGCGAAGATGCCGACCCAGACACGCGACCCAAAAACGAAACGATTACCGCGGCGGTGCGTCTGCGGCTGGACACAACGCAACTGCCCAAGCCGTTTCAGATCAATGCACTGGGTTCGCGCGACTGGAACATCGGGACGGACTGGTATCGCTGGACGGTGGTGATACCATGACGAGCAAGGCAGCCCCGCGGCCGGGATTTGCCCGCTACGGGATCCGGTATTTATTGATCCTGGGCATCGGGTTTGGCGCGGTCGCCGTATTCCTGCTCGCGACCGCCAGCGCAAACACGGCGCTGTTCTCCGAGCATTATTCGCTGCTACTCCTGCTCAACGGCGGTGTTGCGCTGGCGCTCGCGATGCTGGTCGGCTACCAGCTGCTGACACTCAGGCGCCGGCTTCGCGCTGGCGTGTTCGGCGCCAAACTCACGTTGCGGTTGGTACTGCTGTTCGCCCTGATGGCCGTTTTGCCGGGCGCGCTGATCTACGGCGTATCCGTGCAGTTTCTTGCCAAGAGTATCGAGTCCTGGTTCGAGGTGCGCGTTGACATGGCGCTGGAGGGCGGTCTCAACATCAGCCGCAATGCTCTCGACAGCCTGGTCAAGGACCTCACCGTGAAAGCTGATTCGATGGCCCTCCAGCTGTCGCTCAAGGCGCCAGCCGAGCAAATAGCCGTGCTGAACACGTTACGCGAGCAGGCCGGGGTCCGGGAAGCAACCTTGTTTACATCGCGCGGGAAAGTGATCACCTACTCGGGCAGCGAGCGCACGGTATTGATTCCGGAACCTCCGGGCGCGGCGGCGTTGCGCCAGATCCGTCTGCAACAAACCTACAGCGCGGTTGAGGCGGTGCCCGAGCGCGGGTTGATCCTGCGGGTGCTGGTGCCGGTCAGCGTGGTTTCGCTGGCAGAGGATGCGCGCGTGCTGCAGTTGCTGCAGCCGGTGCCGAAACAGCTGGCGAAGGATGCAGAAACTGTGCAGGCGGGATACCGCGATTACCAGGAACTCATATTATCGCGTCTCGGGCTGAAACGACTCTACGGCATCACTTTGACGCTGACACTCCTGCTCGCGCTTTTATCTTCGCTTGCGCTGGCTTTCGTGCTTTCTGACCGGCTCTCCGCTCCGCTGGGCATTCTGGTCGAGGGCACGCGCGCCGTTGCCCAAGGGGACTTCAGTCAGCGTGCTGCGGTAGCCAGTAGCGACGAGCTGGGCATGCTGACACAATCGTTCAACAGCATGACATTGCAGCTTGCCGATGCGCGGGCGCGGGCCGACAGCAACCAGGCGCAGCTGGGACATGCGAAAGCCTATCTGGAAAGCATACTGGCGAGCCTGTCCGCCGGAGTTCTCGCTTTCGATGGGGCCTTGCGTCTGCGCTCGGCGAATCCCAGCGCGAGGCAGATGCTGGCAACAAACCTGACCGAGCTGCTCGGCCGTGACCTCGACGAATGGCACGCCCATGACAGCATGCTCTCTGGGCTGGCGCAGGCGATACGTTCGGGATTCGAGGCCGCCGATACGGCAGAATGGGAGCAGCAGATAGAGCGCGAATTGCCCAAGGGCACCCAGGTGCTGTTGTTGCGCGGCACGCATTTGCCGGAAACAGAGGAAACCGGCAGTATCGTGGTTTTCGACGACATTACCCACCTGCTGCAGGCACAGCGCGACGCGGCATGGGCCGAAGTGGCGCGCAGGCTTGCGCACGAAATCAAGAATCCGCTGACGCCGATCCAGTTGTCAGCCGAACGGACGCAACGCAAACTTGCCGCCAAACTTGAAGCGGAGGATGCTGAAATTCTCTCGCGCTCGACGCAGACCATCGTCAACCAGGTTGCGGCACTGAAACGCATGGTCGATGCGTTCAGCCAGTATGCGCGCGCGCCCGAACCTTCGATGAAGGCGCTCGACTTGAACAGGCTGGTGCGCGAAGTGCTGACGCTTTATGAGTCGCTGGGCTCAAGCATACGGCTTGAGCTCGCGCCCCAGTTACCGCCTGTCATAGGCGACACGACCCAGATGCGGCAGGTGATCCATAATCTGCTGCAGAACGCTCAGGATGCGCTTGCCGACACCCCCAATCCCAGCATCGTGATCGGCAGCGAAGCGGCCGCCAACACAGTGCGTTTCTCGGTCTCCGACAACGGCAGCGGTTTTCCCGAGCACCTGATGAAGCGGGTGTTTGAACCCTATGTGACAACGAAACCCAAGGGCACCGGCCTGGGGTTGGTCATCGTCAAAAAAATCGTGGAAGAACATGGCGGCGAAATCGCCATTTCCAATCTTGCGCCTCGCGGCGCGCGCGTCACACTGTCGTTCCCCATTGCCGCGGCGCGTAACGCCGGACACCAGTCCGCGGCGTAGACGAAGGTGTAAACTTGGTATAACGCTTATGCAACAAATTCTTGTCGTAGACGACGAAATCGGAATCCGAGAACTGCTGTCGGAAATTCTCTCGGATGAGGGATATCAGGTGAGGCTGGCGGAAAATGCCGCGGAGGCCCGCGCTTACCGCAATCGGAGCCGTCCGGATCTGGTGCTGCTCGATATCTGGATGCCCGATACCGACGGCATCACGCTGTTGCGCGAATGGTCGAGTGCCGGCCTCCTGACCATGCCGGTGGTGATGATGTCCGGTCACGGGACGATTGATACCGCAGTCGAGGCGACGCGCATTGGAGCCTATGATTTTCTGGAAAAACCCGTTGCTCTCCAGAAATTGCTGGCGACTGTAGGCCGGGCACTGAACCACGGCGAGCAGCTGCCCCAGGCCACGTTGTCGCTGGCCAGCCTGGGGCGCGGGGCGCTTGCCGTCGAGCTCAAGCAGCGGCTTGAGCGTATCGCCAACCTGAGGACCCCGCTGCTGCTTACCGCCGAACCGGGGTGCGGCGTCGAGTTGTGCGCCCGCTTCCTGCACCCGAGGAACACCCCATGGGTTGTGCCCGAAACGACGGCGCTGCTGGCCGACTCCCCTCTCGACCTGCTCAGCCAGGCGCGCGAGGGCACCTTGTTTGTGCATGACGTCGCCGAGACCAACAAGGTGGAGCAGAAAGGATTGCTGCTGCTCTTGGGCAAGCTCGATCGCTACAATGTCAGGGTAATCTGCGGCGCATCGCGCCATCTGCCCGATCTCGTTGCGCAGGGGGCGTTCGACGAGCGCTTGTACAGCACGCTTTCGGCAACGACCATCAGGGTGCCCAGCCTGCGCGAGCACCGCGAAGACGTACCGGATCTCGCAAACCTCGTGTTGTCGGGCATGGTCGAGACGAAGGAAGTGCCGCCGCGGCAGTTCTCGACGGCGGCGCTGAACGCGCTGAGAAATTACGATTGGCCCGGCAACTTCGCGCAACTGCAAAGCGTGGTGCAGACTTTGGCGCACACGGTCTCGGCCGAGCATATCAGTCTGGAGGATGTTCATCTCGCGCTGCCCCAGCCCGCGCCCGCCGGGGTGGTGACACAAAGCCTGCCGCTGGATCTGCCGCTGCGCGATGCGCGTGACGCCTTCGAGCGCGTTTACTTCGAGCACCATATCGGCAAGGAAGGCGGCAACATCAGCCGCGTGGCCGAGTGCGTGGGGCTTGAGCGCACTCACCTCTACCGCAAGCTCAAGCAGCTCGGCATCAAGCTCGCGCGCAAGCCCGACGAGTAAACTTCAGCGCACATCAGGCGGCGCCCGCGCCCAGTGCTGCAATCCGCCGGTTTGGTGCTGCGAGCAGGCGCGAAGTCGGTATAATTAAGGTTTTCGCGCGCTCCCCCGCAAGGAAACCTGATGAGTTCTCGTGTTGATCTGGCGAACGCCATTCGTGCGCTCGCGATGGATGCGGTGCAAAAAGCGAATTCCGGTCATCCCGGCATGCCGATGGGGATGGCTGATATCGCCGAAGTGTTGTGGAACCACCACCTTCGCCATAATCCTGCCAATCCTGCCTGGCCCAATCGTGATCGTTTCGTGCTTTCCAATGGCCACGGCTCCATGCTGCTATATGCGCTGTTGCATCTGACCGGTTACGACTTGTCGCTGGACGATTTGAAGCGTTTCCGGCAATTGCATTCCAAAACCCCGGGGCATCCCGAATACGGTTGCGCATCCGGCGTGGAGACCACCACCGGCCCGCTGGGCCAGGGACTGGCCAATGCAGTGGGCATGGCCATTGCGGAGCGTGCTCTGGCCGCCGAGTTCAACCGCGATGGTCATGCGATCGTCGACCACCATACCTATGCGTTTGCCGGCGATGGCTGCCTGATGGAGGGCATCTCGCACGAGGCGTGCGCGCTCGCCGGCACGCTCGGGCTTTCCAAGCTGATAGTGATTTACGACGACAACGGCATTTCGATCGATTCCGAAAAGGGGCAGATCAAGCAGTGGTACTCCGATGACGTCAAGCGTCGTTTCGAGGCCTACGGCTGGCGCGTGATCCCGAATGTGGACGGCCACGACCCCGAGGCGGTCGACAAGGCGATCCGCAAGGCGAAACGTGAAAAAGCCAAACCGACGCTGATTTGCGCTAAAACGACCATCGGCAAAGGCGCGCCCAACAAGCAGAACACCGGCTCGGCACACGGCGCCGCGCTGGGTGAGAAGGAAGTCGCGGCAACACGCGAGGCGATCGGCTGGCCCCATCCTCCATTTGAAATCCCGCAGTCCGTTTACGATGGCTGGAATGCGCGCAAGCGCGGCGCGGTCGCGGAGCGCCGCTGGAAGCGGCTCATGGCCGGATACGAAAAACAATACCCGGCCGAGGCGGCCGAATTCAAGCGCCGCATGGCGGGAGAGTTGCCGGCCAACTGGAAAACGCATTGCGAGACTGTGCTCGCCCAGGTGAGCGCAAAAGCTGAAACCATAGCCACGCGCAAGGCTTCGCAGAATATGATCGAAGCGCTGGCACCGGCATTGCCGGAACTGATCGGTGGTTCGGCTGATCTCGCCAGCTCTAATCTGACGCTATGGTCAGGATCGAAGGCGATCGGGCGCGAGGGCGGCGGCAACTATATTTTTTACGGCGTGCGCGAGTTCGGCATGGCGGGCATCGTCAACGGACTGGCGCTGCATGGCGGGCTGATTCCCTACTGCGCGACGTTTCTGGTCTTTTCCGACTACGCGCGCAACGCGCTGCGTGTCGCCGCGCTGATGAAGGTGCGTTCCATCTTCGTGTTCACCCATGACTCGATCGGGTTGGGCGAAGACGGCCCCACGCACCAGCCGGTCGAGCACGCGGCGAGCCTGCGCTTGATACCCAACATGGATGTCTGGCGGCCCTGTGATTCGGTCGAGTCCGCTGTCGCGTGGATAGCGACGGTGGAACGCCGCGACGGGCCGAGCAGCCTGCTGTTCTCGCGCCAGAATTTGCAGTACCAGCAGCGCAACCCCGGGCAGATGGGCATGATTACGCGCGGCGGGTACGTGTTGTCGGAGGCACAAGGCGGGATCCCGGTAGCGGTCATCATTGCCACGGGCTCCGAGGTACAGTTGGCGCTGGACGCACAGAAGACGCTGGCAGCCGGGGGTGTTGCGGTGCGCGTGGTGTCCATGCCCTCGACGACCGTGTTTGACCGTCAGGATGCGGCCTACCGGGAGGCGGTGTTGCCGCGGGGCGTGCCGCGGGTCGCGGTCGAAGCCGGGGTGACGGATGGCTGGCGCAAGTATGTGGGCCTGGAGGGCGCCGTCGTCGGCGTAGACCGTTTTGGCGAATCAGCCCCGGCGGGAGAACTGTTTAAATTTTTCGGCATCACCGCCGAAAACGTTGCGGCGGCAGTGCGGGGCGTGTTGTAACAGATTAATTTTATACGGATTATTTTGGGGGCATCATGGCAATCAAAGTAGGCATCAACGGATTTGGACGCATCGGTCGGATGGTGTTGCGCGCGGCGGTGCAGGATTTCCCCGACATTGAGATCGTTGGCATCAACGATTTGCTCGAGCCGGATTATCTGGCGTACATGCTGCGCCACGATTCCGTGCACGGACGGTTTAAGGGCGACGTCTCCGTCAATGGCAATACGCTGGTCGTCAACGGCAAGAAAATTCGCCTGACCGCGGTCAAAGACCCGGCCGAGCTGAAGTGGAATGAAGTGGGCGCGGAGGTGGTGACGACTCACCTGCAGCATCCGAGACCGCATCAGATGACTATACGTGCGAATGGCATGATGGCATCGACGCGCAGTGGGAAGACCGGGGATGGACGCTACAGTACAACGGTGTATATGCCACAGGTAGTGCCGGCAACATCAAGGAATACGATTACAGTTCAACCCCTGCAACCATGATTGACAGGTTAAACAAGGCACTGTCTTTTATCCCTGAACTGAACGGTACGGGAACCACGTATTCGGTGGTCAGCAGTGGTGGTGCAGTTTACTCGATCACCATTACAGGTCCGAATGCGGGTAAGACCATGGTGATTGAGCCAACAAATGACAGGCTTGATCACTACGCTTCTGTTACCAATACAATGGAAGAAGCAGAAACCAACGAACCGGCCTGGTCATTCCCGACATACGTCCTGCACAGTGGCACATATTACCAATGCATTTTGGCACATACGCCAGATGCAACGAATGAACCCCCAAACACTACATACTGGACTGCCCTGACAGGCAAGCCAGAAACATTTGATTGGCAATACCCAGACGGTAACGATTGGGTGGCAGACATACCTACGGCAAGACAGTCATACTCCCCGGGTGGCAGAGGGTTCCCAACGGTTGGCGTATTCTACGAACAAAGGTTGCTGTTGATGGCAAACCCGAGTCAACCGATGGGCATTTTCGGATCACGCATTGCCAAGTACAAAGACTTCCAGTTGGGTCCACAAGATGATGACCCACTGTTCTTTGCGATTGATACGTCTGATTCCCCACAGATCAAGTGGGCTCAAGCGCAACGCAAACTGATTATCGGCACATCAAGCGGTGACTTTGCACTGCAGTCTGATGTGACCATGACCCCGAGCAACGTCCAGGCAACCAAACAGAACAATGGAAGGTCTCACGGCACGGACGCCATTACCATTGGTGTGGATATCTTCTACGTCCAGCAGGGCAAGGAAAAGATGCGTAAGACCACCTGGGTAGATGACCTGCAGGCACAATACTCTGCTGACATTAGCCTTGTTGTGCAGCATCTGCTGGTTCCCCGGGTCAAGCGACTTGCGCTGATGATGACGCCAGAGGTGCTGATGTTTGGACTGCGTGATAACGGCACACTGATTTGCTGCTGTTACACACCGGAAAACGACACTGCAGCATGGTCTGAGTTCACCACATCAGGTCGTATCATCGATATCTGCGGTGGGTACAACGCAGTGACCGATGAAGATGAGTTATGGTGCCTGGTGACCTATGACGGAGGTCTCACGCGATGGATCGAAAAGATGCCATACCCGTCAAGAGACAAACAAATACGTGTTACTCCCGATGATGACGCACTGGTAGACCAGAACATCGTATGCATGGATGGCTGGATCAGCGGAACAATCATTGAAGGTGACAACAACATTATCCAGGGTCTGGAGCAATTTGAGGGTCTGACCGTTACGGCAATGGTCGATGATGCATATTCCGGTGAATATGTGGTAAATGACGGAGCAATAGTCCTTGAGGCGCCAGACCCTGGTGATGTACCCGCATACGAAGGCACCTACGCAGTGTGTTTCAAGTATGATGGGTACGGTAAGACGTTTGAGGTTGTAAACGGCAACCCGAATGGAGTGGGGTTTGGTACATTCCGCAAGTGGACTGAACTGAATACCCGGGTTCTTGACTCGGCACTGCCAAAGATCAACGGACAGTTGCCCAGGGACCGCACACAAAGCACAGAAATGTCAGTGGCTGAGATCATACGCGAAGGTACACAAGACCTTGAGGTGATCAACCTGGGATACGGTACAGGATCCATTGAGATATTACAGGACAGACCATACCCGACACACATACTCGGGTTCTTTGGAAAGATAGAAGTGGAGAACGCATAATGGACTTTATTGCAGCAGCATTATCGATATTTGGTGGCATCAAGGCCAAAGATGAAGCCAAAGACATGGCAGCAAGTGAAGCCGGCATGGAAGTTGAACTGACCAATGCGAAATTGGAAGACCTGAAGATTGAAGAACGAAATATGCGGGGACAGACGATTGCCCGTACAGCAGGTTCAAACGTGAAGGTTGATATTGGTTCACCGCTTGAAATACTGGCAGAACAGGCACGCAACTTCACCCGGGAACGTCAGACAGTTGCCAAGGTTGGAGCAACCCGTGCAGCAAATACGATTCAACGTGGCAAGAATGTTGGGCGTCAGGCACTGTATCAGGGCTGGTCCACTGGACTTACCCAGGCATCAAGTGCCATGAAGTCTGCGTTTGGCATGGGGGGATAATCATGCAATTACCACGCTACATAAAAGCCAAGTCAAGGGTCTCTGAACTTCAGTCTGCCCGGGCGTCTATGATTTCCCCTGCAGAAGCAGCAAACGTACAGATGGCAAAGTATGGTGCGTTGGCAGCAGGTGCGACTGCTATCAGCGATGTTGCAGCAGGGGTTGCCGAGATACAGGCAAACGAAGAACTGTCATCTGCTACGGCACAGTTTCAGGCGTCAATCGGATCCATTGATACTGCCCTGGCACAGAAACCATACGAAACAGATGAAAAAGGCCGGCTGGTATCTGACTCAAAGAATATCGTAAACGAAGAACGTGCAGCACGTATGCAGCTGGCAGGCGATATCCGCGCAAACATCAAGAGTGGTGCAGCAAGGAAAGCGTTTGACCAGTGGATGACCGAGACCGGAGCGCGAAGGGATAGTGCATACCAGGCTAAGATGATTGAACGCGAGTCAGCAGTCATCACGGCACGTTTGAACGTAGACGTTAACAACATGCTTGATGCTGGTGAGTACGATTCAGCACGGCAACGTATTGATGACGGTGTATCCAATGGCGCCATGAGCCCACTGCAATACATCAAGGCACAACGCGAGATCGATACCCGGGAAGTTACGGACCAGATATACACGGTACTGAACGCACCACTGGATGAAATCAACCCAGATGACGTTGATACCCTGTTGACCAAGATGGAGTCAGACGAATTTGACCTGTTGACCGGGGCTCAGAAGTATTCATACATCAACCAACTGAATAACAAACTGTCCAACCTGGGTGGTGACATTGAGGCAGCAGAAGCGGAACAGCAAAGGCAGATATACCATGCGCTTCTGGTTAAGGGATCAAAGGGCGAACTCAGCCTGCCCATGTTGCTTAACTCAGGCTTGACCGATAAGACCTATTTTAAAGATATCCTGACGCAGACCCGTCAGGAGGACGGTGGATCCACATCAGACGCTGCAGTGAAACGTGCGTTTGAGGTATCCATGCAGCAACTGATGATGACCGGATACGATGGTGATTGGGGTCAACGTGTTACCCAGTTGAAGGATTCAATCCTGACCCCCGGCAACGGTCTCACATTTGATGACAGTACCAAGATGGCAACCAAACTGGACTCCCTGGAAAGCGGGATATTCAGCACACCGTTATACCAGAACCTGTCCAGGCAGGCATTTGAGAATATCGTTGGGTTCGATGAAGGTTTGCTGGGTGAAGTCACCGCAGGGCTACAGGCACAGTACAAGGTCACTGCTGATGTTGGGCGCGAGTTCCAACAGGCACTGATGCGTAAGGCCGAGGCACTTGGTCCGAGCAGACAAGATGAACTGGACAAGTGGGTAGAGTCAGCAAAGAACGGTTACCGTTTACTTGCCGGCAGGAAGAACCTGGAAAAGGTTGGCGTCAATGTAACGATACCTGAAGACGGGATCCTGACCGAAGAACTACGTTTGGATATCAGCAAGCAGTTACAGACCTGGTACACGAAAACCGCTGATGGTGCAGAAGCAGACATACAATCTATTGATGCACAGATAAACAGTGTAATAAAAGAGGTTGAGCGTCTGTACCAATGGAAACTGGATGAACCACAATGACAATGACTGCTGAATCAAAGCAACATAACCTGGAGCGTTTACGCAGGACGGGATCAGGCAAACTTGCAAACATCCTTGAAGCGGGTGCTGACCAGGAATATGCCGATTGGTATCAGCAGTGGCAGACAGACCATCCTGATGCACCGTCTGACAAGGACTACAACTATAAGATGGTGATGGGCAAGATGCCCGAGCCAAAAGATGATGGTTCACTTGCGTTCCTGCCAGAAGAGGGATGGATCAACCGTACAAGGGGTGGCAGTTGGAACCCGGGTGCCGGGGCGTCTGCAGCAATGTTGTCGCACTATAACCCGTCATCATATGAATTAAATTCCAAGTCCTGGCAGGCACAGAATAGCCTGACCCGGGTAGTGCGTAAATCGATGAGCAATGCTTACCAGCATGTGGTTGACTCGGTTTACGGTGATACGTTTGCAACGACAACAACTGCCCTTGGTGGTTACGGTGGCGATAAAGAAAAGGCCCGGGCAGACCTGATGCAGGCAATGACCCCTGACGCATTGGAACTGGCACAGATCAACGAGTCAGATACCTGGGCAGGTGCCGGCGAGACAATGGGTACGCTCCTGCTCGAGTTGGGTGCGTATATCGGTATTGGTAAAGGTGCGATGGGCAGACGTAAAGTTGCTCAGACCACCGGCAAGATTGCCAAGACCGCAGAGAAAATGGTCAAGACGCCAAAGAACAAGTCTCTGGAAATGAAACCAGGCCAAACGGCGCCACAGGGCAATGACACATATTCCCGGGGCAGGATGAAAGATGGTTTGAATAACCTGGTCAACCGTCTTGAAGAGGCAGTGGACCCGGGTATGGTCATGGGTGAATACCTGTACGCAACAGCAGACCCTGAAACCATGTCAGGTGCATTGGGTGAGACCCTGGAAGAGTGGGGTTATACAGGTGGTCTGGTTGATTTCCTGAAGGATACAGACGATGACCCATACCGCAGGACGGTAACCAACATTGTTGAAGGCATGATCTTCTTTGAGGCACTGCGTACAGCTGCACGGTTGGGCAAGTACATACCCGAAAAGACACTCAAATCTGCAATGGATTTTGTGACAACCAAGTACGATGAAGCGGTTCAGGAACTGGATCTGCTGCAGCGTGCAATGCCTACTTCAATGTTTGGTGGAACAGCATCGATTAAAAACATGCAAGGCGAGGTTCGCACATCACATGGAAAATTAACTGCTGGTGAACTCCAGGCAAACTTGGAGAAAGCAAAATCAGCAGGGAATGATGTTGACACATGGAAGGAATATGGATAGTTTAAAGCAAAAGACGGTGAGTGCCGAAAGGAGATAGACGATAGCCAAATGAAAATTAAAAATCTTCCGGCAGACTATGGAACCCCCAGAAATCTTGAAGATGTAATCGAACACGAAGACTTTTTTACCGCATATCCAGAACTGCGAGACATGGGGGTTACTGTTCTTCCGGTCAAGACTGCCAGTTTCAGCATGAGCGATAACACAATCAGACTTCCAGAGAACGGTGCAGGAAACGAGACGTACAGATGATCAGGTCTTTGATTCATGAAATACAGCATGGGGTTCAGTATAAAGAAGGTCACCTCTTGGCACTAACCCTGGTGCATAGAAATGACAACGGCAACCCCCAGAAGTCATGAAGGGTTTTGACGATTGGAATGATGTACTTATACAAAATGGTTATCCAAACTGGGACGGTCTTATTTCAAAGCAGTCGTTACGGCACTACGACACTCACAAGAGGTTGTTGACGATATAGAAATGCAGGGCTCTTGGTTGATGGATAATGCCGACATGACTGAGCCAGAAGTTGAAGCATTGCAGGCAAGGGTATTTGGTGAAGGTTATTTAGGTGATAAAGTCACAGACGCAACAGAAAATTATATGCGGAACTCTCGGTGAAGTTGAGGCGCGTAATGCAGAAAAACGTGCGTATCTATCTCCAGCAGGAAAAGATACCAACCAGAAAAAAATCCGAAGACAGACCCAGGGATGTTCAGGATGTAGCATA
>CALOEN010000060.1:0-14788 GCA_942492335.1 uncultured beta proteobacterium | reverse complement strand
TACCGGCGCTGCCTGTTTTTTTGCCAGTGCCTCGAGTTGCTCTTTTGAGAGAGTTCTTTGATTTGGGGTGGGTTTTGATGAACAGCGATCCGCCGCCCTGGCCTTTGAGGGTTTGCACCACTTTCCACGCATTTTGCTTGTGTTTCTCCGGATCGGTGCCGATCAGAGAAATCGTCTCGTCGCCGAGGTGGCTGGTTGCCCAGACGTGACCAAACTTCGGGTGCACAAAATTTGCGCCGCGGCCGGGATGGGGAATCTTGCCCACTTCGATGATTTTGACCAATTTGTTATCCTTGGTGTCGCCCACAACGATCTTGTTCGACTGGTTGGCCGCAATCAGAAAATAGCGTTTGGTCGAATCGAAACCGCCATCGTGCAGAAAACGCACCGTGCCGACGCTGGTGACCTTGAGGTTGTTGAGATCCGAGTAGTTGACGATCAGGGTTTGGCCGGTTTCCTTGACGTTGACGATGAATTCCGGATGAAAATGAGAAGACACTATCGAGGCGACGCGCGGTTCGGGATGATATTCCTGAGTGCCTACTGTCATGCCGCGGGTCGATACCACTTTCAGCGGTTCGAGTGTGTCGCCGTTCATGATCACAAACTGGGGTGGCCAATAGGCGCCGGCGATCGCGTATCTATCCTCAAAGCCCTTGAACTTCGATGTTTCAACCGAACGTGCTTCGAGACCGATTCTGATTTCGGCAACGCTGTCGGGTTTGTCCATCCAGAGGTCAATCATGTTGACCTTGGCATCGCGCCCGATTACGAAAATGTACCGGCCCGAGGCCGACAGTCGCGAAATGTGCACCGCATAGCCGGTCTTGACGATGTTGATGGTCTTCTTGGTGTCGCCGTCGATCAGCGCAACTTCACCGGCATCTCGCAGCGTGACGGAGAAAATGTTGTCGATGTTGTAATTGTTCATTTTCTTCTTCGGCCGCTTCTCCGGCGGCACGGTCACTTTCCATGTCGCCTTCATATCGACCAGACCGAATTCCGGTGGTGTCGGCGGCGTCTGCTGCACATAGCGCGCCATGAGGTCGACTTCTTTATCGGTCAACTCGCCCGAGGTGCCCCAGTTCGGCATGCCCGCTGGCGAGCCGTAATTAATGAACACCTTCAGATAATCGGTGCCCTTGGCGATCGTGAGATCCGGTGTCAGAGGTTTGCCGGTAGCGCCCTTGCGCAGAACGCCGTGACAACCGGCACAGCGTTCGAAATAAATCTGACGCGCACGGTCGAATTCGGGCTTGGTCATCGCCGGCGCCTTGGGGTTGACGTCCTGGTGCATTTCGACGGAACCCAGCGGGGAGCCGCCCGCCTGATACCGCAACTCCTCTTGAGTGACGCCAGGGGGCTGCTGGGGCCTCGCTTTTCCTTTATCCTGCGCAAACGAGATGCCAGCGGTCAGCGGTATTCCAACCACTGCCGCAAACAAAAAAGCAATGCGCGAGCGTCTAACATTCATAGCCTGGCTCCTGAAGCAGGTTTGCAAATAAAAAAAGGGACCTCCACCGGGAAACAGCATCCCGCCACCCCTGGTTTTATTCCTTGATTCATATCAAGGTTATTCCAAGACCCCCCACCTAGAGTAATGCTCAGTCGCAGGCGACGAGATCAGCCTTTCCCGCTGGAGGCGCCGACACATGCGGCGCTCAAAACGGTAGCGGTTATCCGCCCGCCACATGATCGGAAATGCGATGAATGGAGTCTGCGTTGGGCGCTAATGGGAAACCGAACTGCGGCAAGGTTTATCTGGTCGGGGCAGGACCCGGGGACCCCGAATTGCTGACGCTCCGGGCATTAAAGATATTAAACCGGGCCGATGTGATCCTTTACGACCGTCTCGTGAACGGCGACATCGTCAGGCTTGGACGTCACGATGCGCAGCGCATTTATGTGGGGAAAGAACGCTCCAACCACGCGGTGCCGCAACACGATATCAACCAGATGTTGATCACACTCGCAAGGCGCGGCCATCAAGTCGTGCGCCTCAAGGGTGGCGATCCGTTCATGTTTGGCCGGGGGGGCGAAGAAATAGAAACCCTGGCGTTGCATGGCGTGAAATTTGAGATAGTGCCGGGAATCACGGCTGCAGCCGGTGTCTCAGCCTATGCGGGTATCCCGCTAACCCATCGCGATTTCTCTCAAGCCTGTGTTTTCGTTACCGGCCACCTCAAGGACGGGAGCATTGATCTCGACTGGCAAGCACTCGCGCGACCGTTGCAGACGGTTGTGGTGTATATGGGTCTGCAAAGTCTGCCCAAATTGTGTCTGGAGCTCGTTGCGCATGGCCTGCCGGATACGACACCCGCCGCGGCCATCCAGCAAGGCACGACGACTGCCCAGCGCGTCGTTACCGGCACACTCGACACCCTGCCCGCCAGGGTTGCATGCGCACAGCTAAAGCCGCCAACTCTGATCATTATTGGCGAGGTTGTCAGACTGCATGATCGACTCGCCTGGTTTGGCGCATCGACTGACCGCGTCGACACCGCGCTTGCGGATCACGCTTGACGCCGGCGTTGACTGCAGGCATACACTTCGCGAGCACGGAAAGCAGCTCGGTCACGCACCTGCCGCTTTCTTGATCAGCATCAAGGCTTGCGTCAGCCGGAAAAGGCTACGCTGACCGAATCTCATTGAACAGAAGGCACGCGAAACGACGTCGAAAACGGGACTGCATCCGGATAAGCAACAATATGAACGAGAACGAATCAGGGCAAGTATTTCAGACATTGGACGCCCGGGGCTGGCAGCCGCCCGAGCCGATGATGCGCGCGCTGGAAGCGCTCGAACTTTTGCCGCGCGGCCAGAAACTCGTCATGCTGATTCATTGTGAACCGCGCCCCCTGTTTCGCGTCCTCAAGAACAACGGCTTTGACTACCGTTTTAAATTCATTCCGGAAGGCCACTTCGAGGTCACCATGTGGCATGCCGCGGACACACTCGCCACATCGGCCGGCCTCGAATAGAAGATCGCACTCACAACTGCAATTAAAATCAATGCTGCAACCGTATTGTGCGCAAGCACGAGCAGCAGGCTGGGCTGAAAAATTACTGCGGCAAGGCCCAGCGCAAACTGCAACAAAAGTAATCCCAGCAAATACACCCCCAGGACGAATCGCGTGCCGCCGCGGCGCAAGAGCAGCAACACGAGCGCCAACAGGCATCCTGCCGTAACCATCGCTCCAAACCGGTGCCCCATGTGCAATGCCTGCCTCATCGCATCGGATTGCCATGCTCCGTCTGCGTGGACGATCATATCCCGCCATGGATTGAAAGCCGCGAACGTCCAGTCAGCCGGCCACCATATGCCATGGCAATCAGGTACAGTGCCGCAGCTGGCAGCCGCATAACCTGCGCTGACCATCGCGCCAAGACCAATCTGCAGCACGAGGATGGCGAGCCCGATCCATGCACCCAAGGCGAGGCGACGATCTGTGCTGTAATGATGTGTCCGGGTTTGATGCGCAATACGCAACCGCAGCCACCATAACAGCGCCAGCATGGCCATGCCTCCAAGCAGATTGCCGAGCGTCACCGCTGGCAGCCGCGAACCCTGAGTGGCCCGCCCTAATACGGCGAGAAAGAGCACCAGCGCAACGAGAACAAGCGCGATTGCGGTGCCTGCCGGCCATTTTCGCCTTGTGCGTATGCAAGCTATGGCGATGATCACAATCAGCAGCCCGATGCCGGCAGCAGCCAGTCGGTGCGCGATGCGCACTATGAAGACAACCGTGGATTGTTCCGGGACGGCCTGGTTTACGGCGGCCCCTGGTGTCGCGAGTTGCAAGCCATAACATGCGGGCCAGTCGGCGCAACCCAGTCCCGCCTGATCAAGCCGGAGGTAGGCGCTGGCAGCAATCACGATAAATACCAATACCAGCGCTATTGACGTTGCCGTTGCCAGAAAACGCACTCCGCCTTCTGTATTTTCCTGGGCCATAACCTAGTTCACCGACGGCAGAAAAGCATCAGAAAAACAATACTCTTCGGAGAGTCCCTGCTCGAGAAAAGCGGGAAATGCCGTATCCACCATTTTCACCGAGCCACAGACATAGACTTCGTAACCATTGAGATCCGGAAAGTCCTGCAGAATCGCCTCATGCACGAGCCCTGTGCGGCCCTGCCACCGATCCTCCGGCCCGGCTTCCGACAGCACCGGCACGAACTTGAAGTTGCTGTGCTGCTGCTGCCAGCACCGGGCGAGTTCCTGCATATAAAGATCCTTGGGCCGTCTTACTCCCCAATACAACAGCATTGGCCGCCTGATGCCCCGATGAAAGGCGTCTTCGACTATGCTCTTGATCGGCGCAAAGCCCGTTGCGCCCGCGACAAAAATGATCGGTCGCGTGCTTTCGCGCAGGCAGAACGAGCCCAACGGACCCTCGAAGCGCAAATCGTCGCCAACTTTCATCTTGGTGAACACGTAAGACGTGAACCGGCCTCCTGCAATCAGGCGAATATGCAATTCAATGTTCTCGCTCTGGTGTGGAGGATTGGCGAACGAGAAGGCGCGCCTTTGCCCATCGGGGAGCAGGATATTGATGTACTGGCCGGCGACGAAGCGAAGGCTCTCACCCGCAGGCAATGAAATCATCAACCGCATGACCTCGTTGGACAAGTGCTCCATGCCAAGCACGCGCCCTTTATAAGTCTGCACGGTCGCTACCGCGCCGCCGGCCTCATATTCGATTTCCAGGTCGGATCGGGGAACGGTGCTGCACATGAGCGCCTTGCCTTGTTCTATCTCGGCCCCCGTCAGCGCGACCGCCTGATAGTCTCCGTAGTCGACACTGCCGTGAAGGATCGTGCATTTGCATTTGCCACAGGCGCCGTTGCGACACTCAAAGGGCAAACCGATCCCGGCACGCAAGCCGGCCTCGAGTACGGTCTCGCCTGCGCGTATGGCAACATTGCGATTGTCAGGGTGTACCCGCATCTGGAATTCGCGCTTTTCGTCGCGACGGTATTTCGGCGGCAGCCAAGGCAGCGCGGCGAGGAATGCAGTCGATCCGGCGAGCAGCAGCCAGACTTGGCCCAATGGCCAGATATAGAGCAGCGGAAATGCCATCAGATAGAACCAGTCGAACGCAAGCTTGCTCGAAACAACGCCGAAATCGGCCGCGCCACCCTGACTCAGGGCCGGTTCGAACAGCGCCAGGGCAAGCAAAGTAATCATCAGGCCGCCCATGATTGGCCGCGGCGGATTAGTGCTCGCCTTGGGTACGCGCTGCACATGGATCCACATCAGGAGCAGCGCCAGCAGAGGCAGGCCGATGTGAATAAAGGAAAGCAGCGAAAAGAAGCGGTCGTTGACGCTCGACTGATAGATGAAATTGCGGATCAGGGCGCCGTCGAATATTGGCAGCCAGTCGAGCCATTCGAAGCTGGCGACAACAACGAACTGCGCCAGCTTGTCCCAGGGAAGCATGTAGCCGTTGATGCCGGATATATAGACCAGCCAGATGAGCATCACGCCGGTCACCCAGGAAAACCAGCGGAAACCACGAAACCGGTCGAACGCGAAATGGCGCAACATGTGCACGAGCATGGTCAGCACCATGGCATCGGAGGCGTAGCGGTGTATGCTGCGCATGATGCCGCCCGCATACCATTGACCCTCGGTCAGGGCTTCAACCGATGCATAAGCATCGGCCACCCCGGTCTTGAAGAAGGCGTAAAGGTAAAGCCCGCTGACTGCAATTATCCAGAACAGGAAGAAGCTGATTGCGCCGAGATAGTAGAGCGGATTCAGCCTGTCACCGAAAGCAGCGTTGAACAAAGCCTCAACGCGCATGAACAGCCACCGCATGATGTGCTGCATCCGCTTGATCATGGTCCGGCCGCCCGCCCGCCATCGCGCACAGCGCGGATGACCACCACCACGAACAGCAGACCGCCTATGATGGCGATCAATCCGCCCAGTCCCATCAATCCCATGCCGGCGATCTCACCGCTGGTCCTGAGCACTTGATCGGCGCCGGCCACCTTGCGCTGCACGCCGTAGCCGCCCGACCACACCAGTCCGGTGATGTGCATCAACTGGCCCACGCCGTAGACGAAAGGCTGCCAGGTTGCCAACCTGCCTGCTGGCGCGGCATAGCCTAGTTGCGGCAGCAAATGGTAGACCAACCCCATCAGGGCGAGAGTCACACCGACGATAGAACCATGGTAATGGGCGGGAATCTTGACGTTGTTGCCACTGATAAAAACACCAATCACGCCGCCGACCGCAAATAGCGCCACTGAGGATATCAGCGCCATGCGTAGCGGACGAGCTTCTTTACTCATGCCCGTAGCCGGGCGCAATGCCACCAGCACCGCCAGGCTCATCGGCAGTATCGCGAGGCCTCCGCCAAAACGCATGGCCCAGGTCAGCAGATTGCGGTGTTCAACCGAAGCGACGTCATGCGCCAGGTAGGCGTAGGGGGTGACGAATACACAAACCAGCGCCAGCATGAACATCAGCAGCGCCACGCGCGGACTCAGCGGCACCCGTGCACCGCAGGCACTGATGAGCCAGATCCATGCCACCAGCATGAGCAGAGTCCATGTGAACTGCAGCGCGTGGCCGCCGCCCCAGAATAAGATTTCGTAATACATCTTGCCGCCCAGCGATGCCGGGACCACCGCATAAGACCAGGCGAACGCCAGTATTGCCACGGCGGCAGAGACGGCAGCCGCATTCAGACCGAAGCGCAGGGCACCGCTACCATTGAAGCTGACTCCCAGGACCGGGGCAAGCACGAGGCTGCGCAGGACCAGTGCGGCGAAACCAGCGCCAAAAACGAGCAGCCCGGAGATAAAGATCGGGTCGCTCAGCACCGGAATGTAATTCGCCATGATTGCTTCACCGCGACCGAAGAACGGCGCGAGCGACATCAATGCCGCTCCGAGCGCACAACCCCACAGGGCAAGCCAGCCCCAACTCATCGCATGTGTAGCGCTGTTGATGCTCCACAGCAATCCGGCAATGGCAATGAACCACACCAGCACTGAAAGATCGACATGGACCACCAGCGCGACATGGAAAAAATCTGCGACAGGAAAATAATTCTGCAATACCGGAGTGCGCGACAGCACCAGCAACACCGAGAACACGCCAGAGCCGATCAGCGAAAGCAGGCCCAGCCACAACCATGCTCGCGCCAGTGCTTGCCGGGCGCCGTCCGGCGCCGGCAGCGCATAGTCGGGCAGAGTTGTCTTCGAGGCGATCATTGCAGGGTGATCCCGCCTGCTTCCTGGTTGAAATCGATCACCAGTACCTTGCCGGGTTTCAAAGTCAATATTTCTTCGCGACGGTAGTTGAAACTCTTGGCACGCACGTCATCCTTCAGGCGAATTTCGAGGCGATGATCCCCCGCGGACACCGGGAATCGGTGATAGACGGTCGAGGCGCCATCCTTCGACAGCCCGGACGGTTTTGCGACATGGCGGTATGCCGGGGAACCATCCAAATCGATCTCGACGGTAACCGGCGAGCGCTCACGCTGGCAATCCAGCGGTGCACGCATGTTCGGCGCCAGCTTGGCGAGTTCTTCCGGCGTGCGCTTACGACATTCTGCTACCAGCTTGCCTTGATGACTGAAGCTCAACTTGATCAGCGCCTGGTCGGGCGGTAGATGCCGGTAAGGCGGCGAGGTGGAGAAGTAGCCGATAATCAGCGCGAACAGCGCATAAAGCAGCGCCTGTCCCATCCAGGATAACGGTCTAGCCATTCGCTGTTATCCCCAACGGTCGATGGATCGAATTGGCATTGTACGGTCGTTTTAACCTCAGCGCCTGCCGCAAATCATCGAGCGCGGCGGCAAGCTCCGCCTCCTCCCCCCGGTCGGCCCAGGCGATCCGAAATGCTTCGTTCGGCACGCTTCTGCGCAGATGCGGCTCGCGCGCACCGGCGAGTCGTTCCTCGGTCCAGCGGTTGCCCAGCCGGTAGGCGCAGCCGTTTGCTCGGCAGCCACTCACCATTACCCCTGCTGCACCCTCGCGCAGGGCGTATTCGACGAAGGAAGGCGGCAGCATGCCGATACAAATCAGGCTGAAACTCGCAACGTCCTTTCCTGCCAGTTTCGCCACATTGGCGCCCTGGTCGCAGCCGAAGACGACAATTCCGTTTTTGCCTTCGAACCGCGCCAGCCCCAGTTCCAGGTCTTGCTTCAATTTCCCGATCGGCCTTTGCGGCATGTCGATGCCGGTGACCAATGCAGCCACGCTGCGAAAAGGCGTCGACGACGGGCAAGATCCGGCGCAGATGCCGCAGCTCGCGCAAAATGCGGGGATCACCCTGGCGAGCTGGCGACCTGGAATTCCATCCGGATGCGGCTCCATGACTATGGCCGCGTAGGGACAATCTTCGAAGCAGCGGCGGCACCCATTACAGTTGTCGGGGTGAACTTCTGCGACCGGTTGACCGGCCCCATGGGGGAGGACGGGAAGGACAAGCAGAAGCAGGGTCGCAGCCGTGACCAGCGCCCATACTACGCCGGCCGATGTAGCATACATCAGCGGCTGCCAGAACAAGTAGAACCAATCCAGCGCGAGAGCGTCTGGAACCAGAGAAAGATCCGCGGCATCCTGGCTTGCGACCGGCAGCAACAAGGACAACGCCACTAAAGTAAGCAGCGTACCGGCGGCGAGTGCGCGAGGCGGAAATACCTCGGCTCGGTTGATGCGCTGGACGTGAAACCACAAGCCGAAAATAAGCAGCAGCGGCACACCGATATGAACAAATACGAACAGCGAGAACAACCGGTCACTGACGGCGGCTGCGCTCAGAAAATTGCGCGTCAGCGGTGTGGCGAAGACGGGCAGACCATCGAGCCATTCGGCGGTCGCGCCTGCGGAAAATTGCGCGAGCTGGTCCCACCTCATCCAGAAGCCGACGACGCCTGCGAGATAAATGAACCACAACAGCGGCACGCCGGTAAGCCAGGAAAAACGACGAAATCCGGTGTACCGGCTGAACAGGAATTCACGCAGCAGATGCAGCAACGTGACCAGAAGGAAAGCATCGGCGGCGTAGCGGTGCAGGCTGCGCAGCACACCGCCAAGATACCATTGCTCGCGCGATATCCAGTTTATGGATCGATAGACGCCTTCGACCGAGGTGTCGAGGACGGCGTAAAGATAAAGTCCGCTGACGACGATGATCCATAGGAACAGGAATCCCAGAGCACCGAGATGTCGCCACGGATTCAGCGCAGCGCCGAACACCGCGTCGAAGCCGTGCTCGATGCGATGGTAGGCGATCAGGGCGCCATTGCGCAGTGAGCCAGAGGAGTCCATGGTCATTCGGCGTCACCTCCGCAGCAGCGGGACTGGCAGCCGCATGCAGGGCAAGTCGGATTGAATTGTATCAAACGCTCAAGCGCCGCTTCAGGCGTCTGCGCGCGAGCCATTCACTGAGGAAAAACCAGATGATCCACAGCAGAAACGTGACGCCACCGGCGATCTCGAACACGATTGCGTAGCTAACCCGATACTTGCCGGTGCGTGGGTCGTATACCGAACACAAAATCCGCACCCGTTCGACGATCGCGGAAAGGCTGGTATCCTCGGTAACGGGGGTGCCGGTGATGAGTTGCCTGAGCGGATCAACCAGATAGTTGGCTGAGTATGCATCGCCGTAAATCTGGCGATATATGCGCCCATCGGCGTCGACCACGCTGACCTGCAGCACGTGGTCAAAACCCGCAGCCGTGGCAACGAAACTGAAGCCGAAGTCGCGCGTCAGATCCGGCACAATGGCATTGGACGGGCTTAGAAATTCCCAATTGGGATAGTTGATTCCGTACTGGGCGGCGAAGGACTTGAGCGCCTGCGGCGAGTCAGCCGGCTGGTTGAACCCGATGCTGATTACATTGAACCGGTTGTCGCCCAGGGCGTCCCGGGCAACCGAGGCCGCTTGTTGCAGCGCCCGGGTAGTGGTGGGACAGATCTGAAAACAACCCGTGTAAATGAAGCTCACCAGCAGCGGTTTGCCGCGATAGCTCGATAACCGGACCGGTCGGCCTTCGCGATCCTGCAGGGTGTATTCGCCGATGGCGCGCCCCACCACGGCCTGGCTGGCGCGCAAAGCGGCATTCTGATCAAGGGCAAACCCCGGGGTAGCGGCCGCACTCGCCGCAGAGCTTTCCAATGCGGCGACAGGCATCGCCAAGCTGCAAAACCCCGCCAGCATCACCGTGGCGCAACGTCTGCACCACCAACGGCGGAACACCGCGGCGGGGTGTTTGTAAGTCGTTAAAAAACAGGGTCGGGCAAGCTGCATAGGTTGGCGAACGAACGCGAGCAGGTTGCGGCTGTGGCAATCCGGCCCGGGCTGCCCCTTCTCAGAATAGTAATGCGTCGATTATCGCTGTCAGAAGTAAAAGACTCAATTGAAACAACGATGCATGGAACGCGCCCATCGCCGTCTTGCGGCCGGGCGCGCAGGGCCAATTGCCACGCTTTGTGAATGAAATAGGCACCGCCGACAAGAGCGCCGGCAAAATAAACCATGCCCGCCCCAAAGAACACGGGTAGCAGCGAAACACCGGCCAGCGCGATGGTGCTGGCGAGCACGATGCGTGCAGCGCGTGCATTACCGACAACCACCGGCAGCATCGGCACACCCGCTGCTGCGTAGTCAGCGCTGTTGGCGATGGCAAGACTCCAGAAATGGGGGGGTGTCCACAGGAACAGCACCAGTGCGAGCAAAAGCGGCACGGCACCCAGTTCCGGATTCACCGCCGCGGCGCCCGCAAGCACGGAAAAACTCCCTGCCAGCCCGCCGATAACAATATTGAGCCAGGTGCGTCGCTTGAGCCAGACGGTGTAGACCACAGCATAAAAAAACGCACCCAGGAAAACATACATCGCGGCGTACGGATTGGTCGCAAACCAGGCCGCCGCGACCGATCCCGCAAGCATAATACCGATGACTGCCAGCCATGCAGGTGTGTGGGGGAGTTCGCCTGTGGGAAAAGCCCGGCCGCGCGTGCGCAACATCAGCCGGTCAGTATCGCATTCGACATACTGATTGAACGCGCCCGCGCTCGCCGAGGAGATCAATACGGAGAGCGCGAGCACCGCGAGTTCAACACCACCCGGCCCTGCTCCTGGCGTGACGGCGAAGCCGGCCAGGGCCGTGATCATGATGACAAACCCGATGCGCAGCTTGAACAGTCCCAGGATCTTGCGCGCGAGGTGCGCAGCATCATTGGTGCGTAGCGTTGTATCCATGTTTGCCCGCCTTCAATCTTCGTCTTGCCGCAACCGGGGTGATCGGCCGAAGCGTTGCTGCCTCGGCCGATGCATCACGGCACCCGTCTGCGGCAGGGCATTAACTGAGGCCCCAGACCTGAGACAGATACTTCCAGTTGATAAAGTAATAAAGCACAAATGCCACCAGGAACACCATCGCCAGGACGAAGGTGCCCGGAGCCGCGAAGCCGGCCGATCCGTGCCCCTGGAGTGCGACTGTGGAGGAGACGACCGGAATCGGCACCGGTTTTTCATGGGGTGTGCCGACGTCCAGTTTCTTGCCCCATAGCAACGAGCCGACGGTAATATAAATGTAAAGCGCACCGCCGATGATGGCCACGATACACGAGATCCCGACCAGGCCCATCATCATGTACGCGGTGCCGGGGAACTCGAAGCCAAGGGCGACCCGCCAATCGCCATGTCCCAATGGCGGCGTGCCACACCAAGGGTGCCGGCGCCCATGAGGAACAGGGACACGATGGTCATGCCCAGCCCGAACACGTAGGGCTGCCACTTGGCCAGTCCCGAAGATCATCTTGCGCCGGAACAGGATCGGAATCAGCAGGTAGGTCACCGCCATGAATGCAAGTGTCGTTCCCACCGCCACGGTGGCGTGGAAGTGACCTGGCACATAGATGGTGTTATGGATGATGATGTTGATCTGCTCCGTGCCCATAACGACGCCGGAGATACCACCGATGAAGCCGAACACGACCAGGGAAATGAACATTCCCGAGAACACCGGGTTGTCCCAGGGGGCCTTGCGCAGCCACTCAAACAGACCCTTGGTGTAACCCTTCGCACGCTGTGCCACTTCGATGGAGCCGGGAACCGTGAGACCGTGGATCATGCTGGCCAGCACGGCCAGGTACATGGCATAGCTGGTATTGAACACCTTCCACTCGGAGCTGATGCCCGGATCGACCAGCAGGTGATGCGCGCTGGCGAGTTGCAGGAACAGGATGTAGAGCAGGAAGGCGCCGCGGCTGACTTTTTCCGACAGCGGTTTGGCGCCGAACACAGACCGCGGCGATCAGATACCAGATCGACATGTGCGCGGCGACGTTGATCTGCTGCGAGGAGTGTCCAAAGGCCCACCAGATGGTGCGATACATCAGCGGATCGATCTGACCGACATAGCCGATGGACCAGAGAAAAGTGGGGACCAGGATGATGGCGCCCGAGGCGATGGTGAACACCGCGATGATGGCGGCGGTGATCGCACCGAAGGTAACCAGGGGCACCGAGCCCTCATAGGTCTTCTCGTCCTTGCAATGACCAGCGTGCCGAAGAAAACGAAGCAGCCGATCAGGGCGCCCACTGCAAACAGGATCAGACCGAGGTAGAACGCCGGCTCGGCCATCATTGGCACGTAGGAGGTCATCATTACGCTCGATCCTCCCCTGAATATGGCGACGTTGGTCGTGATCGAGCCGATCACCATCAGGGCAAAGCCCAGCCAGGCAATGCGGGGCGTGGCGATGCGGCACCGCAATAAGGTCGAGGCACAGAAATACAGGACGGCGATCTCGAAAAAGATGATCCAGAAAATCAGCATATCGAGGCCGTGGGCGGTCAGCACCAGATAAAAGGGGTCGGCGGCAGCCAGTGCACTGCGGGCCAGCGGGTCAACACCACGCCGATTGCGAGGATGCCACCGAGCAGCAGGAAAATCACGCCGGCAACGGCATTGGCCAGTATCAGTTTCTCCGCCTGGCTCTCGAACTGCAGCCCGGAGCGCGGGCAAGTGCGGTAGGTAGTCATTGTCGCCTTCCCTTATTTGACGTAGATGCGGCCGGCCATATTGGCATGGCCGATCCCGCAATATTCATTGCAGATGATGGAGTAGGTTCCTGCCTGGTTCGGCGTCACCTTCACCACGTGCTCAAAGCCCGGCACGACCTGTATGTTGATGTTGACAGGTTGCAGCGAAAAACCGTGGTTGTAGTCCATGGAAGTAAGATGGAGGCGATAGGTCTTGTCTTTCTCGAGCTCCAGAATTGGCCACCAGTCCCACAGTCGGGCGATGAGATAAACATCGCTGCCCGCGGGTGGATGCACGACTGGAATTTGCTTGTCGGTTTCCTTGCGGACCGTGTACTTGTCCACCATGGCCTGTGTCTTTGCCGAGTACAAATCAGTGGTGGTTCTGTAGGTCTCGGTCGACAGGTTCTGCTTGCCGTAAATGTGCCAGCCAACCATCATCGCAAACATGATCATGCACCAGATGAAGGCAATCAGGATCCACGTCCCCTCGACACGGTCCAATGGCTGTTTCCACCATAGCCGGTCTGACGGCGGCAGTATTGCACTCATATTGATACCCCTCTATCAAAAGACCCGCGATGAATCACCCAAAGATTATTTTGCAAGGGGAACCGTCAGAATCTCTATGACTCCCCAGAGGCTGTAGACCACCATGGGAACCATGACACCGATAAAAAGCAGCAGGAAAGGGTTGTCTAGAAGTTTTTGCATCAGGGGGATGGGTTCTTCTTGGACTTGGTCGTTCATTTCGCGGCCTCCTCTGTGACAGAGTTGATTACGGTAACTTCTGGCGGAGCCAACTGAGTCCCGGCACGGATGGACTTTACAGAATCGCTGTGTACAAAAGATTAATTTAGATCAAGGAATTTGAGATTGCGGCGCAGCATCAATAACCATGGGTATGATATGGATTTCATGCCGGATCTCTCCGGTGCCGGGTGCCGCAGTCAATCGCGATATTTCCCGATACGGCCCGCCAGATCGGGAAGCGGGTGGCGTTCATGCCCGCGCTAGCTCCAGACCGCGAATCCGGCCTGCGGTCCGGCTTGAATAATCTTTCAGGAATGTGTGTGTTCTGATAGCTTGACTCATATCAAACATCTCCTTCCATACCCGCCACATAATTAGTCTGTTTTGGTGCGTTGTTTAGTCATTTTTTGGAGTTTATTCTGACACTCGAAATACCGTCATCACATTTTCCACTTTGGATGCTGAAAAATCGCACTCTGCTGCCCATCGTACAGGGCGGCATGGGCGTTGGAATTTCCGCCCACCGGCTGGCCGGTAATGTCGCACGACTGGGTGCGGTGGGTACCATTTCCAGCGTAGATCTGCGGCATCATCATCCCGACCTGCTCGAACGAGCGGAGCATTGCAGCGATCAGGCCCAGCTCGACCGGACCAATCTGGTGGCGCTGGACAGGGAAATCCGGATGGCGCTTGAGATCGCAGGAGACAATGGGGCAATTGCCGTCAACGTGATGAAAGCGGTCGCTGCTTATTCGACACACGTGCGCCAGTCATGTGAAAGCGGCGCGCATGCCATCGTAATGGGCGCCGGTCTGCCCTTCGATTTGCCGGAACTCACCAGGGATTTCCCTGGTGTCGCCCTGATTCCCATTCTGTCCGACGCGCGCGGGGTCGGCATCGTTCTGAAAAAATGGTTGCGCAGAAATTGCCTGCCCGACGCCATCATAATCGAGCATCCACGCTATGCGGGTGGCCATCTTGGCGCAACGCGTCCGGAAGAAATCAACGATCC
>CALOEN010000059.1:0-10190 GCA_942492335.1 uncultured beta proteobacterium | reverse complement strand
GTTTACTGTCGAGACCGCGCTTGAGGATGGATTCGATACTTTTGTAACGGGATGTGCCCAGCAACAGTGCCCGGCCACAGGCAGCTTCCAGCCGGCCTTCACCGTAAGACTTGCCGAGACGTAGAATGCCCAGACAGGTACGGTAGCCTTGTTGTGGATGATGACGCGCCGACAGCACGGCGGTAATCGTTTGCACGGTTGAGGGCCCCATTTTCTCGGCCCATTGGATGAAGCGCCGAGGCGACCAATCACCGTATTGCTGATGGGATTTGGGCATATGCTCGCGTAGCGTGGTATGGCCGCCTTTTCGATGTGAGCGCACGTGGCTGGCGATGCGTTTATTGTTGTAAAAGCACTCGACGGTATGCGCAGTGATGCGGGCATCGAGCTCCTTTTTAGTCAGCTGATGAGGCACCGAGTAATAATGTCCTTTGATCTCCACGTGGTAATCGATGTGGACCCGGACCTTTTTCCATTCCGCATAGGTATACGCGGCGGCGGGTAATGGCTTGAGTGCCGGCTGATCCAGTGAAGTAAACAGCTCCTGGCGGCAACCGGGCAGCTTCTTGAAGGGACGGGCATTCAGTCGTTCCAGTAACGTCCGTATCGCCCGGTTCAGCTCCGCCAGCGAGAAGAACATGCGATTGCGCAGTGCGGCCAGTATCCAGCGTTCCACGATCT
Organism: uncultured beta proteobacterium; assembly: GCA_942492335.1. Taxonomy (GTDB): domain Bacteria; phylum Pseudomonadota; class Gammaproteobacteria; order Burkholderiales; family SG8-41; genus CAKKQX01. Next base: position 9,509 of record CALOEN010000059.1, on the reverse strand, counting down.
GTACTCCCACCTCGGCTTTGGCCTTGTCTTTGGGGCGGCGCACCCGTGCCGGGATCACCGCCACGCCATGGTGGCTGGCAAATTCCTGATAGGTGGGATTGATGTCCGGATCGTAAAGGTGGGCTTTGGTGACACCACTTTTAAGATTATCCGGGACAATGATTTCAGGAACACCGCCTATAAATTCCAGCGCCCGCTGGTGTGAGCCAATCCAGTCTGACAGGTTCTGGGACCAGGTAGCTTCGGCGTAGGTATAGTTGGATGCCCCCAGGACGGCGACAAAGATCTGGGCCTCATGGATCTCGCCGGTATGTTGATTGACGATGGGGATGGTGTGCCCGGCGTAATCGACAAACAGCTTTTCCCCGGCACGATGATCCTGGCGCATGACGCGATCCAGCGTGCCCGTCCATTGCCGGTAGCGTTCACAGAACCAGCTGTACTGATACCCTTTCGGGTGTTGTGCCCGGTACTCCTCCCAGAGCAGGAACAGGGTCACGTGCTTGCGCCTGAATTCTTTCTGGATATAGAGCCAGTCAGGCAGTGCCTGGTCTCGTTGCGCCGGGGTCGGCGGGTCTGGAAACAGCTGGTGCTCTAAAGCCGTATCGCTGAGCCCTTCGGGCAACGGCCAGGTGACACCTGCCCACGATGCCCGTTGCAAATACTCTCCGACGGTGGGACGGCTGACACCACAGCTTTGGGCGATCTTGCGATTACTCATGCCGTTGGCTTTCAGCCGCAGGACTTCTTTTATCTTTCTCATGGACAACCTCTTGGCGGGCATTCTGGCTCCTTCAATGACGTAAAAGGGGCGCAGGATACCTTCAGTTATCCCGTGTCTGACTATCTCATTTACACACCCGTCTCAGGGTGGCAGCTTTCACCGGAATCGGTGGCAGCTTTCGAATGGAATGGGTGGCAGGCTTCGAGCGGAATCAGTGGCAGGCTTGGACCGGAATACGCATATTACCTGTTGCATTTGTAGCAGAAGACTATTTGTATCCCCTATTCGGAATCACAACCTCCTATTAGTTGCCGAGCCACATAACACATATGAGCCTCCCCCTAGTCAAGGGCAATAAGAGATTGTCACAGTTACCGAAGGCAACCGTGTCCGCATTCATCGATAGAAATTGTCGGTTCTTCCCCAATCTTAGTGGGTAGTTTAGCCTGATGCACCATGAAAGACACACAGCTATACAGCCAGATACTTGGCATCGAGAAGCCCTGGAAGGTGACCGACGTGAAGGTCTCTCTGCCGGAGGATGAAGTCGAGGTTATTGTTGAGCATGGTGGCAGTAAGCTGCACTGTCCCAAGTGTGGTAAATCCTGCCCTGGGTACGACAAGCGCAGGCGACGTTGGCGTCACTTGGATACCTGTCAGCTGAAGACGCTGTTGATTGCGGATGTTCCACGGGGTCGAATGTACCGGGAGTGGTCAGTTGCTAGGCCGAGCCTGGCAGTGGTTACCCCGTGTTTGAGGCACTGGTGATCGACTGGCTGTGCGTGGCATCAATCAGTGCCGTGGCCGACCGCATGAAGCTCGGCTGGAATGCCGTTGACGGGATAATGCAACGGGCCGTAAAGCGCGGTTTATCGCGGCGGGAAGCGCTGTCGCCTACCCGGATCAGCGTGGATGAAACGGCCTACCGCAAGGGCCATGACTACATCACGGTGGTGACTGACCAGGTGCAGGGCCAGGTGCTGCATGTGGCTGATGATCGGAAGACTGGCAGCCTGGCAGAATTTTATGTCTTGCTGAGCGAAGAACAAACGGCGAGGATTGAGAGTGTTTGCATGGACATGTGGCCTGCCTATATTAAGGCGACCCGGGCAGCGCTGAGTGATGCAGACAGTCGCATTGCCTTCGACCGATTCCACGTTGCCCAGTACTTGGGAAAGGCCGTGGATCAGGTGCGCAAACAGGAGCACCGACAATTACTTGGCCAGGGTGATGATCGAATGAAGGGCAGCAAATACCAGTGGCTGCGTAACCGCCGCAACATGAGTCGGCGCCAGCAGCTTGATTTCAGTGTCTTGCGGCACTCATCGTTGAAGACTGCCCGCGCCTGGGCGATCAAAGAATTTGCATCGCAGCTTTGGGATTACCGCAGTCGTACCTGGGCAGCGAAAGGCTGGAAGCGATTGCTTGGCTGGATGGCTCGCAGTCGACTGAAACCAATGCAGCAAACCGGTAGAACCCTACGCAAGCATCTCTGGGGCATTCTCAATGCTGTGATTCTCGGCGTGGACAACAGTCACGCAGAAAGTATGAACAGCCGTATCAAAACGGTGAAAGTCCGTGCCAGAGGCTTCGGAAAGTTCAAGCAACGGTTCCGGAACGCGATTTATTTTCATCTGGGTGGGCTACAACTCTACCCGGATGGAATCAGGGGCTAAATTACCCACCATGATTGGGGAAGAAGCCATAAATTTTATGACTCGTCAACATGTTATCAGATCAACGACAGATTCTGCTGGTGGGCTAAGATGGTTTCTCACCTTCAAGATTCCGGGGTTCGCTGCTGGACACATGTGGAGAAGCTGAATCCTCTAGGCGAGAGTCTGCTTTCTCGTAAGCGGACGCTGAAAATAGCGGTCCAGGCTTCGGCAAACGGCACACAGCTGTCATAACCGAGATTCGAATTTCGTCATTTGCGTTAGAGCGGAATATCATGCAAATTGCTTTGATTACGTGATCCCTGTATGGCTGAATAAGCACTTTGTTAATTTTCAAAAGTAATGCCATTTTCGGAAGAATGCTGGATTTGGTGGTCAACTTTCTAATCAAAGCAACTGGAGGGAAAAATGTACTATTTCGGGTATGGGTCTAATTTGAGAGCCAGCTTCGTCACCGAGCTAATTCCAAGCGCAACGTTAGTTATGAAAGCGTATCTACCCAACTATGAAGTGCAATGGCGGGCATGGTCAGAAGCATTTGGGGGCGGGATTAGCAGTATTTGTGAAACTCCCGGTGAAATCGTTCAGGGCGTTATTTACCAATGTACCGAAAAGGAACTCAAAAAACTTGATTACATACCAGGTATTTATGTGCCGAAATATAAACGAGAAACGTTTGTGGTGTTGGGCGAAGATGGTGAATGGCACTCGGTAGAACTCTATCGGCTATGGGAACTCAAGGGTCCATTCCCGCCATCCCGACCCTATGTTGAAGGCATGCTCGAAGGAGCTAAACAAATTGGTGTCAGTCCGGATTATCTTGAGAAGATTGAAGACTGGCTTCACCAGAGTATATTGCTCGAAAGCGATGAGCCATAAGCCAGGGCATCGTGTTGGTTGATCTCTTCAAGATAGAAGGATCACATCAGTGCCTGCGACAGGTTAACCGATTGGCGTGATCTCAAACCCGCCTGGTTTGGATCGACAATCACCGTTGATTTACCAAACCTAAATGCCTGTTTTCCCCAAAGGAGACACGGAAAGCCGAATCGTGGGAGGCCGCGTTCGAGCGCGCCGGCGCGGGTCAGTGAATCGGCTTGTTGGGCAGTCGGGGAAACCTCGCTGGCGGGCTTGCAGATGGTCAACTTCCGTGTTGTTTCCGATTGTCGAATTATACCAGAATAATCAATGAAAACATATAGTTACAATGTAAATCCCAGCTGCATTTATCTTTGTCAAGCATCCTCAATGCGGCAATCTACCTGCTCGATTAGAGGGGCAGTCAATTTTTGATTATTGGTATTGCTTACTTGTTCACAGGGCGCGGAAACACCAGCGGAAATTCCTCGGTGTGCAGCGGGTCGCCCGGCTGCAGGCGCTGTTCCAGCCCTGGAAAGGGCGGCGAGATTTCTCCCGATCGTTTTGCATACACTGCGTCGTCGCCGAGCCAGCGCGCGGCAAAGCCGCGGCGGCGATGGCTGGATGACAGGTTCGCCGGTGCGCCGTGGATGGTGAGGAAGTGAAACGCGATGGCGTCGCCCGGCTGCAGCGCCCAGTGGCGAATGTCGTAGTCGTCGCGCCGGGCGTCGATGTCGGGCATGGGTTCGAGGCGCGCATCGTCGTGGTCATAATCGATGCCGCTGAACTTGCGCGGCAGGAACCAGCGCCCCCAGTCGTGCGAGCCGGCGACGAATTGCGGACAGGTTTCGATAGCGACCGGATCGAGCGGTATCCACATGCTGCAGACCTGGCGGCCGTCCACGCAGTAGTAAGGCTGGTCGTGGTGCCACGGCGTAATCTTGTTGGTGCCCGGCTCCTTGACCAGCAGGTGCTCGTGGAAGATGCGCACGCTGTCCGACTGCATCAGCGCGGCGGCGATCGCCGGAGCCGGGGAATCGAACATGAACTCGTGGTACTCGTCGATGCGCGCCCAGTTGCAGTAGTCGCCGAAGAAGCGTCCGGCCTGGCCGTCGTCGAGGTAATCGCGCCCGAAGGGCCCCGGGTCGCGCATGTTGATATCGACGCCGGCGCGCAGCGTGTCGATCCAGTCGTCGAAAACGCCCGTCAGCAACACCACGCCGTCGCGCTGATAGGTATCGACAGTTTCCTGGTTTACGGCTGACATGATGCTTAATTCCCTTCGACGATGCACAGATCGCGTTCGGCGGAGACGCGGGCAAACTTCAGCGCTTCCTGGTAGCCCGGCGAGCGGTAACAGCGCTCGGCGTCCTCGACGCTGTCGAAGCGCACGATGACGTTGCGTTCGCGCTCGTTACCCTCGAGCCAGACGGTGCGCGTGGCGCGCGCCAGGAATTCACCGCCGTGGGCGGCGATCGCCGCGGTGGCGAGCTTGGCGTACTTGCCGTAAGTCTCGGGGTCGCTGACCGCCACGTGTGCAATCCAGTAAGCTGCCATGGTAATCGTCTCTGAAATTACAGGATTGTTATCTTAGTAGCGATGGGGTATGAAGGAAACCTGTTTATACGGGGTCGATCGACGATGCAGCAGCAGATACACCAGCTTGATGTTGCCCGGCTGGGGCAGGCATACCGGCGGCGGCAACTCGATCCCGTGCAGGTCTGCGAGCACCTGTTGGCGCGCATCGACGATCCGCAGGTCAATTGCAATGCCTTCGCCCACGTCGATCACGACGCGGCCCGGGCGGCCGCGCAGGCCTCCAGCGGACGCTGGCGGGACGGACGCGAGCTCGGTTCGCTCGACGGTATTCCGCTCGCGATCAAGGACGTGCTCGACGTTGCCGGCATGCCCACCCGCTACGGTTCGGCAGCCTGTGCGGAAGCGCCGCCAGCCCACCAGGATTGCCTGCTCGTGCAACGCCTGCGCGCTGCCGGCGCGGTCATCCTCGGCAAGACGCGCACCTGGGAATTCGCCTGGCGCAGCAACCCCGCGCGCGATCCGGCCGAGGTGGTGCGCAACCCGCACGACCCGGGCTGCTCGCCCGGCGGCAGCAGCACCGGCAGCGCCGCCGCGGTGGCGGCAGGATTGTGTCCACTTGCCTTCGGCACCGATTCGGGCGGTTCGGTGCGCGGGCCGGCGGCCTTCTGCGGCATCGTCGGCTTCAAGCCGAGCCATGCATTGATCCCGGTCTTCCCGCCGAGCCCGATGGGCGACATCGAACACATCGGCATCTTCGCGCGCAGCGTCGACGATGTGCGCACCGCGCTCGACCAGGTCGGCGGCCACCACCCCGACGACCCCGCATCCTGGTCTTTCCGCGTGCCGCTGCCGGTGCCGGACGTCGCTGTCGATACACTGCGCTTCGGCAGCAGCGTCGATCTGAACTACGCCGATCCGCAGCCCGGAGTTGCGCGCGCATTTCGCCGCGCTTATCGAGCGCCTGAGCCAGACCGGCCTCAACATCGAAGCGCGCGATATTCCGTTCCGCGCCGAGTTTGAAAAATGCTATGACCTGTTCATTCCCGATGCCGCGCTCACGCTCGAACTGGCGCCACCGGAGCGGCGTCATCTCGTCGACCCCGAAATCTTGAAGCTGGCGCGGCAGGGCGAGCACATGAACGTGCTCGAATATGCGCGGCTCGAGTTGCTGCGAGGGCAGTTGCAGCGTGTCTTTGCGCGCGAGTTCGCCGAGATCGATTGCCTGCTGACCCTGGCCCAGCAAACGACCGCCAACCGGCTCGATCGAGAACCGGGAATCATGAAGCTGACCCGCTGTTTCAACCTGACCGGGCAACCGGCGATATCGATACCCTGCGGTACCTCGCCTGCGGGGATGCCCATCGGCCTGCAACTGGTTTGCGAGCGCGGCGCCGATGGCCTGTTGCTGGCGATCGCCGCGCGCATCGCGGCCGCTTCGGCCTGACCCGTGAACCAGGCGAAGATCAGGCGTCACCTGGACAGGCTGGCGCTCATGGACGAGGACCTGCGTCGTGGGCTCGAACTGGTGCGCTATCCCAAACCGCGCATCCGCGCACCGGGTTTCGAAACCCTGTTGTCGACGATTGTCTCGCAGCAGATTTCGACCGAGGCGGCGGCCGCGGTCATGCGGCGCGTGCGCGAGCTGTTGCCGCGCATGGAAGCCGACGACGTGTTGCAACTACCGCCGGGGGCTTTGCGCACCGCGGGCCTGTCGCTGCGCAAGGTCGAGTATGTCGAGGGTCTGGCGCAGGCGATAGCGGAAGATCGTTTCGATCCGGCGCAACTCGCGGCGCTGGACGACCAGGCGGCGATTCGCGCAATTACCGCGCTGCGTGGCTTTGGCGCCTGGAGTGCAGAAATCTACCTGATGTTTTCACTGCAGCGCAGCGATATTTTCCCGGCCGGCGATCTCGCGCTGCGCATTGCCCTGCAGAAGCTGAAAGGCATCGATACGCCGCTGGACGATAAACAGGCTCGCGAACTGGTCGCGCCATGGTCGCCCTATCGCAGCGCCGGCAGCCTGTTCCTGTGGCATTACTATCGAGGTGCGCCGACCTAGTCTGCTAGATAGCCGTGAGCGCATCCCGCGGGCGGGTGAAAAAATGAAAGCGCAGGCTCAGCAGGCAACCGGCGACCGCGAGGCCAGCGGCCAGCCCCCACCACAGGCCGGCGCCTCCCATGTCGAAGTAAAACGCGAGGATCGAACCGCCGCCGATGCCGAGCACCCAGTAGCCGAAACCGGCTATCCACAGCGGTACGAAGTTATCCTTCATGCCGCGCAACGCGCGCGCCGCCGCTGCCTGCAGGGCGTCGAAAATCATGAACAACGCGCCGATCTGGAGGAACTGCGTGGCGAGCGCCGCAACGCGTTCGTAGCCCGGATCCTCGATCGAGATGAAGATGTGAATAATCTGCTGCGCGAAGATGAGCGGTATCACCACCAGCGTCGCGGTGATCGCGACCACCAGGCCCATGCCGAGGAAGCCGGCGCGGCGCGCGGTGGGCATGCTGTCGCGGCCGATGGCCTGCGCCACGCGAATCATGGTGGCCTCGGCGAGACCCAGGGCGATGACGAACGGAATGCCGAGCCAGGCGGTGGTGATCTGGTAAGCCGCCAGGGTCTTGGCGCCGATCACGCCCGAGAGTATCGCGCACACGGTGAACAATCCCGCCTCGAGGAAGGCGAGGCCGGCCACCGGCAACCCGAGCCACAAAATCTCCCGGCACTGCGGCCAGCGCAGCCGCCATTTACCGAGGAACAGGCCGTAGCCACGGAACATCGGTTTGCGATAGACGTGCAAGGCGAGCGCGAGGAACATGAACCAGGAGACGAGGCTGGTCGCGAGGCCCGCGCCAAACAGGCCCAGCGCTGGCAGCCCGGCGCCGCCATAGACCAGCCATACCGTCAGGCCATAGTTCAACAAGACCGCGGCGATACTGATCATCAGTATCGACACGGTCTGCGATAGAACGGCGACAAAATTGCGGAAGATCGCAAACCACAGCACCGGCAGCACCGCTCCGCTCAAGCCACGCAGATAGCCTGCGGCCAGCTCCACTACTTTCGGGTCCTGGTGGGTGAGTACCAGCGCCAGGTCGAGGTTCCAGATGATCAGCATCGTCGGGATGCCGAGCCCGCTGGCGACAAACAGCCCCTGGCGAACGGAGTCGCCGACGTCCAGTGCTTTGCCTGCGCCGAACGACTGCGCCGCGAGTACGCCGACCACCGACAGCAACGCCATCAGTATGATCAGGATTTCAAAAGACAGGTCGCCACCGATGCCGACCGCGGCCAGCGAGTGATAGCCGAGCTTGCCGACCACCATCTTGGTAGTGAGGAACATCGCAAACTCGGCAAGATAGGCGGCGGATAGCGGGAAAGCGATGATCAGGAACTGGCGAAGTTCGCTTTTTATTCTGATTTCTGGTTGCGGCATGACTAGGGTTCGGTTTTGGCGGCTAATGTAAGCGATTCCCGTCGCCAGCGATAGACGAAGCCCGTAAAAATCGATTCGATCCCCGCGGACTTTTCCCCATTAAACTTTGACATTACGGTAAACGATTATAATAATGTCCGGCGTTATACGAACTTGGCAGTTTCGCGAGCGCCGAAATGCGTGACTGCAAATCAAAAAAATAATCGGCACAACTACAATCGAAGGAGATAATCATGAAAGCATTAGGCAAAGTCGGCCTGGCGTCGCTGTTGGCAGTGACACTTGGCGGCGGCACCGCACTGGCAGCCCAGCAATTTGTATCGATCGGCACCGGCGGCGTAACCGGGGTGTACTACCCCACTGGCGGCGCCATCTGTCGCCTCGTCAACAAGGACCGCAAAGAGCACGGTATTCGTTGTTCCGCCGAATCAACCGGTGGCTCGATCTACAACATCAACACCATTCGCGCCGGCGAGCTCGAGTTTGGCGTTGCCCAGTCCGACTGGCAGTACCATTCTTATAACGGTACTTCGGAATTCGAAAGCCAGGGCCCCTACAAGAACCTGCGCGCGGTTTTTTCGGTCCATCCGGAGCCGGTAACCGTTATCGCTAGGCGATTCATCGGGCATTGATACCTGACCGACGCCAAAGGCAAACGCCTTAACATCGGTAATCCCGGTTCCGGTACGCGTGGTACCTGGGAAGTCATCGAAGAAGCCTTTGGTTGGGATCGCGGTGATCTCAAGCTGGCAGCGGAAATGAAGTCTGCCGAAACTGGTCAGGCGGTTTGTGATGGCAAGATCGATGCTTATTTCTGGTTGGTCGGTCATCCGTCTGCACTCACCCAGGAGTCACTGGCAACCTGTGACGCGCATCTGGTAAATGTTGAAGGTCCGGCAATCGACAAGCTCGTCGCCGATAATCCTTTCTATCGCAAGGCGGTTATTCCGGCTGGCATGTATAACAATAAGGAAGACATCCAGACCTTTGGCGTCGCCGCAACGTTAGTCAGCAGCTCCGATGTTTCTGACGAAGTCGTTTACACCATCGTCAAGGCGGTGTTTGAAAATTTTGATGACTTCAAGAAATTGCATCCGGCTTTTGCCAACCTGACTGAAAAGGAAATGATTACCGAAGGCCTTTCAGCGCCGTTGCACGACGGAGCGGTCAAGTACTACAAAGAACGCGGCTGGATGTAATAGCAGCCATGGCAGTATCGGGCGGGACGTATGCGACCCGTCCGCATCTGATCAGTGGCACAAATCAGATAAAGAT
>CALOEN010000058.1:0-4302 GCA_942492335.1 uncultured beta proteobacterium | reverse complement strand
CCTGATCGGGGGCGAGCACTACGCCCTGTTCCGTAATCAATCCTGAAACAGGTTCCGCCGGTGTCACATCGAACACCGGGTTCCTGACCTGTACACCGGCCGGCGCCCAGCGCTGCTCGCGAAAACCGGTTACTTCCTCCAGTGCGCGTTCCTCGATCGTAATCCCGGCACCCGAAGCGATACTGAGATCTATGGTCGACAGCGGGCATGCGACATAAAACGGGATGGCGTGGCGCCGCGCCAGCACCGCGACACTGTACGTGCCGATCTTGTTGGCCACATCGCCATTGGCCGCGACCCGGTCGGCGCCGACAATCACCGCATCGATCTCGCCACGACTCATCAGCAGTCCGGCGGCGTTATCCGCGATCAGCGTGACTGGAATGTCGTCCTGCATCAGTTCCCAGGCCGTCAGGCGCGCCCCCTGCAGAAAGGGGCGTGTTTCGTCGGCGATGACGCTGATGGTTTTTCCCGATTCCACGGCAGAACGGATTACGCCCAGCGCCGTGCCATGGCCGGCGGTGGCCAGCGCGCCGGCGTTGCAATGGGTGAGCACGCGCGCGCCGTCCTGGAGCAGGGCGCTGCCATGCTGCCCCATCAGGCGGTTGAGCGCGATATCTTGTTCAAGCATGTCATGCGCTTCGGTGAGCAGCGCAACGGCCGCAAGTTCTCCGTCCGTTCCCTGCAATGAGGCGAGCCTGGCGCGCATGCGGGACAGTGCCCAGAACAAGTTGACTGCGGTGGGGCGGCTTTGCGCCAGTGTCTCGAACGCGCGTTCGAGACCGGCATCGAACGCCACCTTCGCCTCGTGCCGCAGCCGCAATGCCTCGAGCGCAATGCCGTAGGCCGCGGCGCAACCAATGGCGGGTGCGCCGCGCACCACCAAGCTGCGTATGCCATCGGCAACGGCTTGTGCTGACTCGAAAGCAAGATACACACAGCGCTCGGGTAATTCCCGCTGGTCCAGCATCTCGAGCGTGCCCTCGTGCCAGCGCAGTGTGTGGTAGGTGGGCATGGTGCAGTTCCGTTGTGAGTGATTCGTTGTTCGTTCTTACCGCTTTCCGCTCTCAGATAACACGCTCGTTCCCGCCGTCCACGGAGACCTGGGCGCCGGTGGTCTTGGCGAACAGCGGGCTGCACATCTCGGCGGCGAGTTCGGCAACGTCGCGGCTGGTGACGTCTACATTAAGCACGTTTTTCTTTTTGTAGTCGTCGATAGACAGACCGTAATGCGCAGCGCGCGCAGCGAGCACCTCGTCGGTCCAGATGCCGGTATCGAACACCGCATTCGGGTGCAGCACGTTGACGCGGATGTCGTCGGCGCCCCATTCGAGCGCGGCAACGCGCGCCAGTTGATTGAGTGCGGCTTTGGAAGCGGAATATGCCGCGGCACCCGGGCCCGGCGCTGGGACATTTTTCGAGCCGATGACCACTACGCGTCCTGCGTGCGGCGCGAGTTTGAGCAAAGCGTGGCACTCGCGCATCAGGATCAGGTTGGCATCGAGATTGACTTGCATGATTTTGCGCCAGACGACGGATTGCAAGGTCGAGATCTCAGCGCCACCCGGGAAGATGCCGGCATTGAGGATCAACATGTCCAGCCCGCCAAAAGCCCTGACGCCGGCCTCCAGCGCAGCCGTGACTTGGTCTTCGGCCGTCACGTCGCAGCGGATGCCGAGAAAATCCGTTCTCTGGTGCAGGCTCGAAACATCTGGATTGATATCCAGTCCAATTACTGCCGCACCACGGGTAAGCAGCGAGTCGACACAGGCTTTGCCGATGCCCGAGGCGGCGCCGGTCACCAGCGCTACCTCGCCGCTGAACGCCGGCGGCTTGCTGCCTTTTCTGAGTTTGGCCTGCTCCAGGTCCCAGTATTCCACTTCGAAAATATCTTTTTCCGGCAGCGCACGATAACCGCCAAGCAATGTGGCGCGACCGATCACGTCCATCGTGTGCGCGTAGATATCGGCCACGATTGCCGCGTCTTTTGCAGAGCGCCCCAGTGTGCACAGGCCCAATGCCGGATCGAGAACGATGCGCGGCGCAACATCGAGCATGGTCCGGGGTTCTTTGGCGTCCGGCGCGTGTCGATTGAAGTAATCGCGGTAGGCTTGCGCATAGGCTCCGACGTCGTCGCCGATCAATGGCAGACGTTTGGTGCGTATGGCATGGTCTGGAGTTGCCGGGCCTTGCTGGGACAGAAGATTGACGTCTTCCCGCTTGGCAAACGCAAGACTGCGGTCGTCATTTTTAACCGGCATCACCAGCGGGAATCCTGCTACCCGGGAAATATTCCGGCGCAGTCCTGCAACCCTGGTGCGCACGGATTGATCATGCATTGTCTCTTGTCGCTTGCCGGGCAGCGTCCATGCGTTGTGCTTTGCGAGATAATCCTCGGCCATCTGCACCAACTCGATCATCCGGTCATACGACTCGCGTGCAGTAGCACCGAACGAGAAAATGCCGTGGTTCATCAGCACCATGCCCATGGTGCCGGTTCGGGCTTCGCCGGGAAACTTCACCGCGCACACACGGGCGAGATCGAAACCCGGCATCACATATGAAATCAGCACCACCTTGTCACCGTAAATCTCGCGTATGCGCGCTTCACCGTCAGCGGTGTTGGTCACAGCCAGCACCGCATCGGCATGGGTATGATCAACATATTTATGGGGCAGGATCGCGTGCAGGATAGTCTCGACCGAGGGTGCGGGCGCAGTCGCACACGTCAGGTGGGTGAGAAGTTCATTGACCATCTGCGGGTCGCTCAGGGCATCGAGCCTGGCCAGCTTCAGCACATGCGCCATGCGTACGGGAGAAAACCCGGCTTCCTCGATAAATTCGAGGTCCCAGCCGCTGCCTTTGATGTAGAGAATGTCCTCCTCGTCGCCGACCAGGTTGCGCTCGCGGATTTTTACTGAAGTGTTGCCGCCGCCGTGCAACACCAGGGACTTGTCGCGCCCGAGCAGCCGCGAGGTATAAACCCGCAATGCCAGATCACCATCACATGCACGGGCTTCTTTGTCGTTCCAGAGGTTTTGCATGTTCCCGGCCAGTATGGTTTGCAATAGTGCCAGCGCGCGTTGAACGGCGGCGATTACCGTCAGTTAGAACGCGAGCAGTTAGAGCATCGTCTATGGCGTGAGCTTTAACTGGTATTATAATTCACTCTTATGGTGACACCACCTGCTTTCATCGTTCGTCCCACCGGCTGGCGCACCTGCCACGCCGCGCTGCAAGCCGTGCGCCGTAGCGTATTCATCGATGAGCAGAAGGTGCCCGAGGCGCTCGAATGGGACGATGCCGACGCAACGTCCCGCCATGTGCTCGCGCTGAGCGTCACGGGCGAGCCCATCGGCACGGGGCGCCTGCTGCCCAACGGACATATCGGCCGCATTGCTGTGCTGCAGGAATGGCGCAGCAAGGGCGTGGGCAGCGCGATCCTGCGGGCGTTGCTCGTTCAAGCGCACCAGAACGGGTTGCACACCATCAAACTCCATGCCCAGACCCACGCGCTGGGTTTTTATGCCCGGCACGGCTTTAACGTCGTCGCGGGTGATGAATTCATCGAGGCAGGCATTCCGCACCGGGAGATGCGGATCCAGTTGGAGCCCAAGAGCGCCTAACATAATGAAACACGTGTGCGTTACGAGCGAAAATCGGCGATAACGCGAAGGACGACGCAGGCCATATCGCGGCGGCTGCGACTCGTTAGCCGCAGGCCCGTTTGCGGGAGTAGCCGCTGAAGCCCCGGGACACCATCGCATCCACACGCCGCTTGGCGCCCCTTCCCGCACCACGCTGCGCGAGACCGAGTCCGGGGCGCATGGTCAAGTCGGCCGACAAAGTGTCCCGTGCAGGGCGGAGCAGGTTCCAAGCGTTCTATGCTTGGATGCGACCCCGGAGCGGGACGTAAGCGCGCCATCATGCACGGGCCTCACGCACGCCTGCGCGGTCGCATCCCCGCAAGCGGGGCGCGTCGGAGGGCGGAAGAGGGGCCCCTTTGGGGATCTGACCCCGCAGACGCGCATGGGATCGGCTTTGACACGACGCGCTCACGATCGGCTCCACGGTCGCATCCCCGCAAGCGGGTCCCTGCTCCACGTTGCGCCGATCCCTGCTCCACGCTTCGGCGCGCCGCCGATTTTAGCCGTAACCCTTTGGGCTGGCACGAATTTTGGCCCATGGCATTGTCGCTCCCCTTACCAATATTCGCGATATTGGTTGCGGTGAGCTTCGCGCCCTGAGCCAAAATCGTGACAGCGCACCACGTGTTTCATTATGTTAGGCGCTCTTAGTCGC
>CALOEN010000057.1:0-21844 GCA_942492335.1 uncultured beta proteobacterium | reverse complement strand
GGAACGCTGGCGGTCACCCGTCCCGACATCTCCACCCAGATCCGCTTTCGCAAGGAGCAGGAAATGCGCAAGGGCGCTGAAGCCTTGCGCGAGGACGGCAACAAAGGCGAGATCAAAATTTTGACCTCCTGCCCGTCATGCCTGCAAGGACTTGCCCGCTACGATGATGATGCCGGCACGCAGGCTGACTATATCGTGGTGGAAATGGCAAAACACCTGCTCGGCCCGGACTGGATGGCCCGGTATGTGGCCCAAGCCAACAGCGGCGGCATCGAACGCGTACTTTTATAGTAAAAGGTCCAAGGTTGGCAGCCTGTCAGCTGCTGACCGCTGTACTCTTGGACATGGAACGTAGAACCTTGCACGATCGGTTTGTTCCGGCTGGCACATAATATCGACACTACAATAATGTTGAGAATAATCAATGAGTTGTGAATTATGCATGGAAATCGGCGGCGAGTTGTTATGGCAGGGCTCACAGTGCCGCATCGTGCTTGTCAATGAACCCGGCTATCCCGGTTTCTGCCGCGTCATCTGGCAGGCCCACGCCAGGGAAATGACCGACCTGCCCGAACGTGAGCGCGAACATCTGATGCACACCGTCTTCGTAGTCGAATCGGCGCTGCGAGAACTGCTGCAACCACACAAGATAAATCTGGCGAGTCTGGGCAATATCACGCCGCATCTGCACTGGCACGTGATCCCGCGCTTCGAAAATGACCCGCACTTTCCGCAACCAGTGTGGGGACAACTGCAACGCAGTCCCCAGTCGGATAATTGCGCAGACTTGGCCATCAAGCTGACGTCAAGACTTGCCGCAAGCTTGGGATAAACTATCATCGCAGACAGCCGTAAATTCAGTAATGTGGTTTATTTCCGGCAGTTCCGGCCTTTTCTTAAGGCTGTGATCTAATTCACATACTTTGATAGCCTGCTCGGTTAGCCTGACCAAAATTGTCAGAATGCGCCCATTAACGACACTGCGGGCACGAAGCCCACGGCACATTCCACAGACTAAACCGACAGGAAATGCAAAATGGGCACCCAGCCGATGACTGTTGAATATATGAACGCCACCGTTAGTCTGCAGTTTACTAACAGCACAGATTCCAAACACTGGATTGAATCGCTGCCGCTGACCAACGTTCAGCAGGCGCAACAGGCGCTATCCGCGCAGGTTGCCGCGCTCGCCGAGACGCAGCTGCCTGCACTCGAACGACTGAAAATTCTGGAAACCCTGAAGGACGCGCTGGTTTTTCTGCAGGAAGAATCCGCCAAACGCTTTGCGGGCAAACCGCTGCCACTGGATGCCGCCGAGGCCGCCGCCTGGGATAACGCGATCGTGCTGTGGCAGGATCTGGGCCGCAACTATCAGGCCTGCCTGCAGGCCTACCGCGATGGCGACCTTGCCATTGCACCCCATGTGGCACTGGTGACCATGCGTTGTATGCGTTATCTGGGCTGCACGATGCTCGACTATTGCCGCGTTTATCGCCAGGTGCCGGGCATGGTGTGGCACGCGCTTCACGAGCTCTACTCTTATTCAGAACAGCACGGCTACTCGCGCATACGCGTGCAGGACAGCTTCGCCCAGCAGGATCCGGATTCAAGCTGCGCCGAAAGCTATATGCAGACGCTGCTCTTTCACCTTGCCAATCCGTATTCATTATCGGTCCGCCAGATGAATTTCGTTCACCGCTGGCTCGAGAAGTGGACGGCTCTGGTCGGTCTTAGCTCACAACCTCTGCCGCAAAGCCAGGTACCTTCGCTCGTGCTCGATCTGGGTGGGGCCAGCGGGGTGACGCTCGCCGGCGATATCGAGCCGCAGCCGAATCTGCGCTATCTTGACCTTGAGCAACTGTCGAAAACACTGCGTCAGGTCATTAATCTTCTGAAACAGGGCCAGACACCCGCACGACTCGGGCTGGGTAGCGATGCGCGCCAACCGGGCTGCGAAAATCTTCTGATGCTGCTTTATGTGCAATGGTGCCGCGCCGGTACTGCGCGCAGCGAGGACCGCAGCCTTGCCGAAGCGCCAGTCAGCGTATGTGTCGGCCTGTCGGCCGTGCATATGCAATTAAGCGGCAGCCGCGCGTTCCGTCAACCCGGGGAGCTGACTTCGCGGGAAAGACGGGACGTTGATACCTTCGGTTTTATTTCACGCGTCGAGACCCCGGAGAAAGACACCGGCGAAGACATTCTCGAGTCGTGGGAAATCCTCAACTATAGTGCGTCGGGTTTCATGTGCATGCAGCGCAACCTGAATGGCCAAGCGCGCATCAGCCATAATCAGCTGCTTGCCGTGTGCCGCGCAGACAGCACTCAGTTTCAACTTGGCCTGGTGCAATGGCTGAAGGTCGACGGAAACAACAGCCTATCGTGCGGAATACGCCTGTTTCCGGGCATCCCGCACCCCATCTCTGTACGGCCCTCGAATTTCAATCCGGTGGGCAATAACCGTTATGAACGCGCAATTTATCTGCCCGAAGTCGCCGTGCCGAATACGCCTGCAACATTGATCTTGCCTGCCGGCTGGTTCCAGAACGGACGCTTTGTCGAAGTGCACTCCGATCGCAAGCAAGTCGCAAAACTCCTCAATCTGCTGGAGAAAGGCGGCGATTTCGACCGCGGCACCATCACTATCTTCTAGGGCCTGTGTCACGCTTGTTGCGTTTTCAGGCCGTCTCCGCAATCGAGTCTGGGGCTATCACCCGCTGAGCCGGAAACAGCGCGAGGAACGTGCTGCCGCGCTCGGGCTCGCTCAATATCTCTAGCCCCCCCTGGTGGCGATTCAGCACGTGTTTCACGATTGCCAGCCCGAGGCCTGTCCCGCCTGTTTCGCGCGAACGGCTTCGATCAACCCGGTAGAAACGCTCCGTGATTCGCGGCACGTGTTGCGCCTGGATTCCAATACCGCTGTCGCGCACGGCAAAAACCGCCTGATCCCCCTGGCGTTTCCAGTCGATCGCCACCTCCCCGCCTTCGGGCGTGTAACGGATTGCATTACTGATCATGTTGCTGAAGGCGCTCCGCAATTCGTGTTCGCTGCCGGCAAGCCAGGCCTCGCTTTCGATATTGAGCACAATGCGGTGCCGCCCGGCAGAAAGCGCCAGTGCGTCCTGATGCAGGGAACGCACCAGCCGCGGCACGTTGACGCGCTCGTCATGCAGCGGATTGCCGGAAGTCTCCAGCCGCGACAACGTCAGCAAATCCTCCACCAGATACTGCATGCGGCGCGCCTGATCCATCATTAACGGGAGGGCGCGCGCCAGGGGGCCGTCTTCCGGGGCCTTCGTGTCGGAAATGGTTTCCAGGAATCCTGTAAATACGGTGAGCGGTGTCCGCAACTCATGTGACACATTGGCGACAAAATCACGGCGCATTATTTCCACCCGCTCGAGTTCCGTGATGTCACGGCTGATGACGAGCTTCTGGCGGTCACCATACGGCACGATCTGCACCGAGAGGACAAGCTCGGCGGCGTGCGACTGCCTCAGAGTAAGCGGCTCGCTGTAATTCAGGGAATGCAGTTTTTCGGAAAATTGCGGATGACGCACGAGATAAGTGATCTGCTGGCCGCTGTCGCGCTCGCGATCTAGACCGAAATGCTGTTGCGCCTTGGGATTGCACCATTCGATTCGGTCGGCCTGATCGAGGATCACCATGCCGTCGGGCATGGCCGAGCCAGCCAGCCGAAAATCGTTAAGCGTCGCGGCTAGTTGTGTTTCGCTCTGGCTCTGGCGGCGCAGCATGCGATAGAGCACCGCAAACACCTCATCCCATATGCCCAGGGCCTGCGGCACCGTGTCCGGTTTCGGGTCGCGCAACCATTCAAGCAGCCTGGAAATGTTGCGCAGATACAGAAGAACCGTGACCAGCAGGGCTGCTGAAAACATTACAAGCGCGGCGGTCGCGCCGAAGATCGGCCAAGCCACCATGCATGCCAGCAGCAGCAGCGCCAGCAAGCTTAGCGACCGACCCCAGATGCCGTTCACGAGCAGGTCTCCGGTGACATCTGCGTATTATCGCATGCCCGATGGACCAGGCTCTTCAGGCATTCTCCGAAAAACTGTAACCGGCGCTGCGTACCGTTTTGATCAGATGGTCATGGCCCGTGAGTTCAAGCGCCTTGCGCAGGCGGCGGATATGAACGTCGACGGTGCGCTCTTCGACGAAAACATGGTCGCCCCATACCTGGTCCAGCAACTGGGCGCGCGTATGCACGCGTTCGGCATGTGTCATCAGGAAATGCAGCATTCGAAATTCCGTCGGCCCCAGCGCGATCGGCGTGCCGTTACCGAGCAACCGGTGGCTTGCCGGGTCGAGCGAGAGTCCGGCCGCCTTTACCGTGTCATCCGTGGCCTGAGGCGCGCGCCGGCGCAGCACGGCTTTGACGCGCGCCAGAAGTTCTCTTGGGCTGAACGGCTTGGTCAGGTAATCATCAGCGCCGGTTTCCAGTCCCGCGAGCTTGTCCTGTTCATCGGCCCTGGCGGTCAGCATGATCAACGGCACCGCCTGCGTGCGCCGGTCGGCGCGCAACCACCGCGCGAATTCGATGCCGCTCATTCCCGGCAGCATCCAGTCGAGCACCACCATATCGGGCAAGGCGGCCCGCACCATGGCCATCGCCCCCTCCGCACTATCGGTGCGCAGCACCTGATGCCCGGCAAGTTCCAGGTTGTATGAAATCAGCTCCTGGATGGCCGGCTCATCTTCCACCACTAATATTGAAGCAGGCATGTGCAATCCGGATATGTCAGCAGCTGTCGATATTATGAAAGAAATGTGACATTGATGTGACAGGTGCGAAAACGAGAAAAAAACCCCTTTAAGATCAGAGTTTTCCTTTAACACCTTCTCGGTTATGATGCCAGTCCCAGAAAACTGCAACGGATGAAAATGGCCGGACTCAACAAATCGGTGCCGCAGCCGACCGAAATCAAGTTGCACCAGAAATCACGCTTCCTGGAAATTGCCTTCAGCGACGGCAAGACCTTTCAGTTGCCTTGTGAATTTTTGCGGGTTTATTCGCCTTCCGCCGAAGTTCGTGGCCACGGCCCCGGACAGGAGGTGCTGCAGGTCGGCAAGAAAAACGTTGAAATCCAGAAAATAGAGCCGGTCGGAAGTTATGCGATCCAGCTCACCTTTTCCGACAGCCACGATACCGGAATCTACTCCTGGGATCTGCTTTATGATTACGGCATGCGCCAGGACGAGATGTGGCAGCATTATCTGAAACGCATGCAGGACGCAGGCGCAAGCCGCGAGAAACCGTGAAGGGTGAATAAAGTGGTGAGCCGTTCCCCCAATTCGAACACCTCGCTGTTCTGTCTTCCCCCGGACTGCCGGGGGAGAGGGTGATACATGGCATTTCACCCATCACAACCAATCACTCATTACCATCATGACCAAAACCACCGATTTCGGCTATCAGAACGTCGCCGAGGAAGAAAAGGCACGCAAGGTCGCCGGCGTGTTCGATTCGGTCGCCGGCCGCTACGACCTGATGAACGACCTGATGTCGGCGGGACTGCACCGGCTGTGGAAACGCTTTGCCATCGAGCAAAGCCAGGTGCGCCCCGGAGACCGCGTTCTTGACGTCGCCGGCGGCACTGCAGATTTATCTCGAAAATTTGCGCAACGCGTCGGCCCTGATGGTGCCGTCGTGCTCACCGACATCAATGCCGCGATGCTGACCATCGGCCGTGACCGTCTGCTCGATGACGGCGTGATCGCTACCGTTGCGCAATGTGACGCCGAGAAACTGCCCTTTCCTTCCGACAGCTTTGACTGCGTAAGCGTTGCCTTCGGTCTGCGCAACATGACGCACAAGGAGATTGCGCTCGCCGAAATGTTGCGCGTGCTCAGGCCCGGCGGCAGGCTGATCGTGCTCGAATTTTCCCGGGTTTGGAAACCACTTGAGCCCCTTTATGACACCTACTCGTTTCAGGTGCTGCCGCGACTGGGCAAGCTCATCACCAAAGACGCTGAAAGTTATCGCTATCTGGCCGAATCCATCCGCATGCATCCCGACCAGGAACATCTGAAACAGATGATGGAACAGGCGGGCTTCGAGCAGGTCGAATATTTCAATCTTGCAGCCGGCGTCGTCGCGCTGCATCGCGGCTACAAAATCTGACAGGAATATTTCCCCCGCAACTGGTGTTCGCTTTGCGCCAGTCCCCGGGGTAAAGTTGCTGCAATCCACTGTGCCGCGTACATGGCAGCCCGGGGTTCATCCAACGGTAATCTAATCATGGACAGGGTAGCGATGAGAAATATTTCGGTGTTTATTATCCTGTTGTTGACCGGTTGTGCGGCACCTTTGCCCCAGACACCGCCGGCCGGCATGCCGGCCAGCGTTACTGCGCCTCAAGTCCGTGTCGGCGACAGCTGGTCTTATCAGTTGCACGACGGCTACACCCAGATTTCTAAAGGTACTTACCGCTATACCGTGACCGCCTTGGAGGCGCAGCGCATGATCGTGCAGGTCACCCATGACGGGGAACCGGCCGGCACCCAGATCTTCACCCGCGACTGGAACTGGCTGGAAAAACCAATGACCAATCTGCAGAACTTCCGCTACAACCCGCCTTATCCGGCGCTGCCTTTCCCTCTTGAAGCCGGCAAAACCTGGCGCGCTTACATCAAGGCGACCGATCCTGCCTCTGGCCGCACCAACCGCGTCAGAATTGACGGCAATGTGCGGGGCTGGGAGCGCGTTACCGTGCCGGCTGGAGCATATGATGCGATCAAGGTGCGGCGCCTGGTCTATGCCGGCAATTGGGATTATGACCAGGAAGAAGATGACATTATTGAAGTCGACTGGTATGCGCCCGCACTCGGCCAAGTCGTCAAACACGTCAGTTCATCGCGTTACATCGACAAGCGGCAGTCCTGCGACAGGGGCGGCTGCAGCCGCATCGTCAGAAAAGACTGGAATGTATTCGAACTGGTCAGCTACACGCGCGGCGACGCCGGCAACATGCACCGATAACAGCAACCCCTTGTATTTAATACGATTAAAATATATCGATGGTAACAGAGCAAACTGGCCGCGCTGTCGCAGGCAGGTATAATTTAATTATATCCACTCACCAATAAACGCCTGGGCTTTCCCCCGGTTTATTAATTTTCCCACCACAAGCCCACAGCATGCTCGACCCGGCCATTTCATCCTCGATTAATCATCTGCTGCGCAGCAATACCTGGGCAGTGCTACGGCTTGTACCTTACGCAGGGAAGACTGCGCAATTCGTATGCCCGCCGTTCACATTCGCGCTCACTGTCATGGATAACGGCGAAGTAGAGACCGCCACGGCCGCAGCCACGCCCGATGTCATCATCAATTTCACGCCCGGGCTGCTGCTGCGCATGGCGACTCGAGACGAAACAGCCTGGAAAGAAATCAACATCGAGGGCGACACCGGGTTTGCTGCAGCAATCAACCATGTCGCCAGCAATCTGCGTTGGGACGCCGAAGAGGATTTGAGCCGGATATTTGGCGATATCGTCGCCCACCGCATGGTGCAAACCGGCAGGACGCTCGACCAGTGGCGCGCCCAGTCCATGGACAACCTGGTCAGATCATTCGCCGAATACTGGACCGAAGAGCGGCCGCTCATCGCGCGGGCCCAGGATGTTGTACAGTTCAACCGCGACGTCGATGCATTGCGCGACGATGCCGCCCGCCTCGAAAAAAGACTGGAAAATCTCACGGTCCGCTAAGCATTTTCTCCACACCCGCCTTCCCAAGCCCACCGGCAAACCAGCGCCAGCGGCGTTCCCGCAGCACTAAAGTTCCAAGTTAGGCCCGGCTATCTTCCCCGGACAGGGTTGCAATCGGGTTTTCTTGGCGGTCCTGGCACACCCGTCAAGCGGGTGTTGAAAATAACCTTGTCGGTTACAATCCGGGTATGCGCTTGTTTCGATTACTGAAAATTTTCACCGTCAGCCTGCGTTTCGGGCTCGACGAGTTCTACCTCGGCCACGAGCGGGTGCGCGGTCTGCGCGCCCTGCTCAATGCTGTGCTGTTCTGGCGCCGGATCGAGGGGCCGCGCGCTCAAAGACTGCGCCAGGCACTGGAAACGCTGGGGCCGATTTTCGTCAAGTTCGGCCAGGTGCTCTCGACCCGCCGCGATCTGTTGCCGGCCGATATCGCCGACGAACTTGCCAAATTGCAGGACCAGGTGCCGCCGTTTCCCGCTACGCAGGTCATGGCCATACTCGAACGCGTTTACGGCAAACCGGTCGACCAGGTGTTCGACGAATTCGAGCGCGAGCCGGTGGCCAGCGCCTCGGTCGCACAAGTGCATCTGGCCAGGCTGCACAATGGCAATGAAATCGCAATCAAGGTGCTGCGGCCCGGTATTTCGAGCATCATCGCCCATGATCTGGCGCTGCTCGACGCCGGCGCGAGCCTGATCGAACTGCTGTGGGCCGACGGCAAACGCCTGAAGCCGCGCGAGGTCGTGGCCGAATTCGCCAAGCATCTCGATGACGAACTCGACCTGATGCGCGAAGCGGCGAACGCGAGCCAGCTCGGACGCAACTTCCAGAACTCGCCGCTGCTGCTGGTGCCTGAGGTCTACTGGGATTACTGCTCGACCGGGGTCATGGTGATGCAGCGCATGCACGGCACCCCGGTCTCGCACGTCAATAAGCTGCGGGAACAGGGTGTGGATATTCCGAAGCTGGCGCGCGCCGGGGTCGAAATTTTCTTTACCCAGGTGTTTCGCGACGGGTTTTTTCATGCTGACATGCATCCGGGCAATATTTTTGTCACGAGTGAAGGGCAATATATCGCGCTGGATTTCGGCATCATGGGCACGCTTACCGAAACCGACCAGAACTACCTGGCGCAGAACTTCATCGCCTTTTTCCGGCGCGATTACCGTCGCGTGGCCGAGGTACACATCGAATCCGGCTGGGCGCCGAAAGGCACTCCGATCGACGACTTCGAAGCGGCGATCCGCACGGTGTGCGAACCCGTTTTCGACAGACCGCTGAAGGAAATCTCGTTCGGCAAGGTGCTGCTGCGCCTGTTCCAGACCTCGCGCCGCTTCAATGTCGAGATCCAGCCGCAGCTGGTGATGCTGCAGAAAACCCTGCTCAATATCGAGGGCCTGGGACGCGACCTCGACCCCGATCTCGATTTGTGGGACACCGCCAAGCCCTATCTCGAACGCTGGATGTCGGAACGCGTCGGCTGGCGCGGACTGGTTCGGCATGTGCGCGAGGAAGCGCCGTTCTGGACCGCCATTCTGCCGCAACTGCCGCGCCTGATACACCGCTTCCTCGACGACGAGCGCACCCTGCATCTTCAAAACAAGGTGGATGCCTTGTTGCGCGAACAGCAGCGCCAGACCCTGCTGCTTCTCGTGCTGACGGGCCTGCTGTCGGCCGCAGTTGCGGTGTTACTGCTGGGGTAGCGAGCGGCGCGTCTCAATACACTCCGCGCGCGGATACCGTTGCGACAAATTATTAGGTCGCTCCCACTTCAAAATTACACCGCCTCCGTTATAATTTGACCAGGTGTGCCGCGCCTGAAGCGCGAAGCACGGCCCCCCGGCATCCGGGCGCGGGCAATCCTGCTGTGTTCCATTGCATAAAGGGTCGGCCATGTTGCTCTGGTTTGTCATCGCCTATCTGGTGATTTCCATCGGCATCGGACTTGTCGCCGCGCTGCGGGTGCATAACACGAAGGACTACATTACTGCCGGGCGGCATCTTCCCATTTACATCGTGTTTGCCGCGGTATTTGCGACCTGGTTCGGCGCCGAAACCGTGCTTGGCATCTCTGCCACCTTCCTCCGCGAAGGCCTCGGCGGACTGGTGTCCGACCCGTTCGGCGCCTCACTGTGCCTGATCCTGGTCGGGCTGTTCTTCGCCCGGCCGTTGTATCGCTTGAACCTGCTGACTATCGGTGATTTCTATCGACTGCGCTACAACCGGCCGGTGGAACTGGTCACCAGCACCTGTATCGCCCTGTCTTATCTGGGTTGGGTATCGGCCCAGATCACGGCTTTGGGACTGGTGTTCAACGTGCTGACCCAGGGCGACATCTCCCAGGAAGCCGGCATGATCATCGGCGCCGGCGTGGTGCTCGTCTATACGCTGCTTGGCGGCATGTGGTCGGTGGCCTTCACCACTTTTGTCCAGATGATCATCATCGTTTTGGGCTTGTTTTACATCGCCTGGCTCGTTGCCGGCATGGCAGGGGGCGTCGGCACGGTTATCCGCCACGCCGCGGACAGCGGCCGCCTGCAGTTCTGGCCCAAACTCGAACTGGCCGACATGCTGATGTTCATCGCCGCCTGGGTCACGATGGGCTTCGGCTCAATTCCACAGCAGGACGTGTTTCAGCGGG
Source organism: uncultured beta proteobacterium (assembly GCA_942492335.1). Classification (GTDB taxonomy): domain Bacteria; phylum Pseudomonadota; class Gammaproteobacteria; order Burkholderiales; family SG8-41; genus CAKKQX01. The sequence goes on along the minus strand of CALOEN010000057.1, from coordinate 11,475 downwards.
TCAACTCTTCCAAAACCGAAAACACCGCGGCCTACGGCTCGATACTGGGCGGCTCCGCCTATTTCCTGTTCGCATTCGTGCCGCTGTTTCTGGCCTATGCCGCGACATTGATCGATCCTGCCATGGTCTCGGGATTGCTGAAAACCGACTCACAGTTGATCCTGCCCACATTGATTTTGAACCACCTGCCGCTTTTTGCGCAGGTGATATTCTTCGGCGCGCTGCTTTCGGTGATCATGAGCACCGCGAGCGGCACGCTGCTCGCACCCTCCGTCACCATTTCCGAAAATATACTGAAAGGCATGTTGAAGGAGATGAGCGACAGCCGGTTCCTGTGGTTGACGCGTGGTGTCGTCGTGTGCTTCGCGCTGATCGTCACCGGTTACGCTTTATACACCGATGCCACCATCCACAAGATGGTAGAAAACGCCTACAAAGTCACCCTGGTCTCGGCTTTCATTCCCCTGGTATTCGGGCTGTACTGGAAGCGCGCCACGACCCAGGGCGCCGCGTGCGCGATTATTGCCGGCCTCGCGACCTGGATCACGCTGGAAATCGTCAACCCCTCCGGACTGTGGCCACCGCAACTCGCCGGTTTGATGGCGGCCTTTGCTGGAATTCTCGTCGGCTCGCTACTGCCGCAACGATACGGTGTAGCGCCAAATATCTCGCGGGTCACGTGAGGCCAGCCCTCTTCCCGCAGTAGCGGTAACAAACTCATGTTGCCTGCCTCGCTGATCAACCGCTGCTATCTATGTATCAAGTCGCTCGTCTTCATCCTGATCGCGGTCAATGCCGCGATTTTCTCATTTTATGGCACGGTCAGCGCCACCATCGATACCGTGGCATGGCTGACGCTGCTGGCGTTGTTCGAGCTCGAGACCGCTTACCCTCGTCTGGTGCAGGGCGAACGTGCCTTGCGCCTGGTTCATCTCGTAAGGCTTGCTGCCGGGGCCGGTGTCTGTATCGCTGCCGCGGGTTACGTCTTAGGCAAAGCCTGGCTGGACGCCATCAATATCGGCCTGTGGATAGGCGTCGTCATCCTGCTCGAAGTTGAAGTGCGTTTTCCGCATGCCCTGGCACGCAGCCGGCTGTGGTTTGGAACTGCCGGAAGCCTGCTCTACAGCGGGCTGGCGGTCATGGTCGGGGTCTGGGCATGGCGCGGCGAGTGGTTTGATGCCTACGATGCCCTGTTGTGGCTGATCGCCTTTCTCGCCATAGAGATGAACGTACTGCAAAAGCCCGCCGCGGATCTCAACGTGACCGCCCGTCCGTAGCCGAAGTGGTGTGGCTTGGGCGCGCGCCAGGGAAGATTTCAAAAAGTGGTCCGCCAACAGCAAAATCCGCGCCGCGATAGAAGCGCTCAAATAGCGCAAATCTGCTACATCAGACTGGATATTGTTGTTCGAAAGCGGCGATGAACCGCCCGAGTTCAGATTCCGGCAGCAAATTAATTCCCGCCGCCGCCTTGCGGCCACCGCCGGTTTCAAACCTGGAACACAGATCGTCAGCACCCATGGCTAGTGCAACCGGCGCGCGCACGCTCACCGTATAGCCGCCGACTTTTGTCACCAGCACCGCGTGAGCTCGCTGCGGATGGGCCTGCGCCAGGCGATTGCTGAAAACCCCGCTGACGCGCCGGCTCCATGCGGCATCCGGCAAAATGAACACCGCACCCTTGGCGTTGCCGCTGTGCGCCGCGATGCCCTCGGCAAAGGAAAGGTCGTCTAAAGCAGCGTTCCTCAGCACCTCAAACACCGGTTCGCCGTCGATGAAGTCGCGCGGATCGCTGTAATGGCTCAGGGTCTCGAACAGGTCCGCCGGGTGATAGTGCAGGTCCTCCAACGTGGCGCCATAGGCGTTGTAGTTGATACCCTCGCCCAGTTCGCGCAGGCGCTCGGTATCGAGCGATTCCAGTCCCAGCAGTTCGGCAGTGCGCAGCGCGGATTTGACGAGGTTGTCGCCGAACGCCGCCACGACCGCCCAGATCCGCTGCCGGCCCGACAAATAGCGGTCGACGATCAGGCTGGTGCAGATGTCGGGGGCGGTATCGATAAATGCCTTGAAATTTTCATGGCTCGGAATGTCACCCGGGGCATGATGATCGAAGTAGCGGCAGCGCGCGCCCTGCCCGAGCAGGCGCCCGAGTTCGTCCGCGTTGGTGCGCAGTGAAATATCGAGTACCGTGAGTTCGTCTCCCGCACCGGCGTCGACGCGGTCGAGCAGCCGGATGTCACGCTTGACGCCGGTAACGAGCACGCTCTCTCGCGGCTCCTCGAGTCGCAGTTGCTGCAGCGCGCAGATGCCATCGGCGTCGCCGTTAAAGATGTCATAAAATGTGGTCAATGGAACCGATTCCGCACACGCCGCACAGAAACGACATGCCGCGCGGCGCTCGCCTGGCGTGGATACTTGCGCTAGCTTACCTGCTCATCATCGTCTATGCCAGCCTGCAGCCGTTCCGCGGCTGGCGTTTCCCGCCCGACGAAATTCTGGGATTCCTGACCGCGCCCTGGCCGCGCTACATCACCCTCGATGACATTCTCATCAATCTGGTCGCCTACGTGCCGTTCGGATTCCTGCTGGCACTGGGGCTGGCCATGCGCCTGGGCAACCTGGCTGCAGTGATTTGGGCCGCCCTGCTCGCCGCTCTGTTGAGCCTGGCCATGGAGGGGGGGCAGATGTTCCTGCCGGCGCGCATCGCCTCCAATGTCGATTTGCTTACCAACAGCGCCGGCGCGCTACTCGGAGCGATGGTCGCACCGCTGCTCTCACCTACAGGGTTTCCGGGCCAGCGACTCGCCGCATTGCGGCGCCATTGGTTCGTTCCGGGAACGCTGGCCGATGCCGGCCTGGTCGTCGTTTTGCTCTGGCTGGTTACTAATCTGCATTCCACGGCGCAGTCTTTCGGCACCGGCTACCTGCGCGCCACCTTAGACCTGCCAGCCTACTTCTCGCACGCGCCGCAACTGCTGGTGCTTGCCGAAGCCGCCGTCGTGTTCTTCAATCTGCTCGGCCTGGGTCTGTTGATCCTGGCACTGGTACGCGACATGCAACAGCCCCTGGTACTGATAGCCTCGGTGGTCACTGCCGGGTTGCTGATCAAATCGATAGCCGCCTTGGTGCTGCTCAAGTTGGCCACGCCGTTCTCCTGGTTGACCCCGGGAGTGGCATTAGGTCTGCTGGCAGGTGCGCTCGTGCTCCATTCGCTATCCCGCGCGCCGCGGCAGGCCAAAATAGCATTGGCCACGCTGTGCTTTTGTGCTGGGATAGCAGCCATTAATCTCGCGCCGGAAAATCCTTATCAGACCATTCCGCACCAGCTGCTGGTCGGCGGCCCCAGCCATTTCCTGAGTTTCTCCAGTATTATCCGGGCGCTCTCGGAATTATGGCCGTTTCTGGCGATAAGCTACCTGCTCGTTACCGCAGCACAGGCCGTGACGCGCAATCGTTTATAATCGGGTTCGGGATGCCGACTGCAAGCCGACGCCGGTGGACATCTGACGCGCAGTCGGCGCCGCACACACCAACCACAAGCGACACCATCGTGAGTTACTACGAAAGACATGTTTTTTTCTGCTGCAATCAGCGTGAAGGCGACGCTCAATGCTGCAATAACCACGACGCGAAAAAAATACGCGAATACGCCAAGGATCGCGTCAAGGCGCTCAATCTTTCCGGCGAGGGCAAAGTACGCATCAACACAGCGGGCTGCCTGGACCGCTGCGAGAAAGGTCCGGTGCTGGTGATTTACCCCGAGGCGGTGTGGTACACCTATATCGACCAGGAAGATATCGACGAAATCATTTCGGAACACCTGCAGCATGGCCGCGTTGTCGAGCGCCTGCGTATTTGAATCAGTGATTGGGTAATTTTGTGATTGAGTGATTGAAAATTGCCGAACATTACGCGATGGGTTCAATTACTTAATCACTTAGTCACTTAATCACCGCCCCGGAAATCATGCACGCCGTAACCGTCCGCCCGATACCGTCATCGACACTCGAGCGCCTGCAAATCAGCGGGCCGGCCGGGAACATCGAGGCCGATCTCAACGACCCGGGCGAGGCACGCCGCGGCATTGCGCTGATCGCGCATCCCAACCCGGTCCAGGGCGGGACCAAAGACAATAAAGTCGTCACGACGCTGGCCAAAACTTTTTTCAGCCTGGGCTACGTCACGATCCGGCCCAATTTCCGCGGTGTTGGTGATAGCGAAGGCAAGCACGACGAGGGGCGCGGCGAGACCGATGACCTGCTCGCTGTCGCGACCGACGCCCGACAACGCTATGCGCATCTGCCCCTCACGCTGGCCGGATTTTCCTTCGGCAGTTTCGTGCAGACGCGCATGGCACGGCGCATCGAGGCCGAGCGACTGGTGCTGATCGCGCCTGCGGTCAATCGTTTCCCGGCTGAGCCTGTGCCGCGCGACACGCTCGTGATACATGGCGAACTCGATGACGTGGTGCCGCTCGCAGCGGTCCTTGACTGGGCGCGGCCGCAAAACCTGCCCATCGTGGTGATCCCGGGCGGCGATCATTTTTTCCATGGCCGGCTGAACCTGCTGTCCCAAATCGTCATGCAACACTTCCGGCCCTGACCCCATGACACATCTGAACGTCAGACAACTGCGCAAATCCTACGATGGGCACGAGGTCGTCTCCGGCATCGATTTCGAGTTGCGCCGCGGCGAGTGTTTCGGACTGCTTGGCCCCAACGGCGCGGGCAAGACCACGACGCTCAGGTTGTGTCTGGGACTCACCGATCCCGATGACGGCGAAATCACCATGTTAGGTCTGCCGGTACCGCAGAACGCGCGCGAGGCGCGAACGCGGATCGGTGTGGTTCCGCAAAGCGACAACCTCGACCCCGATTTCACGGTGCGCGAAAACCTGCTGGTCTATGGGCGCTACTTCGGACTCGCCGCCAGCGAGATCGAGCGCCGCATACCCGGATTGCTCGAATTCGCGGGTCTGCACACCCGCGCCGAATCCAACATTCTGGCGCTGTCTGGCGGCATGAAGCGGCGCCTGACCCTGGCGCGCGCCTTGATCAACGATCCCGACCTGATCTTTCTCGACGAGCCCACCACCGGTCTCGATCCCCAGGCCCGGCACCTGATCTGGGAGCGGCTGCGCAATCTCATGAACCAGGGTAAAACCCTGTTTTTGACCACGCATTTCATGGACGAGGCCGAACGGCTGTGTCACCGCATCGCCATCATGGATCGCGGTCGCATGGTCGCCAGCGGTCCGCCGCGGGAACTGATCGCGCGCCACATCGAGCCGCAGGTGATCGAGGTCTTTGGCGAGGACGCCGGGCGCTGGGCCCAGGAATACGGCATGCAAGCCAGCGAACGCTGCGAAAAGACCGGCGAAACCTTTTTCTGCTACACCCACGACGCCGATCCTATCGTGCATCATCTCGACGGGCGGCAGAACCTGCGCTACCTGCACCGCCCGGCGAATCTCGAAGACGTGTTTCTCAAGCTCACCGGGCGTGAGCTTAGAGACTAATACATGAACCGCCGATGAACGCCGAAAAATCAAGAATCTTTGCCACAGAGAACACAGAGTTTTCTCTTCAATACCCGCTTGACGGGTGCACAGAGGATAAAACCCCATGAACCCGAGCAGTTCTGTATTTCGCTTTTTCTCTGTGTCCTCTGTGATCTCTGTGGCTATCAGTTTCCGGGTTATCGTCGTTCGAACCCACGCATGAAAACCAATCATTTCCGATTACCCCAGTTCAGCACGCGTTTCGTGCATGTCTGGCGCCGCAACCATCTGGTATGGCGCAAGCTCGCGATCCCGTCCGTGCTCGGCAATCTCGCCGACCCCATGATCTACATGCTGGGACTGGGCTACGGTCTGGGTGCCATGCTGACCGATGTTGGCGGCATGTCGTACATCGCCTTTCTCGCCTCCGGCATCGTCTGTTCGAGCACCATGATGAGCGCCTCGTTCGAGGCCATGTACTCGGGCTTCTCGCGCATGCACGTGCAAAAGACCTGGGACGGCATCATGAACGCGCCACTGACGCTGGACGACGTGCTGCTCGGCGAAGTGGTGTGGGCCGCGAGCAAAAGTTTTCTCTCGGGCATGGCAGTGCTGCTGGTCGCGGTCGCGCTCGGCCTCACCCATTCGGCGCTGGCGTTGTGGGTGATCCCGCTGGTGTTTCTGACGGGCCTCGTATTTTCAGGAATGGGGCTCATCATGACCGCACTTTCGCCCAGCTATGACTTTTTCATGTATTACTTCACGCTGGCAGTCACCCCGATGATGCTGGTGAGCGGCGTGTTTTTCCCGATCGAGCAGCTGCCGCCGGCCATCCACAACCTCGCCATGGTGCTGCCGCTCACCCACGCCGTCGCCCTGGCGCGGCCGCTGATGAGCGGCGCACTGCCTCACGACATTGCACTGCATCTGGCAGTGCTCTCGTGTTATGCCGCAGCCGGCTTCTACCTTGCGCTGGTGATGACAAGACGCAGGCTGTTAAAGTAACGCTATGCTTTGGGTCAAAGCCTTGCACATCATTTTCATGGTCACCTGGTTCGCCGGGCTGTTCTATCTGCCGCGGCTGTTCGTCTATCACGCGATGAGCGAAGACAGCGCCAGCCGCGAGCGCTTCAAGGTGATGGAACGTAAGCTCTACTACGGCATCATGGCGCCGGGCGCCGTGCTGACCATCGTGTTCGGCGTGTGGCTGTGGCTGGGCTGGTTCCGCGGCGCCGGCGGCTGGCTGCACGCCAAACTGGCGTTGGTCGCGATTTTGGTCGCCTACCACTTGTGGTGCGGCAGTCTGCTCAATGCGTTCAAGCACGACCGCAACCGCCGCGGCCATGTCTGGTTCCGCTGGTTCAACGAGCTCCCGGTCGCTATGTTGTCCGCGGTCGTCATCCTCGTCGTCGTCAAACCGTTTTAATGAGCGTTTCATAATGGGTGACTATCAGAACGCTCAATCCCTCTCCCCAACCCTCTCCCAAAATGAGAGGGTGAAAATGGCACTTATTTGCTGTCTCAAATTAGTGAAACATCAGTAAGCGCGGCATGGAAAAAGTCATCGATTATTATTTATCTCCGTCCTCGCCATGGACGTATCTCGGGCACGCCCGATTCGCGGCGCTTGCCGCCCGGCATGGCGCGCGGGTCAACCTCAAACCCGCCGACTTCGCCGGCGCGGTGTTCCCTGCAACCGGCGGCCTGCCGCTGGCACAGCGGCCCAAGCCACGCCAGGACTACCGCCTGGCGGAACTGCGGCGCTGGAGTGCCCACCTCGGGCTCCCGCTCAACCTGCAGCCGCGCTATTTCCCGGTTGCCGCTGATGCGGCGGCGCGCATGATCATCGCCGCAGACCTGGCGCATGGCACGACGTCTGCGCTCGACCTGGCGGGACGCCTGATGGCCGCGGTGTGGGTGAAGGAAGGCAATATCGCCGACACGAACAGTCTCGCCGCCATCGCCGCGCAAGCCCGTCTGGGCGGCACCGCGCTGCTGCAGCGCGCAGAACAGGAGGACGTCAAAGCCCGTTACGCGCGTTACACCGAAGAAGCGGTGAAGCGCGGCGTGTTCGGCGCGCCGTTTTACTTTTACCGCGACGAGCCGTTCTGGGGCCAGGACCGGCTGGATTTTCTCGACCGGGCGCTCGCGCGTGATTGAGCGTTCACGCCACGGCTGTCATCCCGGCGCGGCGTCAGCCGTTTTAATCGGCATGGACATGCGCTATCCCGCCTTTGCCTTGTACCTGCTGCTCGCGTCGAACGCGGCGGCCCAGATACCGGGCACGCGCGCCAGCATCCTGGTGCAAAGCTCGCCGCTGGCCGGTTTCCGCTACTACGACGCCAAAGCGCTGTGGGACGAGATGCAGGTCGGCGATGCGCTCACGCTGGTGCGCGAACCCGCCAACCCCCACGACGCCAACGCCGTGCGCGTCGAATGGCAGGGACATCTGCTGGGCTACGTGCCGCGCCGCGAGAACGCCGACGTCGCGCGCCAGATCGACCGCGGCACGCCGCTTCGCGCGCGCATCAGCCGTCTGCAGAAAAACCGCAGCCCGTCAAAACGCATCGAATTCGAAGTTTACGTTGATTTATAACCGCCACTACCCTCAAATCCTATAGCCACAGAGATCACAGAGAATTCTTTTTAATACCCGCTTGACGGGTACACAGAGAAATGCAAAAGCTGCTTTTTGTTCATGGTGTTTTTCCTCTGTGACCTCTGTGATCTCTGTGGCAAATATTTTTTGAATTGAATCTGATGGAAAACTTTTTTCGCCACCTGCCCGCGCGGGCTGGAAGCCGCGCTCGCCGCCGAACTCACCGCACTCGCCACACAAAATGTGAAAGCGGTCGACGGCGGCGTGCAATTCGCCGGCCCATTCGAACTGTGCTACAGCATCAATCTCGAAAGCCGCATTGCGAGCCGCGTGCTGTGGCAGATCGGGCATGCGCGCTACCGCAGCGAACAGGACATCTACGAGACCACACACGCGCTGCCGTGGTGCGACTGGTTCGGCCCCGAACGCAGCATTCGCGTCAACGTCGCGGCGATCAAGAGCCCGCTCAAAAGTCTGGACTTCGCCACGCTGCGGATCAAGGATGCGGCCTGCGACGTGTTCCGTGCCGCGACCGGCCGCCGCCCTGACGTCGACACCCACAATACCTGGATGTGCGCATTCATGCGTTTCTGACCGCGACCGATTTCACGTTGTATCTCGACACCTCGGGCGACGCGCTATTCAAGCGCGGCTACCGCACCGTGACCGGCGATGCGCCGCTGAGAGAAAATCTCGCCGCCGGCATCCTGCGCCTCTCCGGCTGGCAGCCGGAGCAGGCGCTGCTCGACCCGATGTGCGGCAGCGGCACTTTCCTCACCGAAGCCGCGATGGTCGCCTGCAATATCGCGCCGGGCGCCAACCGCAGTTTTGGCTTCGAAAAACTCAAGCGCTTCGACGCCGACGCCTGGAAAACGCTGCGGGAGCGAGCGCACGCTCGCATAAATAAATCAATAAAATTAGATATTTATGGCAGTGACCGCTTCGGCGACGTACTTCAACTGGCGCGCACCAACCTGGCTGCGCTGGGACTGGAAGACAAGGTCACGCTGAAGCAGGCCAACGTGCTGGAAATGCCGCCGCCGCCGGCGGCCGGCATCCTGGTCACCAACCCGCCGTGCGGCGTGCGATGGACGAGCAGCAGTCGCTGGCCGAGATCCCTATCCCAAGCTCGGCGACGCGCTGAAGCAGAAGTACAGCGGCTGGATCGCCTACATCCTCACCGCCGACATGCGCCTGCCCAAACTGATCCGCCTGACCGCATCTAAGCGCACACCGCTATTCAATGGCGCGCTCGAATGCCGGCTGTTCGAATACAAGGTAGTCGCGGGGAGTATGCGAAAAGTCTGAAGCGGGCAATTGACGTTTACAACGATGGTGAACTCAGTCTGACGCTTCGTTCCTGGCTGTGCCCGGCTGATTTTTCTCCGGCTTGGCGGGCAGCACCGGCGCCGGCCGGAACCCGTCGAGCTTGTGCAGGAGGCCGAGTATGGGGTGGCGCAGCAACATGCGCGGCCCCGACCATTTCATCATGACCCTGACCTGCTCCCGCATGTCCGTGCTGTAGCAGTGGACGGTGCAGTTTGCGCAGGTCGGTTTCGCGTCGCCGAACACGCAGCGCTCGAGACGCCGCGTTGCATACTCGAACAGCGCCGCGCATTCGGTCCGACGGCTCACCTCTGCCGTGACCGTGCCCGCGGCGGTACATCCGTGCCATCGCCTCTATCGTCTTCAGTTCGCGTGCGCGCCGGATGAAGCGCTTGTCAGTGAAGAATTCGGTGACCGGGTGGGGCAAGGCTTGAGTACGCTTATCAGGGGATGAATGGGCGCGGGCCTTCGCGCCCAATCTTACCGTCTAATGGTACAGGATCAATCCATTGCGCCGCACCAACCCGGCAAAGGGACAGCATCAATTCCGGGCAATGAGATCCTTCAGATTTTCTTCGCCGCCGAAGCGCCAGTGCAGGAGTTCGGTGCGGGCGTAGAGCTTGGCGGCGGGATCACCTTGAACGAGGACATCGGCAGCGGCGCGGTCCGGCGTCTCCAGCAACATCACCGTGCCCCCCCAGGTCTCGCCGTCTGCGCCGAGCAGGGGACCGAACAGGATAGTTTGCGCCGCAAGTTCCGCGTGCCCCAGATAGGCGCGTTGGGCGCCGAGCAGATCCCTGCCCTGCTTAGCAGTGCCGGGCTTTGCTTCACCGATAAAAAGACGCGGGCTTTTCGGATCACCTTTGAACTGCCACATGGTGCGGCCCAGGACGTTATCAAAGCGGCGAACCATGATGTCCTCGAACACCCCTCCATTGGCCAGCGGGTCGTCGTGGGCAAAAACCCGTGCGGCCTGGGCATCGGGAAGATCGACAATGTGCATGCTGCCCGTGACCGCCTTGCCGTCGGCGGACATGGTGGGTCCGCGCGCAATCATGGCATCGATGTACGGATGCATGAACGCCCAGTGATCCTTCAACAACGCCCGCCGCGTCGGGCCGGCGCCCGCCTTGTCACGGCAGTAAAAGAAGAACTGCATCACCGCCTCCGGTTCGAACCGGCTCGGCCGGGGCTGGAGTTCACACTCAAAAATATCAGGCCTTTACGTCGAATGAACATATCTTGCGATACCTGACAAATTAGATTCAGCTGCAAGCGCTTAGCGCCAGTCGGCACAAAGATGGGTTAGGTGGCTTTCTTAAAAGCCAGGACTGAGCAACAAAAACACATAAAGAGGCTCTGAGCGCCGCCGATTTCACCAAGAACTGTAACCATGACCATTCAGCAAAAAATAGACTCTCTTTGAGACCCGGGAAATCAAGAACAAGCCAAATAGAATTATCCAGACCGTCCCACAGATTATTGCACCAGGGTCAGTTACCAATGCCCCCAGGGTTCCCAATATCAAAGCTGTGGACTTAAAAATTTTATAACCATCTAGCGGCATGCGAACGGGCAGGGTGAACGAGCCAGGCACTTTGTCGGGTTTATTTCTTCAGCAAACCAACAATATGGCAAGCAGTAGCACTGCACCTACAACCTGCCGTTATGAGAGAGCCGATCATTCCGTTGGCCGATATTCCCAAAACACCAAACGCCCAGCCCAATAACCTTACCGATAATTCAAGCCACGTTATAGCCGAGGAGCCTGAAACCGCCCCCTTCATGAGCATCCAGCCCCATCCGCCACCGCTCCGGTCGCGAGAAAAATCAAAAGCGGCGGCATGATGCCCGATACTGCTTTCCTTGTTTCAGAAGTCAGTGCTTCATAAAAATCGGCGGCCTCATTGGCCGACCAATCACCTTTGGGCTTGCTCTTCATCTCTGCACACCACTGATCACTGCCAACCTTCGGAGCGCACGCGGAGAGAGAAAACAATAGTGCACTCACAATCCCGGCAAACGATATTTTTCTTAAATTACTCATCTGACT
>CALOEN010000056.1:0-71550 GCA_942492335.1 uncultured beta proteobacterium | reverse complement strand
AGGATGTGGCGGCGGCCCAGGAACAGCGGGAGGATATCGCGCGCCGCATGGACGCGCTGCTCGATGACAACGCTGTGCTGATATTGCCGACCGTGCCTGGCATCCCGCCGCTCAGAAACACGCCGCCCGCCGAGCTCGACGATTTCCGCAGCCGGGCCATGGGATTGCTGTGCATTGCAGGACTGGCGCGGTTACCGCAAGTAAATCTGCCGTTGGGCAGGCTCGATGGCTGTCCGATTGGACTGTCACTGATCGCGCGTCGCGGCGGTGACGAGATGCTGCTCGCCATTGCCCGTGAACTGGGGGTTCCAGCTTGATCCTCTATGTCCACGGTTTCAACAGCTCGGCACTGTCGTTCAAAGCGGGTCTGTTGCGCGAGCGCATGGCGGCACTGGGACGCGGTCCCGAATTTGTCTGCCCTGAACTTGCGCACCGCCCGCGGCAGGCCATCGCCCAACTTGAATCATTGATCGTCCAATCGCCGCATGCCCCGGTAGCGTTGATCGGCAGCTCGCTCGGCGGTTTTTATGCCTCTTGGCTTGCAGAGAAATACGGCCTGAAAACCGTTCTGGTCAATCCGGCGGCGCGCCCCTATGAATTGCTGCGGGATTATGTCGGGCCACAGAAAAATCTCTATACCAACGCGGAATACAAATTCACTGTGCAGCATCTTGCCGAACTGCGAGAACTCGAAACCCGCATTATTACGCCGCGGTATTATCTGCTGCTGGTGCAAACCGGTGATGAGGTGCTCGATTACCGCCATGCAGTGGAGAAATACCGTGGTGCGCGGCAGATGGTGATCGAGAACGGCGATCATGGTTTCAGCAATTTTGCCGATTACCTGGATACGGTCCTTGAATTCTGCGGGCTCGCCTCTTGATGCCATCCATGCTGATCTGTGATTCCTGTGATACCGGAACAGCATCGCTTTGCAGACCGACAAGGAAAGCGTAGGATGGTCAACCTTCCGGCCAGCCCAATTAGAATCGGGATGCCGGGGAATGAAATCCAAATCTGATAATCTAAGCACAAGAGGGGGGGTAACATGTTCTTTTTGTTAAGAAAATTTCTGCATGTCGCTGCTGCAGCACTGTTTGTCACCATACTGCTGGTCCCAGGCGCATACGCCCAGAAATGGGGGAAACTTGCGCCATTTCCCGAGGCGTCCGAGGAAGTCTACGGCATTGCTTCCGGCGACAAGTTCTACGTATTTGGCGGCATTGCGCCGGGCTGGAAACCCAGAGGCATGGTCTATGAATACGATTCGGCCAGCGACAAATGGACCAAGAAAAAGAACATGCCGGTGGCATTGCACCACATACCGCTGGCGGAATTGAACGGCAAGATCTACGTATTCGGTGGCTTCAAGTATCCTGATTCCGGTCCGCGTTCATGGGTGCCGGTCGATACTGTGTGGGAATACGATCCGGCCAATGACAGCTGGAAGGCGCTGGCGCCTATGCCCACCAAGCGCGGGTCGGCTGTGGCGGCGGTTCACGACGGCAAGATCTATGTGATCGGCGGCGCAGGCAACCATCCGGGCTCGAAGGAAACCGTGGTCCATCCGGCAAAACCTCACCGGGCGTTAAATACAAACGAGGTCTACGATCCGGCGACTAATACCTGGGAAACCCGCAGTACCATGCCCACTGCGCGTAATCACGCAGCGATAGGTGTGGTGAACAACAAGATCTACGTTATCGGCGGGCGACTGGGTGCGGCTTTCATTACCCGTGCGAGCAACACTGACATCGTCGAAGAGTACAATCCCGAGACTGACCAGTGGGGCGCGCTGAAGGCCCCCATGCCCACAGCGCGTAGCGCCAGCGCCTGGGGCACCTACAAAGGCAAAATTTACGTCGCCGGCGGGGAGCAGCGCACCAGTGAATGGCAAAGGACGTTCCGTACGGTTCAGGCCTACAACCCGAAAACCAATAGCTGGACGAGTTTGCCGCCGATGACTTACCCGCGCCACGGCCTTGCCGGTGATATCATAAACGGCAAGTTACATCTGGTGAGCGGCGATGCGGCATCCGGCGGCGCGCCCGGCACCCATATCGAATCAGACGTACACGAAGTGTTCGATCTCGACGCCGCAAAGTAATACCGCACGGCATAATCCGGCAGCGCTTACTGTCGCAGTACGGGCAGAGCGCTGCCGTTTTTTTATCCCGGCAGGGTAACCGTAGCCCAAGGATATCTGACGGCGATCAGATGTTCAGCGATTCCATCTGCCATATCAAGGCGATAATAAAATTCGCCGAAATGCCCTGCTGCGGCCCTCCATGGGGCGTTACAATGACCCGGCATGACGCCTGAATCATTGTCCCCACCCCCGACTGCCGGTGAATCGGCATTACGTCTGCTCGACCTGATCGGGCAATTCCTCGACGAGTCCCGCCCGGGCCAGCGGATCACGATGACGCTCGACAGCTCGTTCGAACGCGACCTCGGCATAGACAGCCTGGGGCGCGTTGAATTGCTGCTGCGTGCCGAACGCGGGTTTGGCGTCAGCTTGCCGGAAAGCGCTCTGACCAGCGCCGAGACGCCGCGCGATTTATTGCGTTTTCTACTGTCGTCGCATGCGCCCGTCGAGACCGCGGAGAAGGCGGTGCGCATGGTGACTCTGGCCGGCGATTCACTGTTGCCGGAAGCGGCCGGGACGCTGATCGAAGTGCTCGACTGGCACGTCTCGCGGCACCCTGACCGGGTGCAGATCCACCTTTACGACGAGGGCGAGCAGGAACATGACTTGAGTTACGCCGACCTCAATGCGGGTGCGGAAGCGGTTGCGGCGATGCTGGTCGGGGGCGGGCTCGAGCCGGCACAGGCCGTGGCGATCATGTTGCCCACGGGGCGCGATTATTTCTTCAGCTTTCTTGGCATCCTGATCGCGGGCGGAATCCCGGTTCCGATTTATCCGCCGCTGCGGCTGGCCCAGCTTGAGGACCATATGCACCGCCATGCCGGAATCCTTGCCAACGCGCAGGTGGTGGTGATGATTACTGTGACAGAGGCGAAGCCAGTGGCGCTGCTGCTGCGCGCGCAGGTTCCGACCCTGCGCAGCGTGGTGACGCCGGGAGAATTCGGACAGGGCGGAAAACTCGAATTGCGCCCGCGCCTGAGCCCGGAGAATATCGCTTTCCTCCAGTACACCTCCGGCAGCACCGGCAACCCGAAAGGCGTGGTACTGACCCATGCCAACCTGCTGGCGAACATCAAGGCGATGGGCCGGGCGGTGAATGCCACCGCCAACGACGTATTTGTGAGCTGGCTGCCGCTTTATCATGACATGGGATTGATCGGCGCCTGGCTGGCGGGGCTCTATCATGGGTTTCCGCTGGTCGTCATGTCGCCGCTCGCTTTCCTGTCGCGGCCGCAGCGCTGGCTGTGGGCGATACACCGCCACCGCGGCACGTTGTCAGCGGCGCCGAATTTTGCCTATGAGTTAGCCCTGCGCAAAATAGAGGACGCCGATATCGAGGGAATCGACCTCAGTTCATGGCGCTATGCGTTCAATGGTGCCGAGCCGGTAAATCCCGACACCATCGCCGCGTTCAGTGACCGCTTCGAGAAATACGGCCTGCGCGCGGAAGCAGTCGCGCCGGTTTATGGGCTGGCCGAATGCACGGTAGGTTTGGCCTTTCCTCCTCCCGGTCGCAGGCCTGTGATCGACCGCATCCAGCGCGATCCATTCATGTCGCTAAGGCAGGCGATACCGGCGGTTGAAGGCGAGCACGATGTGTTGCGCATGGTTGCGTGCGGGATGCCGTTGCCCGGACACGAGGTGCGGGTGGTGGATGCGGCCGGTTTCGAGGTCGGCGAGCGCCAGGAGGGGCAGCTGCAGTTCAAGGGGCCCTCGTCGACGAGCGGCTATTACCGCAATCCCGAGCAGACACGGAAACTGTTTTCCAAAGATTGGCTCGACAGTGGCGATTACGCCTATCTCGTCGATGGGGAAATTTATCTGACCGGGCGCGCCAAGGACATGATCATCCGCGCCGGGCGCAATATTTATCCATATGATCTCGAGCAGGCGGTCGGCGATATTCCGGGCGTGCGCAAGGGTTGCGTCGCAGTGTTCGGAAGTCCCGATCCACTTTCGGGCACCGAACGCCTGGTGGTGCTGGCGGAGACCCGCGAAACGCAGAGTGCGGCGCGTGAGCGATTGCAGCACAAGATCAATGAAATGGCAGTGGATGTGCTGGGCATGCCAGTAGACGATGTGGTGCTGGCGCCGCCGCACACGGTGCTCAAAACATCCAGCGGAAAAATCCGGCGCATTGCCAGCCGCGAATTCTACGAGCGTGGCGGGCGCGCGAGCCGGCCGGCGCCGGTATGGTGGCAGGTGACGCGGCTGATGTGGGCGGCGGTATTGCCGCAATTGAGGCGCACCGGTCGCGCCCTGACTGAAATGGCGTACGGGTGCTACGTGTTGGCGTGGTTTGCGCTGCTGGCGCCGATCACCTGGCTTGGGATAGCGCTTATTGCCAGACCGCAATGGTGCCGACCGATGATCCATTATGCGGCACGGCTGTTTCTGTGGCTGGTGCGCATTCCCGCGACATTTCGCGGCTATGAACATCTGCCGGCAACGCCTTGCGTACTGGCGATGAACCACACCAGCTATCTCGACGGCATCGTGCTTGCTGCAGCGTTGCCGCCGCGGTTTCAATATGCATTTGCCGCCAAGCGCGAGTTCGCGCGCCAGTTGATTCCGCGGTTGTTCCTGCGTGGTATCGGTGCTGTGTATGTCGAGCGTTTTGACGTGCGCCAGGGCAGCGAGGACGTCGAGCAATTTGCGGCGGTATTGCGGGCGGGGATTTCCCCCGTTTTTTTCCCGGAGGGAACGTTCGACCGCCGCGCCGGACTCCGGCCGTTTCGCAGCGGCGCGTTCGCGGTGGCGGCACGCGCCGGCGTGCCGGTGGTGCCGGCGGCCATCCGCGGCGCGCGCTCGATACTGCGCGATGACAACTGGTTCATGCGGCGGGGTGCAATTACCTTAATATTCGGTCCGCCGCATCAATCGCTTGGCTCGGACTGGGAGTCGACAGTACAATTGCGCGATGCAGTCCGTGGCGAGATTCTGCGCGCGGGCGGCGAGCCGGACCTCGCGCAATAACCAGGCGGTCCGCAAATCCTTTTCAACCCATCCGGAGCTGATGCGCTGTATCACCCCCGGACGCGCGCAATCACCGACTCAATCCATGAATGTATTTTACGAAGAAGCAGGCGCTTTCAAAGTCGGCACCGTCCTTGCGGACAATACTACTTCGCTCCAGGTTGAGGCTCCGCACGGCAAACGCTCGAAAGTGAAAGCGGGTGCGGTGCTGTTGCGTTTCGAGCAGCCGCCACCGGGTGCATTTTTGGAGGAAGCGCAGAAACTCTCCGCGGGCATCGACGTCGATTTTCTGTGGCAGTGCTGCGACAGCGGGGAATTTTCGCATGATGAACTGGCGCGTGAGTATTTTGGTCATGTCCCCGCTCCGGTCGAATCCGCGGGGGTGTTGTTTCGGCTGCACGGTGCGCCGATGTATTTTTTACAAAAAGGGCCGGGGCCGCTACAAGGCCGCACCGGAGGACGCGCTCAAGGCGGCTCTGGCCAGCCTGGAGCGTAAACATCAGCAGGCCGTGAAAAAGGAAAAGTACCTCGAGCAGCTTGCCGCCGGCCGGCTTCCTCCTGAATTGGCGCCCATGCTTTCAGAGCTGCTTTACAAACCTGACAAGAACAGCATCGAATGCAAAGCAATCGAGGAAGCAAGCGCAGCGCAGCGGATTTCACCGGCGCGCCTGCTTGAGCGCTGCGGTGCGCTGCCTTCCTCCCGCGACTATCACCTCAACCGTTTCCTGTACGAGAATTTTCCGCGTGGCGCCGGTTTTGGCCCGGTGCCGCAGATTATTGCGCCCGCCGGTCTGCCTGGCGCAGGGGTCGAGGCCTTCAGCATCGATGATGCGACTACTACCGAGATCGATGACGCATTTTCGGTGACGCAGCTACCGGGCGGCAACTGGCGTATCGGCATCCACATCGCCGCACCCGCGCTCGGGATTGAAAGCAGCGCCGATATCGATCGCATGGCACGCGAACGCCTGTCGACGGTTTACTTTCCCGGCGACAAGATCACCATGTTGCCCGAAGAGGCGATACGCGCGTTTACGCTGCGTGAGGGCTGCGATTGCCCGGCGGTATCGCTTTATGTCGAAATCACGCCGGGATACGACATCGTATCCACCACCAGCCGGATCGAGAGCGTGCACATTGCCGCCAATCTCAGACACGATACGCTGGGGCCGGTGTTCAGCGCGCAGGCCGCCACCGAAGGCACCGTCGATCACCGCTATGCGCAGGCGCTGCAACTGCTCTGGGAGTTCGCCGCCAGTCTCGAACGGGCGCGTCGCGGCGATATGGCCGAGACCGGGCAGCGACCGGAATACAGCTTCACCGTAGAGGACGACCGCGTGACGATAGGCCGCCGCCCTCGCGACACTCCGATCGACAAAGTGGTGTCTGAACTCATGATCTACGTCAACAGCGAGTGGGGGCGCCAGCTTGCCGCCAGCGAGACTGCGGCGATATACCGCGTGCAGGGCAACGGGAAAGTCAGGATGAGCGCGCATCCTTCAGGCCACGAGGGCCTGGGTGTCGAGCAGTATGCGTGGTCGAGTTCGCCGCTGCGCCGCTATGTCGATTTGGTCAATCAGCGCCAACTCATCGCGCTGATCCGCGGCGAGACGCCGCCGTACCTATCGAATAGCGAAGGACTGCTCGCGGCGTTGCGTGATTTCGAGGCCGCCTATGAGATCTACGGCGATTTCCAGCGGGCCATGGAGCGTTATTGGTGCCTGCGCTGGCTGCTCCAGGAGCAGGTTCATACGGTGACGGCGAGTGTGCTGCGCGAGAACCTGGTGCGCTTTGACCTGTTGCCGCTGGTCCTCCGGGTGCCTTCGCTGCCGGCGCTGGAACCCGGCGCCCAGGCCGAATTTGCGATATCGGACATTGATTTACTTGAACTTACCTTTCATTGCGAATTTCTCAAGCTGGCGGAGGCTGGGACCGGTACTGTCGGGGCTGCCGGCCAAACTTCATGATTTAACTTTAACGATTTGCCGCAACCTTAGGTTATAAAACGAAATTCTATGCAGAGACCTCTGCTGTTAGGTAGAATGGGAACCATGGGTTCGCTCTCAGCCAGGAAAGTGGTGCCGTTGCCGCGGCGCGGGAGTCACGAGCGGGACGCATCCTGGCGCGGTGCGGTAGCCGGACTTGATGCGCGCGTTGCTGACATCGAGCGGCGATTCGCTGCGCTGGACCGGCGTTACGGTGCACTGGACAAGTCGCAGCGCATGCAGGTTGCGGTGCTGGTGTCCATCCTGGTTCACGCCATCGTCGTGTTCGGCGTCACGTTCAAGATGCCCGATCCTTCCAAATTCGACAATCTTGCCCAGCCGCTGGAAGTCGTGCTGGTCAACTCCAAGTCGACGACCAAGCCGCTCAAGGCCAATGCGCTGGCCCAGCACAACCTGGACGGCGGCGGCAATACCGATGCCAATCGCCGCGCCAAGAGCCCGCTGCCGGTAGTGCGCGATGACAAGCGGGCGGCGAAACTGAGCGCGGCCAAGAAGCGTGTCGAACGACTTGAGCGTGAATCGCAGCGGCTGATGACACAGGCCAAAGCCAAGACCAAAATCGAGTCTGCGCCGGTCCAGCCCGAGCCTCAGCCTTCGAGTGACGCCCGCATCCTGCCGAATGCCGCGGACCTCATGCAACGCAGTCTCGAAATCGCGAGACTGGAGGCGCAGATCAGCAAGGACTGGGATGAATACCAAAAGCGCCCACGACGCCGGTTTGTCGGCGCGCGCACGCAGGAATTCCGTTTTGCCCGCTACATCGAGGATTGGCGAGTGAAAGTCGAGCGCGTCGGCGAGCTCAATTATCCGCAGGCTGCGCGCGACCAGAAAATATACGGCAACTTGGTGGTCACGGTATCGATCAAGGCCAGCGGCGCGCTGGATAAAATCGAAGTCAACCGCTCCTCGGGACAGAAAGTGCTCGACGAGGCCGCGATTCATATCGTCAAGCTGGCGGCACCGTTTGCGAAGTTTCCCGATAATATCGCCAAAGACACGGACATCCTCAGCATCACCCGGACCTGGTCGTTTACCCGGTCCGACCGGCTCGTAACCGAATAATGACTGATAAATACGCGGTGATCGGCAATCCGGTCGCGCACAGCCAATCCCCTTTGATTCACGCCGAGTTCGCGCGCCAAACCGGGCAGGACATTGCGTACACTGCGATCCTCGCGCCGCTCGATGGTTTTCAGGCTGAGGTGTTGAAATTCCGTGATGGGGGCGGCAAGGGCGTGAATATAACGCTGCCGTTCAAGCATGAGGCGTGGAGTCTGGTCGAGACGCATGAAGGCTATGCGGGCAATGCCCGCGCGGTCAATACCATCCGGTTCGCGGACGGGCGGCTGATCGGTCATAACACCGACGGCATCGGCCTGGTGCGCGATCTCGGTAACAATCTGCAATGTCCGGTCAGAGGCAAGCGGATCTTGTTGATGGGGTCGGGGGGGGCAGGCTTTGGGGTGATGGAACCGCTGCTGCTCGAGCAACCTGAGCAGGTCATCATCGCCAACCGCACGCTGGAAAAAGCCGTCAACATGGCGGCGCAATTTGAAAAGCTGGGGCATTTGGCTGCGAGCGGTATCGCGGCACGCGCCTATCCCAGCCTGGACGGCATGCAATTCGATATCGTGATCAATGCTACTTCTGCCGGCCTGACCGATGCCATGCCCCAACTGACCGGGGAAATCTTTGCCGCGCAGGCACTGGCCTACGACATGGTCTACGGCAAGACGACGCCGTTTTTGCGCTTCGCACGGGAGCGCGGCGTCCGCAGTGCCGATGGCACCGGTATGCTGGTCGAGCAGGCCGCTGAATCGTTTTTTATCTGGCGCGGGGTGCGGCCGCAGACGGCGCCGGTGATTGCGATGCTTGCGCGGTGAAGAGTGAAGAGTAAGAAGTAAATTGTAACGACCGCCACACTTTGACTCATCACTCATCACGATTAACGATTCACGACCGATGAAATTCATTTGGCGCTGGACCTGGCGCATGGTGCTGCTGGCGTTGATTGCGCTGCTGCTGGTGCAGTTCTGGTTCGTGGTTCATGTCTGGTACTGGGCCGATCACGATCCCGGAACCACGGTGTTCATGCAAAGCCGGCTGGAAAAGCTGCGCGAGAAAGATCCTAAGGCGAGGCTCAGGCAGCAGTGGGTGCCTTATAACCGCATCTCTGTTCATCTCAAACGTGCCATTGTTGCCGCCGAGGACGCCAAGTTTCTCGATCACGAGGGCTTCGACTGGGAGGCGATCCAGAAAGCCTACGAAAAGAACCTGAAGAAGGGCAGGGTGGTTGCCGGCGGCTCCACCATCAGCCAGCAACTGGCAAAAAACCTGTTCCTGTCGGGTGAGCGCAAATGGTGGCGCAAGGTGCAGGAAGCGGTGATCACGGTGATGATAGAAACCATCCTGAGCAAGCGCCGCATTCTGGAAATTTATCTCAACGTCATCGAGTGGGGAAACGGCGTATTTGGCGCGGAGGCGGCGGCACGTTACCACTTTGGCATCACGGCGGCGCAGCTGGGTCCCGGGCAGGCAGCGCACCTGGCGGCAATGGTGCCGAGTCCGCGCCGCTACGGTCCGGGTGACGACACCGCTTATCTGCAGCGGCGCACGGAAATCATTGCCTCGCGCATGAAAGCCGCCGCGGTGCCCTGAGCAAGTGGCCCAGGCCTGGGATATGCTGCGCCGGCGCTAGCGCAGGCTGGCGTTGATGCGTTCCAGCGCGACCGAGCCCGGGCACAATTCACGCGCTTCAAGCTGGTTGAGAGGCGCTTCGACGGTATCAAGGTGTTCGTGCAGATCGCTGGACTCGGGATTGACATACAGCAGCCCGGTCACGACTTCACCTGCAGCGGAGCGTTGTTGCAGATAATGCATCACCTTGATGTGGTCGGTCGGATCATAGTCGGCTGCGAGCTTTCTTAGCCGCAGCACCGAGCCGTCGTGCTGGGTTACGCTGACGACTTCACCAGGTGCGTAGTCAGTGGTGATTTCATCCCGGGCATCGATGAAATCAAGGCGGTTGACGGCCTCGTTGTGATGGCGCACATAGTCGTAACTCTTGGTCGAGCCGGTGTGATTGTTGAACGCGACGCAGGGACTGACCACGTCGATGAATGCAGCGCCCTTGTGTTCGATGGCAGCCTTGATCATGGGCACCAGCTGCGCCTTATCTCCGGAGAAGCTGCGCGCGACGAAGGTTGCGCCCAGCAGCAATGCCATGCCGATCATATCCAGTGGTTCATCGCTGTTCGCGACGCCGCGTTTGGATTTGGACCCCTTGTCGGCGGTCGCCGAGAACTGCCCTTTGGTCAGACCATAAACACCATTGTTTTCAACGATATACACCATATTTACGCCGCGGCGTATGCTGTGCGCGAACTGCCCCAACCCGATTGAAGCCGAATCACCGTCACCGGAGACGCCCAGGTAGAGCAGATCGCGGTTGGCGAGGTTGGCCCCGGTCAAAACCGAAGGCATGCGGCCATGCACACTGTTGAAACCGTGCGAATTGCCCAGAAAATAGGTCGGCGTTTTCGAACTGCAGCCGATACCCGAGAGCTTGGCGACGCGATGCGGCTCAATGTCGAGTTCCCAGCATGCCTGTATGAGGGCAGCCGAGATCGAGTCATGGCCGCAGCCCGCGCACAGCGTCGAGACCGTGCCTTCGTAATCGCGGCGAATATAGCCGACCTTGTTTTTTGCGAGGGCGGGGTGATGCAGTTTCGGTTTGGCGAGATAAGTCATGACGCCCTCTTCAGCGGAACAACGGTGCGCGCACTGGCGTGCTGCCCGATCTGATCGACAATGAAACGCGCGGTGATCGGCGTGCCGTCGTAATGCAGCACCGACAGCAGACGCGTCGGATTAACCTTGGCTTCGTTGACGAGCAGGGTTTTAAGCTGTGCGTCGCGGTTTTGCTCAACCACGAACACCCACGGATGCGCGGCGACGAAATCGTTGATTTCTTCCTGGAACGGGAAGGCCCTTACCCGCAGGGCATTGACATGAATACCACGGGAGGCCAGCACCGCGAGTGCTTCCTCCATTGCCGGGCTGGTCGAGCCGTAGAAAATAGCGCCGAAACGTGCCGGTTTCTCAGCCGGATAGAGCAGGGGTTTGGGCACCAATGATTTTGCGGTCTCGAACTTGCGCAGCAGTCGCTGCATGTTGTCGAGATAGTCTGCCCCGGCTTCGCTGTAGCGCGCGTAGCGGTCACGGGTCGTGCCGCGCGTGAAATAGGCGCCGCGCGTCGGGTGCGTGCCGGGATAGGTGCGATACGGGATGCCGTCGCCATCGACGTCGAGATAGCGGCCAAAGTCCTTGCCTGTCTCGAGATCGGCATGGGTCATGACCTTGCCGCGGTCGTATTCGCGCGTGTCGTCCCACTGAAATGGCCTGCACAAACGCGTGTTCATCCCGATATCGAGGTCGGTCATCACAAACACCGGAGTCTGCAGCCGGTCTGCAAGATCGAGTCCCGTGGCCGTGAATTCAAAACACTCGGCGGGATCCTCGGGGAACAGCATGACGTGCTTGGTGTCGCCGTGTGACGCGTAAGCGCACGACAGCAAGTCTGACTGCTGGGTCCGGGTGGGCATGCCGGTCGAGGGGCCGCCGCGCTGGACATCGATGATCGTAACTGGAATTTCAGCGAAGTAAGCCAGTCCGATGAACTCGGACATCAGCGAGATGCCGGGCCCGGAGGTTGCTGTAAACGCCCGTGCTCCGTTCCAGCCTGCACCGATGGTGATGCCTACAGAGGCCAGTTCGTCCTCGGCCTGAATTATGGCGAACCGGTGTTTCCCGGTTGCGGCGTCAACTCTGAGCTTGTGGCAGTAGCGGTTGAAGGTTTCAGCGACCGATGAGGACGGGGTGATCGGATACCATGCGCATACCGAGGCGCCGCCGTAGACTGCGCCCAGTGCGGCAGCACTGTTGCCGTCAACAAAAATCTGGTTGCCGACGTTGTTGGCGCGCTGGACCCGGAGCCCGATAGGGCATTCAAAGTTCTGCAGCGCGTAGTCGCGGCCCAGCCGCAGCGCATTGACGTTGGATTGGAGCAGCGCCTCCTTGCCCTTGAACTGCTCGGAGAACAGTTTTTCTATTTCTATGGGGTCGATTTCAAGCAGCGCCGAAAGTGCGCCGACATAAATGATGTTTTTGAAGAGCTGCCGCTGGCGTGCGTCCGTATAGGCCGCATTGCAGATTTCCGTAAGCGGAATGCCTATGATATTAAGATCTTCCCGCAACTTTGATTTCGGCAGGGGTTTGGAGCTGTCATAGAGCACGTAGCCGCCCAGTTCGATCTCCTCGAAATCCGAGGCCCAGGTTGCGGGGTTCATCGCCACCAGGAGGTCTACGCCGCCGCGGCGTCCGAGCCATCCTGACTCGGATACGCGCACCTCATACCAGGTAGGCAGGCCCTGGATGTTGGAAGGAAAGATATTGCGTGGAGAGACCGGCACGCCCATTCTCAGGATCGAGCGCGCGAAAATTTCGTTGGCAGATGCCGATCCCGAGCCGTTGATATTGGCGAATTTGACGACGAAATCGTTGATCGCCTCTATCCGCTTAATCATGTCCGACTCGCTGGGAAACCGGGTTCATTAAAAATTCCTTGTTTTTCGTGATCCCTGTCGGGATCCGGCGGTTTGCGCCAGCTGTGGCTTGATTTGGTGTTAGAGCCCGTTTCATCATGCGGCTTTGCGCTGGGGTTTATTGCGGCAGCCCGGGCCTGCATGAGTCATTTCGAGCAGGAATTTCTGCATGTCCCAGGCGCTGGTCGGGCAGCGCTCGGCGCACAGACTGCAGTGCAGACACACGTCCTCATCCTTGGCCATGATACGGCCGGTCTTGAGCGGGCCCGACACATATAGATCCTGCCCCAGGTTGAGCGCTGGGGCGGTGAGCCGTCCGCGCAAATCGGCCTCGTCGCCGTCGAGGGTAAAGCTGATGCAGTCCATCGGGCAGATGTCGACACACGCGTCGCATTCGATGCACAGCTTGTCGGTGAACACCGTCTGCACGTCGCAGTTCAGGCAGCGTTGCGCCTCGGCATACGCCGTATTGGGATCGAAGCCCAGTTCGACCTCGACCTTGATGTCCTTTAACGTGACTTTGGAGTCCTTCCACGGCACCTTATAGCGCTGCTCCGGGGAAATATAGTTGTCGTAGCTCCATTCGTGTATACCCATTTTCTGCGATTTGATCCGGGCCATCGGCGCCGGCCGGTCTTTGATGTCCTCTCCGTTAAGCAGCTTGTCGATGGAGATGGCTGCATCGTGGCCATGCGCAACGGCCCAAATAATATTTTTTGGCCCAAACGCGGAATCGCCGCCGAAGAACACTTTGGGGTGCGTGGACTGGAATGTGATTGTGTCCACTACCGGCATGCCCCATTTGTCGAATTCGATACCGATGTCCTGCTCGATCCACGGGAAGGCATTTTCCTGGCCAATCGCCACCAGCACGGCGTCGCATGCGTGAAGCTCGTCCGGTTCGCCGGTCGGAATCAGCTTGCGGCGGCCTTTCTCATCGTGAATCGCCTTCACTTTCTCGAACACAACGCCAGTCAGTTTGCCGTCAAGATGCTTGAATTCTTTGGGGACGAGGTAATTGAGTATCGGGATGCCCTCGTGCACCGAATCCTCCTTTTCCCAGGAACTGGCTTTCATTTCCTCGTAACCGGAGCGCACGATCACCTTGACGTCTTCACCGCCCAGGCGCCGCGCCGAGCGGCAGCAGTCCATCGCGGTATTGCCTCCACCGAGCACGATCACGCGCTTGCCGATGTGATCGATATGGCCGAACGAGACGCTGGAAAGCCAGTCGATGCCGATATGGATGTGGGCGGCAGCTTCCTTGCGGCCCGGTATGTCGAGATCACGTCCGCGTGGCGCGCCGCTGCCGACAAATACCGCGTCATAATCCTCGGCGAGCAGCGCCTTCAGGCTGTCGATGCGTGTGCCGCCGCGAAAATCGACGCCGATATCGAGAACGTAATTTGTCTCCTCGTCGATAACGGATTCAGGCAGCCGGAAGCGCGGAATCTGGGTGCGGATCATACCGCCCGCGCGGGAGTCGCCGTCGAACAACGTGATCTGGTAACCCAGCGGCGCAAGATCGCGCGCCACGGTAAGCGAAGCAGGGCCGGCCCCGATCAGGGCGACGCGCTTGCCGTTTTTTTGCTGCGGCGCTTTCGGCAGCCGGCCGCGTATGTCGTCCTTGTTATCCGCCGCCACTCGCTTTAAACGACATATTGCGACTGGTTCCGGTTTGTCACCGTTGTTTTCCTCGACGCGGCCGCGGCGGCACGCAGGCTCGCAGGGACGGTCGCAGGTGCGGCCGAGAATGCCGGGGAAAACATTGGATTCCCAGTTGACCATGTAGGCGTCGCTGTAACGGCCGGCCGCGATCAGCCTGATGTATTCGGGGACAGGGGTGTGGGCAGGGCATGCCCATTGGCAATCGACGACTTTATGGAAATAGTCGGGCTGCAGGATATCTGTAGGCTTCAAACGTTTTCTCCGTTACGCCTTTTCGTTATTTGCTGCATGGCGATACTGGCAGAAACGTACAACGCCTGAGCCTTAAAACGGTTTAATGGCGCCATCAAGATCGCGTATATTACCCTTTTGTTCTGTGACTGAAAAGTGCAGCGATTTCAATTACTAGTCCGTGCTGCTTGCAGGGTTTTAAATAGGACTTAGCGGATGGTCCAGGGGTAATGGCATCCAGAGGCGGACATATAGCGGTGCGGCATAGCCGTCCGGAACGCGGGTATCGGCTGACCACAGTTGTGCCGCAGACGCAAAAATCCCCATAACAGGTTAATTTCCAGCGTGGCTCGTTACGGGTGATAACCGCCCGATAACTGCGTATTAATCAAGCACACAGGCGCCGGAAGGTCTAAAATACCCCTTTATACGAAGGGTGTAGCATGAAACCAAAAATCACCGAAGCGTGGGAGCGGCTTGGTGCCGTTGCCGGCACGCGCTATGACTTATCGAGGTGGAGCGAGGATCACTCGACACTGTGGGTTGCGCTGTGGTCTGACGGCTTAAAGCGTGTGGAAAGCGGGGTCTACCGCTACACCCTATGCGAAGAAAAAGACCTTTCCCGCAGCACGGGCGAACGGCATCATGCCAATGTCCGTGAAGCCATCAAGAAGGGTGTGCCTATGCGCGGGTTCCTGGTATGGCCCAAAAAAGCGCCCACCGCCCAGGGTCATCGCGGTATAGAGGATGTTGATTCCACCCGGCAATATGAAGTCGAGGTCGAAAGCCAGGACGGCCAGTCTGTGGTGGTGCTGGCCAGCGGAGTGTAACGCCGGCCCGCCGCTCGCGCGGGCTGTTACCTGTCTATGATACGTCGTTCCGGGGCAACTCTGGCGTAGCCGGGGGCTGATCCGGACTGTCCGGTGACGGTGGGGTCTGCACTTCAATCTTGCGTTGCCGTTTTTCTTCCTGCTTTCTTTTCTTCGCCAGTTCTTTCTGCCGTTTTTCGTACTGGTAGTTGGGCTTTGCCAAGTTGAATATCCTTTCCCGGGGTGGTTAAGTTATCTGCTGTAGTGCCCGGGGTCCGGCCTTGGACCCCGTTCGATGGTGCCGCGTCAGGATGCGGTCCAGCTGGTTCGCAAAGGCCTGACGATCGCTCTGGCTTAATCGCGACGGGCCGCCGGTATCGATGCCGCCGCTACGCAATTCATCCATGAATTTGCGCATGGTCAGGCTTTCCTCGATATTGTCCCGGGTATATTGCCCGCCTCTGTGGTCAATCGCGAACCCCTCTTTTTGCAGCACATCGGCGGCAAGCGGGATGTCGGCCGTGATCACGAGGTCGCCGGGATTCATTTCGGCGACGATTTTGTTGTCAGCGACATCAGAACCTGCCGGCACTTGCAGTGTCCGGATATGGGGCGAGGAAGGAATGCGCAATGGCTTGTTGGCGACCAACGTCAACGAAATCCCCACCCTGTCCGCTGCCCGGAACAGGATTTCCTTGATGACGTTGGGGCAGGCATCGGCATCGACCCAGATCTGCATTACGCTCCTTTGTCTGTCATCGTGAGCCACGTTGTACCCCATTCTTATACCACATCTCCCGCAGCATGGCCGCTGGCCCAGGCCCACTGAAAGTTGAAGCCGCCGAGATGGCCGGTCACATCCACGACTTCGCCGACGAAGAACAAGCCCGGAACAGTCCTGGCTTCCATGGTCTTTGATGACAGACCGTCGGTGTCCACGCCGCCGAGCGTCACTTCAGCTTTATTGTAACCGAGCGTGCCCGAAGGCTGAACCCGCCAGTGATGCAAGCCATGCGCGAGGGCCTTGAGCGTGCTGGGCGAAAGCTGATTGAGCGGCTTTACGCTGTCGTGCGCCGCGCACCACTGTTGCGCGAAGCGTTTGGGCAGCGCCTGTGACAGCAGGTTGTCGAGCTGTATCCGGCTGGACTGCTCCGCCAGCAGCCAGGCTTCGGTATCGTGATCCGGCAACAGATCGATTTCAATGAAGTCACCGTCGCGCCAGTAGGACGAAACCTGCAGGATCGCCGGGCCGGACAGGCCGCGGTGAGTGAACAACAGGTTTTCACGAAAGCGCCCGCCGTTGCACGAGACTTCCGCGGCAATGGAAATTCCCGACAGATCGCCGAAGCGCGCCAAAGTTGCCGGATCGAAACTGAGCGGGACCAATGCCGGGCGCGGGGCAATGACTTTCAGGCCGAACTGCCCGGCGAGCCGATAGCCGAACGGGCTGGCGCCGATTTTCGGCACCGTCAGGCCGCCGGTGGCGACTACCAGGGATTTCGCGCGAAAAAGACCTTGCCCGGTCGTTACCGCAAATCCATCGCTTGCGCGTCCGACTTCGCTTACTTCGCACGGCATGCGCCATTGCACGCCGCCGCGGTCGCATTCGGCCTTCAGCAGGTCGATGATCTGCTGCGAACTGTCGTCGCAGAACAACTGGCCAAGCGTTTTCTCGTGGTACTGGATGTGATAGCGCCCGATGAGCGCGATGAAATCCGCGGGCGTGTAGCGCGCCAGCGCCGAACGGCAGAAATCCGGGTTGGCGAGATGAAATTCTCCGGCCCGCAGTCGAGGTTGGTGAAGTTGCAGCGCCCCCCGCCGGAGATGCGGATTTTCTCGCCCAGCTTGCGATAGTGATCAATCAGTAGCACGCGGCGGCCGCGCAGGCCGGCGCGCGCCGCGCACATCATGCCGGCCGCGCCCGCGCCGATGACTATGACGTCAAAAAAAATATCAATCCTATTTTTTTGGCATGTAGAGGTCGGTAATCGAGCCTTCGGCGATCTCTGCGGCAAAGAATAAGGTTTCAGACAATGTCGGATGCGGGTGGATGGTCAGGCTGATGTCGGCGGCATCCGCGCCCATTTCCAGCGCCAGCACCGCCTCCGCAATCAGTTCACCGGCATTGACGCCGACCATTGCCGCACCGAGTACACGACGGGTGTCCTTGTCGAGCAGCAGCTTGGTCATGCCGTCGTCGCGGCCGGTGGCGAGCGCGCGGCCGCTGGCCGCCCACGGGAACACCGCTTTTTCATACTCGATGCCTTCGGTTTTGGCCTGGGTTTCAGTGAGCCCCATCCAGGCAATTTCCGGATCGGTATAGGCGACTGACGGTATGGTCTTGGCATCGTAGAAGGCCTTGTGGCCGGCGATGACTTCGGCGGCAATCTTGGCCTCGTGCGTGGCCTTGTGCGCGAGCATGGGTTCGCCGCAGATATCGCCGATGGCGTATATGTGCGGCACGCTGGTGCGCTGCTGTTTATCGACAGTGATGTAGCCGCGCTCGTTGACGGTGACGCCCGCCGCTTCAGCCTTGATCTCGCGGCCGTTGGGTCGGCGCCCGACGGCCATCAGCGCGGCGTCGAAGGTGTCGGTGCTCGTGCCGTCCGGTCCTTCGAAGGTCACCTTGAGTCCGGCCTTCTGCGCTTCGATCTTTGCGACCTTGGTCTTGAGCAGGATTTTCTCGTAACGCTTCTCGATGCGTTTGGCGAGCACGCGCACCACATCCTTGTCGGCGCCGGGGATCAGGCCGTCCAGCAGTTCGACGACCGTGATTTTGCTGCCCAGCGCATCGTAGACCGTTGCCATTTCGAGGCCGATGATGCCGCCGCCGATGACCAGCAGCCGCTTGGGGATTTCGGTCAACTGCAGCGCGCCGGTGGAATCGATGACCCGCGGATCGTCATACGGGAAACCGGGTATTTTCGCGACCGAGGAGCCCGCGGCGATGATGCAATGTTCGAACGCGACGGTTTTCACGCCGTCCGCGGTTTCAACGCTGATGGTGTTTGCAGATGCGAATTCTCCGCGGCCGGTGACGACCTGCACCTTGCGTTGTTTGGCGAGCCCGGCGAGCCCCTTGGTGAGTTTGCCGACAACGCCGTCTTTCCATCCCCGCAGCTTGTCGATCTCGATTTTCGGCTTGCCGAACGTGATGCCCGCGTGTCCGGCGTCCTCGGCCTCGGTAATGACTTTGGCCATATGCAGCAGCGCTTTCGACGGAATGCAGCCGACATTGAGGCACACGCCGCCCAGTGTCGGATACCGTTCTATCATCACGACTTTCTTGCCGAGGTCGGCGGCGCGAAAGGCCGCCGTGTAGCCGCCGGGTCCCGCGCCCAGCACAACGACTTCAGCATGAATGTCGGCCTTGATGCCGGAGACGGGGGTTGCCGGCGCCGCAGAAGGTGGTGTGCTGGCCGGTGCGGGCGCAGCGGGTTGCGATGCAGATGCGGCAGGCGCCGGGGGTTCAGTCGCAGGGGCCGGCTCTTTTTTTTCAACGGCTGCGCTCGCTTCAAGCGTCAGGATCAGCGAACCTTCCGAGACCTTGTCGCCCACTTTTACTTTGAGTTCTTTCACCACGCCGGCGGCGGGCGAGGGCACCTCCATCGTGGCCTTGTCGGTCTCCAGCGTGACCAGGGAGTCTTCCGGATTGATCGTGTCGCCGGGTTTGACCAGCACCTCGATCACCGGGATGTTCTTGAAATCCCCGACATCGGGGACTTTGACTTCGATAATGTTGCTCACTGGCGTACCCCAAAAAATTGTTCACCGCAGAGGCGCGAAGGCGCAAGATTAATTCAATATAAATAATAAGTTGAGTTTTCTCTGCGCCTTCGCGCCTCTGCGGTGTGGAGTTACTCAGTTCTTATATGTCTTATTTGACCATCGCCCAACACGACCCACTTGAGCGAGGTCAGACCGTTCAAGCCCGACCGGTCCGCGCGCATGCAGCTTGTCGGTGGAAATGCCGATCTCGGCCCCCAGACCATACTCGTAACCGTCGGCAAATCGCGTCGAGGCGTTGACCATCACGGAGCTCGAATCGACTTCGGCAAGAAAACGCCGCGCCCGCGTGATGTCCTCGGTGACGATGGCATCGGTATGCTGCGAGCCGTAGGTCGCAATATGTTCGATCGCCGCATCCAGTCCGCTCACCACACGCACTGACAGGATGGCGTCGAGGTACTCGGTGTGCCAGTCTTCTTCGGTAGCGGCATTCATTTGCGGCACGATCTTGCGGGCAGCCGCATCGCCGCGCAGTTCTATGCCTTTTTCAAGGTAGATCTTGCACAGCGGCGGCAGGATGGCCTTCGCGATGCCCTCGGCCACCAGCAGCGTTTCCATGGTGTTGCAGGTGCCCAGGCGCTGGGTCTTGGCATTGTCCGCGATGCGTATCGCCTTTTCATGATCGGCCTGGTCGTCGATGTAGACGTGGCAAACACCGTGCAGGTGCTTGATCATCGGGATGCGCGATTCTTCCATCAGACGCGCGATCAGTTCCTTGCCGCCGCGCGGCACGATGACGTCGACGTAGTCCTGCATCGTGATCAGCTCACCCACGGCTGCGCGATCGGTGGTCTCGACCACCTGAATCGCGGCCTCGGGAAGTCCCGCCGCCCTGAGGCCTTCGTGCACGCAGGCACCGATTGCCCGGTTGGAGTGTATGGCTTCGGAGCCGCCGCGCAGGATCGCCGCGTTGCCGGATTTCAGGCACAGGCCTGCGGCATCCGCCGTAACGTTGGGTCGGGACTCGTAAATGATGCCGATGACGCCGAGCGGCACACGCATCTGCCCGACCTGTATACCGGAAGGACGGTATTGAAGGCCGGTGATCTCGCCGACCGGATCCGGCAATCTGGCGATTTGCCGCAGGCCGTCGGCCATGGCCGCAATGGTGCTGGCGGTGAGGGTGAGGCGGTCAAGAGAAGCCGCGTCGAGTTTATTGCGCTGCGCTGCTTCGATGTCGCGTGCGTTGGCTGCGAGCAGATCCGCGGCGTGGTGCTCGAGTGCTTGCGCCATGGCCATCAGCGCCTGGTTCCTCGCGAGGCCGTCGGCTTTTGCGATCAGGCGTGATGCCGCGCGGGCGGCACGGCCCACATCCTGCATATAGGTTTTAACGTCCATGACGGGATTTTAGCAGCTGGAATCGCTCGCGCCAAGTGCAGCGACATTTCGCATACAGCACGGTCATTGCCAGGCCGGTAGCCTGGCCTGGACACATCACGAAAACAGCAGGAATAGTCGGTTTAGAACAGCGCCGGCTGGTCCGCCGCAGCCGCGGCGACCGATTTGCGCGAGGCGCGTTGCGGCATCACGCCGGAGCCGCCCTGGGCAAAACGCAGGCCCAGTTGAAGCAACTCATCCCAGACATCGCCCCGGATCAGCCCCTTGATCATGCGGTCTATGGTGGCTGCGTGCCGCAGCGCCTCGGTGACCTGCGACAGAGAAAAGCGCTTGATATTCTGCTGCACCAGGTTCTGGTGCGGCGCACCCCAGATGCGCGTCTCGCGCCACAGCATGGACAGCGGCTTGCCGGCCGCGGTGCCGGTGATGATCTTGCCGATGGCGCGGATTTCCTCAGCCATCGCCCACAGCACCAGCGGCGGCGCCACGCCTTCACCGCGCAAACCGTCAAGCATGCGCGACAGGTGCAGCACTTCGCCCTTGGTCAGCGCCTCGCCAAGGTTGAACACATCGTAACGCGCGACATCGAGCACGGCTTCACGGACTTCGTCAAAGGAGATTTTTCCGGAACCGAACAGCAGAGCGAGTTTCTGAACTTCCTGATAGGCGGCCAGCAAATTGCCTTCGACCCGATCGGCGATAAAGCCCAGGGTTTCCGCGTCGGTTTCCTGATTCTGGTCCCGCAGGCGGCCGGCTATCCACTGCGGCAGCGCCCTGCGCGGCACCATCTTGGCTTCAATCAGGAGTCCGGCGCGGCCCAATGCATCGAACCAGCCGGTTTTTTGCGCGCGCCAGTCGATACCGGGAAGATAGACGAGCGTGATGACGTCCTGCGGCAGTGCTTCGCAATAGGCCTGCAGCGCCGCGCTGCCTTCGGTGCCCGGTTTGCCGGTGGGAATTCTGAGTTCAAGCAGTTTGCGCGAGGCGAACAGCGACTGGGAATTCCCGGTGAACGCGAGTTCTTTCCATTTGAACCCGGTGTCCACCGTGAGGATTTCGCGCTCACTGTAACCTTCGGCATGGGCCTTGGCGCGGATGCGGTCGCCGGCCTCGAGTGCGAGCAGCGGCTCGTCGCCAAACACCGCGTACAGCGGCTTGAGCTCCCGTGTCAGATGTTGCTGAAGCTGATCTGAGGTAATGCGCATTGGATGTTCGTATTATGCCCGCTGTAGCGTTTGTGCGGAAGTCGCGTGCGTGCCGCAGCAGCGCTTACCAGCCACCGCCACCACCACCGCCACCGCCGCCACCGGAAGATCCGCCGCCACCGCCACCCGACGATCCGCTCCCCGGTGCGCTCGAAGATGCGGAGATGGCGCCGGCCAGACCGCCTGTAAATGATGAAACCGATGCGGTGTTCCAGGACGATCCGCTGTACCAGCCGGGACGGTACACACCGCCATCCTCGCTGTGCGCGCGTTTGAGCACCTCGGAAAATTGCTCGGCCCACTCGTTTTCCACGTCCAGCGCGAGTGCGTAAGGAAGATATTTTTCGAACAGTTCCGGTGTGCGCTCGGGCGCGCTGAGCAGATTGAGGCGGTCTTTTTCCGCCACAGCCAGATACATGCGGAAACCCGCCAGCGCGTCATACAGTTTTTTCCCGGCATAGGTGGGCGCCTTGAGCCAGAGATAAAACCCGTAGTTGATGCCGGCATAGATCAACAGCATGACGACGAGCAGTTGAGACCCCAGATTTAGCATCATGCCCAGCACGAAAACCTCGGCGCCCACGAACGGGGTGGCAAAGGCGGTCATGAACAGCGCCGGGATGATCATGGCGAGCCTGCCCCGGATCGCCTCGCGCCACAGTTGCCAGGTCTTGGTCAGCAGGAAGTAAACGCCGAAGGTCCATACGGAGAGCCACACAATCATGAATACGGACCCGGCGTCTGCCTCTGTCATGTTGAGAGCGATACTGGTAATGGCGGCCGCCGTCAGCAGCAGGCCGGGCACGGTGTACACGCTGTTGGTGATGAAATGGCGTTTGACGTGCTCTTTTTTAAGTTCCGTCTCCAGTGCCTTGCGCGTGCTGCCGACTTTGGCGTGGTTGGCCTGCTGCAGGTCAAAGCGACCGCTTTTCCCCAGATCCAGCGTTTGGAGCAGGGCCTGCTCGTCATTGGTGAGCGCCTGCTGCGACGGCGACATCGCTGCCTTCACGGTAAAATTGCCGTCACCGGGCTGTTCGATTTTCACATGTCCCTTCACCGCCAGGCTGATGAGTCCGGCGGCGAAAACGCGCTCATCGAATCCCATGCGTCTGAGATAGCGCGCGTCCGCCGCGGATATATTGTCTGGCGGGGCGAAAAGAGGAATGATGGTGCCGCCGGCCGGATCGCGTCCGACCCGGGACCAGACCAGCAGGTAATACGCCAGCAGCAGAATCAGGCCGATGGCGCCGGACTTCCACTCGCCGTTATCCCGCGACCAGCGCGCCAGTTTCTGCCGTGTGTCACGTTCCGCGACCACGCCTTTGGGCCAGCCGACGACGATGGTCAGCCCCTCCGAGGGGGCCAGTCCCATGGTGGTCGTAAATTCAGCCGCGCCCTGGTCATCGATGCGCGCACGCCACGCCTTGCCCTTGGCGCCAACGGGCCCGGTATAAGCATCCAGCCGCAGCGCGTCCCGTGGCTGATATTTCGGCAGCCGCACCGTGGCACTTGCCGAGTCGATGCGGAACGCCCAGCCGTTGCCAGTGACGTTCCAGTTAAGTTCGTCATGATCCCTGAAGTGACCCAGCTGCCAGTCGGTGCCGTAGGTGATCTGGTATTCGTACTCGCCGGGGGGCAGTATGCGGTTGCTGCGCCCGATGTAGAGGCGCACGCCGTTGGCGTGTTTTGCCGTGCGGTAAGGTTCGTCCTTGCCGTCGCGCATGACGCGCAGCACGTTGAAAGGAACGATGACGCGGCCCAACGGACTGGCATATCGAGTGGGAAAATCCCGATAAATGCCGCGTTTTATGCGGTTGCCGAGCGCATGCACGCGTATGGTTTCCGTGACCAGCATTCTGCCGTCGGCCCCCACCTGGATGTCGCTGTGAAAGGACAGCACGCGCTCAACAGGCGCGGCAGCGGTGGCCGCGCCCAGCCAGGCGGTGGTGCACAGCAGGAGCAACAGGCGGAACATCACGCTTCCTCAGGCAAGATTGAGGTCCGGACTTTCACGCTGGGTGGCGAGCTCGATTTCGAAATAATCCATCAGCCGGTAACCGAACAGCCGTGCGACCAGGTTGCCGGGAAAAGATTCGACCAGGATGTTGAGTTCACGCACTGTGCCATTGTAGTAGCGGCGCGAGTACTGGATTTGTTCCTCGGTTTCCGAAATCTGGCGTTGCAGATCGAGGTAGCCCGAACTCGCCTTGAGATCGGGGTAGGCTTCGGCGAGCGCGAATAGCTGGCGCAGTGCGGTGGTCAGTCCATTTTCCGCCTGGCTGCGGCCGCTTACTGTGGACGGTGTGGCCGAACGCAGCCGGGTGATATCCTGCAGCGCCTGTTCCTCATAGCGGGTATAGGCCTTGACCGCATCGACCAGCTTGGGCAGCAGGTCATGGCGGCGTTTGAGTTGCACATCGATGCCGCTCCAGGCCTCGAGCGCATGATTGCGGCGCGCCACCAGGCGGTTGTAGGCGAGAATGGCGTAGGCCACGACTACACCGGCAATGGCCGATGCGATCATGGCGCTGGGCTCCATACTTTGGTTCAGGACGGGAGTTTGGCTGCCTGCAGCCTGCGCACGAGCTGATGCACGGCGTCGGTCTGCATGTCGCGGTACAGCAGCGCTTCCTCCGATTCCTTGGACAGCACGGCCGAGTCGTTGAACGAGATACTGTGCTGCAGCACGATCGTGCCCGGTGGTATGCGGTCTGCGCTCTTGTTGTCGAGCAGACGATAGGAGACCCGGTAGATCAGCCGGAACTCGCTTACCCGGCCGCCGGTAGACAGCGAAAGAATCACCTTTTCCCGCACTTCGCTCAGAATGTGCAGCGTGGCCTCTGCATTCTTTGGCATCTTCCACGATCTTGGTCTGGCTGCCGGCCGCCACCGCCCGCCTGAACTGGACCGCGAATTGCGACGACACCGGCGCCTGCACATAAAGCGAGTCGAAGGGCAAGGCTGCCTGGTCGCGCAGGTGAAAGCCGCAGCCGGACAACAGCATGGCCACAATTATAAGGACGAGGGAATACCCGCTCAACTTGAATGATCGAAGTTCGAATTTAGTTTTCATCCCTCTCCCTCATCCCTCATCCCTGCAGTTTACACCACCACGTTCACCAGCCGGCCGGGCACGACGATCACTTTTTTTACCGGCTGGCCGCCGATGTGTTTTTGAACATTAGGGTCGGCCATCACGATTTTCTCGATGGCCGCGCGGTCGGCGTCATGCGGCACCCGCACATCACCGCGTTTCTTGCCGTTGATCTGAACCACAAGTTCGATCTCGTCCTGGGCAAGCGCGGCCTCATCGGTCTCCGGCCATGCTGCAGAGAGAATGTCTTCGCCGTAACCGAGATCGCGCCATAATTGGTGCGAGATGTGGGGCGTGATCGGCGACAGCAGGCGCAACAGGATCGAGAGCCCTTCTTTGACAACCTCATCATCCACGCCAGGCAGACGGTCCAGCGCATTCAGTATTTTCATCGACGCCGAGGCCACGGTATTGAACTGGTGGCGGGCGATGTCGTAGTTCGCCTGCTTGAGCACGGAATAGATTTCGAAGCGCGTGGCTTTGCGCAAGCCGTCGTCAGGCGCCGGGCCGCCGCCATTTTTGACTCTCACGCCGTAGGTCCACAGGCGCTTGAGAAACCGCGCCGAACCTTCGACGCCGGCATCGTTCCATACCAGCGTGTCTTCCGGCGGTGAGGCGAACATCATGAAGAAGCGCGCGATGTCGGCGCCGTGCTCGTCGATCAACGCCTGGGGGTCGACGCCATTGTTCTTGGATTTCGACATGGTGCCCATGCCGCCGGAATCCACCGGCTGGCCATCGGCCCTGAGCAGGGCGCCGCTACGATTGGCTTTGTCGTCCAGCTGGATCTCGACGTCGGCGGGATTGAAGTAAACGATGCGGCCGCCGTCGGTCTTGCGGGAGAAAATTTCATTCAGCACCATGCCCTGGGTCAGCAGGTTGGCGAACGGTTCCCCGTACTTGACCAGCCCGAAGTCACGCATGACCCTGGTCCAGAAGCGCGAGTAGAGCAGATGCAGGATCGCATGCTCGATGCCGCCAATGTACTGATCGACCGGCATCCAGTAGTCGGTGCGCGCGTCGACCATGGTTTTGTCGTTATCACTGCATGCGTAGCGCGAGTAGTACCATGAGGAGTCGACGAAGGTGTCCATGGTGTCGGTCTCGCGCCGCGCCGGCTTGCCGCAGGCGGGACACGCGCAGTTGACGAAATCTGCGCGCTTGTTGAGCGGGTTACCGGAACCGTCAGGCACGCAGTCTTCAGGCAGCACCACGGGCAGTTGCGCATCGGGCACCGGCACATCGCCGCAGGCCTCGCAATGGACGATGGGAATGGGGCAGCCCCAATAGCGCTGGCGTGAAATGCCCCAGTCGCGCAGGCGGTAAAGCACCTGCTTTTCCCCCAGGCCTTTGGTCTGGAGATCGGCGGCAATGGCATCCACGGCCGCGTTGTAATCCAGGCCGTCGTACTTGCCGGAATTGACGCAGCGGCCGTTTTCCTTGTCGGCGTACCAGTCCTGCCAGGCGTCCACGCTGAAGGTCTTGCCTGCAACATCGACCACCTGGGTGATCGGCAGCCGGTATAGTTTTGCAAAATGAAAATCGCGTTCGTCGTGGCCCGGCACGGCCATCACTGCGCCTTCGCCGTAGCCCATCAGTACATAGTTGCCGACCCAGACCTCGACTTTTTCACCGCTGAGCGGATGGACCACGAATATGCCGGTGGGCATGCCTTTCTTTTCCATCGTGGCGATGTCGGCTTCCATCACGCTGCCGCGCCTGCATTCCTCGACGAAGGCGGCGAGCTTGGGATCATCCCGCGCCGCGCGCGCGGCAAGCGGATGCTCGGCGGCGACCGCCACGAAGGTGACGCCCATGATGGTGTCGGCACGCGTGGTGAAGACCCAGAGGTGGCCCTTTGACGGAAACCCGCCCCCATCCCGGCCTTCCCCCTGAAGGGGAAGGTGAGAACGATTGACCGGATCGGTCAAATCATACGGAAATGCGAAACGCACGCCGTAGCTCTTGCCGATCCAGTTCGCCTGCATCGCCTTCACGCGCTCTGGCCAGCCCGGCAGCGTGTCGAGCGCCGCGAGGAGTTCGTCGGCGTAGCGCGTGATCGCCAGGTAATAGCCGGGAATTTCGCGTTTTTCCACCAGCGCGCCGGTGCGCCAGCCGCGTCCCTCGATCACTTGCTCGTTGGCGAGCACGGTCTGGTCCACCGGGTCCCAGTTGACGGTCTGGGTTTTCTTATAGGCGGTGCCCTTTTCCAGCATGCGCAGGAACAGCCACTGATTCCAGCGGTAGTAGTCGGGTTTGCAGGTCGCGATCTCGCGGCTCCAGTCGATGGCCAATCCCAGCGACATCAGCTGCTTCTTCATGTAGGCGATATTGTCGTAGGTCCACTTCGCCGGCGGCACGTTGTTGGCCATGGCGGCGTTTTCCGCCGGCAGCCCGAAGGCGTCCCAGCCCATGGGCTGGAGCACGTTGTAGCCCTTCATGCGGTGATAGCGCGTGAGCACGTCACCGATGGTGTAATTCCTGACGTGGCCCATATGGAGCTTGCCCGACGGATACGGAAACATCGACAGGCAGTAGTACTTGGGTTTGTCGGCGGATTCAATGGCGCGGAATGCGCCGGTCTCGGCCCACTGTTTCTGGGCGTCGCGCTCGATCGCGTGCGGATTATATTTTTGCTGCATAGACTGACCGTGAAAAAGGCCACAATTATAACCGCATCTGCCCTTGGGTATCAGACGGGAAAAGCAGGATCCGGACCCCGGACAGGGCTGGAATTATTGAGCGTTTCATAATGGATGATAATCGGGACGCTCAATCCCTCTCCCCGACCCTCTCCCTCCGGCACCGAGGTCCCGGAGGGAGAGGGTGAGAATGGCACTAATTCGCTGTCGCGAATTAGTGAAAGATCAATAATAAGACGACAGCCAGCGCGTGCCTTATAATTGGCACGAATTTTTGCGCATTTCAGAATGTCTCAAGGTTTTCTTACCGGACTTAACGACCAGCAGCTCGAAGCAGTCACGCTGCCGCAGCAATCCGCGCTGGTTCTCGCCGGTGCCGGCAGCGGCAAGACGCGCGTGCTCACCACGCGCATTGCCTGGCTGATCCAGACCGGGCAGGCGAGCCCCCAGGGGTTGATCGGTGTCACCTTCACGAACAAAGCGGCAAAGGAGATGCTGTCGCGCATCTCGGGGATGCTGCCGATCAATATCCGCGGCATGTGGGTGGGCACGTTCCACGGTCTGTGCAACCGGCTGTTGCGTATCCACCATCAGGAAGCCGGATTGCCGCAACTGTTTCAGATTCTCGACAGCCAGGACCAGCTCTCGCTCGTCAAGCGGCTGCTCAAAAGCATGAACCTCGACGAGGAGCGCTATCCGCCGCGCCAGGCGCAGTGGTTCATCAACGCCAGCAAGGACGAAGGACGGCGCGCGCAGCAGGTCGATTCCCATGACGATTTTTCGCGGCGCATGAGAGATGTTTACGCGGCGTACGACGAGCAATGCCAGCGTGAAGGCGTGGTCGATTTCGCCGAGCTGCTGCTGCGCTCGTACGAGCTGTTGTCACGAAATGAGGTGCTGCGCGAGCATTACCAGAGCCGTTTCAGCCACATCCTGGTCGACGAATTCCAGGACACCAACCGCCTGCAATATCGCTGGCTGCAACTGCTCGCGGGCTCGGGCAATGCCATTTTCGCGGTGGGCGACGACGATCAGAGCATTTACGCGTTTCGCGGCGCCCACAGCGCCAACATGCAGGACCTGCAGCGTGATTTCCATATAGACAAAGTCATCAAGCTCGAGCAGAACTACCGTTCCCACGGCCATATTCTCGACGCCGCCAACGCGTTGATCAGCCACAACCGGAAGCGCCTGGGCAAGAACCTGTGGACGTCGGAAGGCAAAGGGGAGCCGCTGCGCGTCTATGAGGCGCTGACCGACACCGAGGAGGCGGGCTTCGTTGTCGACGAAGTCAAGGCGTTGCATGCCGGCGGCGTCGCGCTTGCCGAGATGGCCGTGCTGTACCGTTCCAACGCCCAGTCGCGGGTGCTGGAGCACGCGCTGTTCAGCGCTGCGCTGCCGTATCGGGTCTACGGCGGGTTACGGTTTTTTGAGCGTCAGGAAGTCAAGCATGCGCTGGCCTATCTGCGGCTGATAGCGAACCATGATGACGACGGCGCACTGCTGCGCATTATCAATTTTCCGGCGCGCGGCATCGGCAGCCGCAGTCTCGAGCAGCTTCAGGAGCGCGCGCGCGACAATGGCGGCAGCCTGTGGGCGGCGGCGAAGGCGAAGGCGGAGGGAGCGCGGCCCCCGCCGGACCCCTAGCAGCGCATCCTTCATCCCTTAAAGGCATCCCGGCATTCGTCGCGCTGATCGAGACCATGGGCGCGGCCACCGCCGGGCTGCCGTTGCCGGAAATCATCGAGCACGTGATCGAGGCCAGCGGATTGCAGCCGCATTACAAGGCGGCGAAGGAAGGCGCGGACCGCCTGGAAAACCTCGACGAACTGGTCAATGCCGCCGCTGCTTTTGTCGCCGAGCGCGACATCCAGCCGGCGGGCGAAGGCGTGGGCATCGATGAGCCCGACGAGCTCACGGCGTTTTTGGCACACGCTGCGCTGGAGGCCGGCGAGCGCCAGGCGTTGGCGGGTGACGATGCCCTGCAGTTGATGACCGTGCATTCAGCCAAGGGCCTGGAATTTCACAGCGTGTTCATCAGCGGCATGGAAGAGGGGTTGTTCCCGCACGACAACAGCCTGACCGAGGCCGACGGCATCGACGAAGAGCGGCGCCTGATGTACGTCGCACTTACCCGCGCGCGGCGCCGCCTCTATCTGTCGCTGGCGCAAAGCCGCATGCTGCACGGGCAGACGCGCTACAACGTCGCCTCGCGGTTTTTCCGGGAAATACCGGAAAACCTGATGCAGCGGGTTAACCCCGGGTTCAACGTTCAACGCTCCATGTTCAATGACCAGCGATCAGCGGCTGTAAACCTGGAACCTGGAACCTTGAACCTGGAACATAAAACACGGAACCCGAAACATGGAACCCGGAACGTGGAACCCGCCAGCCCGTGGCGCATCGGCCAGAACGTCGCGCATCCTAAATTCGGCGCCGGCGTGATCGTCAGTGCCGAAGGTCGCGGCTTGGAAGCGCGGCTGCAGGTGAACTTCCGCGATTCAGGGCTGAAGTGGCTGATGCTGGAGTACGCAAACCTGGTGGCTGCGTAACTGATTATTGTAAAGGCGGGTCGTCGTTTACAGCCGGTACGCTGTCTGCGCTGAAAAGATCCTTGTAGCTGGTGTAAATGGTCGGGATCAACACCGGAGCCAGTATCCACAGGCTGAGATCGACCTGGCCTGCCGCCAGGCCGACAGGCATCGCGACGATCAGGGCGATCATGATAATCAACCCGTAATACAGAAACGGCAGGACATTCTTCCAGCAAGCCCAGAAACTGTAGAGCATCGCCTGCGGCGGCTTCATGCCATCGAAGTAAACCAGCAGCGGCGCAAACCATAATGCCATCATCAGCGGCAGCGACAGGAGCGTGCCTATGCCGATGGCGAGAGTCGTTTTGGACATCGCTTGCTGCACGGCCTGAACGGCCTCCGGTGGAATCGTGGTCTGGCCGGCATATTTCAATATAGTCATCATGGCGTCACCGCCTATGGCCATGATGATCATCGAAATAAGCAGGTTGCCTACCAGCGAAATACCGCCGAGCGTGATCAAAGGGGTAATGTTTGTTCTAAAACCGCTTAACACGTGCCCTAATTGAAATCTTTCGTTGCGCTCGAGCGCCCTGCAGCCTTCCATCATGCCAACCAGAAAAATCGGGAGAAACAGGATCGCAGCCAGGCCCAGTACGGAGACGCGCATCAGCAGCTTCAGCGCGATATAAAACCCGAGCGATAGAACCACCCATATGGCAGGACTCTTGCTGAACAGCTTGAACCCTTCGACGATCCACCGCCAGCCTCTTCTTGCTTCGACAATGTGTACTTCCATATCGGCCGATCTCTGTCCAGTCGCGGGCTTGTTGCCCATGACTTATCAATTATGTCACGAGTTGCGGCAGCTCGTGCTCGTGGGCGATGTGTTGCTGCAGGATATCGCGGAAATGCCCGGGATTCTTGGCGTGGGTGATTTCACCGGGCCGCGGCAGATGCAGATCATACAGCCGGGACACCCAGAAGCGCAGCGCCGCCGCCCGCAGCATGACCGGCCAGGCGCCGCGCTCGATCGCTGTGCACGGGCGTATCCCGCGGTAAGCTTCCACCAGCGCAGCGCAGCGCTCTGCGTCGAGTTTCCCGCCCGCATCGACACACCAGTCGTTGACGGTGATGGCGAGGTCATAGAGCAGCGCGTCGGTGCAGGCGAAATAAAAATCGATCACCCCGGCAATACGGTTGTTGTCAAAGAGCACGTTGTCGCGAAACAGGTCGGCATGGACCACGCCGCGCGGCAGATCGGAAAAGCGGTAGAGCGACTGGAAGCGCACTTCTTCTTTCAGCAGCGCGACTTCCGGCGCCGGCATGAAGGGCACTATCTCGGGCAGTGCGGCCTTCCACCATTTGGGGCCCCGCGGATTTTCCATGGTCATCGGGAACGATAGCGCGGCCAGATGCATGCGGGCGAGGATCGCGCCCACCTGGGCGCAATGCGCGGCGGTCGGGTGGCTGATGTCCTTGCCGGCAAGAAAGCTCACCAGGCTGGCGGGTTTTCCGTT
This sequence comes from uncultured beta proteobacterium, assembly GCA_942492335.1. GTDB lineage: Bacteria > Pseudomonadota > Gammaproteobacteria > Burkholderiales > SG8-41 > CAKKQX01. The sequence continues at coordinate 39,986 of CALOEN010000056.1, read as the reverse complement.
GAGCGTCCCCAGAAGCTCGTGGTTGCAGCTGCCTATCGGTTTGGGACACGGGATGCCGCGGTCCGACAGATGGTCCATCAGGCCCAGATAGAAGGGCAGTTCGTGGGCCTTGAGTTTCTCGAACAGCGTGAGGATGAAGCGGCCCCCGGTCGTCGTAACGCGGTAGTTGGTGTTCTCGATGCCGGCGCTGATGCCTTCGAGGCTGACCAGCGTGCCTACCTGGTACTGCTTGAGCCAGGCGCCGAGTTGTTCAGGGGTGACGACAGTGTATACGGACATTTTTACGGCGAATGAATAGTGAACAGTGAATAGTGATAGTCGAAATCCCGAATTACGGTCAAACGCACCATTTTCTATTGATTCTTTTTGTCATCACTTTGAGGTTAATCACCATTTACCATTTACGGCCGTTAAAACGAATGGATGACCCACATCGGGGGGCGGATGCCCAAATCGAGGCTTTCCTGGCGTCTGAATTTGCCGTCGCCATTTTCATCAAGCATGTAATAGGGCACGCCCGACGCCGGAGTGACTTTGATCATGTAGAGTTTTCCGCTGACGCGGTACTCCTCGACGGTGTCGGAGCCGCGCTTGATGATCGTCACCTGGGGCTCAAGCCCGGGATCAGGTTCCATTCCCGGAGGCGGTGGCGGCGGTGGCGGCAAAGGCTGCAGGGCCGGTTTCGACTGGTCCTGCGCGGCAACCGGCAACGCGACACACAATATGAGAGCGGCAATAAGTAGGCGCATGAACGTATCCTTGTTTATGCTTGCCATTATGGCCTCTCGGCGGTCTTTTTTGAAGCAGACTTTGGCGGTTATCGATGAACCGGCAAAGACTGAGGCTTGAATCCGGCCGGCGCAGGATGCGACGTCACAGATTGAGAAGAATTTCACGTTCGGCCGCCGACGGTTCGAAGCCGCGTTTCTCGTAGTAGTGGAATATCGCGTCGACCACCGCCCGGGGTTCGCTGATGACCTGGATCAGATCCATGTCCTCCGGGGATATCATGCCCTCGGCCACGAGCGTGTCGCGGAACCAGTCGAGCAGGCCGCGCCAGTACGGCTCGTGCACCAGGATGATGGGCATTTTGCGGGTCTTTCCGGTCTGCACCAGCGTCAGTGCCTCCAGGATTTCGTCCAGCGTGCCGAATCCGCCCGGCATCACGACGTAGGCGGTGGCGAACTTGACGAACATCACTTTGCGCGCAAAGAAATGGCGGAAGGTCTGGCTGATGTCCTGGTAGGGGTTGGCCTTCTGCTCGTGCGGCAGCTGAATGTTGAGGCCGACACTCGGGCTGCGGCCGTGGAAGGCGCCTTTGTTGGCGGCCTCCATCACGCCCGGGCCGCCGCCCGAGATCACGCTGAAGCCGGCATCGGACAGACAGCGGGCGATTTTCTCGGCGAGGACATAGTAGGGATGATCGGCAGGCACGCGCGCGCTGCCGAAAATGCTCACCGCGGGACGGATCGTGCTCAGCCGTTCCGTCGCCTCGACAAATTCTGACATAATGCCGAAGACCCGCCATGACTCGCGAGCCGACCAGGTTTTTTCGGCAAGTTCTGATGACAGCGGTGGCGGAAGCTTTTCTTTGAGACTCATGGCGGACCTCGTTAAATGCCCGGGCGTGAAGCAACAACTGCTTTCAGGCGTCCTGGCAGATCGATGCATATAAATGAAAACTTTACTGCTGGTTGACGGATCGTCCTATCTTTACCGCGCATTCCACGCCATTCGCGACCTGCGATCGAGTCGCGGCGAGCCGACCAATGCCATTTACGGCGTGCTCAACATGCTGCGCCGGCTGCACAAGGATGTCCACGCCGATTATAGCGCCTGTGTTTTCGACGCCAAAGGCAAGACCTTCCGCGACGATCTTTATCCTGAATACAAGGCCAACCGGCCGTCGATGCCGGACGACCTCGCGACGCAGATCGCGCCGCTGCACGAGGCCATTGCCGCCATGGGCTGGCCGCTGCTGTGTGTCGAAGGCGTGGAAGCCGACGATGTGATCGGCACGCTGGCCCGCCAGGCCGAACGCGCCGGCATGCGCGTGGTGATCTCGACCGGCGACAAGGACATTACACAACTCGTCAGCCCCGGCATCACGCTGGTCAACACCATGTCCAACGAAACGCTGGACGAAGCCGGCGTCGAGAAAAAATTCGGCGTCAAGGCCGGGCGCATGATCGATTATCTGACGCTGGTGGGCGATGCTGTTGACAATGTGCCGGGTGTCGCCAAGGTCGGGCCCAAGACCGCGGTGAAATGGCTGACCCAGTACGGCACGCTGGACGACGTGGTAAAGCATGCAGACGATATCGGCGGTGTGGTCGGCAAAAATCTGCGCGACGCGCTGGCCTGGCTGCCCCAGGCACGCGAGCTGCTGACCATCAAATGTGACGTTGAATTGCCGCAGCGGGTGGAGGACCTGGCGCCACGGCCGCAGGACAAGGACAAGCTCGCCGAGCTGTTCGACCGCTTCGAGTTCAAGACCTGGCGGCGTGAACTGCAGGATGCGGGAGCCGGCATTCAGGATTCAGGATTCGGGATTCAGGATTCGGAAGGTGAAACCCGGCAACCCGTCGCTGTGCCGGCGGCCGCCTCGCATCTCGCTACTAACGTTACACGAAATTACGAAACCATCCTCACCGACGCGCAACTCGATGCGTGGCTGAAAAAAATCGAAACGGCCGAACTCACCGCAGTCGACACCGAAACCACCAGCCTCGATCCGTTCAAGGCGCGGCTGGTCGGCATCTCGCTTGCCGTCGAACCCGGGCATGCGGCCTATATTCCGGTCGGCCATCGCTATGCGGGGGCGCCCGATCAGCTGCCGCTCGAGCGCGTGCTCGACAAACTCCGGCCGTGGCTGGAAGGCAGTCAATTTCCCAAGCTCGGCCAGCACCTCAAGTACGATGCGCATGTGCTGGCCAACCACGGCGTGCGCTTGGGCGGCATTCGGCACGACACCCTGCTGCAATCCTATGTGCTGGAGAGCCACAAGTCGCATGACATGGACAGCCTGGCAGAGAGACATTTATCAATAAAAACAATAAGTTATGATGAAGTCACCGGCAAGGGTGCCAGCCGCATCGGTTTCGAAGAGGTCGCGATAGAGCGCGCCTCCGACTATGCGGCGGAAGATGCCGACATCACGTTGCAACTGCATCAGGCGCTGTATCCGCAAATCGAGCCCGACGCCAAGCTGATATATGTTTATCGCGATCTCGAAATGCCGGTGATGCAGATCCTGCAGACCATGGAGCGGCACGGCGTGCTGCTCGATACGAAACTGCTCGCGCAACTGTCGCGCGAGTTCGGTGAAAAAATGGTGGCGCTCGAAAAGAAGGCGCACGAGCAGGCGGGACAGCCGTTCAATCTCAATTCGCCGAAGCAGATCCAGGAGATCCTGTTCGACAAGCAGGGCCTGAAGCCGGTCAAGAAAACGCCGTCCGGCGCGCCGTCCACCGATGAAGACTCACTCGAGCAGCTGGCGCTCGATCATCCGCTGCCCAAACTGATACTCGAATACCGCGGGCTGGCCAAGCTCAAGTCGACGTACAGCGACAAGCTGCCGCTGATGGTTGATCCGGGCACCGGGAGGGTACACACCAATTACGCGCAGGCGGTGGCGGTGACCGGGCGGCTCGCGAGCAACGATCCGAACCTGCAGAATATTCCGATCCGCACCGCGGAAGGCCGCCGCATCCGCGAGGCCTTCATCGCCGATCAGGGCTGCCACCTCGTGTCGGCGGATTATTCGCAGATCGAGTTGCGGATCATGGCGCACATCTCGCAGGACGCGAGCCTGCTCAAGGCGTTCGCCGCCGGCGAGGATATTCACCGTGCCACCGCTGCCGAGATTTTCGGCGTGGACTTGAGCGCCGTCGATGCCGAGCAACGGCGTTATGCCAAGGTGATCAACTTCGGGCTGATCTACGGCATGTCGGCGTTTGGTCTCGCGCGTCAGCTCGGGCTCGAGCGCGGCGCCGCCCAGCAATACATGGACCGTTATTTTCAGCGTTATCCCGGCGTCGCGGAATACATGCGCGTCCACACGTGAACAGGCGCGCCGAACAGGGTTATGTCGAAACCGTGTTCGGGCGCCGGTTGTGGTTGCCGGAAATCCGCAGCAGCAATGGCAACCGCCGTCAGGGTGCCGAGCGCGCGGCGATCAACGCGCCGATGCAGGGCACCGCCGCCGATCTCATCAAGCTGGCGATGATCGCGGTGCAGGGCTGGATCGAAAAAAAGAAACTCGCCACGCGGCTCATCATGCAGGTGCATGACGAACTGGTGCTGGACGTGCCGGATGGCGAACTCGATACCGTCAAAGCGAAACTGCCCGGGCTGATGACCGGCGTGGCGAAGTTGTCAGTGCCGCTTTTGGTGGAGGTGGGGGTGGGGCCTAACTGGGACCAGGCTCATTAGCCTGCGCGTTTCAGAATCTTGGTAACTTCGTCGGGGGCAGCCCGACAGCTGGTCACTTTCTCTTGCGCGGCCAAAGAGAAAGTAACCAAAGAGAAGGCCGCCCAGGTACGCCGCCCCCGCTTTTTGTTGCGGGGGTGACCCTGCGCTGCTCGACCAGCCCGGCGGCCTGCGCAACTCGCGCACCGTCCCCACGATTGCTGAATGATCGGGCGGGATATCTCGGTGGGGCTGGTTAAGTACTCGAGGCTCACGCAGTGCTCGGCCGAAACCCCGGTCTTGTCTGCGCTGCTCGGCGGCTCTCATGGGTCCGCAAATCGGCGTTGCAGCTAGGGGTGATGTTGATGCAATAAATTACTATTCACCAGTTTGATAAAAAGCGGAGAGGTGCAAAGTCAAGAACTGACCCGCATCGTTGCCTTTACGCATGATTTTTTTATTGTCGGTAGTCCCTAGTGCTCTCGACCAACCCGGCGGCCTGCGCAACTCGCGCACCGTCTACACGATTGCTTGATGATCGGGCGTGATATCCCGGTGGGGATGGCTAATTAAGCGCGGCTCACACAGTGCTCGACCGAAACCCCGGGCTGGTCTGCGCTGCTCGGCGGCGCACATGGGTCCGAAAATCGGCGTTGCGGCTAGGGGTGATGTGGATGCAATAAGTTACTCTTCACCAGTTTGGTAAAAGGCGGAGAGGTGCAAAGTCAAGAACTGACCCTATCGTTCTACATGCGGCTTAACGCTGGCGTTCAGCCGTGGGCCGAGCGTGCAGCGCGAGAACCGTCAGCTGGAATGCCTTGTCATCGTCCATCGCGTTCCCACGATCGTTTCATCTGGCTCAGGATAGCTTTAACACTTCGCTTGGGGCGCGACCGCCGTTGGCGGCATAGAGCTGTTAGGCGCTTGCGCAGAACTAGAGCGGTCGCTGGGACAGCTATCGCAAGCGGTGCCTCAAACTGTGCTGCTATTATCGTGAGCACTGCTATAGCCAAGTCTCTCGCATCGCCCTCACTTAAATGATTAGTCCAGTCTTTCGGCTTTTTTTGCCTTTTGGTTACACAGGAGTCCGGATAGCTCGAACTCGAACGCCTGCCACAATTCGGTTCCCAAGCTCTACGTAGGGGGCCGAACAAGCGACCCCCGGTGGGGCATAGGCATGAACAAGTCCCTCACCCAGCATGAACAGGGCGCCCATCGGGTTCTGGCGGAATTTCTTTTCCTGCTCGGCGATCATCAGGTACAGGCCGTCGAGCGATTTCTTGGTGACGTAGCCCTCTACCGTCGCTTCGTCTTTGCCGATCAGGCCGAACGAGGCGCCCTGTCCGGCGAGCGAGTTGTATTGCTGCGCAAGGCCGGCGCGATCGGTGGTTTTTTTGACGATGGGCAGGAAGCGCTGCATGAGTTGCGATTCGGTGGTGCGGCGGAAGTAATCGGTCGCCGCAGTGTCACCACCGGTCAGAATGCCCTTCGCGTCCTGCACCGACATCTTTTTCACGGCATCCACCAGCAGGGCTTTGGCTTCCGGGACCGCCGCCTCCGCGGCGCGATTCATCGCCAGAACCAGTTCATCGGCCTCCTTCTGCATGCCCATGAAACGGAGCGCGCTCTTGATTTTCTGTATCGAGGGTGGCAGCGGGATCTTGACCTTGGGATTGTCGAGAAAGCCGTTCTCCACGCCGAGCATGGAAACCGCTGCACCGGAACCGTCGGTCAGCGCCTGCTTCAGACCGCTGACGGCGTCTTTGTTGCTGATCGCGTCCAGGCCGATGGCGGATGCGGATAAACTGATAAACATGAACGTAAGAAAACCTGAAATGCGGCGCATAATTAACCTCTGTGGTTTAACGACAATAATTCTTGCGACGAAACGGTAAATGAAGAAGCTTGCGATTGTGACGGTTGCGGCAGTTGTGGCCGGCATCGTGCTGTATGCATCGATATTAAATGAAATCACAGCGCCGCAGGTCACGTTTGTCTCGCTCAAAGGCGAGCAGATCACGACAGATAGTCTGCGCGGGAAAGTCGTGCTGGTCAATTTCTGGGCTACGGATTGCGTGGTCTGCCTCAGGGAAATGCCCGAGATGGTGAAGACCTACAATAAATACCATGCGCGCGGATTCGAGTTCGTTGCCGTGGCGATGCAGTACGATCCACCGAATTACGTCATCAATTATGCTGAAAAAAACGCGCTGCCGTTCAGGGTCGCGCTCGATCCGGTCGGCGCGCTGGCGCAGGCGTTCGGTGGCGTGAAGGCGACGCCTACGACTATTGTCATCGACCGGCGCGGACATATCGTGCGCCGGATAGTCGGCGAGCCGGATTTTGTCTGGTTCCACGAATTACTTGAGGTCAAACTGAAAGAAACAATTTAACCGCGGAGTCGCAGAGGCGCGGAGGAAAACATAAAATTATCAGGGTTTACTCAATTAGCCATCTGGGGGATATACAGATGACTTTTTGCATACTCCGCGCCTCTGCGGTTATCTAATCACTGTTTTTTAGGATTAATGGAACGTCATGAAAAAACCCGCACGCAGCAAAGCCTACAAGGCCGGCCTGGCCATGCGCAAAAAAGTCCTGGGCCCCGACCACGTTGAAAACTCGTTCAGGAATGCCGACGCCTTCAGCATGCCGTTCCAGGACATTGCCACCGAATTTGCCTGGGGCAGCGTGTGGACGCGTCCGGGGCTCTCGCTGCGCGACCGCAGCCTGGTGACGCTCGCGCAGTGCATCGCGTTGAACCGGCCCCATGAAATCAAGATTCATCTGCGCGGCGCCATACGCAACGGCGTGACCTGGACGGAAGTCCGCGAGCTGTGCCTGCATTCGTTTCTGTATTGCGGCGGGCCGGCCTCGCTCGATGCGTTTATCGCCGTCAGGAATGCGCGTCAGGAGATTGAGGCTGCGGAGAAGGCGGTGCGAAAGCCGGCGAAAAAAGCGACGCTAAAAAAACGTCGCTGAAGACAAGATCAGATTCCAAGAACATCAGCCACAGAGAACACGGAGCCCACAGAGGAAAAACCAACAACAAAACATGGAATCAATAAGATTCTTTATGAATATTTTCGGATTCTCTCCGTGCGCTCCGTGGTTAAAGCTGTTCGAGGTTAATTCTGTCTATTTTTAAGGGTTTTGCGCTTGCTCTTAATGCCGGCCATGGCCCCCAGCACTTCGCACACCGACGCAGTGTCGCTCTGGCTCAGCCCACGGGCCATGGCCGCGTTGTAGAGCGGTTCGCAGGCGCTGAACAGCGGCGTCGGACTGCCGACCGCCCGGGCCATCTCGCCTATCACCTGCATGTCTTTCTGCCACACTTCCACCTTCATGGTCGCCGGCAGATAACGCTCATCGACCATGAGCTTGCCGCGCAGCCGGTAGACGCCGTTGCCGATCACCGGACTTGCCGCAAACAGGTCCCACACCTGCTGCGGGTCCAGTCCCATCTTGCGCGCAAAAGTCAGGGCTTCGGCGGTGGCGACGTTGAGGATCGCCACCATGTGGTTGGCGGAGAATTTCATGCGGGTGCCGTTGCCGTAAGCGCCGACGTAAGGCACTTTTTTCGTAAATACTTCGAGCACCGGCCGCACGCGCCTGACAGCCGCTTTCGCGCCGCTGGCAAAAATCGTCCAGCCGCCTTCCTTCATGCGCACGGCCGTGCCGCTGATCGGGCAATCCAGCGTCTCGACGCCGGCGCGCTTGAGTGCGCGCATTGCGCGCATCTTGTCGACTAGCCGCAGGGTGCTGGTTTCGACGACGATGAGGGCGGGTCGGTTTTTCGGACGCTTTGCCGCGGCGATCTTTTCCACGGTCGCATCGAGCGCCGCCGTGGTTGCGAGTGACGTGATCACAATGTCAGCGCTTTTGGCCACGGCCGTCGCCGAGGCAAGCGCCTGCCCGCCTGCTTTTTTGAGCCTGCGGCACGACGCGGCCCGGATGTCATAGCCCGTGACGCGGTAGCCGTTGGCGAGCAGCGCTTCAGCCATGGCGCTGCCCATGATGCCCAGACCGATGACGCCGACGATCGGTTTCATTTCAGTCTCGGCGACACCGGCGTCGTGCGCTTGCTGATCGGCGTGATAGCTCGAGCGCACCATGGGCCCGCTCGCGGCGTGCGCGAAACCCATTTCCTGTGCTTTTGCGGCAAACATGTCGAACACCGCGGGCTCGACGTAGCGCAGCACCGGCAGATGGTGCGCGCTGGGCTGCAGATACTGGCCTATGGTCAACATGTTGACATCGTGCTCGCGCAGGTCGCGCATGACTTCGAGGATTTCATCGTCGGTCTCGCCCAACCCCACCATCAACCCGGATTTTGCGGGGATGTCGGGAAAGCGCGCCTTGAACCCCTGCAGCAGCCTGAGCGAGTTCGAATAGTCCGAGCCCGGACGCGCCTGCTTGTAGAGGCGCGGCACGGTCTCGAGGTTGTGGTTCATCACGTCGGGCGGGCATTGCGCCAGGATATCGAGCGCGATGTCGAGCCGGCCGCGGAAGTCCGGCACCAGCACTTCGATGCGGGTCTGCGGCGAATGCTCGCGCACCGCGCGTATGCAATCCTTGAAATGCTGCGCGCCGCCATCCCTCAGGTCGTCGCGATCGACGCTGGTGATGACCACGTAGCGCAGCTTGAGCGCCGCGATGGTTTTGGCGAGATTGACCGGCTCATCGGCGTCGGGCGGCAGCGGCTTGCCGTGCGCGACATCGCAAAACGGGCAGCGGCGCGTGCACAGATCGCCGAGGATCATGAAGGTTGCGGTGCCCTTGCCGAAGCATTCGCCGATGTTGGGACAGGTCGCCTCCTCGCACACCGTGTGCAACTGGTGCTCGCGCAGGATCTGCTTTATTTCGTTGAAACGCTGACCATCACCCAGCCGCACGCGTATCCAGTCCGGTTTTTTCAGACGTTCGGCCGGAACGATCTTGATCGGAATGCGCGCCGTTTTGGCCGCGCCTTTCTGTTTTTCGCCTGGAGTGCTCATTTCAATATTCGTAACAGGTGTCGGGTCAGCCGGGCAGCAACAATTTCCGGGGTATCCGTGATGCCGAGGTCGCGCACCTGCGTGACTTCGAGTCCGGGATAGCCGCAGGGGTTGATGGCATGAAACGGGGAGAGGTCCATATCCACGTTGAGCGCCAGCCCGTGATAGCAGCAACCCTTGCTGATGCGCAGACCCAACGCGGCGATTTTGGCCTCTCCGACATATACGCCCGGCGCAGCGATCCGGCCCTGCGCCGCAGTGCCATATTCAGCGAGCAAGTCTATCACGGCCTGTTCCATCATTCTGACCAGCGGCCGGACGGTGATCGCCCTGCGCCGCATGTCGAGCAGCAGGTAGATCACGACCTGCCCGGGCCCGTGGTAGGTGATCTGGCCGCCGCGATCGATTTTGACCACCGGTATGCCGCTCGCGGTGCGCGGCAGATGTTCTGCTTTGCCGGCAATGCCGAGTGTATAAACCGGCGGATGCTGCAGCACCCAGATTTCGTCGGGCGTGTCGGTGCTGCGCTGTGCCGTGAATGCCTGCATCGCGCGCCACGTCGGCTCATATTCAGACAGGCCAAGCTCGCGGATCACCGTTGCGGGGCGGGATACTTCAAGAACGGATGGCGGGGCTGAGTTCATTGGAGAGTGTGTAGTTTATCCGCAAACGGCGCATGAGGTTGCGATGTGGCATTGTGGGATGCTAAAAATGGCAGCAAAATGCCGCAAGCCGGCGGCAGGTAATATGATTGCACGCTGGAATCTTGATTCGATACGGGAATAGCGCAATGTCCAGGAAGTGGCTGGTTTATGTATTCGGTATTTTAAGCGGTCTCGCGCCGGGTGGCGCGTACGCACAGCCCGAAGCGAAGCCGCCGGGTGAGTATGCGGCCGATCTCGGCACGCTTTATGGGGTACGCTATTTTCTGCAGGTGCAGAAGGACGCGTGCATTTCCGTGCAGCCCAAGACGCGCGCGGTATTGCAGCAAGCCTACGGCGACTGGATGGAGCGGCACGAAGACCTGGTCGAGGATCTCGACCTCCGGTTCCAGGCGATGGTCAAACAGGCCTCGCGCGACCAGAAAGAATATTCGCGCCTTTTTGGTAAATACCAGGGGGCCATCATGATGCAGCGCCAGGAACAGAAAGACGCCTTGCTGGCGCTGCCCAGGGACGAATTGCTGGCGCAATGCAAAGAGTTGCCGGAGTACCTCCACAGCACGAAATCGAACATTCCCGTCAGGTATCCGGATGAGTTCAGCACGGTTTACGGGAAAAAGTGAGCGGGCACTCTGCAAATTCCGGCCCGGTTCTGTTGCGAGTAGTCATCGCCATCTGGTTGCTGGCGTTGCTGGCTTCCGGCATTGCGCCGTTTGACCGACTGACGTGGTTCATGGAGGTGCTGCCGGTGTTGATCGCGGCGCCGATCATGATTGCCACGCGCGTCCCGTTTCCGCTGACGAGCCTGGTTTATGTGTTGATCTGCATCCACGGCCTGATTCTGATTCTGGGCGGCGCTTATACCTACGCGCATGTGCCGCCGGGTTTTTGGTTTCAGGATTGGCTGGGGCTTGCCCGCAACCCGTACGACCGGCTCGGGCACCTGGCGCAGGGCTTCGTCCCCGCGATCGTCGCCCGCGAACTGTTGCTGCGCGTGTTTCGGATAGAACGCGGCAGGTTTTTGTTCTTCCTCGTGGTCTGCATCTGCCTGGCGATCAGCGCGTTCTACGAGTTGATCGAATGGTGGTCGGCGCTGCTGTTAGGCCAGGGCGCGCAGGAGTTTCTCGGCACGCAGGGGGACGTGTGGGACACCCAGTGGGACATGTTTCTTGCGCTCGTCGGTGCGGTCGCGGCGCAACTTGCGCTGGGTCGGCTGCATGACCGCCAGTTACGGCAGTATCTTAAGTAACTATATGATTATAAAGATAATTATACACTTCCGCAGCCGTGTCGCCACGCGGTGCTACAGCACCATGACCACCATCGGGTGATCGCACAGTTCCTGGTACAGCGCGTCGAGCTGTTCGCGCGAAGTGGCGCGCACGGTACAAGTCACGCTCAGGTATTTGCCATGCTTGCTGGGTTTCATCGTCATGGCGGTGCCGTCAAAATCGGGCGCGTGACGTTGCACCACCTCAAGAACCGCCTGCGCATATCCGTCGCGGGTATGGCCGAGAATCTTGATCGGGAAATCACAGGGATACTCGATCAGCGACGCTTCAATCATGGCGGCGTGGGCGCTGCGTCAGGCGGCCTGGCGCATCACGGTGCGCTTGTAGTCCTGGTAGAGCTTGTGCATTTTTCGGAACAAGGCGCCGGGCTTGCCGGTGCCGACAGTGCGCTCGTCCAGCGTGGTCACTGCCAGCACTTCCTTGGTGGAGGATGTGACCCAGATTTCATCGGCGGTTTTTACTTCCTGTTCGGATATTTCGCGGATTTCCACCGGCATGCCGTCTGCGCGCGCCAGTTCCAGCACAACATCATACGTAATGCCGGGCAGCACGAGATGATTTTTGGGCGGCGCAAGCAGCGTGCCGTTGCGCACGATGAAAACGTTGCTGGCCGAGGCTTCGGTGAGGCAGCCATCGCGGAACAGCACCGTTTCTGCTGCGTCGGCATCGACCGACGTCTGGCGCAACAGGCAGTTGCCGAGAAGTGAAATGGACTTGATGTCGCACTTGAGCCAGCGGAAATCGGTTGCGGTGACCGCGTGAACGCCGCCATCCACCAATTCCTGCGCAGGCGTGGTGAGCGGCGTGCTCATCATGAACACGGTGGGTTTGACGTTTTTCGGGAACGCGTGGTCGCGCCTGGCCACGCCGCGGGTGACCTGGAAATAAACGGACTGGTCCTCGCCGTCGTTGCGCGTGATGATTTCACCGATGAGCGCCTGCCACCCGGCATCGCCCATGGGATTGGCAAGACGTATGCCATCGAGGCTGTTCTGCAGGCGTTTCAGGTGCTCGGCGAGGCGGAACGGGTGGCGCGAATAGACCGGGACCACTTCATACACGCCGTCGCCAAAAATGAATCCGCGGTCGAGCACCGGCACATAGGCCTTTTCCAGCGGCATGAATTCGCCGTTGAGATAAACGATTTCGCTCACGTTGTCCTCACTTGAACAAAAGCTGGATGCTGTCCCATCCGCGTCCGAAAATTCCGGCGAGCGGCACGTCCTCCAGCGCCACGACGGGAAACTCCCTGAAGGGTTTGCCATCCAGCATCAGTTTCATGATGCCCACTTTCTGGCCGGTACGGATGGGCGCCAGCAGGGGCTGCATGCTTTCCACGCTGGCTTTGAGCTTGCCGGCCTGGCCTTTGGGCAGGGCGAGGTAAAGATCGCTGGCGAAGCCGGCCTTGACGTTGTTGACGCTGCCTTTCCAGACTTGCAGCGTAGCCACCGGCAGGTTTTTTTCATAGAGCCGCGCGCTGTCGTAGAACTGAAAGCCGTAGTTCAGAAGTTTCTGGCTTTCGGCGGCGCGCGCCGACTCGGAGGCAGTCCCAAGAACCACCGAGAGCAGACGTTGCTCCCCCCGTTTGGCCGAGGTGATCAGGCAGTAGCCGGCGTTTTCGGTATGGCCGGTTTTCATGCCGTCGACCGTGGGGTCCTGCCACAGCAGCCGGTTGCGGTTGGCCTGGTTGATGTTGTTGTAACGGAATTCCTTGAGCGAATACAGCGGGTAGTACTCGGGAAAGTCGCGGATGATCGCAGCCGCGAGCAGCGCAAGATCGTGGGCCGTCGAGTAGTGCTGGGGATGCGGCAGTCCCGTCGAATTCATGAAACTGGTGTTTTTCATGCCCAGGCGCTGCGCCTCACGGTTCATCATCTGCGCGAACACGTCCTCGCTGCCGGCGATGACCTCCGCCAGCGCGATGCAGGCGTCGTTGCCCGACTGCACGATCATGCCGCGGATGAGTTCGTCGACCGTGACCGGTTTCCGGGGCTCGATGAACATGCGCGAACCCTCGGCGCGCCAGGCGCGTACGGACACCGGCACCACCTGGTCGGGCTTGAGCGTTTTCTGCTTGAGCGCGGCAAACGTGAGATACGCAGTCATCAGCTTGGTGAGCGATGCCGGCTCGACGCGCTCATCCGGATTCTTTTCCACCAGCGGCTGCATGCTGTTGAAATCAAGCAGCAGGTAGGCCTTGACGGCGATCTGCGGCGGCGCGGGGACCGAAGCTGGAACCTGTTGCGCAAACAGAGGTGAGGGGAACAGCAGAACTGCCAGGGCAATAATAAGTCGCATGACCATCCGAAAAAGTTTGATTATAACAACACGCGCTTGCGCCGGTGCGGTCAAGCTGAAACAATACGCGCTATTTTTGTGTTCGATGTAATCGACAGGAGACGATCGGTGAAGTTCATTCGTGATCAACATTGTGTATTGCGCGCCATCGTTTTGTCCGGTGCGCTAATGCTGGTTTGCGCACTGCCCCGGATGACGGTTGCGGCAGAAATGGTGCGTGTCGAAGGTGCGTGGGCGCGGGCGACGGCGCCCGGACAGACCGCGGCTGGTGCGTACATGGTGCTGACCAGCGATACCGATGCCGCGCTGGTGGCCGCGGAGAGCGCGGCGGGCCGGACTGAGCTGCACCAGATGAGCATGGACGGCGGCGTCATGCGCATGCGACCGGTGGCGAAAATCGATTTGCCCGCCCGCAAGCCGGTCAAACTGGCTCCCGGCGGATATCACGTCATGCTGCTTGACATCAAACAGCCGCTCAAGCCGGGGGACAAGGTGCCGCTGACGCTGACGATACGCGGCGCCGGCGCGGCGTTGTCGACGATCAAGGTCGAGGCGGAGGTCAGGGCCGTGGGTGCCGCCGCGATGCATGGCCACTGAAACAGGGTTCAGTTCAGCGCCCGGCGTCTTCGCGCTCGACATAGCGCTTCATCGCGGCGCGGATGAATTCGAGCTGGTCGCCAAAGTTGCGGCACCCTTTGCACATCATCAGGTGAATTCTGAGCCCGAATTTTTCCCCCGGGCCCAGCCGGCGGTCCTGGGCCTGTGACAGCAGTTCGGAGACTTCCTTGCAGGTGGTCATGAATTTCATCGTGCGGTTCCAAACCATTTGGTATCCAGGCATGTTCTGAGGCTGAGTCTTGCCCGGTGCAGCATGACCCAGCAATGGGTCGCGGTGATGCTCATTTCCTTACAGATTTCCTCCGTCGTGAGGTCCATGACTTCGCGCATCACGAACACCCGGGCGGTTTTCTCCGGCATCAGCTTGGAGCACATCTCGAAAGCTTTCCAGAACTGCCCGTTTTCGAACGACTGCTCGGGGCTGCCCCAGCTTGCCGGAGGGGGGCTCCAATGGCCGTTTTCGGCAAACAGGGCGTCGACCAGTTCAGCCTCGCCGCGATCGGCTTCCGCGCTGTTGCGCGCCAGAGGCTGCTCGCGCGCGCTGCGCCGCATCTGATCCACGATCTTGTGCTTGAGTATCCCGGTGAGCCAGGTCTTGACCGATGATTTGCCCGAAAATCGTGCTTTGCCCTCGACGGCGGCCAGCAGGGTCTCCTGCACCACGTCTTCAGCCGCAGTCTGGTCGCGCAGCTGCAACAGCGCGTAGCGCAGCAGATAGCCGCGGTGCTGCGCCAGTTCGGTGCTGGTTACAGGAGGGGCTGGATTGGGCACTGCCATAGGTGGTCAGGTATATATTATCAATATAATCAATATGTTATATGTTTTCATGGCTTTGCGCAAGGCATCGCGCGTTGCCGCTCGCACCGTAACGCCGACGCGGGTCTTGAAACACCGCGACGGGCTCCCATATTAAGGTCATTGGCGGACGACGCCAAACTGACTAAAAGGAGACAATCATGGCAAGCATCACCCGTTACAACCCGCTCGACGATGCGTTCGACGATCTGTTCCGTGGTTTTTTCGTGCGCCCGGTGGGGCTGGAAACCAGCAACACCCCCGTGCAGATCCGCGTCGACGTGACCGAAAACGACGGCACGTACAAATTGCACGCTGAAATTCCGGGCGTTAACAAGGACGACATCAACATTTCCATCAACGGCGATCAGGTCGCGATCAGCGCCGAAGTGAAAAAAGAGCAGGACATCAAGAACGGCGACCGCGTGCTGCGCAGTGAGCGGTACTATGGCAAAGTCTATCGGGCGTTTACGCTCGGGCAGCCCGTCGATGAGGCCGGCGCCAGCGCCAAATACGCCGACGGCGTGCTGGAACTGACGCTGCCGAAGAAGGCCGCGGTAACGGCAAAGCGCATCACCATCCAGTAAGCGTCAGACCTGAGCAGGCAGGGCGGACGATCGCAAGGTTGTCCGCCTTTTTTGTTGCGGGCGCTGATGTAGAATAGACGGGCCTGCAAATTTACGACCATTACGATGCCACTGACTCCGAGCACCGCCGCCGCCAAGGCGAAAATTCTTGCCGAAGCGCTGCCCTACATCCAGCGTTTTCACGGCAAGACCATCGTCGTCAAGTACGGCGGCAACGCCATGACGGATGCCGGCCTCAAGGAGGGCTTTGCCCGCGATGTGGTGCTGCTCAAGGTGGTCGGCATGAACCCGGTGATCGTGCACGGCGGCGGGCCGCAGATCGACGACCTTCTGAAGCGTGTCGGCAAGAAGGGCGAGTTCATCCAGGGCATGCGCGTGACCGACGCCGAAACCATGGACGTGGTGGAAATGGTGCTGGGCGGCCAGGTCAACAAGGAGATCGTCAATCTCATCAACCGCCACGGCGGCCGGGCCGTCGGTCTCACCGGCAAGGACGGGAATTTCATACGGGCCCGCAAGCTCAAGGTGCGCAACAGCGCCGGTGGCGAGGACCTGCTCGACATCGGGCAGGTCGGCGAGGTCGTGAGCATCGACCCGGAAATCGTCAATCTGTTGCATACGCGGAACTTCATTCCGGTGATCGCGCCCATAGGCGTGGGCGAAAACGGCATGTCGTACAACATCAACGCCGACCTGGTGGCGGGCAAAGTCGCCGAAATCCTCAAGGCGGAGAAGCTGATCGTGCTCACCAACACGCCGGGCGTGCTCGACAAGAACGGCGGTTTGCTGACCGGCCTTACCGCGCGTCGCGTTGACGAGCTGTTCGCCGATGGCACGATTTCCGGCGGCATGCTGCCCAAGATCGGTTCCGCGCTCGACGCCGTGAAAAACGGCGTCAACACCTGCCACATCATCGACGGCCGCGTCGAGCATGCGCTGCTGCTGGAGATCCTGACCGACGAGGGTGTCGGCACTTTGATCCGCCGGCACTAGCCGTTTGTTGAAAATCGACTCGTCACCCCGGCGGAGCCTGCACCGGCATGTTTTAAGCCGGGGGCCGGGGTCCAGAAAAAGCGCTGCAAGCGGATCAACAACTTACTGGATGCCGGCTTCCTCCGGCAAGACGGAATTACGGCCACCCAGCTATTTTCAACATACGGCTAAGCGATGACTAGCCCGAAGTGCTGGATTTTCGATCTGGACAACACGCTCCACAACGCGACCCCGCATATCTTTCCGCATATCAGCCGATCGATGACCGCGTATCTGCAGACCCATCTCGGGCTGGATGAAGCCGCAGCCGGCGATTTGCGGCGCCACTACTGGCAGCGCTATGGCGCGACATTGCTTGGCCTGATGCGCCATCACAATACCGATCCTCGGCATTTTCTGTGGAACACCCATCAGTTTCCCGAACTGGCGCGCATGCTGGTGAGCGACCCGCGCCTGCGCGCGACGCTGACGCGGCTGCCGGGAAGAAAATTCGTGTTCTCGAACGCCCCCGTGCATTATTCGCGCATGGTGCTGCGGGCACTCTCGATCGCCGACCTGTTCGACGACGTGTTCTGCATCGAGCGCACCCGTTATCGCCCCAAGCCGGACAGCCGTGGTTTTCTGAGATTGTGTCGTGCCAACCATTTGCGGCCGCAGCGTTGTATCATGGTCGAAGACACGGCCGACAACCTGAGGACAGCCAAGCGGCTGGGCATGAAGACCGTGTGGGTGACGACGGCCGTGAGGGCGCCGGGCTATGTCGATGCGAATATCCCGTCTATTGCGCACTTGTCGCGCGTTTTATCCAGCTTGAAATAGGACCGATATGGCGGCAAGAAGCGGCGAAAGAAAAACCCAGATCCTGCAGAACCTGGCGCAGATGCTGGAAAGCCCGACGGCGGAAAAGATCACCACGGCGGCACTCGCCGCCAGGCTCGATGTGTCGGAGGCCGCGCTGTACCGGCATTTCAGCGGCAAGGCCCAGATGTTCGAAGGCCTGATAGATTTCATCGAGCAGACGTTGTTTGCGCTGATCAACAAAATAAGCAGCGAGGAAAAAAGCGGCGTGCGCCAGGCTGAAGCGATGATCGGGGTGCTGCTCGGCTTTTCCCAGAAAAACCGCGGCATGACGCGGGTGCTGATCGGCGATGCGCTGGTCAATGAAGATGTGAAGCTGCAGGCCCGGATCAATCAGTTGCATGACCGGCTCGAAGCAGCGCTGAAACAGGCGTTGCGCTTCGGCGTGACGCAGCAGGAAATTGCCGCTGGCGTCGACCTCACCGCGCAGGCCAATCTGCTGATGAGTTTTGTCGCCGGCCGCTGGCACCAGTTTGCGAAAAGTGGATTCCGGCGCGATCCGGTGGAACAGTGGCCCCGGCAATGGCGTCAACTGATGGAAGGTATGGTGGCCTGAGCGCGGGGAGATTGCCCGTGTAACAGAGGAGATGATGTATGGAAAACTTCAGTTCGAAACAACTCGCCGAGCTTCTGGTCGGCATCGCGCGCGCGCAACAGGTGATCGTCGATGCTGTTGAAAGCGCCAAGCCCGGGTTCAAAATGACGCACCTGACCCCGGTGCTGCACGCCGCGGCGAAGCTGCGCAACACCAATCACGTGGCAACGCTGACCGATCTTCCGGCACGCCTGTTGCTGCAATGCCAGGGACGCGTCGGGCCCGATGTGGATCTGGTGACGCGCGACCTGGAGGAAATGCTCACGGCGAAACCGCCGGATATGGCGGCAGCGCCTGACACCAGTTCGCTCGACATGACCTGATTGGTTTGCGTTCCAGGTTCCAAGTTCCAAGTTCAAAGTTCCAACCTTGAACTCGGGACTCGGGACTCGGGAAACTCGGGACTCGGGACTCGGGACTCGGGGTGTCAGTCCCCGCACACCGTGCATGCGGGATCTTTCTTCAGCCTGACGCTGCGGATCTGCATCGTCAGCGCATCTACCAGCAGCAGCCGGCCGGCAAGCGATTCACCGGTGCCGGTGATCAGCTTCAGCGCCTCCGCCGCCTGCAGGGAACCGATAATGCCGACCAGCGGCGCAAACACGCCCATCACCGCGCAGCGCATGTCTTCGTTGTCTCCATGCTCCGGAAACAGGCAGTGATAGCACGGGGATTCCCGGCTGCGCATGTCGAACACCGCAAGCTGACCGTCGAATTGCACGCCTGCGCCTGAGACCAGGGGTTTGCGCAACCTGACGCAGGCGCGGTTGACGGCATGGCGGGTGGCGAAATTGTCGCTGCCGTCGAGCACAACGTCAGCCTGTGCCACCAGTGTTTCCAGCCGTTCGCCCGCAACCCGTTCAGGTATGGTTACGACCGTGGTTTCGGGATTGATCGCGGCGAGCGCGGCTTTGGCGGAATCGACTTTCTTGCGGCCGATGAATTCCGTGCGATGCACGATCTGGCGCTGCAAATTGGTCAGATCGACCTCATCATCGTCGCACAGGGTAATGCGGCCGACACCGGCCGACGCGAGATAAAGCACGATAGGTGAACCCAGGCCGCCCGCGCCGATTACGAGGGCATGGGATTTCAGGATTTTTTCCTGGCCCTCAATGCCGATCTGCGGCAGCAGAATGTGGCGGCTGTAGCGCAATAACTGGTCATCGTTCATAGGCGAGAGGCGGGGGCGGCTGCCCATTCATGCCTTGCGGCCCCACTGCGCGGGGCGTTGTTTTCCGACCGGTCGTTCTAATTGACCTTTGCAATGCCCCGGCTTTTCAGGAATGCGATGGCCTGGTTCAGTTCGTAGTCGTTCTTCGACACGACTTCGCCCGGTTCCGGACGCATCAATTTTTCGTCGATATCCTTCGGCCGCAGCGCCGGCGTGAAACCGTATTCCTTGGCCACCTCGGGCTTGGTTTCCGGCGTGTTGTTGTCGATCAGATGCTTGGTGAGATCGGCTTCGCGCAGCTTGAAACCCGCGGTTTTTTCCGTCAGCCCGTCATCCAGCAGAATGTCGGGGGTGATGCCCTTGGCCTGGATCGAGCGGCCATTGGGCGTGTAGTAGCGCGCGGTGGTGAGCTTGATCGCGGTATTGTTGCCCAGCGGCAGGATGGTCTGCACCGACCCTTTGCCGAAAGTCTGCTGGCCCATGATGACCGCGCGCTTGTGGTCCTGCAGCGCGCCGGCGACGATCTCCGAGGCCGAAGCCGATCCGCCATTGACCAGTACCACCATCGGCACCGATTTGATTGCCGGAGGCAGCTTGGCTATGAAATCTTCCTTGGCACGGCCACGCAGGTAGTTCTCGGAGCTTGCGTTCAGGCGCATTTTTGAATCCTCCGTGCGGCCGTCGGTATAGACCACCAGAGAATCCTGCGGCAGAAACGCGGCCGAGACCGCGACCGCGCCATTGAGCAGTCCGCCCGGGTCGTTGCGCAGGTCCAGCACTATGCCTTTCATGCTTCCCGGGTTTTGCTTGAACAGTCTGTCGATCGCCTTTGCCAGCGTCTCACCGGTATGCTCCTGGAACTGGGTGACGCGGAAGTAGGCGTATCCCGGTTCGAGCAGCTTGAATTTGACGCTTTGGATTTTGATGATGGCGCGCGTCAGCGTGACGATGACGGGCTTCTGCTCGCCTTTGCGCACGATAGTGAGCACGATCTGGGTATCGGGCTTGCCGCGCATGCGCTTGACCGCATCGCTGAGCGTCATGCCCTTGACCGAGGTTTCGTCGAGCTTGACGATGAGATCGCCGGGCTTGACGCCGGCCCGCGACGCGGGAGAATCATCGATCGGCGAGACCACTTTGACGAAGCCGTCTTCCATGCTGACTTCTATGCCGAGCCCGCCGAACTCACCCTGGGTGCCGACCTGCAGTTCCTTGAACGCCTCCTGGTCGAGATAGGCGGAATGGGGATCGAGGCCGGTCAGCATGCCGTTGATGGCTTCGGTGATGAGTTTTTTGTCCCCGATCGGTTCGACGTAGTCGCTCTTGACGCGGCCGAACACCTCGGTGAATGCGCGCAGTTCTTCGATCGGCAGCGGCAACGTAGCCGTACCTTTCTGTGCGACGGCGGAAAAATTGAGGCTGATCATCACGCCCATCAGGACGCCGACGACTATCAGGCCGAATTGCTGTAGCTTCTTACGCATTGCCAACTCCTAAGAAATCGTGGGGCACAAGGGGATAAGGCGCAGTACGGCAGCCCTCCACCGTTTTCGCTGGAGCACGCCTCACCTTGCATTTACCCATGACAGCGGGTCGAATGGCCTGCCTTGATGCCTGATTTCGAAGTATAAACCCGAATCGGCATTGCCGCCGGTATTCCCTACCGCGGCAACGGTTTCCCCGCCGCGCAGGGTGTCGCCCACCTGTTTAAAGAGGGATTCGTTGTTGCCGTAAAGGCTCAAATAGTCGTCGCCGTGATCGATGATCAGGAGGTTCCCGAACCCCCTCAGCCAGTCGGCATACACCACACGGCCGGCGGCTATGGCATGCACCTCTTCTCCGGCTTTGGACGATATAAACAGTCCCTTCCAAATCAATCCGCTGTCGGAACGTGGACTGCCAAAGCGGTTGCTAAGTTCCCCGCGCACCGGCAGGGCGAGCCGTCCCTTGAGCTGCCGAAACGGGCTGTCATCGCCGGACGCGTCCGGCAGGCGCTCGTTTTTCAGACGCGGTGCGGGGGACGACCGGGGCGACGCGCGCGCAACGATACGACCCAGTTGCTCGATCAGCTGCGTCAGGCGGTTTTCATTACGCTTGAGGGTGCCGATTTCGTGTTTTTGTTTCTGAATATTGCGCGAGATCCGCGTCAACACCTTGCCGCGGGCGTGTTTCTCCCGCTCCAGGCGCTTTTTCTGCACTGTCTGCTCAATGGCGATTGCCGCCAGTTCGGCAACCTGCTGCTCGACCTGCTGCGCGAGGTCTTTGATCGCAGCCAGGCGGATGCGTAAATTTTCGATCAGCCCGGCCCTGGCGCGCGAGATATAGCTGAAATAATGCAACTGGCGCGCGATCTGGTTCGGATCTTCGCGGTTGAGCAGAAGCTTGAGTGGCTCCGACTGGCCGCCGAGATACTGCTGATAAAGCAGCCGCGCGAGCAGCGCTTGCTGCACGCTCAGTGTGGATTCGCTTTGTTGCGAGGCGGCGCGCAGTTTGGCCAGCCGCCTATTGGCCTCGCCCGACTGTTGACCCAGTTCGCGCAAGGCGCGGTTGGCGTCCGAAATTGCGCCTTCTGATTCCTTCAGGGCGTCGCTGGCTTCGTTCTTGGATTCCTCGGCATCGGCGAGGCGCTTTTGCATCGCCTCGATCTTTTCGCGCAACTGGCGCAGGTCTTCTTTGGCACGGCCGGAAGTGGTTGCCGCGGCAGCAGCGCCTGCGCTTACGAGCAAGATGAGCAGCAGAACAAATCGCGTTGGGCGGTTCACGCGAAACTGATCAGGGATCTGCCGGTCATTTCCTGCGGTTGCGGCAGACCCATCATCGCAAGCAGCGTCGGCGCCACATCCTGCAGCGCGCCGCTATCGGCGAGCCGCGCTTTGCGGCCGATATAGAGCAGCGGCACCAGGTTTAGCGTATGCGCGGTATGCGGCTGGCGGGTTTGAGGATCCATCATGGTCTCGGCATTGCCGTGATCGGAGGTGATCAGCACTTCGCCGCCGGCGTCCCGCATTGCCGCAACGACCTTGCCCAGGCAGTCATCGAGCACTTCGATGGCCCGCGTGGCCGCCTGCAGGTTGCCGGTGTGACCGACCATGTCGCCGTTGGCGTAGTTGCAGACGATGGCATCGTAGTGGCCGCTGCGGATGGCGGCCACCAGCTTGTCCGTGACTTCGTGGGCGCTCATTTCCGGCTTGAGATCGTAAGTCGCAACCTTGGGCGAGGGCACCAGTATGCGGTCTTCGCCGGGATAGGGCGTTTCCACGCCGCCGTTGAAAAAGTAGGTGACATGCGCGTACTTCTCGGTTTCGGCGATGCGCAGTTGTTTAAGTTTCCGCTGCGAAAGATATTCTCCAAACCCGTTGCTTATGGTTTGCGGCGTGAATGCGGCCGGCAGCCTGAAATCCTTGCCGTAGCCGGTGAGCGTGCAGAAATAACCGATTTTCGGAAAATAGGCGCGCTCAAATCCACTGAAACCGGGATCAGTGAGTGCCCGCGTCATCTGGCGCGCCCGGTCAGCGCGGAAGTTCATGAAGATCACGGCGTCGCCGTCTTTGATGCGCACCTTCGCGGCGCCCGCGGGCACGATGGCCGTGGCTTTCACGAACTCATCGGTTTCCCCGCGCGCATAGGCGGCGTGCAAGCCCTCGACCGCGGTTGCCGCAGAGAACGCGGCCTTGCCCTGGGTGATCAGGTCGTACGCCGGCTGCACCCGCTCCCAGCGATTGTCGCGGTCCATGGCGTAATACCGTCCGCAGACCGTGGCGATGCGCCCGAGCTTGAGCGCATCGCACTTCGCCTGCAGGGACGCGAGCGAGGCTTCCGCGCTTTTGGGGGGCGTGTCGCGCCCGTCGAGAAAAACGTGAAAATAAACTTCATGGGCGCCGCCGCGCGCAGCCATCTCGAGCATGGCCTGGATCTGGGATTCGTGGCTGTGCACGCCGCCCGGCGACAACAATCCCAGGATGTGCAGCGCGCTGCTGCGCGCATGCGCCACCGCCCCGGCCAATACCGGATTTTCGAAAAATTCTCCGCTTTCGATCGCAGCATCTATCCGGGTGTAATCCTGATAGATGACGCGTCCGGCGCCGATGTTCATATGGCCGACTTCGGAATTGCCCATCTGGTCCTTGGGCAGCCCCACCCATTTCTCCGAGGCATCGATGGTGGTGTGCGGGCTGTTTTTCCACATCTCGTCCCAGTGCGGCTTGCGGGCCTGGCAAATGGCATTGTGGTCGCACGCTTCACGGTAGCCGAAGCCATCGAGTATGATCAGCATTACTGGGGTTAATTTCATGTAATCAGGCACTTATTTTATCGATTGCGGTATTGTATAATTTCAGTATATTTTGATATTCATATCTAATCAGGAAAACATACATGGCAACGGTACTCGGGACTCACACGCACAAGCCGGCGGATACCTCTGCCTTGCGCAATCAGCTCATCGAAAAAGAAGAGCATATTGAACAGGCCGCGCGCGCGCTCAAGGCGATGTCCCACCCGTTGCGGCTGAAAATCCTGTGCATACTCGGTAATCAGGAAGTGAGTGTACAAGAGATCGTCGAGTGTGTCGGCACCTCCCAGAGCAATATTTCCCAGCATCTGGCCATTCTGCGGGAAAAAGGCGTGCTGCGTACCCGCAAGGACGCCAATCGCGTCTACTACCGCGTCGGCGACGAGCGCACCCTGAATCTGATCGGCATGATGCGCGAAGTGTTTTGCGGTATTGCCGAATAGTTTTTTCCGGGTAGTGTTGCCTGCCCGTCCCCCCTCAGGTTGATTTGACGCAGCGCTATTGCTGCGGGCGCTGCAGTGGAATCGTCGGCTGCTGATGCCGCGATTTACTCCAGACGCGTGGCATGTCAGTCTGGCTACGGCCGGTATGATGTGCGTGCTGCCATTCCTGCAGCCGATTCACGGTTATCCACTGACCTCGTTTTACAGCGAATGGCTGGCCTTCGCGCTGGGCATCGTCGCGCTCGCGCCGCTCGCGGGTAAAAGGGTCTCTGGCAGAACATGACTGTGCCGGCCATTGTCTTGGTGCCGCTGGCGATGATCGCCTTGTTGATGGTCCAGCTCGTCGCCGACCGTGTGACCTACGCCGGTCCGGCGCTGACTGCAGCGATTTATCTGGTATGGACAGCACTGCTGATGACGTTGGGCTATCACTTGCGTCAGGCGCTGGGCCTGACGACCGTCAGCGTGGTGCTGGCGTGGTTTGTGCTGGCGGGAGGATTGCTTAAGCGCTGGTCGCTTGGTTGCAGCATTACCAGATTTCGACCGTGCTTGATGCGGTGATAGCGCGCAAAAGCAGTAATGCTGTTTTCGGCAACCTCGGCCAGCCGAATCATTTCGCGGATTACGTGACGCTCGCGCTGGGCTCGCTGACGTTTCTGTTTGCTCGTGGCAGTTTGTCCCGGACCGCAGCCGCGGCTTGCGGTATGCCCATGCTTCTGGTGCTGGCGTTGTCCGGCTCCCGCAGCATATGGCTTTATCTTGTCGTATTGCTGGGTCTGGCGTTCTGGTTTTACCGGAAGCGGCAGGATCCGTCAGGCCGGCGTCTGATGCGTTGCACGGTGCTGCTGACTGCCGGCTTTGTGCTGGCACAGGCACTGGTTATGCTGCCGCTGTTTGCGCCAGATCAGGGCATGGCGCTGACTGCGGCGCAGCGGTTGTTTGAATCATCTCCCGGGCCCAGTGCCCGTCTCCAGCTCTGGCGTGAAGCATGGAGCATGTTTACCCAGTTTCCGCTGCTGGGGGCGGGGTGGGGCCAGTTTTCATGGCACCACTTCGAGTATCAGGCACTTGAATCTGGTGCAGTTTCTCTGGGCATGTTCAACCACGCCCACAACATTCTGCTGCATCTGCTCGCCGAGACCGGGATAACGGGCGCGTCGCTCATCGCCGGCGGCGCGTTGTGGTGGCTGTGGGAGTTGCGGCGGGCCACGCTCACGCTCGAGCACTGGTGGATGCTCGCGCTGCTAGCCGTGATCGGCATACACAGCATGCTGGAACTGCCGCTTTGGTTCGCGTATTTCCTGGGTATTGTAGCGTTGGTGCTGGGCCTGGGCGCGGGCCGGGTCGTCACGCTCGGATTGCGGCGTATCGGCCACATAGCCGCGCTGCTGGTAATGGTGGCCGGGGCCTTCAATGCCCTGAGTCTGGCCTACGGCTATCGGGACTTCGAGCGCATGTTTATTAAGAAGGAGACCGACGCGCTTAGCGACCAGCAGCTCGTCGCCCTCCTGTCGCGGGCGCAGACCGACCCGATACTCGAGCCGTATGTCGAACTGGCGGCATCTTTCGCCATCAAGGTAAGCCGCGAAAATTTAAGGGAAAAGCTAGACTTAAACAGTCGCGTCATGCGTTTTGCGCCGATTGAGGACGTGGTTTACCGTCAGGCGCTGTTGCTGGCGCTGAATGGCGAACCGGGTGCGGCGCAGCGCCAGTTCACTCGCGCGGCGCGCGTTTACCCGGCTGGGCTCCCAAGCGTAACAGCCGGATTGCGTGAACTGGCGGTCAAATATCCTGAGGAATTCACGCCTCTGTTAGAATTGAAGGCTGCAAAAGCTGCCGCAGCGCGGGATGTGCCCGCCGCACGGTAGCGATTCGCCAGTCCCACGTACCAGGAGTGAGCTTTGGAACAATACATTATTTTCCTGCAGAAAAACCCGCTGCATCTGGCGTTGTTCGGCGCGGCAGTGATTAGCGGCGGCATGCTGATATGGCCGCTGTTCAGCCGCTTTTCCGGGCAGGGCAGTGACATCGGCACTGCGGAAGCGGTGCAGTTGATCAATCGCCGCGATGCGCTGGTGATCGACGTGCGCGAGAACGACGAGTTTGCCTCCGGGCACATCGTCAATTCCCGGCATATTCCGCTGGCGCAGCTGGCGGACCATCTGAAGGCGATCGAGAAATACAAGACGCGGCCTATCATCGTCAATTGCCGCAGCGGCAATCGCGCGGCAGGCGCGATCGGCATCCTGCGCAAGAATGGTTTTAACGAGGTGTTTACGCTGCGCGGCGGCATCCTCGCATGGGTGCAGGCCGGCATGCCGCTGGAAAAAAGAAAATAGAGTCACAATGCCGAGCATCAAAATGTACTGCACCGCAGTGTGCCCGTACTGCCAGATGGCGGAACGGCTGCTGATCACCAAGGGCGTGGGTCAGATAGACAAAATCCGCGTCGATCTCGAGCCGGAAAGACGTGTCGAGATGATGGAAAGAACCGGCCGCCGCACCGTGCCGCAGATTTATATCGGCGACACCCATGTCGGCGGCTATGACGAGCTCGCCGCGCTCGACCGCGCGGGCGGTCTTGCGCCGTTGCTGGTGTGCACCGCTGAGTAACCGAAAAAACTGACTACCCATACTGGATAACCATGAGCGAACAGCAGGAAGCCACTTTTGCAGTGGAAAAAATTTATCTCAAGGACGCATCGCTTGAGATCCCCCATGCGCCGCAGGTGTTTCTCGAGAAGGAAAGCCCGCAAGTTGAAGTCAATCTGCACAGCAAATCGGCGGCACTCGATGGCGGCCTGTTCGATGTGGTGCTGACCGTCACCGTCACGGCAAAGAACAAGGACAAGACGGTGTTTCTGGTCGAAGTTGCGCAGGCGGGGATTTTCCAGATCCTCAATATTCCCGCTGAAAACCTGGAAGTAGTGCTCGCCGTGACCTGTCCCGGCGTGCTGTTGCCTTATGCGCGGGAAGCGATCTCCAGCCTGGTGATGCGCGCCGGTTTTCCGCCCGTTGTGCTGCAGCATATGAGTTTCGAGGCGCTGTATCAGCAACGCCTGCAGCAACAACCGCCGCCTGGCGACGGCGTCCCGCAGAGCCACTAAAAGTCCTTCCCTATGTTGCGCGCCCTCGTTTCTGTCCTGATCGCAGCGGGCATGATCGCGCCTGCGGCGGCATCCGAATTCCGCTCGGTCGCTGAAAATGCCGCCGTGCTCTTCGATGCACCGTCGGCCAAGGCCAGGAAACTCTTTATCGTCAACCACGGTTATCCGCTGGAAATCGTGGTCCTGGTCGAGGGGTGGGCCAAAGTGCGTGACGCCACCGGCGAGCTGACCTGGGTAGAAAGCAAATTTCTGACGGACCGGCGCACGGTGGTGATCAATGTGCCGCAGGCGCAGGTGAGACAGAGCGCCGATGACAATGCGCCGGTCGTGTTTCTGGCGCAGCAGAACGTGATCCTGGATTTGCTGGAGGTTGCGAG
This sequence comes from uncultured beta proteobacterium, assembly GCA_942492335.1. Taxonomy (GTDB): domain Bacteria; phylum Pseudomonadota; class Gammaproteobacteria; order Burkholderiales; family SG8-41; genus CAKKQX01. Next base: position 12,489 of record CALOEN010000056.1, on the reverse strand, counting down.
CGGGGGCTGGCTGCGCGTCAGGCATCGCGACGGGCAGACCGGATTCATCAAGGTCGACCAGATCTGGGGAGCGTAAATCCCATGTTCCATGTTCCAGGTTCAACGTTCCAAGTTCAACGTTCCAAGTTCAATGCGGGACCTGGAACCCGGAACCTGGAACTTGGAACTTCGATCTTCGCATGAAAATCGCGGTATTAGGCGCTGGCGCCTGGGGCAGCGCGATCAGCATCAACCTTGCTCCGCACCACGAAGTGACGCTGTGGGTGCGGGACGCCGCGCAATATTCCGCAATCCTTTCGGCGCGCAGCAACGAACGCTACCTGCCCGGGTTTGCGCTTCCCGACAATCTGGCCATCGAAAATGTCTTTGCCGCCGCAATTAAAGACTGCGAACTGGTGCTGGCGGCGGTCACCACCAGCGGCCTGCGTGAAACGCTGCAGCGGTTGAAATCCGGCCGCTGCACTGCGCCGGTGGTGTGGTTGTGCAAAGGTTTTGAGAAACAGCAGGCGAAGCTGCCGCACCAGATCTGCGCCGAAGAACTCGGGGCCGGTGCGCGCTGCGGCGTACTCTCAGGCCCGAGCTTTGCCGAAGAAGTCGCGCGCGGGCTGCCCGCCGCGTTGACCCTGGCTTCGGCCGATGCCGATTTTGCACGCGAAACCGCCCAGCGCCTGCACAGCACGACGCTGCGCATCTATTCGAGCAGCGATGTGGTCGGCGTCGAAGTCGCGGGCGCAGTGAAGAACGTGATGGCGATCGCGGCTGGAATCTGCGACGGACTGCAGTTGGGGCTCAATGCGCGGGCAGCGCTGATCACCCGCGGCCTGGCTGAAATCACGCGGCTCGGCGTGCGGCTGGGCGGACGGCCGGAAACCTTCATGGGACTAGCGGGCGCAGGCGATCTCATTCTGACCTGCACCGGGGATCTGTCGCGCAACCGCCGCGTCGGGTTCAAACTCGCACAGGGCCTGCCGCTCAAGGACATCCTGGCTGAATTGGGACACACTGCGGAGGGCGTGTTTACCGCCCATGAAGTCGCGCGGCTGGCACGGGAACTCAACGTCGACATGCCGATCACGAGTGCCGTATGCCGGGTGCTGGCCGACCCGCGCGCCGCCGGGGCCGCCGTCAGGGATTTGCTGCAGCGCGAGGCCAAGGCCGAGAATTAAAACATGTTCCAAGTTCCAAGTTCCAACCTGAAACCTTCCTTACGCCCCGCCGCAAAAATCGAGTTGTCTCCAAGCCTCGAAAACCACGATGGCAATCGCATTGGAAAGATTCAGGCTGCGGCTGTCGCCGCGCATCGGCAGCCGGATGTGCCGGGACACCGGGAGCGCATCGATCACGGCTGCCGGTAAACCCCGTGTTTCGGGCCCGAACAGGAACACGTCCTGTGCTGAATACGCAGGCGCGTCATGGCGTTGCGAGGCGCGCGTGGTGACGGCGAACAGGCGTCTGCCTTTAAAAAAGTCCAGGCATGTCGGCCAGTCGGCATGCAGCGTCGGCTGGGCAAACGCGTGATAATCGAGGCCGGCGCGCTGCAATTGCCTGTCGTTCATGGAAAAGCCCAGCGGCCTGATAAGATGCAACCGGGCGCCGGTGTTGGCGCACAGGCGTATCGCGTTGCCGGTATTGGGTGGGATTTCGGGTTCGTAGAGGACGATGTCGAACATGGTCAGGCTTGTGTTATTAGATTAAACAAGATATCGTTCCCGATCAATGGCATGCGGGATATTTATAGTACTTAACTTAAAATGAAATCAGGATCATAAATGGGCCGGCCTCAGAAAGTCCGCCTGGGCGAGATTCTGGTGCAGCAGAAGTTGCTCACCGCGGAGCAACTCAGCTTGGCGCTAGCCGAACAAAAGAAGACCGGGCGCCGCCTGGGACGCGTAGTCATCGAGCAGGGCCTTGCCACCGAGCAACAGATCTCGGAAGCGCTGTCGCGCCAGATCGGCGTGCCGTATGTCGAGCTCAAATACTACAACATCAAGCGCGACGTCACGTTGAAACTTGCCGAAACCCAGGCGCGTCGTTTCCGCGCACTGGTGCTCGAGGACAACGGCGACACCTACAAAGTCGGCATGGCCGATCCCACCGACTTGATGGCGTACGATGAAATCTCGCGCATCCTCAAGCGCGATATCGTCATCGTGGTGGTGACCGAGGGTGAGCTGCTCGCCACTATCGATCGCATCTACCGCCGCACCGAGCAGATCACCGGGCTGGCACAGGAACTCGAGGCCGAGTTCGGCGACACGGTCGTTGATTTTGGCGCATTGGCGACAACCCCGGGCCTGGAAGAGGCCCCGGTGGTCAAGCTGCTGCAGACGGTGTTCGAGGACGCGACCCAGGCCCGCGCGTCCGACATCCATATCGAGCCGCAGGAAAAGCGGCTGCAGATTCGTTTTCGCGTCGACGGCGTGCTGCATCTGACAAACGAAGCTGATTCCAAGATTGCGCCGGCGGTGGTGCTGCGCCTGAAGCTCATGGCCGGACTCGATATTTCGGAAAAGCGCCTGCCGCAGGACGGCCGGTTCAACATCAAGGTGCGCAACGTCCAGATCGACGTGCGGATATCCACCATGCCGATGCAATTCGGCGAATCGGTGGTGATGCGGCTGTTGAACCAGAGCAGCGGCATCCTCGGTCTTGACAACATCGGCATGCCGGCGGCGATGCTGAAAAAGGTTAAAGAGGTGATCCACCGTCCGAATGGCATGGTGCTGGTCACCGGACCCACCGGCAGCGGCAAGACCACCACGCTTTACGCGGCGCTTTCCGAACTCAACACGCTGGAGCGCAAGATCATCACTGTCGAAGACCCGGTCGAGTATCGCCTGCCGGGAATCAACCAGGTGCAGATCAACGAAAAAATCGAACTCACTTTCGAGCGCGTGCTGCGATCGGCATTGCGCCAGGATCCCGACGTGATCCTCGTCGGCGAGATGCGCGACGCCCCGACGGTAGAGACCGGCCTGCGCGCCGCGATCACCGGCCACATGGTGTTCTCCACGCTGCACACCAACGATGCGGTGACCTCGCCGATCCGCCTGCTCGACATGGGCGCGCCGCGTTACATGGTGGCTTTGTCGCTGCAACTGGTGCTGGCCCAGAGGCTGGTGCGCCTGATCTGCGAAAGCTGCGCCGAGGATTACACGCTGCTGCCGCACCAGCACGAATGGATGAGATTCGATTTCGGCGACCAGGTCGATGCGCAGCGCTACCGGCACGGCCGGGGGTGTTCGCACTGCAACGGCACCGGCTACCTGGGCCGCAGCGGCATCTACGAGATGCTGGAAATGACCAAGCCGGTGATCGAGGCCGCCAACCGGGACGATCCTGCCGAGTTCGTGCGCGCCGCCCGCGAACAAATGGGCAGGAACACACTGCGGCTCCATGCGGCCCAACTGGTGGTCGAAGGCAAGACCACGGTGGATGAGGCGATGCGGGTTACCAGCCAGACCGTAGACTAGCCTGTTCAACGTTCGAGGTTAAATGTTCAACGTTCAATGTCCAAAGTTCAAAGCTCAACCCGGAACATTGAACCCGGAACCTGGAACCCGTATTTGATATGCCTTTCTTCGCTTACAAAGGTCGCGACGGGCAGGGTCAGATGGTGGAAGGCGTGCTCGAAGGCGCAGACAGCGGTGCGGTTGCCGGACAGTTGCTTGTCAGCGGCGTCACTCCGCTCGAGATCACGTCCACCCGCGCCCCCGGCAAGCCCGGCGCCGGGTTCGTAGTTCAATTTAAAAAACAGAAAATCACGCACACCGAAGTGCTGCTGTTTTGCCGCCAGATGTACACGCTGCTCAAATCCGGCGTGCCCATACTCGGGGCGTTGAAAGGACTGCAGGATTCGGCCGACAATCAGGCGTTCCGTGACATCCTGCAGGACATGCGCGCGGGACTGGACAGCGGACGCGAATTATCCGTCTGCCTGGCCCGGCATCCCAAGGTGTTCAATTCGTTTTTCGTCAACATGGTGAGCGTGGGCGAGCAGACCGGCAATCTCGAGGAAGTGTTTCTGCGCCTGTTCAACCACCTCGAGTTCGAGAAGTTCATGCGCGACCAGGTGAAAGCGGCGATCCGTTACCCGGCGTTTGTCCTGACGACCATGGCGGTCGCGGTCGTCATCATCAATGTGTTTGTGATCCCGGCCTTTGCCAAGGTGTACAAGGGATTCAAGGCCGAGCTGCCGGCGATGACCAAGGCGCTGATCGGCTTTTCCAATTTCACGGTGACCTACTGGCCGGTAATACTGGCGGTGCTGGCGGTGCTGGCATTCGGGTTTCATGCTTACATCAATTCCCCCAAAGGCCGCCTGCACTGGGACAAGCTCAAACTCGGCATCCCGATCGCGGGCGGCATCGTGCTCAAGGCGACGCTGGCACGTTTCGCGCGCAGCTTCGCGCTTGCAATACGCAGCGGCGTGCCGGCGGTGCAGGCGATCACAATGGTGGCGAACATCTCCGACAACGAACATATTGCGCAGCGTGTCACCGCGATGCGTGAAGGCGTGGAGCGCGGCGAGAGCGTGCTGCGAACGGCTGTCAGTGCCGGAATTTTTACGCCCACTGTGTTGCAGATGATGGCGGTAGGCGAGGAATCGGGCGCGCTCGATGACCTGATGGCGGAAATCGCCGACATGTACCAGCGCGAGGTCGAGTACGACCTGAAGTCGCTGGCGTCGCAGATCGAGCCGATACTGATCCTGGCGCTCGGCGCGCTGGTGCTGATTCTCGCGCTGGGCGTATTCCTGCCGATATGGGATCTGGGCGGAGCCGCGCTCGGTAAGAAATAGTTCAACGTTCCATGTTCCAGGTTCAAGGTTCCAGCTTGATCGGCCCGGGGTGGTGCTATGACAGGGTTCAAGAGTTTTGAAGATATCGAAAGCTGGAAGATCGCGCGGCGGCTCGCGAACGAGATTTTTGTTATCTCCGGACACGGAAATTTTGCCAAGGATTTTGTCTTGCGTGACCAGATGCGGCGCGCTTCAATTTCAGCGTTGTCAAACATCGCCGAAGGATTTGAGCGTGACGGGAACGCGGAATTCGTACAGTTCCTCTCTATTGCGAAAGGGTCGGTTGGGGAAATCAGGGCGCAGACTTATATCGCGCTCGATTTTCAATACATTGATCAGGAGCAGTTTGAACAGCTTCACGCTATGGCAACTGACCTTAGCAGGAAGTTGGCCGCGTTGATAACGTATTTGCGTAGCTCCGGAATGAAAGGCACGAAATACAAATAACGATGGCAGGAGTGTTTGCGCTAAAACCGCTGAGATCGGAACCTGAAACCTGAAACCTGGAACCTGGAACCTGGAACTTGAAACCTGAAACCTGGAACATGAAACCGCGCGCGCGCGGATTCACGTTGTTTGAACTGGTGGTAGTGCTCGCGATTATCAGCGTGCTGATCTCGGTGTTTCTTAACCGGCTCGGGTTTTATCAGGAGAAGGCCGAGCAGGCGGCAATGGAATACACGTTGCAGGCGGTCAAGACCGGCCTGCAGATCAGGCTTGCGGAACTGATCATCACCTATCGCCAGCAGCAGGCGTCGCAACTGGAAGTCGAGAATCCGACACAGTGGTTGTCGAAAATGCCTGCAGATTATGCCGGCGATTACCGCGAGCCGCCGCAACCCGGCACCTGGTATTACGATTCAGCCAGGCGGCAACTGGTGTATGTACCGCACAACAACAGCCATCTGAAAGTGGCTGAGAGGGGCGGCGTCAAGCAACTGCGTTTTGAAGTTAAACTTATTAGATATCAGTATGTTATACATGGGGGCCGGGTGGGTGGCGTGGCGGGTATCCGCCTGGTGGCGGCTTACCCCTATCGCTGGCTTTAAATTAAATTCGAGCTTATACTGGCACAAGTATTGCTGGAGTATCAATAACATGCGATTAACACTTAGTGCAAAAAGTCACGCGAAGCGCCGCGGCGGAAGCCTGCGGGGTTTTACGCTGATCGAGTTGATCGTGGTGATCATAATCCTCGGCATACTCGCGGCAACGGCTTTACCGCGCTTTGCCGACCTGCAGATCGCGGCACGGGTCGCCAAGCTCAATGGCGCGCTGGGTGCGGTCAAAGGCGCCGCGACGCTGGCGCATGCCGCCTGTCTGGCAGCAACGCCGCAATGCTCGGGCACACAGGTGATGGAAGGCGTCTATGTGCCCATGATCAACCTGTATCCCACTGCCGATGCCGCGGGCATCATTACCGCGGCCGGGCTTACCGCCGGGCCGACTTCGCCCGATGGCTACGATGTGTCCGGTGGTGGTCCGGCAGAGGGTGATGTGCTGACGGTGATGGTGCTGGGCAACATCCCAGCCACCTGCAGTTTTACCTATACCGCGCCGGGCCTGAACCAGTCGCCGACGTTCAGCACGCTTACTACTTCAGGATGTTGATTATAAACGATATTTTTAATATTTAAACCGGATTGTGGCATTAATGCACAGTCTGTCATTTCAGGTAGTGTTATAATTTAGTAAGTTAATCAGGAGGTTATGAAATGAGCATACGGCAAAAAGGTTTTACATTGGTCGAGTTGATCGTGGTGATTGTGATTCTCGGCATACTGGCAGCGACCGCGCTGCCGCGGTTCATAAATGTGACGACAGAGGCTCGGGTTTCCGCCGTCAACGGATTTGCCGGCGGGCTACGTTCCGCCGCTGCCATGGCCCAGGCGCGGTATTTCGCCAACGGCAGTAACACTGTAACGCCCGGTCACCATGGCCGATACCACAACAGTCGCGGTTACCGCCGGCACCGGTCTTCCGACATCTGCTGCCGACGGGATAGGTGATGCGATTGCTGGTGAAGGCGGATGTCCCAGCGGGACGACGGGGGTGCGGGGGATTTACGGCAGTACTTTGCCCCCCGGCACTTTCGTGCCCACGAACGGCGGTGGCGCCACCTGTGGGGCTACTTACAACCCAGCGAATGGCGTCACGGTTGACACTTCTGGCTGTTAACCCGGCCTACAGCCGGTCATCTGGCTGAGCGACATCACGCGCATCACGCCGGGTTGTCTGGCATCGCGTACTAACCCTTGCGGGTGAGCCGACTGGCGCGAGATCGGCTCACCTGCCTGACTTTGGGGTATGCGCATATGTCGCAGTGGGGTGTTGTTCAAAATACGAGGGGCCTGGTACGCAACGGGGTTCACTTTACCCGAACTGGTCGTCTCGATTGCCATCGTAGGCATATTGGCAGCGGTTGCCCTGCCGCGTTTCACCGGAAGCAGCGCATTTGAGTCTCGCGGGTTTTACGACAGCGCGCGGTCGATGGTGCGTTTCGCGCAAAAAACCGCAATCGCCTGGCGCCGGAATGTCTTTGTCTGCGTCACCACCAGTAGCGTCAGCGTCGGCACGGCCGCCGGCTGCGGCACCTTGCTCGTCAATCCGGTCACCACTGACGCGCTCACGGCGACCGCGCCCAGTGGCGTAACACTGCCGACCCTTGCGTTCAGTTTTGATGGCGCGGGCCGGCCCAATCCCAACGCCGCGGTCACCATTCCCTTCACCAGCACCATAACCGGCGATCCGGCGCGCCAGATCGTGGTCGAGGCCGAGACGGGTTATGTACACCAATAGCAGTTTCAAGTTTCGAGTTTCGAGTTTCAAGTCGAGCACCTCCGAAGCTTTGCCTGCAAACTTTAATCCTGAAACTTTAGACTTGAAACGCCGTGAAGAGCGCGGCATATCGCTGATCGAACTGATCGTTTTCATGGTCGTGGTCGGCGCGGCAGTCGCCGGCGTGCTGATCGCGCTCAATCAGGCGTCGAAAGGGAGCGCCGATCCGATGATAGAGAAACGGGCGTTGGCGATAGCCGAAGCAATGCTCGAGGAAGTGCAGCTCATGCCCTTCACCTACTGTGATCCTGACGACGCCAATGCGGAATCTGCGCTGAACGCCGGAGCGTGCGCGGCGACTGCCGAGGGCATCGGCCCGGAAGGTGTGGACGCGCCGCCCACCGGGCCCGCCGAAACCCGTACCGGCACGGTGCGCGCTTTCGACAACGTCAACGACTATCACGGGTTCTTCATGAACGGCATCACCGACATCGATGGCGCGGCCATCGCCGGCCTGGGCGCTTACAGGGCCGATGTCACCGTTGCTGCGCAGGCGCTGGGGACGATTCCGTCCAGCGATTCCCAACTGATTACCGTCACCGTCACCTGGCCCATCTCCGGCCCGACAAGCGTCACAGTGTCGCTTCAGGGTTACCGGGTACGTTATGCGCCCAATGCACTGCCATGAATAGTCTCAGGTTTCAGGTTTCAAGTTTAAGGTTTAAAGAGGCGCTCTGCGCGCGCTTGACCTCGGACTTCAACCTTCAACCTTCAAACTACAAACTGCGTTCGCGCGGCGTGTCGTTGGTGGAAATGATCGTGGTGATCGCCATTACCGGCATTCTGGCTGCCGCTGTCGCGGTTTTCATCAAGACCCCGGTGGAAGGGTATGTCGATGCCGTGCGCCGGGCCGACCTGACCGATCTGGCGGATACCGCGCTGCGCCGCATGACGCGCGACGTGCGCACCGCGCTGCCCAACAGCCTGCGCGTCACCACCTCAGGCAACGTGCAGTATCTCGAATATCTGCAAACCGGCGGCGGCGGGCGCTATCGCGCCGATGTGACCAGCGGCGGCGGCGGCGATATTCTCGATTTTACGACAGCGGACCTGTCATTCGATGTCATTGGCCCCATGCCCGCACTGGCTGCGGGCAATTCCATCGTCGTCTACAATCTGAATGCCGATCCCGCGATTACAACCTCCAACGCCTACGCGGGTGATAACCGCGCAAACTATTCGGGCAACACCGCGACCACCATTACGCTGACTGTGGCCAAGCTGTTCCCGTTCGCCTCGCCCGGCAAGCGCTTTCAGGTGGTTCAGACCCCTGTGACGTTTGCCTGCGACCCGCTGCCCAGCGGTACCGGCGAATTGCGGCGGGTCAACGGCTATGCGATACAGACCGCGCAGCCCAACAACATCAATGCAAGCCCGCTGTCGACCGCCCCGATGAACGTCCTGCTGGCGCTGAACGTCCAGTCGTGCGCCTTTTCCTATGCATCGGTGAGCCAGCGCACCGGCCTGCTGGCATTGAGTTTGACGGTTGCAAGCGGTGGCGAATCGGTGCAGCTGTTTCAACAGGTGCATGTCAATAATGTTCCCTAAAATCAGTTTCAAGTTTCAAGTTTCAAGTCTGAAGTTGCGCGCTTCGCCAGCTTTGTTTTTAAACCTGAAACCTGAAACCTTGAACTTTAAACGCCGATCGCAGTGCGGGTTCACCATGGCCACGGCCATATTCCTGATCGTCGTTCTCGCCTTGCTCGGCGTTTTCATAATTTCGGTGACGGGTCTGCAGCAGTCGAGCGCGGTGCTCGACGTGCAGGGCGTGCGTGCTTATCAGGCGGCGCGCACCGGCATCGAGTGGGGCGCGTACCAGACGCTCGATCCCAACAACACCATAGGCACGGCGGCGTTGCCGACCTGTCCTGCTCCCTCGACCAATTTAACGGGACTGGCTGGCTCCTTGTCGGTTTTCACGGTCACGGTGCAGTGCGCGAACAATATCAACGCGCCGACCACCGAGGGTAATCGCAACGTGGGCGCCTACCGCATCATCTCCAATGCGTGCAACCAGCCGAGCGGCGGCAGTTGCCCGAACCCGGCGCCCGCCAGCGGGTATGTCGAGCGCCAGCTCGAGGCCGTGCTCTCCAAGTGCAAGGATCCGACGGCGGCAGCGCCGCAGTTTGCCTGTGGTTAAGCGAATGGCGGACAGCCGGATGTGGCGCAGCGGAATCCGCGGTATGAGTGCGTGGGAATTTATCCGAGAGTCAGGCGATGTATAGAAAATCAGTCCTGATCCTGTTTTCTTTTCTGCTGTTTTTGCTGTCCGGCGCAGCCGGGGCGGTGACGGACACGTTCGTCACATCGGGGACATGGACGGCGCCGGCAGGTGTGACCTCTGTGGTTGTCGAAGTCTGGGGTGGTGGCGGCGGCGGCGGCGGAAATACGACAGGCAGCGACGGCGCCGGCGGTGGCGGCGGCGGCGGTTACTCAAGATCAACGATAGCAGTGGTGCCCTTGACCGGCTATCCGGTAACGGTCGGCGCCGGCGGCACGGGCGTCGTGGGAGGCGCCGGCAATGCCGGAGGCCAATCGTTTTTCATCAACGCTTCAACGGTCCGAGCGAACGGCGGCGCAGGCGGCGCGGCCGCCACCAATATAGGCGGTGCGGGTGGCGCAGGCGGTGCACTCGGGGTGGGCACTACGAGGTTCCGCGGCGGCAACGGCGGCGAAGGACGCAACAGCAACACGGGCCGCGGCGGGCCCGGCGGTTCATCGGCCGGCACCGCGGCAAACGGCACGGACGGCCCGACCCCTTTTGACAACGGCGGGGTCCAGATGACTGCGCAGCCTCCGCCGGCAGGTGGTGGCATCGGCGGTGATGGCGCCCAGAACGCCGATGGTAATCCGCCGGCTTCGGGCAACGGCGGCGGCGGTGGCGGGTCTGGCGACACATCGGGGCCGGGGGAAGCAGAGCAGGCGGCAACGGCGCCGGCGGGAAAGTGCTTATCACTTATACGCCCGCGCCTACGGTCACGTCCATCGACTGTATCAGTTCCTGCACCACCAATACAGGCAGCGTGTCGTGGCTGGTCACGTTCAGCGCCAGCGTGACCGGGGGCGGCAGCAGCAATTTTGCGCTTGTCAATTCCGGGCTGGGCGGCACGCCGGCGATTACTTCGGTCACCGGCAGTGGCACCACGCGCACGGTCACGGCCAGCACCGGAACGGGCAACGGCACGCTGGGGTTGAATATGGTCAACACCACCGGCGTCAGCCCCGCGTTAGCAGGCCTGCCGTTTACCGGCCAGGTGTTCACTCTGGACCGGACCGCGCCTGCCGTGTCATCGATCACGCGTGTCAATCCATCGCCAACCGCGTTGGCAAGCGTGTCGTGGACGGTGACCTTCAGCAAAACTGTGACCGGCGTCGATGCCACCGATTTCGTGCTGGTCCAGGCCGGCGGCGTGAGCGGCGCGTCAATAACCGCGGTGACTCCGGTCAGCGGCACGGTCTATACCGTCACGGCCGGCACCGGTACCGGGAACGGCACGCTGGGGCTCAACCTGGTGGACAACGACTCCATTACCGATACGGCCGGCAATCCGCTCGGCGGCGCGGGGGCTGGCAATGGCAGTTTCACCGGCGAAGTCTACAGCATGGTCAGGCCGGTCACCGTGACTTCCAATCCGACGTTGTGCGTCAACGACGCCAGCATCGGTGTCGCGACAGGATTCTGGACGGGGTTGACCAACGTCGGCACGCAGAACAACGTTTATGCGCAAGCCTCTGTCGCCAACAGCGACGTTACCAATTACCTGAAATGCACGGGGTACGGCTTCAGCATTCCCGCGGGTGCGGTCATTACCGGCATCACGGTCGGCCCCTGGCTGAACGCGACCTTCACGATGACCGACTACGCAATGCAACTGGTCAAGGGCGGCACCATACAACCCGCCAACCTGGCCACCGGCTCGACCATACCCAATGGCGGCGGCGCGCTGGCGCCGTCCCCGACGCAATTCACATATGGCGGCAGCACCAACCTGTGGAGCAACACCTGGACGCCGGCCGACATCAATAGCCCAAATTTCGGCGCGGCGTTTGCAGCGCAGCGCGGCGGCTTTTCGTCCACCCAGCAAGCCGCCGTCGATGCCATGCCCATCACCATCGACTACACGATACCGCCTTCGGCCGCGGTGGTGTCGATCAATCGCGCCAATCCCAGCCCGACCACCGCGGCTACGGTTTCGTGGACCGTCATTTTCGACAAGAGCGTGACCGGCGTGGATGCCACGGCCTTCACGCTCGCTGCAAGCGGTCTCAGCGGTGCTTTCATCACGAACGTGACAGGCAGCGGCACGACATGGACCGTTACCGCCGACCCCGGCATTGGTTCCGGCACGCTGGGTCTTGATCAGACCGGCCCCGGCACGGTCAGCCCGTCTTTGAGCGGTACGTTCACGGGGCAGGTCTACGTCATCACCGCTACACCCGCACTGGCCGAATACCGGATGGATGAAGCCGCGTGGAGCGGGGCGCCCGGCCAGGTGGCGGATACTTCGGGCAGCTACCCGGGCACGGCCGTGAACAATGCCAACACGACCGACGGCTCGCGCGCAATCGCCGGCAATCCCGGCACCTGCCGCTACGGCGAATTCGACAACGGGACCACCATCACCCAAGGCTACGTGGCGCTGCCCGGATTCCCCAATCTGAACAGCGATTTCACTATCACCGGGTGGATCAGGACCACCAACAACACCGTGAGCGGTCAGCGGATTTTTATTGACGACGAGACCAATAGCAGCGGCTACGGCTTCAGCCTCGGGGATGGCGGCACCGGGATCTTGCGGTTCTATGCGCGCGGCACCTCGGCGATCATTCTCGATACACCCAGCGTCATA
>CALOEN010000055.1:0-10107 GCA_942492335.1 uncultured beta proteobacterium | reverse complement strand
GCATTGGTTAAATGAAGGTCAGCCGCGAATCGAGACAGCAGAGTCGCCACGGCTTGTTCCTTGTTCTGGGTCTGGTGCTTCTCAGCCTGGCGGGGTGCGAAGCGCCGCGCGACAGTGAATCCCACCCACCCGATTCAAACGAAAGCTTCCTGCAAAAACACTGGAACCGTCCCCTGCCGGAGCAAGGAACCCCTCCCGCTCATTTCAGCCCGCTCGAAGCCTCTCTCACCCCCCACGCTTGCGGCACCTGCCACCTCGTTCAATTCAATGACTGGAAACTAAGCCGCCACAGCCTGGCGATGGGGCCCGGCATCATGGGACAACTGCTTAACATGTCTGCCACTGCGACGGAGGAACATCAGGATTGCATCCGTTGCCACGCGCCGCTCAAGGAACAGGCCGATAGTCTCGTTGCCGCGCTTGCCCGCGGGCAAGGCAAAGGTTTGCGTCCTCCAATGGAAGCCGGCCCGGCATTGCACGAACAGGGTTTGGTGTGCGCGGCGTGCCACATGCGCAGCCATCAACGCTACGGCCCGCCGCGCAAGGATGGCTCAAAGCCGGAGCCGGGAGCACAGCTTCCGCACGGCGGCTGGTCAGCGAGGCCGCATTCGGAGATTCGCGCTTCTGCGCGGCCTGCCATCAGTTTACGAACGACGGCTATGCGCTGAACGGCAAGCTGCTGGAAAACACCTACCAAGAGTGGAAGGCGAGCCGCTACGCGCGCGAAGGCAAGACGTGCCAATCGTGCCATATGCCGGACCGCCGTCACCAGTGGCGCGGGATCCACGACCCGGATATGGTAAAGGCGGGCGTTACCGTTAACATGAAAGGGGTGCAAATTGAATCAGGCACGGTATCGGCCATCCTCAGCATAGCCAATACCGGGACCGGGCATTTTTTCCCCACTTACGTCACGCCGAAAGTGGTAGCACAGGCCTACCAGGAAGATGCCCGTGGCAAAACACTGCCTGGCACGCTGCAGGAACATATCATCGGCAGACAGGTATCGCCCGATCTGCGCACGGAAATCGCAGATACCCGCATTGCGCCAGACAAGCAGACGTCAATCGATTACCGAGCGCCGCTGCACCGCAATGCGGTAGCGCTGGTGTTTCGCGTTCGGGTAGAGCCGGATGCGTTTTATACCGACTTCTATCGCGACCTGTTGAAGGGCAGGCAGGCCGGCAGCGGGGAGCCATTAATCAGGCAGGCCCTGAAAGACGCCATAGCGTCGGAATTTATCCTGCACTTTCATCGCGAGCCGCTGCCGGCTTCGGCCCATAGCCCCTCTACCCGGTAATTTATTTTCTGTGGCGTGTAAGGTTTTGCCGGGTTCCCCCGTCTTATACATAGCGTCAGGAATGGGTCAGGCTATCGCGCCGCCCCCTGACCAACCACCGCTGAAATTAAGAATGTCATGTCACGATCACAGGAGATTAACCAATGAAATTGCAATCTAAACAATCACTTAAGTCTATGGTATCTGCGAGTTTGATCACCCTGGCTTTGGGCGCTCCGGGCGCAATGGCAGCCGGCAACCCCTGCAACCCGTGCAGTGCCAAACCGCGCGCCACGAAATCGGGAGCCAATCCGTGCGCCGCGAAAAACCCCTGTGCCGCGAAAAAGAAAAATCCGTGCGCTGGCAAAAAGATGAATCCGTGCGCAGCCAAAAATCCCTGTGCAGCGAAAAATCCTTGCGCGGCTAAAAAATACTAACCGTCGCCTGAACAGGAGGAGTCAACATGCATTTCCAACTGAAACCGATTACCGGGGCACTGGTGGCGGCGGGCGCGATGGCTTTCGCGTTGGTGGCAGCACCTGGGTTCGCGGCTCAAAACCCGTGCGGCGCCAAACCGGCCGCATCCAAAGCAGCTAACCCTTGTGCTAAAGAATCCTTGTGCCGCCAAGAACCCATGCGCGGCTAAAAACCCGTGTGCGGCCAAGAATCCGTGCGCCGCTGCGAGCGACAAGGTCGATCCCAAGCTGGTGAAGCGTCCCAAAGGCTACAAGCCGTACAAAGCAAACCATGCCTCACTGGTGAAGGAAGGCGAAGTTTATTACAAAGATACCAAGCTCAGCAGCAATGGACTCTCGTGCAACACCTGCCATACCGGCAACGCATCGTTCGCTCCAAGTTTCGCCAAAGCGTATCCGCATCAGGTCGCCATGGCCAAGGATAAAGGCGGAGTCAAACAGGTGTATCTCGACGAAATGGTCCAGTTTTGCATGGTAGTGCCAATGGCTACCAAGCCCCTGGCCTGGGATTCGCGCCAGCTTGCGGCGCTTACCGCCTATACGGCGGAAGTTCAGAAGACATTCAAGCCCAATCCGTGCGCTGCGAAAAATCCCTGTTCGGCAAAGAACCCCTGCGCGGCCAAGAATCCGTGTGCCGCCAGGAACCCTTGCGCCGCCAGAAAGAAGTAACCCTCCGGGTTGCGCTCGTGATGTAACCTTTCAGAGGCCGATCCAGGGGACTGGCGGCCTCTTATTTTTTCTGACCAGCATGCTTAACATGACCGAGAGCACAAAAAATCCGGCGGTGGCCGATCACGCTCGGCACGCTGCACCCATAAAGTTGCCACAGCTGCAAGCGCCTTCAATTGCCAGTCTGCCGCTGTGCAGATTGCGCGAGATGCTGGCCGCCGGCCGGGAAGCGCAGGAGTGCCGTCGCGTACTGGAAAAAGGCGGCCTCAACCTGGTCGGCGAGGTACTTCGCGGGCAGGGCGAGTTCGTCGAGTACAACCATTTCCCGGAAGACGACGTCTACGACGAAACCACGCGCGCTCAATATTACTATCACGCGCATCGCGGCCTGACGGCCGAGCATGGCCATTTTCACACCTTCCTGCGGCGACCCGCATCTCTGGTCGGCGCGGCACCCGTGGATTTTCCGGCCACCGAGCCGTGGCCGCAAGGCGACGACGAAATCGCACACCTGATCGCAATTGCCATGGATGCCTATGGCTGGCCGATCGGGTTGTTCGCGACCAATCGCTGGGTGACTGACGAGACCTGGTTTGGCGCGCCGGACGTGATGCGCATGCTCGATCATTTCCGGATCGATCACGCCTACCCGTCGTGGCCGGTGAATCGCTGGATTAGCGCGATGATTACGCTCTACCAGCCCCATATCGAGGCTTTGCTGTTACACCGCGACGCAGTGATTGCGGTGTGGCGCGATGCGCATCCGGGCGCGGACATATTCGAAGACCGCGACCTGGAAATCACCGGACAACTCGATATTTCAGTCGATGCGATGGTTCACGAACTACAGTTACTGCTCGGCGGTGATGGCAGCGACAGTTGAAATAGGAGAAATATATGTTAAATAAAACAATTACTTATGTAACAAGAAGGGCAATGGCTTTAGGGTGCGGCGCCGCGTCCTTGATGATGGCGACCATGGTTCAGGCGGCGCAAGTGATCGATCTCACCCAGGTGCCCTGCCAGTTCCTCGAAAGCGAGGGTGGGATGAATCGTGGTTACACCTCACGCTCGATCAAGGACTGCGAGGCGATCAACGACAAGACTGCGCAGCAGCGTGTGGCGGCGGCCAAGCCGCTGGTGCTCAAACCCGGCAAATACGTGTTTCATGTCGCCAACAAGAATGTGCCCTATGAACTGGGCTTCTGGCTGCGCGGCGCTACGCTGACCAGCCGCGTCACCCTGCCCAGCGTATCTGGCGGCGGCATCACGCCCGGCGGCGCGCGTGATTACGAGATCGACCTGAAACCGGGCGAGTACGTATACTCGTGCCCGCTCAATAACACGCCGGATTACAAATTGGTGGTCAGGTAATCCTGCACGAAGCTCAAAGTAGTGCCGGCACCCTGACCATGTTCTGCGAGGAGTCGAGAAATGAACAGGTCTTCCAGTAAAGTTTCTATTTTTGCGATGGCGTCGATCGCGCTTGTCGCAACCAGCATGATGGCGGCCGCCGCGGACAAAGCTGAAGTGCCTCCCGGTACCGTGATCATCAAAACCACGCATGGCTTTGATGCGCTGGCAGGCCGCGTCGAGAGAGCGATCGCCGATAACAAAATGGGGCTGGTGGCACAAGCCAGTGCCAGCCGGGGCGCCGCCGCGCGCCGCGTAAAAATTCCAGGCAATCTGGTGCTGATGGTTTTCCGCAACGATTATGCGGTGCGCATGCTCAGTGCGAGTGTGCCCGCCGGCATCGAGGCGCCGCTGCGCCTCTACCTCACCGAAAACCCGGATGGCACGGCAAGCCTGACCTATCGCACTCCGAGCGCCGTATTCGCCCCCTACGGCAGCAAGGCGCTCGACGACATGGCGAAAGAACTCGACAGCATATTCAAAAACATCGTGCGCGATGCTTCCAAGGGGTGAGCTAGCGGCTGTCGCACCACCGTCAGACCGGCAGGCGGCGGTGCTCGTTGCGGCGACCGCACTGGCCGGCGTATTGCTCGCTTTTCTGGCAGGCGGGGGCTGGCGCATGGCGACGCTGTTCGTGTTGGGCATTCTGCTCGGCCTCACGCTTTACCTGACCACATTCAGTTTCAGCTCGGCTTATCGCAATCTTTTAGTGCACGGCGAAACGGCGCCGGTGTGCGCGCAGCTCCTGATGCTGGCCATAGCCACGCTCCTGTTCGCGCCGGCACTCTCATCAGGCTCGGTGTTCGGACACGAAGTCGTCGGCGCGCTGGCGCCTGTCGGCCTGCAGGTCGCGATGGGCGCTTTCATGTTTGGCGTGGGAATGCAGCTCGCCGGCGGTTGCGGTTCCGGCACGCTATACACGGCGGGAGGTGGCAACCCGCGCATGCTGATCGTGCTGGCCGCATTTATCGCCGGCTCGTTCTGGGCCAGCCTGCACATGGATTGGTGGCAACGCCTGCCGGCAGGTGAAGCGCTTGCGCTGGGCGATCTGATCGGCTGGCCGGCGGCCGTCGCCGTTCAGCTTGCAATTTTCGCAGTGCTCTGGAAACTGCTGTCGAAAGTCAGACGCAGTGGCAACGCGACGGTATCGGCTTACGCGAACGCGCTGTCGCAAACCAGGTTGTGGCTGGTCGGCGCCGCGCTGCTCGCCTCACTCAATTTCCTGGTGTTGATCGTTGCCGGGCATCCCTGGAGTATTACCTGGGCGTTCACGCTATGGGGCGCCAAAACCGCACTGGCATTGGGCTGGGACCCGGGCACGGCCGCATTCTGGGACGGCGGTTTCCAACACCAGGCGCTGCAAAACAGTGTACTGAACGACGTCACCTCGGTGATGGATATCGGCATCATGCTGGGCGCGCTTGCTGCAGCAGGACTGACGGGGCGGTCCGTACCGCGCCTGAACATGTCGCTGCGTTCGCTGGCTGCGGCAATCATCGGCGGCGTGGCGATGGGATATGGCGCGCGCATCGCGTATGGCTGCAACATAGGGGCTTTTTTTTCCGGCGTCGCCTCCACCAGCCTTCACGGCTGGTTGTGGATAGCGGCAGCGCTTGCGGGGTGTTGGGTCGGCATACGCCTGCGCCCCCGTTTTGGCCTGTTTAACTGAAGTGGCGCCCAACGTACAAACAGGTGCGGCCAGGGTTTTCCTTAAACGTTGCTTTCACGTTACCAGCTGCGGCCTGCTGCTTGCGGCCACGCTGTACGTGCTGACAACGACGGTCTTCGCGGAGACCCGCTGGCGTGGGGAATGGCCGCGCACTGATTTCACCAAACGCACGGTTGCGCTGGACGAGATCGATTCGGGTGGACCGCCCAAGGATGGCATTCCGGCAATCGACCATCCGCGCTTCATCACTCCAGTCGCAGCCAGGAGTTGGCTCGATCCGCGCGAACCGGTGATCGTATTCGAACGCGGCGGCGATGCGCGGGCCTACCCGTTGCAGATCCTGATGTACCACGAGATCGTGAACGACACGGTCGGCGGCCAACCCGTGACGGTGACGTTCTGCCCGCTGTGCAACGCTTCCATCATCTTTGACCGCCGCGTGAGCGGCGCCGTGCTCGATTTCGGCACCACCGGCAAGCTCAGAAAAAGCGATCTGGTGATGTACGACCGCCAAAGCGAGTCCTGGTGGCAGCAGTTCACGGGCAAGGGCATCATCGGTCAACATGCAGGCGCAACCCTGGTCCAGCTGCCATCGACGATCGCGCCTTTCAGTGAATTCGTCAGCGCCTATCCTAAAGGACAAGTGCTGTCGCGAGAGACCGGCTTTTCGCGCCCCTATGGACGCAATCCTTATCGTGGTTATGACCGCTTCGGCGACAAGCCGTTTTTGTTCAACGATCCCGTCGATCCGCGGCTGCCGGCAATGGAGCGCGTGCTGGGCGTGATGCTCAACGGTAAGATCCGCGTTTACCCGCTCACTGCGCTTTCATCGCAGCCGGTGATCAACGACGAAGTCGGGGGCGAGCCTGTCGTCGTATTCAGCCGGCAGGGCATGCTTTCGGCGCTGGACGCGGAGAATATTCGCGAATCGCGGCAGATACCGGCCGCCGCGGCCTACAAGCGGACAGTACGCGGGCGCGAGCTGAATTTCGAGCAGCGATCGGGTCGCGTCATCGACAGTGAAACGGGTTCGGAATGGGACCTGTTCGGTCGGGCGATCGCTGGTCAATTTCAAGGAGCGCGGCTTACGCCTGCAGACAACGGCGTACATTTCGCTTTCGCGTGGCTCGCATTCAATCCCGCCACCGAGATCTATGGCAAACCTGGTGCGAATACGACCCGCCGCGGGACGGCATCGAAGAAGGACGGCGGCCGATGAACAGCCTGCTCGGCGCAAGCGGACGCCTGCTTGCGCGCTATCTCGCACAGCCGATTCGCGGTTATGAGCCACTCGCCACTCATGACCCGGCACTGCTGCGCGTCACGCTGCGCCCATGCGATGTGCTGCTGGTGGAAGGAAACACCCGCATCAGCTCGGCTATCAAATATCTGACGCAATCCACCTGGTCGCATGCCGCACTCTATATCGGCGCGCCCGCGGGAATGTCGCATGACCCCGATCCGCCAGTGCTGATCGAAGCCGATCTGGAGAAAGGCGTATGGGCGGTACCACTCAGCCATTATGACCGCTTCCATGTCCGCATTTGCCGTCCCGTGGGCCTGGCAGAAAAAGATGCCCGGCATATTGTCGAAGCGGCGACCGCACGGCTTGGCCAGACCTACGATCTGAAGAACATCATCGATCTTTGTCGTTACCTGCTGCCGACGCCGCCGGTGCCGGTGCGGTGGCGCCGGCGCATGCTGGCGCTGGGCAGCGGCGAGCCGACGCGCGCCATCTGCTCGACCATGATTGCGCAGTTGTTCCAATCGGTGGGCTATCCGATCCTGCCGGATATCGAGACGCGCCCGGCGCCGCGGCCGGGGTGCGATAACTGCGTAGAGGAAATCCTGCATATCCGCCATTACAGCCTGTTTGCCCCGCGCGACTTCGATCTCTCCCCGTATTTTGAAGTGGTCAAACCGGCACTTGCTCCAGGGTTCGATTACCAGCAGCTGGTGTGGGGAAAAAATGAATCGCGCAAAAAATCCGAACGATCGTGAATGCAAATGCCGCACCGGAAGATCCACCGGCCAGCGTAAGGTTTCGGCTATTGCGCCGGTCTTAGTAGGTAAGGCGGCACCAACGACACGGTTGCGTTCAGGCACCCGAGCCTGGTCTGCTGAAGACACAAAATTTTATCAATCACTTATCAATCACAGGAGATCGTCATGTTGAAGAAAATTGCTTATCTGGGAATGCGTCCGATGAAATCGGTTTCTGTAGTCGCGCTAGCCATCGCGCTCGCCGGTGGCTTGGCCGCCCAAACCGCGTGGGCAGATCTGCCAAACACGCCGGCCAACGTCAAGATCATGGATAAGAATGGGAACGGCAAGGTCGAGAAGAGCGAGTATCTCGCCTACATGGGTGGACAGTTCGACAAACTGGCGGGCAATAAAGGCTACTGCACCTTTGAAGAAATCTCGGCGGGCACGAAGGCAATGGGGTCGGCGTTTCCGCCGGTCACCGGGACCAGCGATTAGCGCCTCTGCCAATGCAGGCCACGTTGACTCATTTACCTGCGCAACGCCACGGGACGCGAATACCGTCCCGTGGCGGTATGCGCGGGTCCCCGGCCGCGCGATGGATAGAGCGTCTGCTCTTCCTGACCCCCTCTGTATTCGCGCTCTGTGCAGTTGTTGCCCATGCCGGAGACCTGCAGATCGGCCAGACGGCGCCCAAGCTCGATACGGAACTCGCTGACGGCAAAATACTTCCCTCCCGTCACCTTGAAGACAAGGTGGTGCTGCAATATTTCTGGGCGACGTGGTGCCCGATCTGCCGTGGCGAATTGCCGCAATTGCAGAGGCTCTATGAAGTTTACCGGCCGCGCGGATTTGAGATCGTTGCCCAATCCCTTGATGATGACCCGTCCTCGGTAATGGAGTTCTGGCGCAAGGGGGGCTATTCGTTCCCGCTTGCCATGCGCTCAGAAGAGACCAGAAATGGTTTTGGCGCAATCAAAGGCACCCCTACCCTGATCCTTATCGATCGTCGTGGCATGGTTCGCCTAAAGCACCTGGGCGCTTTGCCTGAGGGCGAGGTCAGGGCACAAATCGAAGCGCTGCTGAAACAGAAGTGACAGGACGCGCTATAACTGTGTTTGGGCCTCAATCCGCAGGGACGGAACGATCCGGGCTAATGTGTTGTGCCGAATGTATCAGAGGCGCCAGCAAGTTAGCATTCGCGGGTAAGGTTTCGGCTATTGCGCCGGTCTTAACAGGTAAGGCGGCACCAACAGAGAAGTTGCATACACTTGCCCGAATCTGCTCCGCAGCTTGAGATGTTCTGTTTATTAATCAAAGAAGATCATCATGTTGAAGAAAATTACTGATGCTATTTGACAACAAGCAGTCGAAATTCGAGAGTCTGGTGCGGGCCTATTCGACGGAACTGTATCGCTATGCCCATTGGCTGTGCCGCGACCATTTCCAGGCGGAAGACCTGGTTCAGGAAACGTTCACCAAAGCATGGCAGGGGCTGAGCGGCCTGCGCGATGCCAAGGCTGTAAAGAGCTGGCTTTATACCATTTTGCGCCGCGAGCATGCACGGTTATATGAGCGCAAGCGCCTCGATATCGATGAGCACCAGGATCTCGAGGCCATTCAGGACCCGGCCAGCTCCAGTGTCTATGACAGTCTCAAAATTCGCGATGCGCTGCGTTCCCTGTCGGAAGGGTACAGAGAGCCGCTGTTGCTGCAGGTGCTGGGAGGCTACAGCTGCGAGGAAATCGCGGCCATGTTGGAAATCAGCACCGGCGCGGTAATGACGCGATTGTCCCGCGCCAGGCTTGCGCTGCGAAAACTGCCCGGATTTGAATCAGAGCGTAATGTGAGGTCAAAATGAATTGTTTCGAATTTCGACGGCTGATTTTTGCAGAGCCACGACGCTTGCAAGCCGAACAGAAGCGGCACATGGAGCAGTGCGTGACCTGCGCCGCATTGGCGAAGGAAATGGATGACTTCGAAGCCAAAATCCACGAGGCAGCAACGGTACCGGTTCCCGAGGCCCTGGCCGAGCGCATATTGTTGCGGCACAAAACAGTCCGTCCGACGGTGCGGTTCGGGTTCTCGTATGGTGGCTGGGCGCTCGCCGCTTCGTTAGTGGCCGTGATTGCGGTTGCATTTCACTTCAAGGAGGGAACGCACGATGAGCAGCCACAGGTCGTCGCGGCGGAAACACTGGGAAGCAATCATCCCGCGGTGGCCGCGATCAACTATGTGCTTGATAACGAGCCAAAACTGCTCAAGGAAAACCGCACCGGCGACATGGCGGTTTTGCTCAGCGCGCTGGATAAAATGAAAGTGCGGTTGCCGACCGACGGCACGACGGTACGCTATCTCGGGAAATGTCCGGTTCCAAATGGCGAAGGAGATCACGTCGTCATGCAAACCCCTTACGGACACGTCTCGCTCATTCTCGTTCCGGATCAGTTGTTCGCCTCGAGCGTCGTGGTAGCCGACCGCAATATGCTGGCCTTGTCGGCGCCGACGCGGTCCCGGCATGGGAGCCTCATCCTTGTCGTGAATTCCCTGAAATCACTCAAGCACTTTGAGTCGGCATTGATGTAAGTGCAGGGACCCGCACGCAATCGCGTGCACGC
>CALOEN010000054.1:0-12628 GCA_942492335.1 uncultured beta proteobacterium | reverse complement strand
TTGTGAAGCCCGCCCGCCTGAGCGTCGCCCTCGTTTCCCCGTGCGGCGTCTTCAGGATGATTTCGCTCTCCAGATACCGTAACCGGAAGGTCGCGGTGACGGCAGCGCGGCTCTCGACGCCGAACTCCAGCTGCTTCCTGCCGGCGGCGAGTTCGCGCCACATGCCGGCAAAGCGATCATCGGCGTTGATAACGGCGACACCCTCGTTCGGGACACCTTCGAAAATCTCGCCCTTGGCGCGTGCGATCGCCTCCTCGGACCCGAGATACTCGATATGGGCACGGCCGGCGTTATTAATCAGCGCGACATCGGGTGCGGTGATCTGCGCCAGGTAACGGATCTCTCCGGCGTGATTCATGCCCATCTCGATCACCGCGTAACGATGCTCGGAGCGCAACTCGAGCAGCATCAGCGGCACCCCGATGTCATTATTGAGGTTGCCGCGCGTGGCCAGCACGCTTGAGCCTGCGCCCGCCGCCTCGCGCAAAATCAGGGCCAGCATCTCTTTGACCGTGGTCTTGCCGCTGCTGCCGGTGAGCGCGACCAGCGGCATCGTAAATTTTTTACGCCAGCAGGATGCAAGCTTTCCCAGCGCCAGCCTCGTGTCGTTGACCACGATCAATGGCAACTTGATTTCCGCATCCCGGAGCCCGGCTCCCGCATCCTCCACCATCGCGGCTGCCGCGCCGGCGGCCGCTGCCTGCGACACGAACCGATGGCCATCGAAGCGCTCGCCTTTGAGCGCAACGAACAGGTCGCCGCGCTTGATGGCCCGGCTGTCGGTGTTGACGGCATCAAATGCCACGTCGTTGCCGCGTATTCCGGCATTTAATGCGCGCGCCGCTTCGGCAATGGCCATCATGGTCATGCGACCTTCAATGCGGCTTTCGCCGCCGCCGCGTCGCTGAATGGTCGCCTGACCCCGCCGACATCCTGATAGGCTTCGTGGCCCTTGCCTGCAATCAGCACGACGTCACCGCGGCGGGCTGCCGCGATCGCCTGTTTTATCGCGAGCGCGCGATCCGCCGTTACTGCGCATTCGGCCTCAACGCCCTCGAGAATGTCCGTGATGATTGCAAACGGGTCCTCGCTCCGCGGGTTATCGCTGGTGATGATGACCTGGTCCGCCAACAGAGTCGCGACACGGCCCATCAGCGGACGCTTGCCGCGATCACGGTCCCCACCGCACCCAAAAACACATATCAGCCGCGGGTTTGGATTTCCCGGCATTTTCGTCCTGGTCCCGGAAACGGGCATGAGTTCTCTTAGCGCCGTCAGCACTTTTTCGAGCGCGTCCGGCGTATGGGCATAGTCGACCACGACCAATGGCCGCCGGCCGCCACCGTAACGCTCGGTGCGTCCTGGCGCCGCTTTCACCCGCTGCAATGCACTGACGGCGTCATTCAGGCTGATTTCACTTGCGAGCAGCGTGGCCAGCGAACCCAGCAGGTTGTCCGCGTTGAAGCGCCCGATCAGGGCGCTGGCCAGCGATGCCGGGCCCCACGGCGTCGACACATCAAACGACAGGCCGTCAGAATTAATACGCAGATTGCGGCCCCGCACCCGCAACACCCCGCGGCCGCGCACGGCCGTCGCGCGTCCGAATCCATAACCGATCACGCTCAGGTTGCGGCGAGGTATGCGGGCGGCGATCGCCGCACCGAATTTATCGTCAAGATTGAGCACCGCATACCGGAGGGAGGGCCACTTGAAAAGCCTGCTCTTGGCCGCGCAATAGCTGCGCATGCTGCCGTGGTAATCAAGATGATCGCGGGAAATATTCGTCAGCAGCGCAACGTCAAACTCGACGCCTGAAACACGGTGCTGCTCCAACCCGTGGGAAGACACTTCCATGCTGACGCCACGCGCCCTGTGGCGGGCAAAATCGCTGAGCGCGGCATGTATCCCTATTGCATCCGGCGTCGTATTCAGCGACGGCTTCAGCGCCCCCGGGAAACCGCAGCCCAGGGTGCCGATCACCGCGCACCGCCTGCCGGCACGCGTAAGGGATTGTGCGATCCATTGACTGCACGTGGTCTTGCCGTTGGTACCGGTAATGCCGATCATCCACAATTTCGCGCTGGGTCTGTCGTAAACGTGGCTCGCGATCGTGCCCGCTTGGCGCTGCAGGTTGCTTACGCCAAGATTGGCGGCCCGCCACGCCGGATTCCATGCAAAATCTGCGTTGTCCCACAACACCGATGAAGCGCCATTGGCAATCGCGGCCGGAATAAAATCGCGCCCGTCACGAGTCACGCCGGGATAGGCGACGAACGTGTCGCCACGCCCGATGCTCCGGCTGTCGGAGGACAACCGTTTGATGCCGAGCGCATCGATTGCACCCAGGCTGAAGCGCGGCTGACGCCTGCCCGCTGCGGCCGGCATCACACTTCCTCCTTGATTTCAGGCGCGTTCGGCGGCGGCAGCACGACATTATCCACCGGCGCATCAGGCGGCACGCCGAGCAACCTGAGCGTGCCCGCCATGACCTGGCTGAACACCGGCGCGGCCACGGTGCCGCCGTAATACTGGCCGTCCGACGGCTCGTCTATCATTACCGCCACCACCAGACGCGGACTGGACATGGGCGAGAACCCGACAAATGAAGAGATGTATTTGTTCGCCGCGTAGCCCTTGCCTTCGATCTTGTGCGTGGTCCCGGTCTTTCCGGCGACGCGATATCCGGCGACTTGCGCGCGGGGCGCGGTGCCGCCTATCTGCACCACCATTTCCAGCATCCGGCGCACCGCTTGCGCAGTCTCGGGCGAAATAACCGGCGTGCCTGCGACCGGGGCATCCTGCTTGAGCAGTGTTACCGGCTTCAGTTCTCCGTTCGTCGTAAAAATGGTGTAAGCACGCGCCAGTTGCAGCAGGGAAACCGAAATGCCATGCCCGTAGGACATGGTTGCCTGCTCTATCGGCCGCCAGGTCTTGTAAGCGCGCAACTTGCCCGAGACTTCGCCCGGGAATCCCGATTGCGGCGGCACGCCGAACCCCACCTGGGAAAACAGGTTCCATAGCGTTTTCGCGGGCAGCGCAAGCGCCATTTTCGCAGCGCCGACATTTGACGACTTCTGAATCACCTGCGCCACCGTCAACGCGCCCTGGGGGTGCGCATCGTGTATCACGCGGGTGCCTATCGTCATTTGCCCCGGTGCGGTCTGGATCACCGTATCCGGCCTGACCGAGCCGGCTTCGAGCGCCGCTGCCGCGGTAAAAGGCTTGAGCGTCGATCCGGGTTCGAACAGGTCGGTCACCGCGCGGTTGCGGGTGCGCTTGGGGTCAAGCTTGTCGCGATTATTGGGGTTATAGGTAGGCATGTTTGCCATCGCCAGCACTTCGCCGCTGACCGCGTCGAGTACCACTATCCCGCCCGCCTTGGCGCGATGCATGGCAACGGCGTTCTTCAGTTCACGAAAAGCCAGGTACTGGATCTTGGTATCGATCGAGAGGCGGATCGTTTTTCCCTGTTGCGGCAAACGGATGCTCTCGACGTCCTCGACGATGCGGCCGAGGCGGTCCTTGATCACGCGGCGACTTCCGGGCTTTCCGCCCAGCACATCCTGGAACGCGAGTTCGAGCGCTTCCTGCCCGTTATCGTCGACGCCGGTAAAACCAATCAGATGCGACATGACCTCACCGGCCGGATAGTAGCGGCGGTATTCACGCTGCAGGAAAACACCCGGGATGCCGAGCTCCACCACTTTGGCCGCCTGCTCCGGCGGAAGCTGGCGCCGCAGATAGGTGAATTCACGTTTGGTATCGGCGAGTTTGTTTTTTATTTCACCTGCATTCATTCCGAGCAGTTTCGCCAGCCTGGTAATCTGCTGCGGAGAAATCTCGATATCTGCCGGGCTGGCGGCCACGGATTCGACCGGCGTGGAAATTGCAAGCGGTTCGTTATTGCGGTCGACTATCATGCCGCGCGTGGCGCTCATTTCGATCACGCGCGTGTAACGGGATTCGCCTTTCTGCCGCAGGAAATCGTTATTGAGCCCCTGCAGATAGAGCGCGCGCGCAATCAACACAACGAACCACAGCAGCAGGCCCGCGAGCATCAGGCGCGAACGCCACACCGGCAACCTCAGATTGAGGGTCGCGCCCGCGGCGGTGTTCATGGACGGCCTCCAGCGGACTGCGGCGGCACGTTCTGGATCCGGCTGGCGGGTGGAACGCGCATATTGAGTTTCTGCGTGGCGATTTTTTCGATGCGACCATGCATCGCCCACGTGCTCTGCTCGAGCTGCAGCTGCCCCCACTCGACTTCGAGCTGCTTGGCTAGCTCATGTTCCTTCTGCAACTCAACGTACAGCTTGCGCGCTTTGTGCTGGGAACTGACCAGCGACAGGGCGCAGGCCACAAGGATGGCCAGCAACAGCAGATTAAGCCGCGTGATCACGCCGCCGCCTCCGCACGAACGACGTTGGCGGAAGACCGCTCTGCAATCCTCATGACGGCGCTGCGGGAACGCGGGTTGGCGGCGACTTCGGTTGTGTCCGGACGCCGTGCGCGACCGATGAGCGTAAGCGGCGGCGGCGCAATATCTTTTGCCTTGACCGGCAGCCGAGACGGGAGATGATCGGCTCGCGCGCGGTCACGCAGGAAGCGTTTGACGATACGGTCTTCGAGAGAATGAAAACTGATCACCACCAGGCGCCCTCCTGACACGAGCAGCTCGACACATTGCGGCAGGACTAACGACAACTCCTCAAGCTCCTGATTGATGTGAATCCGTAAAGCTTGAAACGTGCGCGTCGCCGGATCCTGGCGTGGCTCGCGCGTGGGAACGGCTTCTGCCACGAGCGCGGCAAGTTGTCGCGTAGTTCCAAGAGGTCCCCGCGCTCGAGCCGCAACAATCGCTGCTGCAATCTGTTTAGCAAACCGTTCTTCGCCATAATTTTTTATAACCCCCCTGATTTCCGACTCCTCGGCCTGCGCGAGCCATTGCGCGGCCGTGAGTCCGCGGCTTGTATCCATGCGCATGTCGAGCGGTGCATCAAAGCGAAAACTGAAGCCGCGCCCGGCGCGGTCGAACTGCGGAGACGACACCCCAAGGTCGAGCAGGATGCCGTCCACACGCTCCACCCCGGCGCGCATCGCGATATCCCGCAACTGCCCGAAAGCGCCATGCACGATCGAGAAACGCTCATCAACTATTTCCCCTCCTGCTGCCACCGCATCCAGGTCCCGATCGATTGCGATCAGGCGCCCGGACTGCCCCAGCTGCTCCAGAACCCGTCTGCTGTGTCCACCGCGCCCAAACGTGCAATCCACATAGATGCCATTTGCGCGCACATTCAACCCGTCAACCGCCTGCTCCAACATGACCGGGGCGTGTGAGCCTGCGCTCACAAAGAGAAGCCCTCCAGTTCAGGTGGCAGCCCTCCCGCTCCGAGGCCCCCGGCCTGCTCAATCAGCTGTTCCCAACGCTCCTGGTTCCATAATTCAAATTTCTTGCCCTGCCCTACCAGCACCACGTTTTTTTCGAGCTGCGCGAACGCGCGCAGCTCCGGAGAAATCAGAATGCGCCCCGCGCCGTCGATGTCCACGTCCACTGCAAAACCAATCAGCCGGCGCTGCAACTCGCGCACGCGCGGATCAAGATTCGACAGG
Organism: uncultured beta proteobacterium; assembly: GCA_942492335.1. Lineage (GTDB taxonomy): Bacteria > Pseudomonadota > Gammaproteobacteria > Burkholderiales > SG8-41 > CAKKQX01. The sequence continues at coordinate 7,015 of CALOEN010000054.1, read as the reverse complement.
CTTTCAAGTTTTTGCTGGATGAGCTCCCAGTCCGGGAGCGGATAGATGAGCAGACAATGATCGGCGTCCGCCGTGATGACCAGATGTCCGCCGCAACGCTCGAGCAGCGAATCGCGGTGCCGCGAGGGCACTGCGAGCCTGCCTTTACTGTCCAGATTGAGTTGAGCGATACCGCGAAACACAAACCCCCCTCTGCGGCAAATGGCGCTTTCCATTGGAAAGCAGCTCCTTTTCCCACTTTCTACCACTTCTTCCCACTATATTTAATAACGATCAATGGGTCAAGCGGGGAATTTGCATTTTTTGTTGCTGCGACAAAGACTTATGTCACATATTTCAGACCAGTTTTAACCTTTTCCAGAAACATATTTAGACTGTAAAAACATGATGATAAAGTTCGTACTAAAAGTAAAACCTTAAAATCATTTACGCTTAATAATCAGGAAATTAGGGTAAACCATGAAGTGTTGCAGAACAGCAACACCCGAAAATCGAAAATGAAGCTGGCCGGTAAGCCGGGTTCTGTCGTGGACAGCCATTCCTCTAGGCTTGGGATTGCTCCCAGGCTCAAGCCACCTACCCGCAAGCTCGACGGGCCGCGTCATCGCTTGCCTATTTGGTGTTGCTCCGGGTGGAGGTTGCCGCGTTTCACCCTTGATGTTTGCACACCAAGACTCGTCTCTGTGGCCCTGTTCCTCGCCTTCGCCGGAGACTTGCGTCACCGGTTTACTGCGGACGGCCGTTAGCCGTCACCCTGCCCTGTGGAGCCCGGACTTTCCTCTGAGCACCCGAAGATACCCAGCGGCTGTCTGGCCAGCTTCATCGTCATTTTAACACCAGTCGCAGCCGGGATACGGATCAGACGGGCGCCGGGATCACGCGTCCCGGGTTTGAAGTTTTTTGACTGCCGCATGTATTTTGTGCAGCCCGGGGTCGCGCACACCCAGTTCCTCGAGATGGCTCAGCGTATTGATCAGATAATCGACATTGGCGCCGCGTGCGCCCACCCCGCGCATGATCATCGCTGCAATTTCTTCCAGCGTCAGGCCGCCCGCATAGGCGTGATGCGCGGGGTCGGCCACGAAAGTCAGCGCCTGCGCCCGTTCGCCGGCGAGTTCAACACTCACCAGCCGCGGACGGTACGTGCGGCGCGACATCTCGCGGGTCCACAGACCGTTGAGCACGTGTTTGATTTGCTGCCTTGCGACCAGGTACGCGATACCGCGGCACGCACCCCGCGATTCAGCCCCAGCACCAGGCCGGGCTGCTCGGGCGTGCCGCGATAGCGGTCGGAATAGATGCAGAAGGCCCGGTGATAGCCACGCAGCAGAGCGGAACCGGAGCGGATGTAGGGAAAATCCCGGATTCCACATCAGCGATCCGTAGCCGAAAATCCACAGATCGCCGCGGGGCAATTCAAGGTCGAATTCGTGAAGCGTTGTATTGCTCAATTTGCCGTGATGGTGGGTTCGGTTTTCCGAATAACGGTAGCGTGCGGTCCGCGTTGTCCCGGACCGCGGCCGGTCATGCGATCTTCCAGGCCACCTGGCCTGCGGCACGAAACGGGACCAGCGAGTCTTGCGAGTAAGGCAGCCTGTCCGGCACCGGCCATGATTCCCTGGCCAGCGTGATCCGGTCCCGGTTGCGCGGCAGGTCATAGAAATCAGCGCCAAAATAGCTGGCGAACCCCTCCAGCCGCTCGAGCGCGCCGGCCTGATCAAACGCTTCGGCATACAATTCGATGCCGGCATGCGCGGTATAGATTCCCGCGCAGCCGCAATCGGTTTCCTTGGTGTGCTGCGCGTGCGGCGCGCTGTCCGTGCCGAGAAAAAATTTGGGGCTGCCGCTTGTCGCCGCCGCCGTCAACGCCTGACGGTGCTGTTCGCGTTTGAGCACGGGCAAACAATAATGATGCGGCCGGATGCCGCCCGCGAACAACGCATTGCGGTTCAGCAGCAGATGGTGCGCAGTGATCGTCGCCGCTACCCGCGGCGGCGCTGCGTTCACGAACTCCACCGCCTCGCGCGTCGTGACGTGCTCGGCCACCACCCGCAGCCGGGAATAGCGCTCGATCAGCGGCGCCAGCACCCGCTCGAGAAAAACCCGCTCGCGGTCGTAGATGTCCACGCCCGGATCGGTGACTTCACCGTGCACCAGCAACGGCATGCCGCACGCCTCCAAGGCCTCAAGCACGCCGCGGCATTTCCAGAGATCGGTCACGCCCAAATCCGAATTGGTGGTGGCCCCCGCCGGATAGTATTTGACCGCATGAACCGCGCCGCTTTGTTTGGCCTCGATGATTTCCGCGGGCCGGGTATTGTCGGTCAGATACAGCGTCATCAGCGGCTCGAAGCTGCTGCCTGAAGGCAGAGCGGCGCGGATGCGATCGCGATATTGCAGCGCCAGCGCGGTTGTGGTCACCGGCGGTTTCAGATTGGGCATCACGATCGCGCGCGAAAACCGCCGTGCCGTGTCCGGCAGCACCGCCTGCATGTGGCCTTCATCACGCAGGTGCAGGTGCCAGTCGTCAGGACGGGTAAGGGTGATCTTGTTCATCATCTGCACTAGAGTAAACGGTAAACGCCGGGCGGTAAACGGATAAACAGTGATGCGTCTTTCTCACTGCCCACCCTTGAGAGTAAGCGCCAGCTCATAAAGCACATTGCGCTTGCCGCCGGTGATTTTCGTCGCGAGCGCAACCGCCTGCTTGAGCGGCAATTCGGACAGCAAGGTCTCCAGCACACGCCGAGCCTGAGCGCGGTCTTCGTCGGAGGCCGTCGCAGGCTGCCCCTCCACTATCAGCACAAATTCCCCTTTGCGGCGATTGGCATCGGCCTCTATCCAGGCACCGGCCTCGCCCAGTGCACACGTATATATGGTCTCGAACATCTTGGTGAGCTCGCGCGCAATCACGATACGGCGCGCATCGCCAAAGACGGCGCGCAGATCCGCAATGCTGTCGCCTATGCGGTGCGGCGCCTCGTAAAAAATCAGCGCGTACGGGAGATCCACCAATGCCGCAAGTTCACGCCTGCGCTCGGCGCCACGCGCCGGCAGGAAGCCATAGAACAGGAAATGCTGCGCACTGAGCCCGGACGCCGATAACGCGGCGGCGGCGGCGTTGGCGCCCGGGACCGGCACAACCCGGTAGCCCTGGCTCAGTGCCGCGGCAACCACCAGCGCGCCGGGATCGGATATCGCCGGCGTACCGGCGTCGCTGACCAGCGCCACAGACCGGCCTGCGGCAAGATGCTCCACAAGCTGCGGCGCCATGCGCTTCTCGTTATGCTCATGCAGCGCAATCATCCGGTTGGTAATGCCATAGTGATTAAGCAGTTGCGCGGTAGTACGCGTATCTTCCGCCGCCACCACATCGACGCTTTTCAGCACGTCGAGCGCGCGTAAACTCACGTCGCGCAAATTACCAATTGGGGTGGCAACTACATATAATGTCGGCTTCGATTCCTCCATGGTTTCATGATGCGTTGTTTCATGAATCATCGCTGGTTCTTTGTATGGCTGGTGACGGCGATACTATACGGTGGCACCTCAGGCTTTGCCAGCAAGGCGGCGTTCGGCGCGCAGCCGCTCCCTGACGCCAGGCCCGCCGCCGGTCCGTCTGCGACCGCGGTTCCTCACATCGCCCTGTTGCTGCCCGTCGGCCTGCCAATGTTCGCGCGACCCGCCGAGGCGGTCAGGGATGGTTTCATGGCAGCCGCCAAGGCCCGGGGCGGATCATCGCTGCCCATCCGTGTCCACGCCGTATCCGAGGAAGGTGGCCAGAGTATCGTCGAAGGCTACCGCCGCGCGCTGGAAGCGGGTGCGCTCCTGGTGGTCGGACCATTGACGCGCAGCGGCGTAACCGCCCTCGCCGCCAGCGACAGGCTCGCTGTGCCTACGCTCGCGCTCAGCACGCCTGACGGCAGCGGGCCCCTGCCGCAGAACCTTTTCATCCTGAGTCTCCAAATCGAAGCGGAAGCGCGCCAGGTCGCGCAGCTTGCGTTCCGGGAAGGCCATCGCGAGGCCTTCACCATCGTTGGCGATTCGCCCCTCCAGCGGCGCATGCATCAGGCTTTTGTGTATGAGTTCTCGCGGCTGGGCGGCAAGCACATCGCCGAATTCGCCGTCACCGCCGACCGGGATGGCCTCGATCGAATCAAACAGGCCGCGGCGCTTGGCGTCGCCGATATGGCGTTTCTGGCGCTGGATTTTCAGCGCGCGCGCCAGGTGCGCGCCTATCTCGACCCGCTCGTCCTTTATGCCACCTCTCAGGTCAATTCCATCAATGCCGGTCCGCTTGCCGGTTTCGATCTTGCCGGCATCCGGTTTCTTGACATGCCATGGCTGGTGCAACCCGACCATCCCGCGGTAATGATTTATCCGCGCCAGGATTTTGACGGATCCATCGATCTCGAACGCCTGTATGCGCTCGGTATCGATGCTTTTCGTATCGCGCAGGAACTGCTCAATGGCCGCACCGAACTGGCGCTGGACGGCGTGACGGGACACATCAAAACCGGCCGTAACCGCTATTTCGTACGTGAACTCGTTGGCGTGCGCTTCAGAGAAGGCCGGCTGATCCCTGATAGAACAAGACCATGAAAGGTGAGGCGGCGGAGCAGTTTGCCGCGGAATTCCTGCAACGCCAGGGCATGAAGATCATCGCGCGCAATTACCGCTGCCGTTTCGGCGAGATCGATCTCATTGCACAGGATGGCAAGACACTGGTATTCATCGAAGTGAAAAGCCGCCGCAGCGAGAATTTCGGCGGCGCCGCTGCCAGCATCACACGGGACAAGCGCGGCAAACTGCTGCGCGCAGCGCGTCATTACCTGGCGCAGAAGGGCAACCTGCCGTGCCGCTTCGATGCCGTCCTGATCCAAGGCGAACCGCCGCAGATCGAATGGATCAGGAACGCGTTTGGTGAATAAGAGTCCTACTCTGTAGAATAGCGGCCATACCCTTTATGGGATCTCCATGGATCTGATCAACCGCATTAGCGAGAACTTTTCCGAAAGCGCGCACCTCAAACTGCAAAGCATGGATGCCCTGGCGGGCCCGATTGCGGCGGCGGCGGAACGCATGGTGCAGTGCCTCAGGAGCGACGGCAAGATACTGTCCTGCGGCAACGGTGGTTCGGCTGCGGATGCACAGCATTTCTCCGCCGAACTCCTCAACCGCTTCGAAATGGAGCGGCCGGGGCTCGCCGCATTCGCGCTTACGACGGATTCCTCGACCCTGACCTCAATTGCCAATGATTACGATTTTGATCAGATCTTTTCCAAGCAGGTGCGCGCGCTCGGCCATGCCGATGACTTGTTGCTTGCAATCTCGACCAGCGGCAACTCGCGCAACGTGATTGCCGCGATACATGCTGCGCACGAGTGCCAGGTCGGGGTGATCGCGCTGACCGGAAAAGCCGGAGGGAAAATCGGCGAGATTCTGGCGCCACCCGATATCCATATCTGTGTGCCCGCGAACAGCACGGCGCGCATACAGGAGGTGCATCTGCTGACACTGCACTGTTTGTGCGATGCCATTGATTGTCTTTTACTGGGAGTCGAATAAATGCGTTATTTTCTTGCACTGCTGGCAATTGCCGCCCTGCCGCTGCTCCAAGGTTGCGTCGCTGTCGCGGTCGGAGGCGCCGCCACCGGCGCGGTCATTGCTGATGACCGCCGCACCGTGGGCACCATCACCGAAGACGAGGGCATAGAGCTCAAGGCATCGAGCCGCGTCGGCAAGAAATTTCCCGACGCCCACCTCAACTTCACCAGCTATAACCGCAGGCTGCTGATCACGGGCGAAGCCGCCGATGCCGCGGCAAAAAGTGGAATCGGGAAAATTGCACTCGCCGTGGAAAACGTGCGCGAGGTCTACAACGAGGTCCAGATTTCCGGCAACACCTCCATGTCGGTTCGCGCCAACGATTCGTACCTCACTTCCAAGGTCAAGGCGCGCTTCCTCGACGCCCAGAAATTCGACCCAATCCACGTCAAGGTCGTCACCGAAGCCAGTACCGTTTACCTGCTGGGGCTGGTGACACGCAAGGAAGCCGACGAAGCGACCGAAATTGCGCGCACAACGGGCGGAGTGCAGCGGGTACAGCGGGTGTTCGAGTACCTCGACTGAAGCAGCGGACGGTTGAAGCGGCGGGGTTGCCTGACACCGTCTGCCGTTTATCCTGAATGTATCCCGCCCCCGCCTTCGAAACCAAAGTCTGCCCGCCGCAGGGACTGGCCGCGCGCGTGGCGAAGCTTGCGCGCCCCCTGGTGTTCACCAATGGCGTGTTCGACATTCTGCACCGGGGCCACGTCACCTATCTGGCGCAGGCCCGGTCACTGGGCGCCAGCCTGATCGTCGCCGTCAATTCCGACGCCTCGGTCAAACGCCTGGGCAAAGGCGACGACCGACCGGTCAATACGCTGGAAGACCGGCTGGCGGTGGTTGCGGCGCTGGAGGCGGTGAGCCTGGTGACCTGGTTCGAGGAAGACACGCCGCTAGTGCTGATCCTGGCCGCGCAACCCGGTGTGCTGGTCAAAGGGGGCGACTGGAAACCGGAACAAATCGTCGGCGCCGCGGAAGTAAAAAGCTGGGGCGGCACGGTGCACTCGATTCCGTTCGCTCACGAGCGCTCGACGACTGCGCTGCTCGGCAGGATCAAAAACAAGAATCCATAGACAGGATTAACGGGGCTCTGTTTTGATCCAATCCTGTTAATCCTGAAAAATCCTGTCCATTCACTGTTTTAAGCGCCAGCCGGCGGGCACGCCACGGCCTTGATCTCGGTACCGGGAAATTCGCGCTGCAATTCGGCGAGCCTGGCGACCATCGCCTCGTCCGGCTCGCGCACGAAATACACGATCTGCTTCAGGAAATTCTCGCGCCGCTCGACGGTGGCAGAACGCACGCCTTTCTCACGCAGGGCGGCAAGAAATTTATTTGCCGCCTCCTCGCTCTTGAATATGCCCAGCGAAATAGCGTGGCGCCACTGGCCCTGATCCTGCACCGCAAA
>CALOEN010000053.1:0-9157 GCA_942492335.1 uncultured beta proteobacterium | reverse complement strand
ATCACCAAGGCTGCGATCAGTGCGCTTGAAGACATCAAGGCGCGCGACATCGTGGTGCTCGATGTAAGAAAAATGACCTCGATGTTCGACAAGGTCATTGTGGCAAGCGCTGATTCGGCACGACAAAGCAAGGCGCTTTCCAAGAATCTGCAGGAAAAGCTCAAGGCGATCGGCTCGAAGGTGTATGGCGTCGAGGGCGAGCAAACCGGTGAATGGGTGCTGGTGGATATCGGATCGGTTGTGATTCACATCATGCAGCCCGCGATCCGCCAGTATTACAACCTCGAAGAGCTGTGGTCGCCGCCCGCCACCAAACCGCGGCGCCGGGCTTCAAAAGCGACAGCTGCCTGAGTCCGGCAGCCTCCTATGAAGCTTCATGTCGTGGCGGTAGGCCACCGCATGCCGGAATGGGTCAAAGCCGGATTCGAGGAGTATGCGCGACGCATGCCGCGTGAAGCGCGCCTGGCACTGACGGAAATCAAGCCTGAAGTCCGTGGCGCCCAGGATGTCGAGCGGGTGCAGCGAGCCGAGCATAAGCGGATAGCCGCCGCGCTTCCGGCAGGGTGCTTCAAAGTGGTGCTCGATGAACGCGGCCGCAGCTTTCCCACGCGGCAACTTGCCGATATTATGGCGCGATGGCAGCAGCAGGGTCGGGATATTGCGTTTGTCATCGGCGGGGCCGACGGGACCGCGTCCGCACTCAGAAAGGAAGCGGACTTGTTGTGGTCGCTGTCGCCCCTTACACTGCCGCATGCGCTGGTCCGCGTGGTGCTTGCCGAGCAGCTGTACAGGGCGGTGTCGATTTTGAAGAACCATCCATATCACAGGGAGTAATGAGTAATGAGTAATGCGTGATGAGTAATTGAGGAACAAAGAGGCTTTTTTAATCTGACGGTTTCGCAGCAACACCGGTATTCTCATTACCCATTACCCATTACCCATTACCCATTACCCTATTACTGACAAATGGCTGAAAAACGCATCTACCTTGCTTCGCGCAGCCCGCGCCGCCGCGAACTGCTGAAGCAAATCGGCGTGAATTTCGAATTGCTGTTGATCCGCGAGGATCCCAGGCGCGGCCTCGATGTGGACGAGACGCCGCTTCCGGACGAATCGCCGGGCGTTTACGCGCTGCGTGTCGCTACCCGCAAAGCCAGTTTCGCCGCGCACCAGATTGCGCAGCGCCTGTTGCCACAGCACCCGGTGCTGGCCGCGGACACCACAGTGGTGCTCGATGAACAGGTGATAGGCAAACCCGATGACGCGGAAGATGCGGCAAGAATCTTGCGCAGCCTGTCGGGACGAGAGCACACCGTCATCACCGCCGTCGCGCTGGCCAGAAGAGAGCAGATCGAAACCCAGATCTCGGTTTCAACGGTGGAGTTCCGAGAACTTTCCGAGGCCGCAATTCGCAATTATGTCGCGAGCGGAGAGCCGCTCGGCAAGGCCGGCGCCTATGCCATCCAGGGGCGCGCGGCGGCATTCATCATCCGGATCCAGGGCAGCTACTCGGGTATCATGGGTTTGCCTCTGGCCGAGACGGCGGAGCTGCTGCAGAAGTTCGACATCGAAGTACTGTAACCGGCGCGCTTACGCCCGATGGCCGAAGACATACTCATCAATGTCACCCCGCAGGAAACCCGCGTTGCCGTGATCGAGCACGGTATCGTGCAGGAATTGCACATCGAGCGCACTTCGGCACGCGGGCTGGTTGGCAGCATCTTTACCGGGCGCGTGGTGCGTGTGCTGCCGGGCATGCAGTCGGCCTTCATCGACATCGGCGGTGAGCGCGCGGCGTTCCTGCATGTCGCGGATATCTGGAGCAATCGCCACAATGGCGATCCCGTCGTGCCGATCGAAAGGCTGCTGTCCGAGGGTCAGAACCTGATGGTGCAGGTGATCAAGGATCCGATCGGCACCAAGGGCGCGCGGCTTTCCACCCAGATCAGCATTGCGGGCCGGCTCCTGGTCTACCTGCCGCAGGATCCACATATCGGCATTTCCCAGCGCATCGAGGACGAGGAAGAACGCCAGCATTTGCGCGAGAAACTGCAGCAGCTGCTGCTGCCCGAGGAAAAGGGCGGCTACATCATACGCACCATGGCCGAAACCGCGTCAGACCGTGAGCTCGGCCTCGATATCGAGTATCTGAGAAAACTGTGGCACGGCATCCAGGAAAAAGCGCAGGCCGGCACAGCGCTGGCCCTGCTCTACCGCGATCTTGATCTGAGCCTGCGCGTGTTGCGCGATTTCGTGAACGAGGAGACCAAGCGCATCCAGATCGATTCGCGCGAGACCTTTCAGACCATGCAGAATTTCGCCCGGGAGTTCACGCTGACCGGGGCCGAGCGTATCGAGCATTACCAGGGCGAGCGCCCGCTGTTCGACCTCTTTGGTACCGAGGACGAAATCGAAAAAGCGCTGGCACGGCGCGTCGGCCTGAAGTCCGGCGGCTATCTCATCATCGACCAGACCGAAGCGCTGACCACCGTCGACGTCAACACCGGCGGGTTTGTCGGCGTGCGCAACTTTGACGACACCATCTTCAAGACCAATCTTGAGGCGGCGCAGGTGATTGCGCGCCAGCTGCGGTTGCGCAATCTCGGCGGCATCATCATCATCGACTTCATCGACATGGATACCGAGGAGCACAAGAATGCCGTGCTCAACGAATTCAGAAAAGCGCTGGCACGCGACCGCACGCGCATGACCGTCAACGGCTTCACGCAACTGGGGCTGGTGGAGATGACGCGCAAGCGCACGCGCGAATCGCTGGCCCATGTGCTGTGCGAGGCATGTCCGGTGTGCGAGGGGCGCGGGCAGCTCAAGACCGCGCAGACCGTGTGCTACCAGGTCCTGCGCGAATTGCTGCGCGAGGCGCGCCAGTTCAGCGCGCGGGAATTCCGCATTCTCGCCTCGCAGCAGGTGATCGACATGTTCCTCGACGAAGAGTCGCAGGCCCTGGCCATGCTCTCTGATTTCATCGGCAAGCCGGTGTCGCTGCAGGTCGAAAGTGTCTACAACCAGGAACAGTTCGACATCATGCTGATGTAGGGCCGCCTGCGGTGCCCTGCTGGTATATAACTATAACTATCTGAATATATTGAATAATACGCAATGGCTCTATCCGCGACGGTAAGCCCGGAACGCGAGGCCGCCCGACTGGCGCGCCAGTTCGCGGCCCAGGCATTTTCACGCGCCGCCGGCGCGCCGCTCGTCGCCGGCAACAGCGTTCGCATTCTCAGGAATGCCGACGAAAATTTTCCGGCCTGGCTTGCCGCGATCCGCGCGGCTCAACGCACGATATTTTTCGAGAACTACATCATTTCCGACGATGCGGTCGGGCGCGAGTTTGCCGAGGCTTTGGCCGAACGTGCGCGCAGCGGTGTGCGGGTGAGAGTGCTGTATGACTGGATGGGGGCGCTGGGCAGTGCGACGCAACGGGTGCTGCAGCCGGTCGTTGCGGCAGGCGGCGCAGTCAGGTGCTTCAATCAGCCGCGCCTGGACAGCCCGTTGGGCTGGCTGTCGCGCGATCATCGCAAGATGGTGGCTGTGGATGGGCAGGTTGGTTTTGTTTCCGGCCTGTGCGTGAGCCGCAAATGGGTCGGTGAACCGGCGCTGGGCGTGGAATCGTGGCGCGATACCGGCATCGAAGTGCGCGGACCGGCGATTGCCGATATCGAGCGTGCTTTTGCCGTGGTGTGGGGGGTGGCCGGCGCACCGCTCGCAGAGGAAGAACTCACCGATCCTGAAACGGTCCCGGCCGCGGGCGACGTGATGCTGCGGGTCATGGCCACCCAGCCCAATGTTGCGGCGCTGTATCGTCTCGATCAACTTATCGCGGCGATGGCGCACAGCACGTTATGGCTGGCAGATGCTTATTTTGTCGGCGTCGCCCCGTATGTTCAGGCGTTGCGCGCCGCGGCGCTCGACGGCGTGGACGTGCGGCTGCTGGTACCGGGCGCGAGCGACCTGCCGGTCATCTCGCCGTTGTCGCGGTCGGGTTACCGGCCGCTGCTCGAGGCCGGCATCCGCGTATTCGAATGGAACGGGCCCATGATGCATTCGAAAACAGCGGTTGCAGACGGCCGCTGGGCGAGAGTGGGATCGAGCAATCTCAATCTCTCGAGCTGGATGGGAAACTACGAACTTGATGTGGCCATGGATAACCCGGCGGTGGCCGGGACCATGCAGCAGATGTACGAACAAGACCTCGCCAATGCCACCGAGATCGTGCTCTCTGCGCGCAACCGCGTGCAGGCCGCCGCAGCTGTAGTGCGGCAGCGTGGCCGGTTCCGTGGTGGCAGCGCAGGGCGCGCCGCCGCCGGCGCTCTGCGCATAGGCAATACCGTGGGTGCCGCCATCACCAACCGCCGCGTGCTCGGGCCGGCGGAAGCCGGCCTGATGACAGGCGTGGCACTCGCGCTGCTGGTTATGACCGCAGCGGTGGTGATATGGCCGCAACTCATCGCGTGGCCGCTGGCTGCGCTGGCGCTGTGGATGGCGCTAGCGTTCCTGATCCGGGCAAAAGCGTTGCGCGACGAACGCAAACAGGATGCCGCGGACGAGGCGCGTGCCGATGGCGACGAACACGAAACCAGTGGCACCGGGAAAAGCGGCAGGGATTAACGCCTGTCTACAAGCGCTGCGGTGCGCGTGATCAGCGCAAGAATCGCGTTATCGGCGCCGGCTATGTCCACCACCTTGCGCCGGCCGCGAGCGCCGCGGCGGATAGCAATCTGCGACGAAGGCAGCCGCAGGAAGCGGTGCAGAAATTCGAGCAGCGCGGCGTTTGCCTTGTTGTCGACGGCGGGCGCGGCCACCCTGATCTTGAGGGCATCACCGTACACCCCGGCGATCTCACTGACTTTGGCATTGGGCTGGACATGAACGCTGAGCGTAAGGCGTCCGCTGGCGGTATCCAGGCGGCACCATCCTGGTGCCGTGATCATTAGAGCAGCCGCAACAGCGTCATCTCAAGCCAGGCCACGGGCACCATCAGCAGCAGCTGGCAACCGATGATGACGAACAGCGGCGAGAGATCAACATTGCCTATGGGCGGGATCCGTTTCTGGAACGGGCGCAGGAATGGCCGCGTCATGCTGTTCAACAGCGGTGCCAGCGGGCTGTATGAATTGCCCCAGGACAGCACCGCCTGGACGATCACCGCCACCATCACGATGTAGAGACCGAGCTTGATCAGCATCACCACGGACACCAGCGCCAGGGTGGCCAGTGCGGTGCCGGCGGCGGCGCTCAGTTGATAGCCCTTGATCTGGAGCACGATCAGCACTTGGAGCAGTTGCGCGAGCCATGCCAGCGTGAGCGTGGCCAGATCGTTTCCCCACAGCCCGGGAATGATGCGCCGCGCCGGGAGCACTGCAAAATTGGTAAGTGCGCCGAGAAAATCCGACAGCGGGTTGCGAGATGAAGCGCGCACCCACTGAAGATAGAAGCGCAGCAGCAGTGCGATCGTAAACAGCCCGAACGCGGTGTCGACCAGGAATATCAGCGCGCCGGTCAACATCAATCAGTTCCGAATTCGTCGCCGAGTTCACGCGAGCGCTGCGCCGCTGCGCGCACGGCGCGCGTGATGATCTGTTTGAGCTGGGCGTGTTCCATGGTCTGGAGCGCGCACTCGGTGGTGCCGCCTTTGGAGGTCACGCGCGCGCGTAGTTCGGAGGCGTCCTCGCTGCTGCCGGCGGCGAGCTTGACGGCGCCCGTGAACGTATCGAGCGCCAGTTGCCGCGCCTGTGCCGCATCCAAACCGACTTCCGTTGCCGCTTGCTGCAACGCTTCGATAAAGTAGAACACATAGGCCGGCCCGCTGCCGGATACCGCGGTGACCGCATCCATCTGTTCTTCGCTCGCCAGCCACAACGTGGCGCCCACGGCGCCCATGATTTTTTCCGCATGAGTACGGTCTGCCGCCGCCATCCCGGGCATCGCGTAGAGGCCCGAAATGCCGGAGAGCACCAGCGCCGGGGTATTGGGCATCACGCGTACGATGCGCGGGTAATCGCCGAGCCAGCGCGATAAATCGGCTGCGCGTATGCCGGCGGCAATGGAAATCACCAGCTGGGACCCAAGATCACGGCGCACAGCCTGTGCGACCTGCCGCATTTGCTGCGGCTTGACGGCGAACACGATGCAGTCGCTGCCATCCAGAGCGGGGGCGGTCTCAGCGTAGGTTTTTATGCCGAAAGTGGTTTTCAGCCGCGCGCGGGCGCCGGCGTCGGTCTCGACCGCGCGCAGGGCGTTGGCGTGCCAGCCTTTTTGCAGCAGCCCGCCGATGATGGCGCTGGCCATGTTGCCGCCGCCGATGAAAGTGATGTTCATAAAAGACTCATTTTAGCCGCCAAGGCCGCCAAGAACGCCAAGAAATACAAACAATCAATAAAACTTAACAAGATCCTGATTTCAGCGATGATACCCGTTCGCAAGAATACCACTGTGCCCGTCATTATTTGTATTTTGACATCTTGGCGTTCTTGGCGGCCTTGGCGGCTAATTTATTTGCCGTTGTCCGAAGATCGCCGTGCCCACCCGCACCATGGTCGCGCCCTCGGCGATGGCGGCTTCCAGATCATCCGACATGCCCATGGACAACGTGTCCAGCTCGATTCCTTCTGCCGCCAGCCGGTCTTTGATGTTGCGCAGCAGCGCGAATCGCTGCCGCTGCAACTGCATATCGGGTGTCGGCTCGGGGATGGCCATCAGGCCGCGCAGCCGCAGCCGCGGCAGGGCGAGGATGGCGCGCGCCAGTTCGAGTTCTGTGCCGGGAGCCACACCGCTTTTGCTGCCCTCGCCGCTGACATTGACCTGTATGCACACATTGAGCGGGGGCAGATGCGCGGGGCGCGCGTCGTTCAGTCGTTGTGCGATCCTGGCGCGCGCTATGCTGTGCACCCACTGGAAATGCTCGGCGATGTCACGCGTCTTGTTGCTCTGGATGGGACCGATAAAATGCCACTCAATGGGTAAATGGGCGAGCCTTGTGACTTTTTCCACAGCCTCCTGCACATAACTCTCCCCAAAGGCGCGCTGACCCGCAGCACAGGCCTCGACTATGACCTGCGCCGGGAAGGTTTTGCTGACCGCAATCAGCTCGACATTAGGGGTGTCTCGCCCCGCTGTCTGCGCAGCGCGCGCTATGCGTTCGCGCACGGCTTGCAAGTTGGCGGCAATTGTTGCCATAATTTTCCCGGTGTGGGGCGGGCTGTTCAGTGTAAAATCAAACCTTAAGCGTAATTGTGGGCCGGATTACGCCGCAACGGAGCAATTATAATGGACATATCAGAACTCCTGGCTTTCGTGGTCAAGAACAAAGCTTCCGACCTGCACTTGTCGTCGGGCCTGCCCCCGATGATCCGCGTTCAGGGCGACATACGCCGCATCAACCTGCCATCGCTGGAGCACAAGGACGTGCACGCGATGGTCTACGACATCATGAACGACGGCCAGCGCAAGTTCTACGAGGAAAACCTCGAGTGCGACTTCTCGTTTTCGATTCCCAATCTCGCGCGCTTCCGCGTCAACGCCTTCGTGCAGCAGCGCGGCGCCGGCGCGGTGTTCCGGACCATTCCGTCCAAGGTATTGTCGCTGGAAGAACTCAAATGCCCGAAGAGTTTTTCCGAGATCGCCAACCAGCCGCGGGGCGTGGTGCTGGTGACGGGCCCGACGGGTTCCGGCAAATCGACGACGCTGGCGGCCATGGTCGATCACGTCAATGCCAACGAGCAGGGCCACATCCTGACGGTCGAGGATCCGATCGAGTTCGTGCATGAATCCAAAAAATGCCTGATCAACCAGCGCGAGGTCGGGCCGCACACACTGTCGTTCGCCAATGCGCTGCGGTCCGCGCTGCGCGAGGATCCGGACATCATACTGGTCGGCGAGATGCGCGACCTGGAAACCATACGGCTGGCGATGACCGCGGCCGAAACCGGCCACCTGGTGTTCGGCACGCTGCACACCAGTTCCGCGGCGAAGACCATAGACCGTATCATCGACGTGTTCCCGGCCGAGGAAAAGGAAATGATGCGCGCGATGTTGTCGGAATCCCTGCGCGCGGTGATTTCGCAGACGCTGCTCAAGACCAAGGATGGCAGCAGCCGCGTTGCGGCGCACGAGATCATGATCGCGACACCGGCCATACGCAACCTGATCCGTGAGTCCAAGGTGGCGCAGATGTATTCGGCGATCCAGACCGGCGCAGGAGTGGGCATGCAGACGCTGGACCAGAACCTGCTGGATCTGGTCAAGCGCAATGTTGTAGCCGCATCCGAGGCGCGCGGCAAGGCGATGAACAAGGATTTGTTTCCGGGCGCTTGACGCGCGGCATTTCGCGGCGGCATCGAGGCCCGCGCGCCACCGCCTGTTTTTACAATATGCGAGGTAACAGATGGAAAGAGACCAGGCCGTAAAATTTACTCACGACCTTCTGCGGGCGATGGTCGCCAAGAAAGCTTCGGACTTGTTTATCACGGTCGGTTACCCGCCGGCGATCAAGCTCGACGGCAAAATGACCCCGGTTGCGAACCAGCCGCTGACGGCGCAGCACACCGCCGAACTGGCCCGCGCCATGATGAACGACAAGCAGGCCGGCGAGTTCGAGGCGACCAAGGAGTGTAATTTCGCCATCAACCCCGCTGACATCGGGCGTTTCCGAGTCAATGCCTTCATGCAGCAGGGCCGCATCGGCATCGTGCTGCGAACCATCACCACCGCGATCCCGAAATTCGAGGATCTGAACCTGCCCTCGGTGCTGAAAGACGTGGTGATGACCAAGCGCGGCCTCATCATCATGGTCGGCGGCACGGGCTCGGGAAAATCGACATCGCTGGCGGCGATGATCGGCTATCGCAACGAAAACAGCTATGGCCATATCATCACCATAGAGGATCCGATCGAATACGTGCATGAACACAATAACTGCGTGATCACGCAGCGCGAAGTGGGTGTGGATACCGACTCCTGGCATGCCGCGCTCAAAAACACGCTGCGCCAGGCGCCGGACGTGATACTCATCGGCGAGATCCGGGACCGCGAAACCATGGATTATGCGATCGCCTTCGCCGAGACCGGCCACCTGTGCATGTCCACGCTGCACGCCAACAGCTCCAACCAGGCGCTCGACCGCATCATCAACTTCTTC
>CALOEN010000052.1:0-13420 GCA_942492335.1 uncultured beta proteobacterium | reverse complement strand
ACTCGAACAGTATGGCCTCGACATTGGCGTTGACGAGATGCGCAGCAATCTGGGCGCCCATGACGCCGGCGCCGAGTACGGCCGCTTTGCGCACGATGAAAGGAGAAGTTGCTGGCATGGCGCCTCCATGGACCCGTCGAGGCATTCTAGCATGGGGGGCAGCCGGGAAATAAAAAGCCGGACAAGCGTCAAACGCTGCCCGGCTTCAGTCGGACATCTATGCCTAGAAGTGTATGGAGTATTGGACGGACAGTATGTCCGCCTGGTTCGAGAATTTGCCGTCTGACTATACCTTGCGCGCCCGCGGCACCGACGACATTGTTGCGCAGCGTGTCGCCGTCATTGACAATAAATGAGAATAACCGAAATCAAACACGCCGGATTTCGACACGCGATACTGCACGCCAGCAGCCAGCCAGTACGATCCTGTCCGGCAAATCAGCGTGCGGGTTGCGTTCTGAGAGGGTGTTTTGTCATATGCAATGCCCATGCGCACCTTCGCTTGCTCGTTCCATTTGTAATTGCCGCCGATCGAGAAGCGATACGTATCCTCCCACCGGAAAGGCAAGATAGTCAGTGTTGAACCGGCGGGACCGCCGGGGGCCGCCCTGGCCGTGGAACGAATCACGTTGAGCTGCTGCAGCTGGCTCCAGCGCGTCCACGTAATGTCTCCCATCACGTCCCACTTTGGCGTCAGCGCAGAAAAAACGCTGGCCGATGCACTTTCGGGCACAGTCAGATCGGCCCGGAACTTGCTGCCGAGAACCCCCGTCGCCGTGCCGCTGAATTTCGCATCGCCTTTCACCGTGTATTTGATCGAGGAACGGTACGTCATGCCGAACCGGGTAGCGGGCGTGGCTTGCACCACCATGCCCACGTTGTATCCATAGGCTGTATCGTTGCCGGTGAGGGTCAGATCTCCGCCGGCAGCAGTCCCGGTAAAAGCCGTCAACTCGGCTCTGATATGCTGCACGCTGACTCCGCCGCCGATGGACACCTGGTCGTTCACTTTGTAGGCCAGCGACGGATTGAAGTTGATGGTCTTGATTTCAGATTTCAGCGCGGTCATCTGACCGCGCCAGCCCGCGTCATATTGCGTCTTGAGGCCAAAGGGTACGTTCAGGGCCATGCCTAAACGCAGGTTGGGATTGATGGACATGGTATAGAACCCGTTGGGAACCACCGCCCAGTCGCCGCCGTCACCGCCATTGCCCGTGCCGGGATTGGCAAACGCGCCAGTCGAACTGCCGTTCGAAAACTTGAAGGACGGTTTCAGGAAATGGGTGGCGACGGAAACCTGCTTACCCGTAGGCAGCAGGGTCATCGCGGCAGGATTTGACCAGGCTACGCTGGCATCATCCGCAGCCGCCGCGCCTCCCGCGTAAGCATTTCCCGTTCCGCTGCCACTTTGCGTCCCTATGCCAAAGCCACCGGCAATGGCACCTGACGTCATGCCTGTCAGTGCCGCGCAAACGGACAACATCATGATTTTTCTTAATTTATTCATGTCACTCTCCATTCCCGGGTCTTTGGTTAACAGACTTGGGTAGATTTTTCTATATCGTGGATATCTTACTCTGCACCGATATTTAAACAACCAAATCACGACAGCCTGCACGTTATTGTTGTGCGGATACAACGCGCGGTCGCCGGTTATCGTCCACCGCCACATACGTCAGTGTCGCCTCGGTGACCTTGACGCATTCCACCTCTTCAGGCCGACGCTGGGCGTAGACCTCGACGTTGACTGTGATCGAAGTGCGTCCGACCCGCACCACCTCGGCGTACAGGCTCACCAGGTCGCCCACCAGCACCGGCTGCTTGAACAGGAACGAGTTGACCGCCACCGTCGCCACCCGCCCCTTGGCCAAGCGCATCGCCGGCACGCTGCCGGCAACATCGACCTGTGACATGATCCAGCCACCGAAAATGTCGCCGGTATAGCTGGCATCGGCCGGCATCGGCACCACGCGCAGCGTCGGCTCCTTGCCCTGCGGCAGTGAAGTGTTTCATCGTCATCCCTCATCCCTCATCCCTGTTTTCAGTGTCCGGCATACATCTGATCGATCTCGGCATTGAATTTCTCCAGCACTTTCGGCCGCTTGAGCTTCATGGTCGGCGTCAGCATACCGTTCTCTACCGTCCATGGCTCAAGTGTGAACGTTGCGCGGCGGACCTCCGCGTATCCGGGAAAGCTCTTGATCTGATTCGCGATACGGCCCAGGACGGCTTCCTCCGCCGGTTTCGATTTCAGGCTGGCGGGCGCATCCGCATCCAGGCCCAGCCCGGCTGCAAGCTTCTTCCAATGCTCGGGGTTGAGTACCGCCAGCACACTCAGATAGGCCCTGCCTTCGCCCAGCAGCAGGACATGCTCGAACAGCGGATCGTGCATGATCGCCACCTCCATGTCGACGGGGGGGACCTTCTCGCCGGTCGACATGACGATGATTTCCTTGAGCCGGCCGGTGATAAAAACATGCCCCTGCTCGTCGATGCGCGCCGTGTCGCCGGAATTCAGCCAGCCATCGGGCTGTATCATCAGCCGCGTCGCCTCTTCATTGTTCCAATAACCGAGCATGATGTTCGGTCCCTTGATCAGCAACGCGTCTTTGTCGCCGATCCTGACTTCCACACCCGGAATCGCGCATCCCACGCTTGCCGGCAGATTGTCTTCCGGACTGTTGGCGCACGCCACCGGACTGGTCTCCGTTAATCCATAGCCCTGCAGTACCTGCAGCCCCAGTCCGATGAACACTCGAGAAATCTCCGGGGAAAGTGCAGCGCCGCCCGAGAGCGCAACGCGCATCCGTCCGCCAAGACGCGCCAGCACCTTGGCTGCCACCAGTTTATTGAGCACCGGCCACAACAGGAATGACAGTTTCCAGGGACCACGTCCCTGCGCGTGCTCGAACCGGTCGTAGCCGACATCGACTGCGAGCAGGAACAAGGTCTTTCTGAAAACAGGTCCTTCATCGAGTTTGGCCCGGATCGTGCCCCAGATGCGCTCGTAGATGCGCGGCACGGAGATCAGCAGGGTGGGCCGCATGGTCTGCAGATCCTCGCCCAGCAGGGGAATCGAGCGTGCGTAGGCGACAGTCGATCCCGCCATGATGGACAGGTAATAACCGCAGGTGCGCTCGAATGTGTGCGACAGCGGCAGAAACGACAGGAACAGGTCGTCGTGCCCTACGACCATGGTCTGCAGACAGCCGTAGACATTGCTCAGAATGTTGTTGTGCGACAGCATCACCCCCTTGGGCCGGCCGGTGGTGCCCGAGGTATAGACGATGGTCGCGAGCGCATTCGGGTCGCGGGTCACATGGCGCGTCTCACCGCCGTCTTCCGGCAGCCAGTCGCCTATCCATTTCAGGCGCGGCTCATCCGCGGCGTGCGGCAGTTCACCGGCCGTCAGAATGCGGACCAACCCGGTGAGTTGATCGCTCAGGACCGACAGTCCCTGCCACTGCTCCATGCCTTCGAGCAGCAGCGCCCTGCATCCGGAATTATTCAGGATGTAAGCCACATTTTCGGGGTGGTCCTGGGTATAAAGCGGCACCACCACCAGGCCCAGACCCAGCGCCGCCTGGTCAAATATCACCCATTCCGGCGAGTTGCGCATCATGACCGCCACGCGGTCGCCCGCTTTCAGTCCGTCTTTTTCAAGTGCGGCCTGCCAGCGCGCGACCTGTCGGTCCATCTGCGCCCAGGTGTAATCGCGCCAATTGCCATGTTGCTGATTGAAATCACGGCAGGCGACCAGATCGGGTGTGCGCCGGACGCGCTCGCGGAACAAACCGTCGAGCGTAACCGCGGTATCGACGGGAATCACATGAGTAAGGTTTTGATCTTGCGACATAATCGTCTCCTCCTTCCTCTTTGGTGTGCAGTGAGTCGTAAGCCGTAACAGCGCAATCAGATGTTCACCACTTACCACTCTCCACTGCCCACTGCCCACTGCCCACTTCCCACTTTTACTCAGTCCAGAAACAGGTCGGTATACAACTTTGACCCGCGATGGACGGCATATTGATCAAAGTCGGTCACCCCGTCCTCGCGCAACACAGTTTCATCGATGTAAAAATTACCCGTGGCACTGCGGCTGTCACGGTTGAATATGGCATACGCCGCATCGGCCACGATGGCAGGCTTGCGGCTCGCTTTCAGTATTTCCTCGGTAAAGTTGACCTCAATTGCCGCGGTGGCGATGGTAGTGCGCGGCCACAGGGAGTTGACCGCGACGCCCTCGGCTCTGAACTCCGTGGCCATGCCCAGCGTGCACATGCTCATGCCGTATTTTGCCATGGTGTAAGCAACGTGGTCCTTGAACCAGCGCGCATTCATGTTGAGCGGCGGCGCCAGATTGAGGATATGCGGGTTCCGGCCTTTGATTAAATACGGCAGGCAGGCCTGCGAGCAGGCATACGTGCCGCGCACGTTGACTTCGAACATCAGATCAAAACGCTTCATGGGCGTAGCCAGGGTCCCGGCAAGCATAATCGCGCTCGCATTGTTGACCAGGATATCGATACCGCCAAACTTCGCCGCCGCCTTGTGCGCTGCCGCCTGCACTTCAGCCTCATCGCGTATGTCGAGCTTGATCGGCAGCGCCTTGCCGCCAGCGGCTTCGACTTCTTCAGCCACGCTGTGGATGGTGCCCGGCAGTTTGGGATGCGGCTCGGCGGTCTTCGCCGTAATCACGACATTGGCGCCGTCGCGCGCGCACCGGAGCGCGATGTCCCGGCCGATGCCGCGGCTGGCGCCGGTGATGAAAACCGTTTTCCCTTTTAAACCTGACATTCGCGTAACCCCATTTTAGCCGCCAAGGCCGCCAAGAGCGCCAAGAAAAAATAAAAAAGAACCAATAAAAAATATGCCCCTGAATGCGGATTAACCGCGACAACAGGCTGGGTTTCCGTGTTAACAGATAAAAGAAATATATTCATGACTTAGACCTTATTGTATTTTCCTTGGCGTTCTTGGCGGCCTTGGCGGCTAATTTCCTTCGAATTTTGGTTGACGCTTTTCTACAAACGCTGTCACGCCCTCGGCAAAATCACTGGTCGCGGCGCAGCGCGCGAACGCCTGCGCTTCGGCGTCGAGTTGCGCGGCAAGCGAACGATCATACGCCTGGTTGGCCAGGGTCTTGGTTTCGCCGTAAGCGCGGGTCGGTCCGGCAGCCAGGGTGGCAATCAAGTCCCGCGTCGTGTTTTCCAAATCTGCCGCCGGCACCACGCGATTGACCAGCCCCATGCCGCGCAAGGTTTCAGCATCGATGGTCTCCGACAACAACATCAGCTCCATCGCCCGCTGATAGCCGATCAGTTGTGGCAGGAAGAAAGTGCTGCCGCCATCGGGGCTGGTCCCGAGCTGCTGTACGCCATGGTAAAGCGGGTATCAGCAGCAGCGATCACAATATCCGCCGCCGCGATCAGGCTCATGCCGGCGCCGGCCACTGCGCCGTGCACGCTCGCCACCACCGGTTTTAATGCGCGCCTCAGTGCCAGGATGGCGCGATGCAGTTCGCCCGCAAGTTTCGGCACCATGTCGGGCATGCGCGGCAGATCCGCATGAAACGCCGCCACGTCGCCGCCGGCAAGAAACGCCGGACCGGCACCGCGCAACAGGATGACCCGAGCGCTGTCATCATGTTCCGCCTGCTCGCATACTTCGCGCAGCCTGACGATCATTGCCGCATCCAGCGCATTCATCACATGCGTGCGATTGAGCGTGATCGTCGACACGTCATCCACAACAGTATAAAGAATGCTCTCGCTCAAGATCAAAAACCTTTAGCCACAGATCACAGAGGGCACAGAGAAAACCTGAAAGCGTAGCAAATCGCTCCAAGAGGTTTAAGACCTTTAGCTCATCGACGTCAATTCAGGCCGTCCTGTGCAGTGTCTCAAATGTCACCGGCTGCGTAGTCTGATAGATCTCGGTTTTGCCCAGATCCCGGGGGAAATCGTCCACCATGATCGCTTTTCGCCGCAGTTGCTTCGCGAGCGCCAGGGCCCGGGCCTCGGCGTCGCTGATCACGCCTTTTGCCAGCGCCTGCGCGGCAACCTCGTCTGCCGATCTTCCATCTAACGCTCCGGTTTTTTGCGCCGCGCGGATTTTACCTTCCACCGCTTCCGCGGCGATCACCGCACGCAACGCCGTCTCCAGCGATCCGACCGGGTCGTTTTCATCGTCGGACAGATAGATCCCGGCTGTCAGCCGCTCGCGTGCCGGGTTGGGCGCCAGCATCAGATCGACAACTTGCCGCCCCAGTTCGTCACGCGGCGGCCGGAATTCCCTGCCGTAGGGAAAGATCTGGCCGCGCAGCATCCGGGCCAGGAAGCGGTTGGGCAGGTTCTCGAATAATCCGAAGAAGCCCTCCTCTATCCTGTACAGCGCATCCTGTACCGACCAGTGCAGCAGCGGCAGGTCCTCCGCCGGACGCCCCTGGTCTTCGTAGTGCTTCAAGGCAGCCGATGCGAGGTAGAGCAGGCTCAGAATGTCGCCCAGCCGCGCGGACAATCTCTCGCGAAACTTCAGCGATCCTCCGAGCACCAGCATCGCGACATCCGCCATCAGCGCGAATCCGCTGGAGAGCCGGGTCAGCTGCTGATAATAGCGCCGCGTGTGCCGGTCTCCCGGAACGCTGATAAACCGCGCGCTGGTGAGTCCCATCCAGAAGGCACGGGCCTTGTTCGATGCCACAAAACTCACATGCCCGAATAACGCGGCGTCGAAGTCGCGCAGCGCCTTTTCCCCATCGGTTTCCCTGGTGGCGGCAATCTCCTTTAGCACATAAGGATGGCCGCGGATCACGCCCTGTCCGAAAATAATCATGGACCGGGTAAGAATGTTCGCGCCCTCGACCGTGATCGCAATCGGTGTCTGCTGGTACGCGAGCGCCAGGTAATTGCTGGGGCCCATGCAGATGCCTTTGCCGCCATGCACATCCATCGCATCATTGATGGTCTGGCGTCCGCGCTCGGTCAGGTGATACTTGACGATGGCGGACACCACCGAGGGTTTCTCACCCAGATCGACTGCGCCAGCGGTCATCACGCGTGCGGCATTCATGATGTAGGTATTGCCGCCAATGCGCGCCATCGCCTCTTCCACCCCCTCGAAGCGGCCGATCGACATCTTGAACTGGGTGCGCACGCGCCCATAAGCACCGGTGGTCAGCGCGCTGATCTTGGCCATGCCAACGGCGTTCGCCGGCAGCGAGATCGAGCGGCCGGCCGCCAATGAATTCATCAGCATTTTCCAGCCCTGCCCGACGTAAGCAGCGCCGCCGATGATGTATTCCATGGGTATGAATACATCCTTGCCCCAGTTCGGACCATTCATGAACGCGGCGTTGAGCGGCATATGGCGACGCCCGGTGTGGACGCCGGGCGTCGTGGTGGGGATCAGCGCGAGTGTAATTCCGACATCTTCCTCCAGGCCCAGAATTTGGTCAGGATCGTAAAGACGGAATGCCAGTCCGAGCAGCGTGGCGATCGGCCCCAGCGTGATATAGCGCTTTTCCCACGTCACGCGGATGCCGAGCACGTCCTGCCTGCCTTCCCATACACCGCGACAGACAACGCCGAAATCGGGAATGCCGCCGGCATCGGAGCCGGCTTCAGGGCTGGTCAGCGCGAAACAGGGAATCTCCAGCCCCTTTGCCAGTCGCGGCAGGTAATAATCCTTCTGCGCGTCGGTGCCGTAGTGCAGCAGCAGTTCTGCGGGTCCGAGCGAATTGGGCACCATTACCGAAATCGCGGCAGTGCCGCTGCGGGTGGTGAGTTTCATCACCACTTCCGAATGTGCCAGCGCGGAGAATTCCAGGCCGCCATAAGACTTCGGGATGATCATCCCGAAGAAACCTTTGTCTTTCAGGAACTGCCAGACGTGCGGCGGCAGGTCGTAGAGTTCATGCGTGATCTGCCACTCGTTGGACATGCCGCATAATTCCTCGACCGGCCCGTCGATAAACGCGCGTTCCTCGGCGCTCAATATCGGTTTGGGAAATGACAACAGCTTGTTCCAGTCGGGATTGCCGCTGAACAGGTCGCCATCCCACCATACGGTGCCCGCCTCTAGCGCCTCCTGCTCGGTTTGCGAGACCTGCGGCAGAATTTTCCGGAACAGACTGAGCAACGGCCGGCTTACCGCCGCGCGGCGTAGCGGTGACGGATTCCCAAGCAATGCGGCGACGGCAAAAATCGCCCACAGCAGCGGCAACGGCCAACTCGAAAAGTAGCCGAGCAATACCAGCCCGATGGCAGCGGCGACCGTCCAGACTATTGCGGGCAGGCGGTGATACGCGAGCACCCACGCTACGATGACTGCGCCCAGAATCATCAGAAATCCACTCATGGAATTTCGACTCCGCGGGTAGTTGATGCCAGGTCAACCGCAGCACGCTGCGGGATGACTCTACGCCCTGGCAGGATACCAACGAGCATACACGGGAGATCCGGCATCCACAACAGAGATCGTTTACAACATATTGTTTTTATTGATTTTACAGTCTGGCGTCTGAGGATCAACCCGCCAGCTTCAGGCCTGCGATGCCGCCGATGATGAGGCCGATACACGCCAGCCGTGCCATGCTCGCTGCCTCGCCGAACAAAATAATGCCGAGGATTGCGGTGCCCACGACACCCACGCCGGTCCATACCGCATAGCCGGTGCCGACCGGAATCGATTTCAGAGCGAGCGCCAGCAAATAAACACTGATGACCATTGCGGCGAGCGTGCCGAGGCTCGGCCACAGCTTCGTGAAACCAGCGGTGTATTTGAGGCCGATCGCCCATGCGATTTCGAACAGTCCTGCAACGATCAATAACGTCCATGCCATGGGATGCACCTCGTCAAATATTAGCTTGTCCAGTCCTGACCGCGCGCTTGCTCCCGCCCTGCGATCACATGATCATGTGATCACGACTGTGGTTTACACCCTACCAGCATCGTTCTTTACACGCCACTGGCCGTGAGTGCCGGTTCGCGGTCCTGTTTTAATTTTCCAGAATATATACGACATCCTTGGTACATAACTCGCTACAATGCCTGCATCTGAAGGTGCGGCCCCCTATGAGCCAACCCCGCGTTCTGCTTGCCAAGACGACACGCCCCAGTTGCTCCGGAGTGCTGCCCCGCGAGCGCCTGTTCGATCTGCTCGACCAGGCGTGTCAAAACCCCGTCGTCTGGATCACCGGGCCGCCCGGATCAGGCAAGACGACCATCGCGGCAAGCTATCTCGATAATCGCAAACTGGCGTCGCTGTGGTACCAGATCGACGAGACCGACGCTGACGTCGCATCTTTTTTCTATTATCTTGAGGCTGCCGCGACCGCACACGCGAAGCGCAAGTCGGTTCGCCTGCCCCAGTTCACCCCCCAGCACCTTGCAGGTCTTGCCGCCTTCACGCGGCGTTATTTCCAGGCGCTCTACCGGCAGTTGGGCAAGTCATTCGCCATCGTGCTCGACGGCTATCAGGAAATTGCCCCGCAATCGGCGCTGCACGAAGTGATGTCGACCGCTTTGACCGAAGTGCCACCCGGCGGATCGGTGGTCCTGCTCAGCCGCAGCGATCCGCCGGCGTCGATGGCGCGTCTGCGCGCCAACCGCGCGCTCGAAGTGCTCGGCTGGAACGATCTCAAGTTGACACAGGACGAGTCTGATGCGATTGCGGCACAGCGCGGCCAGAAGCTCGATGCCGGCCAGTTGCGGGAACTCTACGAAAAAACCGAAGGCTGGGCGGCCGGCCTGATCCTGATGCTCGAGCAGGCCGCAGCCGGTTCCTGGCCTGCGCCCGCCGATTTGTCTACTCCCCAACTCGTCTTCGATTATCTGGCCGGTGAAATCTTCCAGAAAACCGACGCAGCCACGCGCGAGGTGCTGCTCACCACCGCATTTCTGCCGCAAATGACCGCGGAAATGGCGCAGACGGTTTCCGGCCAGACCGATGCGGGAGAGCGTCTCGCCCACCTGCACCACAACAACTATTTCGTCACGTTAAAGCAGGCCGCGCCGCAGCCGATCTACGAATATCACCCGATGATGCGCGAGTTCGTCATTTCCCGCGCCAACTCGCTGCTGCCGAAGGAAAGGCGCCACGCATTGCAGCACGCGGCCGCCGAACTGCTGCAGGCACAGGGTTTCCTTGCCGAAGCGGTGGAACTGGCCCGCGCCAGCGGCGACTGGGATCGTATCGCCGACATCATCCGCCACCACGCCCGTGCCATGCTCGACTCGGGACGCAGCGAGACCCTGGCGCAATGGGTCGAATCGCTGCCCAAGGAATTCCAGGACCAGCATCCCTGGACGCTGTACTGGATCGGTGTCGCGCGCACCGTCTCGTCGCCCCGGGAAAGCCGCCGGCTGCATGAGCGCGCCTATGAACTTTTCAGGCGCCAACCCGAACCCGACCTGCGCGGCCTGCTGCTCACCTGCTCCGGCGCGATGGACGCGATTCTCTATGAAGTAGACGACTTTTCCCTGATCGACCGCTGGATCGATGTCATGGACCGCCTGCTGCGCGAGCACCCCGAACTCGTATCCGGTCCGCTCGAAGCGCGCATCGTGTGCAGCCTGCTCACCTCCATGGTGCTGCGCCAGCCGCATCATCCCGAGATCGATTACTGGGCGGAGCGCGCCTACCGCATCTCGCTGGCGCAAACCGACATCAACGTGCGCATTTCGGTCGAGCCGCGCATCGCGCTGGGCGTCGCTTACGGCGGACATTTCCCCAAGGCCTGGACTATCATCGAAGGCGTGCGTCATCTGGTGAAGGAACACGAAGTCGCACCGCTTGCGCTGACGATGCTGAAACTCGTCGAGGCGACTTACTTCATGCTGACCGCGCAACGCGAGGCCTGCTATGCCGCGGTGCGCGAGGGGCTGGAGATCGAGCGCACCGAAGGCGTAAACGTCCTCACCCGCCAGCTCCTTGCTTACGGCGCCGGCGGCGCGCTTGCCACGGGCGACCTCGATACGGCAGAGGCTTTTCTCAAGGAGGCCGAGGCGCTGCCCGGCATGCCGGCGCGCTTCGATTTGTGTCTGCACCACCTGTTCTCGACCTGGCTTGCCATGCACCGGCACGATACGTTGCGCGCGTACCAGCAGCAGAAGCTTGCGCTCAGAATGGCCATCGAGGTCGGCTGTCCGGTGTTCGAGGTGCTGTGCCGCATAGCATCGGCCCATGTCTACTACGAGGGCCGGGAGCCGCGTGCGGCATGGCTGCAACTGCAGCAGGTCTATGATACCGCCCGCCACATCCGCAATCACCTGCTCGAGTTTACCGGCCTGCTCTCCTACGCCTATGTCGCGCTCGACAGCGGGCGTCGGCCGCGCTCCGGCATGCGCGCGCTGCGCCAGGCGCTCGCCGTGGGCAAGCCGCGCAACTATCTCTCGTTTCCGATGTGGCGTCCGCAAATGCTGGCACAGCTGTGCAGCATTGCGCTCGAAGCGAAAATCGAACCGGATTTCGTCGCCCGCCTGATCCACGAGCGTTCATTGAAACTCGATGCGGCCAGTTCCGCGCTCCTCGACTGGCCGTGGCCCTTGCGCGTGCAGACCCTGGGACAGTTCCGCGTGTTCAAGGGTGGCGAGCCGCTCGCATTCACGGGCAAAGCGCAGCGCCGTCCCCTCGATTTCCTGAAAGTCGTCATCGCCTGCGGCGGCCGCGACGTGAGCGAGGAGCGTGTCGATCGAAGCGCTATGGCCGCGCATTGACGGCGATTCGGCGCATCAGTCTTTCACCACTACGCTGCACCGGCTGAGCAAACTGCTGGGCGAGGAGCGGACGATACAGCTCTCCGACGGCAAGCTTACGCTCGACGGCTGCCGGATCTGGCTCGACACCTGGGCGTTCGAGCAACTCATAGCCCGCATCAATCAGACTTTACGCTCGAAATCCGACGAAGCAGCGATCGACAGCGAGGAACTCTCAGAGCTGTGCACACAACTGGTTGAGCGTTATGCCGGCCCGTTTCTGGCCAATGAACCGGAACAGGCATGGAGCCTGCCGCTGCGCGACCGGCTGCGCCAGCGTTTTGTGCGCACGGTGGCCGACATTGCGCGCCACTGGCAGCAGGCGGACGAAGCCGGGCGCGCGATCGATTTTCTCGAGCATGCGATCGAGCTCGAGCATACGAGCGAGGGCATTTATCGCAACCTGATGGAATGCTATGCGCTGCTGGGACGCCACGCCCAGGCAGTCGAAACCTACGGCCGTTGCCGCAAGATGCTTGCCGCTACCCTGGGTGTCGATCCGTCTCCCGAAACTACCGCGCTCTACGAAAAACTCACTCAGGCGGCGTGAATCAAGCCTGCCGGCTTATCCTAGCACCGTCATATCTATTTGTTTATTTTGCTATTTTTCTGTTTCCCCCGATCTGTAAGTCATCGGTAACCGTGGCGTAAGTCATCGGCAACCGCGCGTGGCTCAGCATGGCCTCATCGCACAACGGCCGCTTCAAAACACCGAAGCCAAACCCGCCAAGCGATCAACCAGGAGGTCACATCATGAACGCGACACTTACATTACAGAACCGCAAGACCAACGGTATCAAAGGTAAACCGCGCAAAGTTTTTCGCTTCACTCGCTTCGCCATCGCGGCGGCGTTACCGGCGCTGGCGCTAACAGGCTGTTACGTCATGCCGGTCGGACAGGATGCGAGCGGTAATACAGTACTACGCCTACTCGCCGGTACCGGTTGTGCCGGCGCAAAGCGCGGCAGGCGGGCCAGTGATAGGCCCCGGCGGTCCGATGCCGGCAGCGCTCAACGTGAAGCTCTACCCGATCAATGATCTCGCCAACCAGACCGGCATACTCACCGGCCAGGTGACGAACATGATGACCGGCAAAGGCCGCTTCACGTTCAATTACCAGGGCGAAACCCTGGTCGGCGAGGCGACACGTGTTGCCAACGACGAGCGGCGCGGCGTTGCGAGCGCCTATGGTCCGCACGGATTATTCGCGCAATGCGAATATCAGATGAGCAACCCTAGACTGGGTGCCGGCACATGCGCATTTTCCAATGGTGCGCGATACGAAGCTCACATCGGCAACTGAGCAGCGCAGGCCCCGCGCAACCGCGGGGGCGACAGCCTGAAGCCCTGGCGATACCGGCCTCAGACTGCGCGGTGCGCAAACCCGCTGCAGCGTTTCGCAGTTGCCGCAGGCTCAACGTATCCGTCGTACTGGAAGAGGATACAAAACGCAATGAATACATACAAATCTCCCTGACTGCCCGTGAAGCGGACGTACTGCGCATGCTGGCCCGCGGCTGCACTTATTCGCAGATCGGCGATCATCTCGGGATGTCATTGCACACGGTTGCGAGCCATGTGAAGAGCATCTACCGCAAGCTCGAAGTTCATTCCGCGCGCCGCGCAGTATGGCGCGCGATCGAATTGCGCCTGCTCGGCGAAG
>CALOEN010000051.1:0-6793 GCA_942492335.1 uncultured beta proteobacterium | reverse complement strand
GCCCGTTTTCGGTTACGTAGTAGCGGTGCTGTCCGTGCTCCTCAATCTTGCGTATCTCAATGTGCTGGGCCTCGAGGGCATGAAGGCGTCGAAAGCGGTCGCCGCAGATCTGATGCAGGCAACATTGGGAGATTCTGGTGCGGTAGTGTTGAGCCTGATCGTGATGGCCGCAGCATTGTCCACGCTCAATGCCACGGTGTTCACCGGCGCCCGCACCAACTATGCGGTGGGACGCGATTACGCCGTGTTCCGCGTGCTCGGCGTATGGCAGGAAAAATCCAATGCGCCGGTCAACGCCTTATTGCTGCAAGGCGGGGTGGCGCTGTTGCTGGTGCTGCTTGCCTCGTTTACGCCGGATGGTTTCGAAACCATGGTCGCCTATACCGCGCCGGCATTCTGGCTGTTCTTTCTGCTGACCGGGGTGTCGCTGTTCGTGTTGCGGCGGCAGGCGCCGATCAACGATCAGCCGTTCCGCGTGCCGTTGTATCCGGTGACGCCGCTGTTGTTCTGCGCGATGTGTGTTTACATGCTGTACTCGAGCGCGGGTTACGCGATGTCCAAAGACCCGAGCAGTCTGGGCGCGCAGCTCGGTATTGGTGTGCTGCTGCTGGGTGTGCCGCTGTCGCTGTTCGCCAAAAAACGCGTAACTTAATGTTTTTTATATAATAAATGGTGTGCAAGCATACTCTGCGCGGACCAGGTGCGGCAGGCGCCGCCTGGCTGGCGAACAGTTTGGTCTGCGCCAGGTCGGGCCTGACGGCGACATTGTTTCCTGGAGAGAAGTCTGGCTTATCGCCAAAGTGCGGCTGGCCGGCCACCGTGCCGTTTTTGTGATCTGATTCAGCGGGCCAGAGGTGCTGGGTGCACTAAGTGTAAGTCTATGCAGCCGGAAAGCGATTTCAGCAGAACCCGGCATTGCTCCGGTAGTAGTCGGAAGCAACCTTAAAATATTTCAATTTCCCCGGGGCAGGGCGGTTAATCTTGAATAAACCCTGACCTGCCCCCATGTTCCAGAACAGGTTTTCACAGTTAAGGAAAGGAAGAAAAAATGTCCGACACCAACCTCAAGGAAACCCTGGGTTTCCAGGCCGAAGTCAAACAACTGCTCAACCTGATGATCCACTCCTTGTACAGCAACAAGGAGATTGCCCTGAGGGAGCTGATTTCCAATGCGTCGGATGCCAGCGACAAGCTGCGCTTCGAGGCGCTGACTGACAAGGCGCTCTACGAAAGCGATACCGAGCTGAAAATACGCATAGCTTTCGATCCCAAAGCCCGCACCATAACCGTATCCGACAACGGTATAGGTATGTCGCGCCAGGAAGTGATCGAGCATATCGGCACCATCGCCAAATCAGGCACTCGCGAATTCTTCCAGAAACTCACCGGCGACCAGTCCAAGGATGCCCACCTCATCGGCCAGTTCGGTGTCGGCTTCTACTCCTCGTTCATTCTCGCCGACAAAGTGACACTAACGACCCGCCGCGCCGGACTCACCGCCGAACATGGCGTGCAGTGGGAGTCCGATGGCAGCGGCGAATACACCATAGAGACCGTGGAGAAGGCCGCGCGCGGCACCGCAGTCACGTTGCACCTGCGCGAAGGCGAGGATGAAATGCTGAGTGGTCACAAGTTGCGCGCGATCATTCGCAAATATTCCGACCACATCACGCTGCCTATCGTGATGAATAAAGAGGAGTGGGACAAAGACGCGGGTAAGAACAAGACCACGGAAGAGGACGAGACCGTCAACCAGGCGAGCGCGCTGTGGGCACGGCCCAAGTCCGAGATCACCGAAGAGCAATATCACGAGTTCTACAAGCATGTCGCGCATGATTTCGAGGCGCCGCTTGCCTATTCGCACAACCGGGTCGAGGGCCGCAAGGAATACACGCAACTGCTGTACATCCCGGCGCGCGCACCGTTCGATTTGTGGGACCGCGAACACCGGCGCGGCATCAAGCTTTATGTGCGGCGCGTATTCATCATGGACGACGCCGATCAGCTGATGCCCAACTACCTGCGTTTCGTGCGCGGCGTGATTGATTCCAGCGACCTGCCGCTCAACGTGTCGCGCGAAATCCTGCAGGAATCCAAGGACATCGAGGCGATCCGTGGCGGTTCGGTCAAGCGCGTGCTGTCCATGATCGAAGACCTGGCGGAAAACCAGCCTGAGAAATTCGCGACGTTCTGGAAGGAATTCGGGACGGTGTTCAAGGAGGGCGCGGGTGAAGATCATGCCAATCTCGAGCGCATTGCGAAATTGCTGCGCTTTGCCTCCACTTTGAAGGACACCGATGCGCAGGAAGTGTCGCTCGCCGATTACGTCTCGCGCATGAAGCCGGAGCAGGAGAAAATCTATTACGTGACCGCGGAGAGTTTCGCCGTCGCCAAGAACAGCCCGCATCTCGAGGTGTTCCGCAAGAAGGGCGTGGAAGTGCTGCTGCTCACGGAGCGGGTCGACGAATGGATGATGTCGTTTCTGACCGAGTTCGAAGGCAAGCCGCTGCAGTCGGCCGCCAAGGGCGCGCTCGATCTGGGCAAGCTCGAGGACGAGGCGGAGAAAAAAGAGCAGGAAAAAGAAGCGGACGAGTCCAAAGACCTCATCGAGCGTGTCAAAAAAGCGCTCGGCGAACGGGTCAAGGAAGTGCGCGTGACGCTGCGGCTCACCGAATCGCCGGCGTGCCTGGTAGCCGACGATCACGACATGACGGGCAACCTCCAACGCATGCTCAAGGCGGCCGGGCAGAAAGTGCCGCTGTCCAAGCCGATCCTCGAAATCAACCCGCACCACCCGCTGGTGCTGCGGCTTAAGTCGGAAGCCGACGAGACGCGCTTCGGCGATTTGACGGCGGTGCTGTTCGACCAGTCGCTATTGGCGGAAGGCGGCCAGCTCGAAGACCCGGCGGGGTTCGTCAAGCGGCTGAACCAGCTGATGCTGGCGATGGGCGGTGAGTAGGGCTAGCGTTAAAAAGCAATGGACAGGATTTACAGGATGAAAAGGATTGACAAGACTAGAACCATGGATTGATCACGTAGTAACGCGTCTCCTGATGTGCTCTAAATATAAATATCCGGCAACAATGCCGGATAACATAGTCCCGCGTCGGGTTTGAATATGTCAATTGCGTTGCAATTATAACTACGGTGACCAGTGACCAGTGATCGGTATGGTATTAAGAGAGCGTCGTGAGGAAAGCTTGCTCGCAGATGTCTCCTCTAGCGATACTGCTTATTTTTAGGTCCCATGTGCGCCGCCGAGCAGTCGCAGATCAGGCCCGGGAATTCGGGCGAGCACTGCGCGAGCTGTGACCACGTAAGCTTTCCCGCAAAGAGTGCCCGCCCCAGTACTTATCATTCCCGTTGCCGGTGCGCGAGGAGCGCAGCCTCCCGGCCCATGAATGGCCAGCCGGAAGTGTTACCCATGTCCTCGCACACCTGTTACCTATGTCTCCGGTCCATACAGCCGCGCAAGAAAAGGTAACCAGCTGTCGGGCTGCCCCCGACGAAAAACAGGGATGAGGGCGAAAAGAACAGGGATGAGGGATGAGGGATGAATGGGCGGTGACAAGTTACCGGACCGCCCACGACAAGTCCTTGTCGATGATCAAGTTACGCGATGCAAGCCCGTAACAACTCGACTACGCTTTCCCCTGTTAAGATAACCCCCTGCATATCGGCAGCAACCGACGGAATAGTCATGACTGGCGATCAAGCGACTGCGGGTGCGGTCGTCGCGCCCGAGCCTCACGGCTACGGTGCGCGCGATCTCGCGGGCGGCATCGCGGCGGCGATGGTGGTGCTGCCGCAGGCGATGGCCTATGGCGTCGCACTGTTTTCGCTGATGGGCATGAGTGCCGCAAGCGGCGCGCTGGCCGGCTTGGTCGGCGCCGCCTGCCTGAGCCTGGCCTCCGGTTTCCTGGGCGGCACCATCGGCCTTATCAGCTCGCCCACCGGGCCGGCGCTGGCGCTGCTCTCCGGCGTGCTGCTGGTGCTGGCGGACGAGGGAGTCGCGGGCGCAAATCTGTTCATGGCGCTGGTCGCAGTCACGGTGCTGGCCGGCCTGATCCAGGTGGCGATCGCCGTATCGGGCGGCGGCAAGCTGATCAAATTCATTCCCTATCCGGTGGTGGTCGGTTTCATGACCGGCGCAGCCCTGCTCATGATCCAGTCGCAGCTGAAGCCGGTTTTTTCACCGCTATCCGGACAGGCATGGGCGGCGCTCAACTGGATTCCATTCGCGGTTGCGCTGGCCACGTTCGTGCTGATGACGGCATCGGCGAAGTGGCAACCGAAAATACCGCCGACCATCACCGGGCTCATCGCCGGCACGCTGGTGTTTCATGCGCTGGCCGCACTCGTGTCCGGTGCGCTGCCTGAGGCCTGGGTGGTCGGGGCGCTGCCTGAACTGACGGCCATTGAGGGAAACTTTTCGCTCACAACACTGATGGATCTGCCGCTGCTGCCGGTGCTGTCTGGCGCGCTGGCGCTGGCAATGCTGGCGAGCCTCAACACACTGCTGACTTCGGTGATCGCCGACCTCGTGACCGAGAGGCGGCACAACGCGCGCCGCGAGCTGATCGCCCAGGGCATAGGGCAGGCGCTGGCGGGTATCGCCGGCGGCATCGGCGGCTCGGCGACCACCGGTGCGACGGTGGTCGCGGTCAGCACCGGCGCCCGACGCTGGGCCGGCGCGACCGCCGGCGCGATGTTCCTGCTGCTGGTATTCGTGTTTGGCCCGGCGGGAAAGCTGCTGCCAGTCGCCGTGCTGGCCGGCATCATCATCCACGTCGCGGTCGGCATGATCAAGCGCGACATGTTCGAGTGGCTGCGCACCGGCCGCACACGCGTCGACGCGATGGTAGCGATTCTGGTGACGATAGTCACCGTGGCTTACGATCTCGTCACAGCGGTGGGTACCGGCATCGTGATCGCCATCATCCTTTTCATCCGTTCCCAGGCGCAGGTCCAGGTGATCCACCGGCGGTCGACCTGCGCACAGCGGCGTTCGGTGAGAGTACGCACCGAAGTGGAGCGGGAGCTGCTCGAGCAGCACGGGGATCGCATCGTCCTCTACGAATTGCGCGGCAACCTTTTCTTCGCCACGGCGGACCGCCTGTTCGAGGAAATTCTGCCTGATCTTGATCGTCCGGCATGGATCATTCTGCACATGCGGCGCGCCGGCCAGATCGATCTTACCGGGATCAAGATTTTGCACCAGATCGCGGCACGCCTGCAGGCGCATGGCGGGCAATTATTGTTTTGCGAAGTTCATCGTGAACTGGACCTGGGTTCGGACATCAACAAGACGCTGGCCGCGGTTGACCTGAAAGACGGGGATGGGATCGACGTCCGGACTTTCGTCGGCTCCGACGAGGCGCTGGAGTATGCTGAGGATGCGTTGCTCACCGAACTGGACTGTCCGCCTGCGGCCGCGCATGAGCGTGTGGCGCTGGCGGACAACGACCTGTGCCAGGGAATGAGTCCGCCGCAGATTGCGGCGCTGGAATCGGTGTTGCGTGCCACACGTGCGGAAGCGGGTCAGCAGTTGTTCGCCGCAGGCGATGCGGGAGATGATCTGTATATCGTCATGCGCGGCGTAGTCGAGGTGCGGCTGCAGACGACACGACACCATTACAAGCGCCTTGCAAAGTGCGGCCCCGGGACCTTTTTTGGCGAGGTGGCCTTTCTTGACCCCGGACCGCGCACGGCCGATGCCTGCGTGGTGGAGTCGGCTGAATTGATGGTTTTCGACCGTGACAGCCTCCGTCAGCTGGAAGCGCAGCATCCGGACGCGGCGGTGGCGTTGTTGATCGCGCTGGGCAAGGCGCAGGGCCAGCATCTGCGCCATACCGACGAGGAGATCCAGCGTATGGCGCAGTGGTAGTGCCGGTGGCGCGCTTCAATCAAACTTGTCGACGAGTTCCTTCGAGTCCTTGAGGTCCAGCTTCATGCGTTCGCGCACCAGTTTGATGGCTGCTATCTTGTCTCCGCTCTGAAGCAGTCCGCGTACTGTGGCGGCCAGTTCAACGGGCAATTGCGCGGGCGCTGACGAAGATGGTAAAGGGTTATCCAGATTGCCGCCTTCGTCCAGTCGCTCGACTGCCGCCTTGGCTTCGGCGAGCCCCATGCCTGTCCTTTCGCGCAGTATCTTGATCGCTTCGATTTTCTCGCCTTGTGCCATGAGGGTGCGCACCTGTGCAACCGTGTTGGTGGCAGGCGCAGTACGGATGGCGCAAAGGCACTGGCGCGCATCGTTTCCAGTGCAGATGTGATTGGCAACAGTGGTGACCTTGTGACTGAACAGCGGGGCCTGGTCACAGCGTCGGTAGTGCGGATGCCGACAATGCAGCAGTTGCCGGTTAATGACGTATGCCGGCCAAATCGGATCCGGCAATGCCACAGGCTGAAACCACATCCTTTTTATTAGCAAAGGTTTCAATGAGCATTTTTTTATCCTCTTGGCGGTCAAAGCCCTCAACAAGAAGATCGCAGTCGGAAAACAGTTCAGCGCAGTTTTGCACGTCAATACGCTGAACCTGCGCCTCAAGGGACACCTCAGGGTTAATGCGGCTTAAATTGATCTTAAGGGCCTCGACCTTGAACAAGCCGATCTGGTCGGCAAAATAAAACTGACGGTTGAGATTGCCGGATTCTACCCGGTCAAAATCGACCAGTTTGAGTTTCAGAACACCGCTTCGAACCAGGTTAAGGGCCACGTTGGAGCCGATACCACCGACCCCGGCAATACCGATTTTCATTATATGAAGTCCAATCTTTGTAAGCCAATACA
>CALOEN010000050.1:0-7261 GCA_942492335.1 uncultured beta proteobacterium | reverse complement strand
GTTCGGACGGGAGTTCCTGCATGCCGAATCGATCAGCGACGGCATGGTGCCGCTGATAGTGATGACAGTGATCGCGCTGCTCTTCGGCATTCACATGGTGATGGCGATCGGCGGTGCCGACATGCCGGTGGTCGTCTCGATGCTGAACAGCTACTCCGGTTGGGCGGCGGCAGCGACCGGTTTCATGCTGTCGAACGACTTGCTGATCGTCGTCGGTGCGCTGGTCGGTTCCAGCGGCGCAATCCTTTCCTATATCATGTGCCGGGCGATGAACCGAAATTTCATCAGCGTGATCGCAGGCGGATTCGGCAGCGAGGCCGGCGCACCCGCACCCGCGGGCGGCGTGCAACCGGCGGGCGAGGTCAATCCCATCCTCGCCGCGGAGACGGCGGAACTGCTGCGCGAGTCGAAGAACGTGATCATCGTGCCGGGCTATGGCATGGCAGTCGCGCAGGCACAGCACACGGTATATGAGATCACCAAAGTGCTGCGCGAAAAGGGCGTCAATGTGCGCTTCGGCATCCACCCGGTTGCCGGCCGCATGCCCGGCCACATGAACGTGCTGCTGGCCGAGGCCAAGGTGCCTTATGACATCGTGCTCGAAATGGACGAGTTGAACGAGGACTTCCCCGATACCGACGTCGCCATGATTATCGGCGCCAACGACATCGTGAACCCGGCTGCCGAGGAAGACCCGTCGAGTCCCATCGCCGGCATGCCGGTGCTGCAAGTGTGGAAGGCCAAGACCTCGATCGTGATGAAGCGCAGCATGGCCACCGGCTATGCGGGCGTCGACAATCCGCTCTTCTACAAAGAGAACAACCGCATGCTGTTCGGCGATGCCAAGAAGATGCTGGACGAAGTGCTGGTCGCGCTCAAAGCCTGACCTACAAGCTGCAAGCAGACGGCCGCGCCCGCAGGGTTGCGGCCGTTTCTATTTCATGAACACCGTCAGCATTCTCAGTCGGTGTTGAAGGTAGTCGGCGACGGAGCGATGCGACGGAACAGGATGTCGCCATAGTAGGCGTGCACGTTCTCTCCGGTGTTGTCGGTGTCGGTCATGATGCCGACCGAGGTGATGGTGCCGGGCGTGCCGCCGAAGGCGCGTTTGTAGTCGTCATACACGTTGCGCGTCACGTTTTGCCAGCCGCCGACCTTGTCGCGCCCGGATTCGACCACGATCATCTGGATGCGCGAGGTGTGCCGGTTCGGGATGATGCTGTTTCTGGGCGCGCGGTTCTCCCAGATATACATGAGCATCGCATAGGGCAGCTGCTGCCCGGTCACCAACCGGATGCTGTCGAAAAACA
This sequence comes from uncultured beta proteobacterium, assembly GCA_942492335.1. GTDB lineage: Bacteria > Pseudomonadota > Gammaproteobacteria > Burkholderiales > SG8-41 > CAKKQX01. Next base: position 5,951 of record CALOEN010000050.1, on the reverse strand, counting down.
CGCGCTCCTCGATTGGCAGGCTGTCCATGTCGCCGTCGAAACTCACCACCACGCGCACCGGCGAATCCTCGGTTTGCTTGCGCGTGTTGTCGGCGCTGGCGATGAGTTCCGTGGTTTTCCATTGCCACTCTAACAGCTGGTACTGACGCGGATCCAGCTTGAGCGTGTGTATCAGGCCCGAAGCCGAAGTCTGCGCGTACGCCCTGACCACGGTCCTGCCGGCGTCGTCGACCAACTGGTATTGCGTGGGTTTCTTGAATCGTGAGAGGGTCCACGGCCGCCAGCCGCGGGGCACGGCGTCGCCCGGCGCGTTCTGGGAAAAGCTGGTGACGTAGGGCAACGCGATCGTTTCAGTTGACGGTTGTTTTTCCGGTGGTGTGCTTGCACAGCCGGCCATCAGCGCGAGCGCCGGCAAAATTCCCCACTTGTATGCCATGCGTTGTTTGCGTTTTGTTATATTGATTTGACGCGCGATTCTAAACCACCAGCCCGTTCCTGAACATCACAGTTACCCGTTCAGGGATTCATCACCAGCTGGTTGCGTGAGAGCGGGGGGTTTCTGGCGAAATAGCGCTTGATGCCACCGAAAATGGCATCGGCCATCTTGCCCTGGTAGGCATTGTCCTTGAGCCGCTTTTCCTCTTCCGGATTGCTGATGAAAGCGGTCTCGACCAGGATGGAGGGAATGTCGGGCGCTTTGAGCACGGCGAAACCGGCCTGCTCGACGTGGGGCTTGTGCAGCGTGTTGATCTCGCCCAGTTCTGACAGCACCGCCTTGGCGAGCTTCAGGCTGTCGCTGATAGTCGCGGTTTGCGACAGATCGAGCAGCGTTTGTTTCAGGTACGGGTCCTTTACGTCCAGGTTGACGCCACCGATCAGATCGGCATCGTTCTCACGCTTGGCGAGCCAGCTCGCCGCAGCCGAGGTTGCGCCGCGCTCGGACAGCGCGAACACCGAGGACCCGCGCGCGTGAGGCTTGTTGAAGGCATCGGCATGGACGGACACGAACAGATCGGCGTGCACGCGACGCGCCTTCTGCACGCGCATGTTGAGCGGGATGAAGTAATCGCCATCGCGGATCAGCACCGCGCGCATATTGGGTTCCTGGTCGATGCGCTTTTTGAGCTGGCGCGAGATGGCCAGCGTCACATCTTTCTCGCGTGTGCCGCGCCGTCCACTGGCGCCGGGGTCTTCGCCGCCATGACCGGGGTCGATCGCGACGATGATGAGCCGGGTCGAATCCGGACGGGGCTTGCGGGGATCGGCACGCGCGGTTTTTTCAGGGACGGGTCCGGGTGCCTCTGCTTGCGCGCCGGCAGGCTCGGCCGGCGGCGGCAGGGCAGATGGCGCGGGCGCGACGGCATCAGTCTCAGCTTCGCGTTGCGACTGATGCCGGTCGAGGAAAGCGAGCAGCGGATCGGGCGGCACCAGCGGGTACAGGTCGAGCACCAGGCGGTGGCCGTAATCGCCGATGGGGGCGAGCGTGAACGCCTGCGGATTGACTTCCGCTTTGAGGTCGAGCACCAGGCGCACGATGCCGGGCTTGAAGCGTCCTATGCGCACTGATTGCACGTACGGATCACTGGCGGTGATTTTCTCGGTCAGGTCGTTGAGGGTGGCAGTGATGTTGACGCTTTCGAGATCGAGGACCAGGCGTTCGGGGTTCTTCAACCCGAACAGCTTGTGCTGGATGGGCCCGCTGGATTCGAGCGTAATGCGGGTGTAATCGGCGGCGGGCCACACACGGGTCGAGGTGATGAGAATATTGTCAGCCGCGGCGGCTGTGGCGGTGATCGCGACGGCAAACCACAGCGCCGACCGGGTCATGCTGAGGCAAAAAGTGAAGAACGAAAGGCGCAGCAAGTCACGCCGTGGGGCCGAGGGGTGGTGCGCTAATGCGTGAGACGTTCTATACAATGTTTGCCCGCCTCTGTATCGGCGAAGATTTCGATGTGTCTGCCGTTGCCATCCACCCGCATCGCAATCTTCACGTCCGCCGCTGGCACATGTTCCGCTGCTTTTTCCGGCCATTCCACGAGACATACCGAATCGGCGTTAAAGTGCTCCTTGAATCCGGCTTCGTCCAGTTCCCGTGGATCGATGAACCGATAAAAATCAAAGTGATACAAGTATAACCTAGAAAGTTTGTAAACTTCAACCAGAGTGTAGGTCGGGCTTTTGACCTTGTCCATATAGCCGAGGCCGCGCAGCACGCCCCGCGCCAGCGTGGTTTTCCCGGCGCCAAGGTCGCCGACCAGGTAAATCACCATTCCGGGCGCGAGCGCCTGCGCCAGTTCCGCGCCCAGCGCCAGTGTATCGGCTTCAGTCGCGAGAAAACGGCTCAAGCCGGGCGGCTGAGAGCCTGTCCGGTCGGGATTCAATCTAGAATGCGGGATATGCAAGAAAGTCCTGTCTTAAAGTCTGTCGATGGCGCCGCGCTCGCGCGCGATATCAAGCAGTGGGGAAAGCAGCTCGGCTTTCAGGAAGTCGGCATTGCCGACTGCGATCTTTCCGCAGCCGAGACGCGTCTCCTGGACTGGCTCGACAAAGGCTGGCACGGCGACATGGATTATATGGCAAAGCACGGGGTCAGACGCACGCGCCCGGCGGAACTGGTGCCCGGAACGCTGCGGGTGATCGCCGCGCGCATGAATTACCAGCCGCCCGCCGCCCGCGACAGCTGGGACGTCGTCAATGACGCGGACAAGGCGTTCATCTCGCGCTATGCACTGGGACGCGACTACCACAAGGTCATGCGCCGTCGCCTGCAGCGACTGGCCGACCGCATCACGCAGGCGGTGGGGGCGTTCAGCTATCGGGCGTTTACCGACAGCGCCCCGGTGATGGAAGTCGAACTGGCGCAGAAAGCGGGCCTGGGCTGGCGTGGCAAGCACACGCTGCTTCTGACGCGCGAGGCAGGATCGTACTTTTTTCTGGGCGAGATCTACACCGATTTGCCGCTGACGGTCGATCCCGGGTTGAAAAGCCACTGCGGCACCTGCGAGAAATGCATGGACGTGTGCCCGACGCAGGCCATAGTCGCGCCGTACCAGCTCGATGCACGGCGCTGCATTTCCTATCTTACGATCGAACTCAAAGGCAGCATCCCCGAGGTCATGCGGCCGCTGATCGGCAACCGCGTCTATGGCTGCGACGACTGCCAGCTGGTCTGCCCGTGGAACAGGTTTGCGCAGCCCGGCGGCGAGCCCGATTTCAGCGTGCGCAACGGGCTTGATGATGCGACACTGGTCGATCTGTTTGGCTGGAATGAGCAGGCGTTCGATGCCAAACTGCTGGGCAGCGCGATCCACCGCATCGGTTACGAGCGCTGGCTGCGCAATCTCGCGGTGGGAATGGGCAATGCGCTGGATGTGCTGGGGGACACGCCGGAATCGAGGAATATCGTCACGGCACTCAAGGCGCGATCTGATCATCCTTCAGCGCTGGTGCGCGAGCATGTGGCGTGGGCGCTGGGACGACAGTGAATAAAAACCTCCCATCTCCCAGCGGGGAAGAGGCCTAGAGGAGAGGGCAAATGGTCATAAAAGACGGAACCAAAAGACAGGATTGAAAAGCTGTTTAACGTAATCGGAGTCGACGAGTAAATGAACACAGAGAAAATCGAGGTGCGCGTCACCGAAACCAAGCAGACCATGCAGGTCGTGGTGCTCAACAAGCGAACCGACCTGATACAGGTGGTGCTTGGTGAAGGCGTCCACTGCGTCAAGTGCGAGCTGACGCCGACCCGCAACGGGCTGGCCTACGCCGGATCCGTGATGGGGCGGGAGATCGTCTACGAGCGCAGCCGCGAGCAGGTCAAGGCGGACATCGACAAGCTCAATCCCAACCTGCGCGAATTCACCAGACGGCGTTAAGCCACCCTCTCAGGAACAAAGTCATGACGTCGATATCGAGTTATTCCGACCTGCTGGACGCTGCGAAAGCGCAATCCGAGCCCCAGCGCATGCTGTTCGTATTTGCCAGCGCCGGTCTGCCAGAAGGCCCGACCGAGGACCAGAAAAATAGCCATAGCGCCGGGCAGGGTGGCACGCTGTCTCCGGTGATGTGTGTCGATAAACTGCCCGGGGAGTTGGGGACCTTTTCCACCCTCGTCGAGGAATCGCGTCAGACCGGATTGGTCTGGGACATCGCTTTCGTATCCAGCCTGTCGGGCAAAGCGGGGATCGCGCCCTGCGGTGATGAGGCAGTGCAACCGCTGAAAATGATGGTCGAGGCCATCCAGAACGGCAGGATAGAAAGCTTTCTTGCTTTCAACCGGGATGGAGAACTGGTGCGGTTTTTCTAGCTGATGCGATCGGGAACATGGAGGCGGATGTCGCGCGACATCCTGAGCGCGGTTTCGGTGCCTTGGTAATAGCCGGCAAGATATTTGGTTTCGGTGTAACCGAGATCGTGGTAGAAGCTTCGCGCGCCCAGATTGCTGACGCGGAACTCGAGTTCGATGGTGGAAATCCCGCACGTGAGCGCCGATTCTTCGAGCCAGTCCATCATCTTGCGGCCTATGCCGGAGCGCTGGTGCGCGGGCTTTACCGCCAGCAGGCTCAGATGAGCGCGGGTGTCGCCAAATTCCATGATGGCAAATCCGGTCAGATTGTCCCCGACCTCGGCTGCCAGCGCCAGGGTTTCCCGCGCGCGTATTGCCTTGATCACGCGATCCGGATGCCATGACCAGCCACGCAGGCCAATCTCGATCAGGTAACGCGACATCACCGCAATTTCATATGCGTCTGCGGGAATGGCGGGTCTGAGCGTCGGATTGCCTGTCATCTTGGCTTCATTATCCGGATCGATGACTCAGGATACTGTGGAAAACCCGGTGCGTCGAGAGCGGGCGCTCGAATCACCAAAAATGTGACGCGGGGGCGGGTGTGGATTAAACTGAAGGGCAGAGCAATCTACATGGAGGTTCGCAGTGACGGAGCAAAAAGGCGCGAAGGACAAGGAAATCGATCTTGAAGAGGTGGGCAAGCTGATCGCCGACATGGAGCGTGATCTGGCCGGCGTGCGTACCGGGTCCGCCGACGTTAAGCGCCTGCGGGACGAGGTGGAGACCCTCAAGAATGTACTCAATTCGCCGATACGACGACACCACTGGGTCAGGGACGGCCTGCACAGCATGCGCGAAGGGCTCGACGACGCGCTGGATTCCGCATTCGCCGAAAGCATGAAAGCCGGCCAATACGTTTCGGAAATCGGCCGCATCCTCGGGCTGTGACTGCTGCCGGGGCGCTTCCTGACAGCGCCTCGGGGCCACTTTTGATTATGCGCGCCCCGTCTTGGGGACAAATTTCAGCGCCACACCGTTGTTGCACCAGCGCTGCCGTGTCGGCGGCGGGCCGTCGTCGAACACATGGCCGTGGTGGCCGCCGCAGCGTTTGCAATGGTATTCAGTGCGCGGCGAGAATAAGAAACGATCTTCCTTGGTGCCGAACACCCCGGGTATGGTGGTGAAGAAGCTCGGCCAGCCGGTGCCGCTGTCGTATTTCATGTCGGACGTGAACAGCGGTAGATCGCAACCGGCGCAGGCGTAGACGCCGGCGCGCTTTTCATTGTTGAGCGGACTGGTGCCCGGCGGTTCGGTGCCTTCCTGGCGCAGCACTTTGTATTGCGTCTTGTCCAGGCGCTTGCGCCATTCATCCTTGGGCAGTTTCAGCGGCTCGGAGGGCGCAGGTGCCTTGTAATCCGCGGCGAGCAGGGTTTTCCAGTGCTGCTGCAGGTCCTCGATCGCTTTCATCGAAGCGGCCTGCGCCGCGCCCGCGTGTGAAGGCAGTGCATTCCAGGCTGCCATGGCTAATATTCCCTGTAACCATCTGCGTCTTTGCATACATTCCTCCGTGAATTGCCCAATGAGACCGCCGGAATCAGCAGAAATTCCGTAATCCGCTTGGTATTGAGTCGGTCTGGCCGGGTTTTCCTTACATTGCCGGCCG